>QHUM01000022.1:14171-23094 GCA_003222135.1 Gemmatimonadota bacterium | reverse complement strand
CATGTAGTGCGGCGTGCCCACGGAAATCCCGCTCTGCGTCAGGCGGTCACCCCCGGCGGCGGCGAGCGCGAGGGCGATCCCGAAATCGGCCAGCAGCGGTTGACCGTCTTGCAGCAGCACGTTCTCCGGCTTCAAGTCCCGATGAATCACTCCCTGCCGGTGCGCGTAATCGAGGGCCTGAGCCAGCGCCTGCGTGAGCGCGACGGCGTCCTCCACCGGCAGCTGCCGCTCTCGGTCCAACAGCAGGCGGAGCGATTCGCCGGCGACGTAGGGCATCACATAGTAGAGCAAGCCTTCCGCCGAACCGGAGTCGTACAGCGGCAGGATGTGCGGATGCTGGAGATGCGCGGTGAGTTTGATCTCCTGCAGGAACCGCTCGGCACCGACGACCGCCGAGATTTCCGGGCGGACGACCTTGACCGCGACCTCGCGGTCATGTTTCAGGTCCCGCGCGAGGTACACGGTGGCCATGCCGCCTCGCCCGAGCTCCCGCTCCAGGCCGTAGCGATCGGCCAGGCTGGCGCGGAGACGGTCGAGCGGTGCGACCATGGTACAGCAATGCTCGGTGCGGGGGACCTCCCGCGCAAGCGATCCACCCTCGAGGAGCTCCGCTCGAAGCCCGCCGATGTGACAAGCAGAGCGATTTGCAGCTCTGGTTGACGTGGCGCTACGGAGGCGGTAGCGTCGCTCTCGTGGACGACTGGGAGGTCTGATCCAGTGACGACGGACGTGGCGGTAAGCGATCTCTGGCCGGCCCTGCCGCTCGAGGAGTGGCGGGACACGTACGCCACGCTCCACATGTGGACGCAGATGGTGGGGAAGACCTGCCTCGCGCTCGCTCCACCGCAGAATCACTGGTGGCACGTCACGCTCCGCGTCACCGCGCGGGGGCTCGCGACCGGCGCGCTGCCGTACGGGTCCCGCACGCTCGACGCGGAGTTCGACTTCGTCGAGCACGAGCTCGTGCTCCGGACGGGCGAGGGAGCGGTGCAGAAGATCGCGCTGCGCCCCCGCTCGGTGGCGGACTTCTATCGGGCCTATCTCGCAGCTCTCGAAACCCTCGGGGTCCACGTCCGGCTGTGGCCTGTCCCCGTCGAGGTGGATCACACGACTCGCTTCCCGGACGACACAGCGCATGCGGCGTACGATGCGGAGTATGCCAATCGCCACTGGCGTATCCTCGTCCAGGCCGACGACGTGCTCCGGCGGTTTCGCGCGCCGTTTCTCGGGAAGTGCAGTCCGGTGCACTTCTTCTGGGGAAGCTTCGACCTTGCCGTGACGCGGTTCTCGGGGCGCCGGGCCCCCGAGCGGCCGGGGGCGGACCGGACGACGCGGGAGGCCTATTCTCACGAGGTGATCAGCGCCGGATTCTGGCCCGGGAGCGGCGACGTGAAGGAGGCGGCGTTCTACGCGTACGCCGCGCCCGAGCCGGCGGGCCTGCGAGACCTGGTCCCGAAGCCCAGCGCCGTGTACTACCATCCGCCGATGGGCATCTTCATCCTGCCCTACGCGGCGGTCCGCTTGGCAACCTCGCCGGTCGACGCGCTGCTGGCGTTCCTCCAGAGTACCTACGACGCGGCGGCGGACCTCGCGCACTGGGACCGAGACGCCCTCGAGCGCCGGGACGCGAGTCGCTGACCGACTCATGCGGAAGACCGGGCGTCCCTATGTGATCTGCCATATGGGCCCGTCGATCGACGGAAGAATCGTCACGACGAACTGGGGTTCCGTCCCCGGCCACACCGCCGAGTACGAGCGCACGGCGCAAACGTTCCACGCCGACGCGTGGATCATCGGTCGGGTGTCGATGGAGCCGTACGCCGGGAACGCGAGGGTGCCGCGCCGCAGGGTGCGGCAGCGCATTCCGCGAACCGATTTCATCGCCGCTGTGGATGCGAAGTCCTACGCCATCGCCATCGATCCGTCCGGCAAATTGAGGTGGCGATCGAACATGATCGACGGCGAGCATGCGATCACGATCCTGACACAGCGGGTATCGAATGATTACCTGACGTTTCTGCGATCGCAGGGCGTTTCGTACCTGTTCGGCGGTCGAACCACCATCGATCTCGAGAAGGTCCTCAGAAAGCTCGCGCGCGCCTTCGGCATCCGCAGACTGCTGCTCGAAGGCGGCGGCAAGATCAACGGCTCGTTTCTTTCGGCCGATCTGATCGACGAGCTGAGCGTGGTGATCGCGCCGGTCGCCGATGGCGGCACCGGCACGCCGACGTTGTTCGATGCCAGACCGGGGCGCGGGCCGTCACGCCATCTCCGGGTGATCTCCGTCCAACGGCGCGACGACTTGGTCTGGCTGCGATACAGAGTGCGGCACTGAGGAGAGTCTTTGCTTAACGTCGGACTCGTCGGTTTCGGCTTCGCCGGCAAGGTATTCCACGCACCCGTCATTCGCGCGGTCGAGGGTCTCCGCCTCAGCGCCATCGTGCAGCGTCACGGCGCGCCGGACCCGGGCTATGCGGACGTCGACTTCGTCACGAGCGTGGATGAGTTGCTCACGCGGGCCCTGGACCTGGTCGTCATCGCCACCCCCAACACTTCGCATCATCCGATCGCGCAGCAATGCCTGCTGGCTGGACGCCACGTCGTCATCGACAAGCCATTCGCGCCCACGCTCGCGGAGGCCCAAGATCTCGTCGCGCTGGCCAAGGCGCAGCGGCGGGTCCTGTCGGTCTATCAGAATCGCCGCTACGTCGGGGACTTCGTCACGCTGCAACGCCTGGTGTCGCAAGGCACCCTCGGCCGCATCGTGGTCTACGAATCGCATTTCGATCGCTTCCGGCCCGACCTGAAGCCGGGGGCGTGGCGCGAGCGGCGGGAGCCTGGCGCGGGTGTGTGGTTCGACCTGGGGCCTCACCTGCTCGATCAGGCGTTCGTGCTGTTCGGGACGCCGCGCGCCGTCGCGGCCGACATTCGCACCGAGCGCGACGGCGCCGCGGTGGACGACGCGTTCGATGTGACCCTGCACTACGCCAACCTGCGGGCGGTGTTGCGCGCGTCCATGTTGGCGGCCGCGCCCGGCCCGAGTTTTGCCGTTCACGGCACCGCGGGTTCCTTCATTAAGTACGGGGTCGATGCACAGGAAGCCGCATTGAAGGCGGGTCGCGCGCCCGGTGCCCCCGACTGGGATACGGATCCGCCGGCGTTGTACGGTACGCTCACCACGCCGGAGGGCGCGCGACCGGTGCCGACGATTCCCTCGAGCTACGCGCGCTATTACGAGAATGTGCGCGACGCAATCCTCGGGACGGCGCCACTGGCGGTCACGCCGGAGCAAGCGCTCGACGTCATGCGTGGCCTCGCATTAGCGGTCGCGAGCAACCAGCAGCGCTGCGTCCTGCCGTGGCGGGGGTGAGGACCCAGCGCGTTGGGCCAAATCGACCATGTTGACAGAACCTGCCCCGCGACTTACCTCCTCCCTCGCTCCGGACCCCCCGGTCGGCCCGGGTGCGTGCGGTCCCACGGTTCGAGGAGACGTTATGAGACGACTTCGCTGTATCCTCGCTGCCCTCGCGGCGGTGCTCTGGACGGCGCCGCTTGGCGCGCAGCAACCCACCGGCACGATTCGCGGGCGCGTCACCGACGCTGCGACCCAGCAGCCGCTTCCGACGGCCACGGTCACGGTCGGCAGTCGCACCGCCCTGACCCAGGCGGACGGTCGCTTCGCCCTCTCAGGCGTCCCCGCGGGCGCGGACACGGTGCGGGCGAGGATGCTTGGGTACGGGTCGGCGCGGCAGGCCGTCATCGTCGTGGCTGGCGACGCCGTCGTGGTCGATCTCGCCCTCACGGCCCAAGCCGTGGGTCTGTCGGAAGTCGTGGTGACGGGCTACGGGGTGCAGCGGGCCGGTGATATCACCGGCTCCGTAACGGCGGTGACCGACTCGCAGTTCAACACCGGCCGCATCCTCAGCCCCCAGATGCTGATTCAAAGCAAGGTGCCGGGCGTGCAGGTCGTGGACAACAACGACCCGGGCGGCGGCCTCTCGATCAGAATCCGCGGCCCCACCTCGGTGAATGCCAGCAGCGAGCCGCTCTACGTCATCGACGGTGTGCCACTCGGCACCGGCGCTGGGGGCGGGCTCTCCGCTGGTCGCGACCCGCTCAATTTCCTCAGCCCCAACGACATCGAAACCATCACGGTGCTGCGCGACGCTTCGGCCGCCGCGATCTACGGGTCGAACGCCGCGAACGGCGTCGTGCTCATCACCACCAAAGGCGCGAAGGGGCGCCAGGGAACCGGAGTCGAGTACAGCACGAGCGGGTCCGTCTCGTCGGTCACCAGGCTACCGGACGTGCTGACCGCTGCCCAGTTCGCCGCTGCCGTGGCTCAGTACGCCCCATCAAGAGTCGATTCGTTGCGCGGCGCCAACACCGACTGGTTCGGCCTCATCGACCGCACCGCGTACGGTCAGCAGCACGATTTGGCATTCTCGGGCGCGGGCACCGACATGAGTTACCGCCTGTCGCTTGGCTACCTGAACCAGGACGGTGTCATCCGGGCGAGCTCGACGGAGCGGCTGTCGCTCGGCCTCAACTATCAGCAGCGCCTCTTTAGCGACCGTCTGAACGTGCGCGCGAACGTGCGGGGCTCGCGAGCGGTGGACTGGTTCACCCCGGGCGACGTGCTCGGCAACGCCGCCGCGATGGCGCCGACGCAGCCGGTCGTGGATCCGACCAGCGCCACTGGGTACTGGGACTGGAACACGACCAATGCGTCCCCCAGCAATCCCGTGGCCAGCCTGAACCTGGCGTCCGACCGCGGCACGACCTGGCGCAGCGTCGGGAATGTGCGGGCTGAGTACCGCATGCCTTTCCTCGAGGGCTTGACCGGCAACCTCAACCTGGGCTACGACCTGGCGAAAGCCGATCGCACGACCTTCTACCCGAGCAACTTGGCCGCCCAGGTGCGACAGGGACAGGGCTTACTGTTTCTCGCGAACAACACCCAAGTGAACTCGGTGCTCGACGCGTACGGAGGCTATGCCCCCTCGCGCACCTACGGACCGGGCAGGATCGATCTGATTGGCGGGTACTCGTACACCCAGTCGCACGCCGAGTATCCCTCGCTGCGCGAAACGGGTCTCAGCAGCAACCTGCTCGGCGACAACGGTATTCCGACGGCCGCGAATGTGCGGAATACCAAGGACATCACCGACTACAAGCTCATCTCCTTCTTCGGGCGCCTGAATTACAACATCTCCGATCGGTATCTGGCAGCCTTCAGCCTGCGACGCGACGGTTCCTCACGCTTCGGCGCGGGTCGGCTGTGGGGCAGTTTCCCATCCGTGGCCCTGGCGTGGCGGATTTCGCAGGAGCCCTTCATGCAGGGGGTCGGCTCGCTGTCGGACCTGAAGCTGCGCGCCTCCTGGGCACGGACCGGCAACCAGGCGATCGGCGACTACCTGCAGTACCCGACATATACGTACAGCGACGGGCAGACGAAGGTTCAGTTCGGCAACGTGTTCGTCACCACGATCCGCCCCAGCGCCGTCGACCAGTCCATCCACTGGGAACCGACCAGCGCCTACAACGCCGGCGTCGATTTCGGCTTCAGTAACCAGCGCTACAGCGGCTCGATCGACTGGTACACCAAGAATACCCACGACCTGGTCTTCTACATTCCCGTCGCCGCCGGCACGAACCTCGGGAATTTTGTCACGACCAACATTGGCAGCATGAGGAACCGAGGCTTCGATCTCAGTCTCAACGCCCGCGTGCTCGAGGGGCGCGGGAGCCGGCTGGTCTGGACCGCTGCGTTCACCGCAAGCCACAACACCAACGAGCTGCTCACGATCAACCCGAACCGGAGCGTATCGAAGATCCTGACCGGGAACATCTCGGGCGGAGTGGGCAACTTTGTCGAAGTGCTGCAGCCAGGGGTGCCGGTCAACTCGTTCTTCGTCTTTCAGCAAAAGTATGCGAACGGGAAGCCGGTCTACGATGCTGCCAACCCGCTCAATATGTACGTGGATCAGCCAACCGTCCGCGATACCGTGGCGTGCCCCGCGGCGCCCGGTTGCGTTGGGCTCTACCGGCCGGACGGCGTCATCAACGACGCAGACCGGCGGCCGTATCACGACCCTGCTCCGAAGTGGATTTTGGGTCACTCGTCGTACTTGAGTTATGGGCGCATCGACGCCAGCTTCACAGTGCGGGCCTACTTGGGGAACTGGGTCTACAACAACGTGGCGTCCGCCAACGGCGCCTACCAAAACCTTACGGGCTCGGCCATGCCGAGCAACCTGCACGCGTCTGTTCTCACGACCGGCTTCGTCGTTCCGCAATACTACTCGGATTACTACGTCGAGGATGCGTCGTTCCTGCGGATGGATAACATCACGCTCGGCTACTCGCTCACCTATCGCGGGCAGCCGCTGCGCGTGTTCGCCACCGTGCAGAACGCGTTCACTATCACCGGCTACAGCGGCGTCGACCCGACGGCTACCGCGAATGCGGGCGGGCTCTCCCCGGGGTTTGGCATCGACAACAACATCTATCCGCGTGCGCGCACCATCACCACCGGCCTGAGCGTCCGGTTCTAGGGGGACGAAAGACATGAACCGCACAACCAAGGCAGTGAGCGTCGCCGCCGCCCTCCTCGCCGCGGTCTGGACCGGCTGCACCGATCCGACGGTGGCGCCGAAGAGCACCGTCACCGGCGCCAACGTGTTCAACGATCCCAACTCGTATCGGGCGTTCCTCGCGAAGATTTACGGCGGGTTGATCGTCACCGGACAACGCGGGCCGGACGGGAATGCGGACATCGCAGGCATCGACGAGGGCTTCGGCGAATACCTGCGCTTGTACTGGTACCTCCAGGAGATGCCGACGGACGAGGCGGTGATCGGCTGGAACGATCCCGGCCTTCCGACCCTGAATACAGGGACGTGGGGCGCGAGCAACGAGATGGTGAACGCGATGTACTATCGGGTCTTCTACCAGGTCATGTTGGTGAACGAGTTTTTGCGCCAGAGCACGGATGCGAAGCTCGCGGAGCGGAACCAGACCGATCCGACGCTCAAGACCAACGTCCATTTCTACCGCGCCGAGGCCCGATTCCTCCGTGCACTGAGCTACTGGCACGGGATCGATCTCTTCGGGAACATCCCGCTGGTGACCGAAGCGGACCCGCTCGGCGCCACTCCCCCGAAGCAGGCCACCCGCGACAGTCTGTACCGGTACGTGGTGGCCGAGCTGAACGCCATCAAGGACTCGTTGCCGGTCAAGAGCGCGGCGACGTACGGCCGTGCGACGCCGGCCGCCGCGCACATGCTGCTGGCGAAGCTGTACCTGAATGCGGGCGTGTACACGAGTACGGCAAACTACGCCGGAGCGCTCGCCGAGGCACAGGCGGTGATCGGTGCCGGCTACACCCTGGATCCGAAGTTTGCGCACAACTTCCAGGCCGACAACAATACCTCGCCGGAGCTCGTCTTCGTCGCGCCGCAGGACGGCACCAACACGCAGACGTGGGGCGGGATGACGTTCCTGATCCATGCCGGCTGCGGCGGCCAGATGTCCGCGGCCAGTTATGGCATCGACTACTGCTGGGGCGGGTACCGAATGAAGCAGCAGGCCTATAATCGGTTCGCCGCCGCCGACGGGCGCGCGTCGTTCTTCTTCAAGACCGGACAGCAGGTCAACGTGGATACGATCGGTCAGTTCAGTAACGGGATCGCCGCGCCGAAGTTCACCAACAAGACGTCGGGCGGGGCCAATGGGGCGCAGTCCGGCATGGTCGATACTGATTTCCCGATTTTCCGGCTTGCCGACGCATACCTGATCTACGCCGAGGCCAACCTGCGCGGCGGCGGCGGTACGCTGGCACAGGCGGAGGCGTACGTGGACAGCCTCCGGGTGCGTGCTTTCGGGAACGCCAGCGCCAACATCCCGGCCGGGACCCTCACGCTGGACACCTTGCTCGCCGAGCGGGGCCGCGAGCTGCTGTTCGAGGCCCAGCGCCGGAGCGACCTCGTGCGCTTCGGATTGTTCACGAGCGTTACGTACGTCTGGGCATGGAAACACGGCGTCATCGGCGGGGCAGCGCTGGATGCGGGGCGGGATCTGTACCCGCTCCCGGCGAACGAGCTGATTGCCAACCCGAACCTGACGCAGAATCCGGGCTACTGAGCGAGGCCCCCACGTTGTCCGCGGGTGAACCCGCGGCTCGGCATCTGCCAGTAAACTGGCACATGCGGCCGCCTCAGCGGCAGGTGCCGAGCCGCGGCTTCAGCCGCGCCGGGAGGGCGCGATCATTCGTTTCCAGAGGGCTGCTCGCGCTCGCCGCGGTCGCCTGCAGCCACCCGCTCCCTTCGCTACCGGGTGGGAATCCTCCCTCCGACCGGCCGACGCTGCCTCCCACCTACCGCCCCACCGGCCACATGGCCGCCGGCGACGTGTTCGTCCACCTGTTCGAGTGGAAGTGGACGGACATCGCGACCGAGTGTGAGATTGTGCTCGGACCGGCCGGGTTCAAGGCCGTCCAGGTCTCGCCGCCCCAGGAGCACAGCGTCCAGCCCCCCACCTACCCCTGGAGCGAGCGCTACCAGCCGGTGAGCTACAGCATCGCACGCAGCCGCTCGGGCACTCAGGCCGAGTTCGTGGACATGGTGCAGCGCTGCAAAGCAGTGGGTGTCGACATCTATGTCGATGCCGTCATCAACCACATGACCAACTATCCGAGTCCCGGCGTCGGCAGTAACGGCACCGCGTACAGCAAGTACGACTACCCGGGGCTGTACGGCGCGAGCGATTTCCATCCGCCCTGCACGGTCAACAACTACCAGAGCGCCGCCAACGTGCAGGACTGCGAGTTGTTCTCGCTGCCCGACCTGAACACGGGCCTGCCGTCGGTGCGACAGAAGATCGCCGGCTACCTGATCATGCTCGCCCGCCTGGGCGTCGCGGG
>QHUM01000022.1:0-13935 GCA_003222135.1 Gemmatimonadota bacterium | reverse complement strand
TTCCTCCAGAACCACGACACACAGCACGACTGCGGCATCAGTTATCGCGACGGCAACGTGTTCCGCGTCGCGAACGTGTGGATGCTGGCGCAGCCGTACGCCTATCCGTCCATCCTGTCGAGCTACGCATTCGACTGTCCGGCGGGGAACATGATGGGTCCCCCGTCCGATGCCGCCGGGAACACCAATACCGTGACGTGTGCGTCGAGCTTCGAAACGGCGACGATCGGCCAGTGGGTGTGCGAGCACCGCGACCCGTACATCCGGGGAATGGTTTCCTTCCGGAAGCTGGTCGCGGGGACGGACGTCAACCACTGGTGGGACGACGGCGCCAACGCCATCGCCTTCTCGCGGGGCGACAAGGGCTTTGTGGCCATCAGCCGGGAAGGTGTCGCGGTGGACACCATGATTATGACGGGAATGCCGCCCGGCACCTATTGCGACATTCTCACGGGCGGGCTCGCGGCCGGGGGCACGTCGTGCGTCGGCGCCACCGTCGTCGTGGATTCCACCCACGCCCTCCCGCTGCACCTCGGCCCTCAGGCGGCGATCGCGATCGACGCTATGACACGCCGGTCGTGATGCACTCGAGCGCGCCCGCGGCCGGGGCGGGACCAGCATCGATGAGCTGCTTGCTCACGGGGTCAATACGCAGATTCAGGCCTTCCAACGAGTGTGCGCCCAGCAGGGTGAGGTCTCCGGGCTCCGCAAACACCGCCTCGTCCCAGGTTTGGATCCCGACGACTCGGAGGATCACACCGCCGGTCCATCGAGCCAGGACGGTGCCGTCTGCCTGGCGAAAATGCCGCTGGTTGACGCGCTCGATGCCGAGTGACTCGAGCAGCGCGGCAGGAAACCAGGACAACTCCGCCCCCGTGTCGACCAGCACCGACTCCAGCGTCCGCCCTTCACCCGGGCGGGCGGGGTTCTCGATCTCCACACTGACGCGAAACGTCCCCATGTCGTCGCCCATATTGCCTCCTACCGTCTCGCCGAGTAGTACCATAGGAACGCCCGGCGTGTCAATCTCACGCGCGGCGCGACTCGGCGCGGTGCTCCTCGCTTGCGCCTCGACCCCCTCGCTCGCCGCGCAGCAGCCAAGCGGCCCTGCCTGGACCCGCGGCGCGGTCTGCTACGAAGTGTTCGTTCGCTCGTTCTACGACAGCGATGGCGACGGGATCGGCGACCTGAACGGCCTGATCCGGAAGCTCGACTACATCAACCGCCTCGGTGCCTCGTGTATCTGGCTCATGCCGGTAGCGGAATCGCCCAGCTACCACGGCTATGACGTCAGTGATTATTACCGCGTGGAGCGCGACTACGGCACCAACGAGGATTTCAAGCGGCTGGTGGCCGCAGCGCATCGCCGCGGGATCAAGGTGCTCGTGGACATGGTGCTGAACCACAGCTCGAGCGACCACCCCTACTTCCAGGCGGCGCTGCGGGACACGACGTCGCCCTATCGCACGTGGTACCGCTTCTCCCCGACGCCGCTGGGCAAAGGTCCCTGGGGTGGGGAGGCGTGGCACCGCTCGCCGGTGCGGGACGAGTACTACTACGGCGTGTTCTGGAGCGGGATGCCGGACTTGAACTACCAGACGCCCGCCGTGCGGGAGGAGGCGAACAAGGTCGCCACGTTCTGGCTGCGCGAGATGGGGGTGGACGGCTTCCGTCTCGATGCGGTCCCCTACGTCGTGGAGGAAGGAACGTGTCTCGCCGGGTGCCCCGGCACTCACGCCTTCCTGCGCGCGTACGCTGCGCACCTCCGCAGCGTCAGGCCCGACGCGTACACGGTCGGCGAAGTGTGGTCCAACATCGACGCGATGCTGCCGTATTACCCCGACCAGCTCACGGCGTACTTCGCCTTCGAGCTGTCCGATTCGCTCCTGTCGGCGGTCCGCACCGGCTCCGCGGCAGGGTTGCTCAGCGGCTTCCTGAGACTCGAGGACACCCTGCCGGCGTACCGCTGGTCTCCGTTCCTCACGAACCACGACCAGACCCGAACGCTGACCGCGCTCGGCGGCGACGTCGCCCGCGCGAAGCTGGCCGCGACCCTGCTTCTGACGCTGCCCGGTCTGCCCTTCGTCTACTACGGCGAGGAGATCGGGATGACGGGCGACAAACCCGATCCGCGGTTGCGCACGCCGATGCAGTGGAGCCCGCGTCCCGGCGTGGGCTTCACGTCGGGCAAGGCGTGGGAGAGCCCACAGCCGGACTCCCTCACCACCAACGTCGAGGCGGAGGACGCCGACTCGGGCTCGCTGCTGAACCTGTACCGCCGGTTGATCTACCTGCGCAGACAGAACGAGGCCCTGGCGACGGGGAAGCTGGTGGCGCTCTCGGTCACCAGCTCCGAAGTGGCGGCCTATCTGCGCCGCGCGGGCGATCACGCAGTGCTGGTGGTGGCGAATCTCGGCGCCGCGCCGGCCTCCGGCGTCGCGTTCGGCTCCCGGGACAGCGTGCTTCCGCCCGGGACGTATGCGGCGCGCAATCTGCTCCGCGGTCCGAACGGCACCACGCTGCAGGTGAACCGGGAGGGGCGCATTCAGGGCTACGTCCCGGCCGCGACGCTCGGGTCGCGGGAGAGTCTCGTGCTCGACCTCATCCGCCGGTAGCCATGCTCTGTTTGGCCATCCTCCCGGCGTTGCTCGCCGTACAGGCGAACCGGGCCGTCTACCTCGACAACCAGGGCGTGGTGCGCTGGAGCGACGACAAACAAGAGGTTACCCTCTTCGGCGCGAACTACGTGCTTCCCACCGCCTCCGACTATCGCGCGGCCGGCTACGTCAAAGCCGACCGCAAGCGAATGATCGATGAAGACATGGCGCAGTTCGCCCGCATGGGCTGGGACGGCCTGCGGCTGACCTTCTGGGGCGACTGGGAGGCGTCCGACTCGGCCGGCAACTTGATCGCCAACGACCATCTCGACCTGCAGGATTACCTCATCGCCCGCGCGCGGGAGCGCGGCATCTACATGCTGTTCAGCCCGATCCAGCTGTACGGCGCGAACTGGCCCGACGCATTATCTGATACTTCGGCACCGGGCTTCGGCCGGCACTTCGGCAAGGCGCGTATGGGTACCGACCCCGCGGCGCTCGCGGCACAGGTTAACTACCTGCGGCAAGTCCTCAATCACGTGAACCGCTACACCGGCGTGGCGCTCAAGGATGAGCCCGCTATTCTGTTCATCGAGCTCGTGAACGAGCCGTGGCATCATCCAGAGGACCTGCAGGGCTCGATCCGCTACATCAATGCGCTCACCGACGCGGTGCGCAGCACGGGTTGTCAGAAGCTCGTCTTCTACAATGTGAGTCAGGACTTCAGGATCGGGGAGGCGATCAGGCGCAGCAAGGCGCAGGGGATCACATTTGGCTGGTATCCCACGGGCTTGAATTCGGGCCATGAGCTGGTGGGCAACTATCTCCGCGGGACCGACGCATACCCGGATATGCTGCGCCCCGAGCTCGCCCGGAGCCCGCGGATCGTGTACGAGTTCGACTCGCCGGACCTGCGCACCGGTTACATGTATCCGGCGATGGCTCGGACATTTCGCGCCGTGGGTGCGCAGTTCGTCGCCATGTTCGCCTACGACATGCTACAGACCGCCTCGCGCAACCTGGGCTGGCAGACCCACTATCTCAACCTGGTTTACACCCCCCGCAAGGCCATGAGCGCCATTATCGCGGCCGAGGTGATGCACCGCCTGCCGCGGCTGCGCTCGTACGGCTCCTACCCTGAGAACACGCGGTTCGGCGACTTCCACGTCTCCTACGACGGTGATCTGGGCGAGCTCGTCGCGCGTGACGCATTTTTATACGCCGGCTCGACGCGCGCGGCGCCCCCGGACCCCGTCGCGCTGCGTCGTATTGCCGGCTACGGCTCGTCGCCGGTGGCGACGTATGAAGGGGAGGGGATTTACTTCCTCGACAAAGTGCGCCCGGGCGTGTGGCGTCTCGAGGTCTGCCCCGACGCCGTGCCCGTGCGCGACCCGTTCGAGCCGCCGAGCCCCGACAAGGTCGTGACCCGCGCGATCAGCCGCGCCTGGCACATGACCGTCACGCTCCCGGACCTGGGCGGCGAGTTCACAGTGCAACCGATGAACGGCGGCGGTCGGGTCGGACGGTCGGAGGCCGGTCGGTTTGCCGTTACTCCTGGTGTGTACGTGCTGAGCGCGAACGGTCCGGTGGATCCAGCTACGCTCCCCGCGCGCGTGGGCCAGATTGGGTTCACCGAGTACCATGCGCCTCCCGCCGACTCTCTCCCGCCATCCGTCGAGGCTCTCGCCGCCCCCGCATACCTCGCGGGGCGACCCGCCGAGCTGCGGGCCCGCGTGGTCGATCGGACGCCGCCCGACTCGGTCAAGCTCTTCATCCGGCCGGGTGCCGGAGGCTTCTACCGCGGCGTCACGATGCACCCCGCGGGCGGTTACGTGTATGCTGCCACTGTTCCGGCGGCGGGGTTGCGCGAGGGGCCCTACGAGTGCGTGATCACGCTGTTCCGCGCGGACTCGAGTGCAACCTTCCCCGACGGCCTGCATCTCAATCCGACTGATTGGGACTACTACGAGAGTGCATCCTGGAAGCTGGATGTCGTCGGCGCAGCGACGCCGCTGCGGTTGTTCGATCCCGGCCGGGACGCTGCCCACTTGACCTTTACCCGCATCGGCGACGCCGGACGCCGCGGACTGTTCCGCCTGACTCTGTCAGCGGTCACCGGCCAGCCGGCCTTTCACTTCGAGCTGCCCGTGGACGCGCGCTCCTCGAGCCCGCCCGACTACACGGCGTCGCTGGTGATCAAGGACCGGATCGCTGCCCGGCAGGAGACGATTGGCGGGGCCGACGCGTTGCACGTGCGGCTGCGCGGCCTCGGGGCGCGCCAGATCCTGCATGTCACGCTGATGGAGGATGACGGCACGAGCTGGAGCGCCGCGGTACCCGTGGACTCGAGCTGGAGCGAGCGAGCAGTACCGCTCACGGACTTCACGATCGGCCGTGGCGTGTTGCTCCCCGAGGGGTTCCCCGGCGAGTGGAACTACTGGGTGGGACCCGCGGCGGGGCGGGGAGGGAGCGGCGACCGCCCGCGGCTCGACCGCGTGGAGCGGCTGCAGCTCTCGCTGCGGCGCGAGGACGGAGGGGGGATCGCGGTCGCGCCGGGCAGTTATGGCGTGGAGGTGGAGTGGATCGGCCTGAGCGTCGGTCGTGCCGCCGGGCGACCGTAGCGATGGTCATACCCGACGAACTCGCTCGGCTCACGGCTGCCCTGAGCGCGCGCTACACGATTGAGCGCGAGCTCGGCCGCGGCGGGATGGCGTGTGTCTACCTCGCTCGCGATGTCAAACACCAGCGTCTCGTCGCCGTCAAAGTCCTCCGCGCCGAGCTCGCCGCCGCACTCGGGCCGGACCGCTTTCTGCGCGAGATCGAGATCGCCGCTCGACTGACCCACCCCCACATCCTCTCGCTCTACGACTCGGGTGAGGCGGCGGGGAGCCTCTACTACGTCATGCCGTACGTCGAAGGCGAGTCGCTGCGGGACAGGCTCGAGCACGCGAAACAGCTGCCCCTCGAGGACGCACTCCGGATCGCGACCGCGATCGCCAGCGCGCTTGCCTACGCCCACGGACGGGACGTGGTGCACCGCGACGTCAAGCCGGAGAACATCCTGCTCGCCGGCGATGAAGCCTTCGTGGCGGACTTCGGCATCGCGCGCGCGATCACCGCCGCCGCAGGTGAGCGGCTCACGGCCACGGGCCTCACGGTCGGGACACCGGCCTACATGAGCCCCGAGCAGGCCGCGGGCGACCAGGCGCTCGACGGGCGGAGCGATGTATACAGCCTCGGCTGCGTCCTGTACGAGATGCTCGCGGGGCAGCCGCCCTTTACGGGGCCCACCGCGGAGAGCGTGGTGCGACAGCACCTCACCGCACCGCCGCCCCCGGTGACGCGCATCCGTCCCGCCGTGTCGGCAGCTGTGGCGCGCGTGATCGCCCGAGCGCTGGCGAAGACCCCAGCCGACCGCTTTGCCACCGCGCACCACTTCGCCGAGGCGCTCGAGGCGGCAGGTCACGAAACACCACAGGCCGCGGCTCGGCGCGACCGCTCTCGCACGCTGCTCCGCGCCGCGACGGCGGGGGTGCTGTTGATCGGGCTCGGGTGGTGGGCCTACCACAGGTCGCATCCAACGGCCGCCAGCCCGCGGCATATCGAGTCGCTCGCCGTCCTCCCGCTCGACAACCTGAGCCGCGACTCCAACCAGGCCTACTTCGTGGATGGCATGACCGAAGCGCTGATCGCGGATCTGTCGAAGATTCAGGCATTGCGCGTGGTGTCGCGGCGCTCCGTGATGCGCTACAAGGCCGTGGCCAGGCCGCTCCCCGAGATCGCGCATGAGCTGCACGTGGACGCCGTTGTCGAGGGCTCGGTCATTCTGGCGGGGGACCGCGTTCGCGTGACCGTGGAGTTGATCGATGCTGCGGCTGATCGACACGTCTGGGGAGAGACGTATGATCGCCGCCTGGGGGACGTGCTCGGGCTGCAGAGCGAGCTGGCCCGCACGGTAGCGCGCGAGGTCCGGGTCACGCTCACGCCGGAGGAGCAGGCACGCCTGCCGGTGGCGCGCCCGGTGAACCTCAGGGCCCACAGTGCCTACCTGCTGGGTCGCTACTTCTGGAACCAGCGCACGCCGGAGGGGCTCGCCAAGGCGTTCGAGCAATTCCAACAGGCGATCAAAGCAGACCCGCGCTACCCGGCGGCGTACGCCGGCCTCGCCGACTACTACAACGTGCTGCCGTTCTACAGACGGGTTTCTCCACGGGAGGTTTTCCCCAAGGCGAAGGCGGCGGCGGAGCAGGCCCTGGCGTTGGATGACGGGCTCGCCGAGGCGCACGCCTCGCTGGCCTACATCAAGGCCTACTACGACTGGGACTGGGCGGCGGCGGAGCGCGAGTTCCGGCGCGCGCTCGAACTGAATCCGAGTTACGCCGCCGCGCACCACTCTTACAGCCGGCTGCTCGCGGCCACGGGCCGCATCGACGAAGCGCTCGCCGAGATCCGACGCGCCGAGCAAGTCGAGCCCATTTCGCTGGTGCTGCAGGCAAACACTGCGATGATCCTGTTCTTCGGTCACCGCTACGACGACGCGATTCACCAATTGCAGGAGACCCTGAAGCTCGATTCGACCTTCGATGTGGCGCACTGGGGTCTCGGGCTGGCCTACGAGCAGAAGGGCATGTATATGCCGGCGATCGCCGCTCTGGAAAAGGCCGCGGCTCTCTCCCATCGCGACGCAAACGTGCTGTCGTCGCTAGGTCACGTCTATGCGGTCACGGGCCGCCGGGCCGAGGCTGGGCAGCTCATCGATGAGTTGAGGAGGCAGTCGCGCGAGGGGTACGTCTCCCCGTACTTCTTCGCCCTGATCTCCGTGGGGCGGGGGGAGCTCGACCGAGCGGTCGGGATGCTCGACCAGGCTGCGGAAGAGCGCTCGACCTTACTCGTGTATCTGCGAATGGACCCCCGGTTCGCGCCGTTGCGGTCGGATCCCCGTTTCCGGGCGCTCCTGCGCCGGCTCGGCTTTCAGGGTGACTGATGTGTGTCACGGCCGTTTGACAGACCACGGGGCGCGCCGATAGCATTGCCGCATGCCGATACCCACCGAAGCTCGCCGCAAAAGCACTCGGACTTAAATGAGGAGGCTCGAGGACTGCATGACCAGGCACGTACTGACTGTACCGGCTCTGCTGATCGCCGCCGCCTTGGCGCTGCCGCGCGTCGGCGCAGCGCAGGCGTTCAAGGTCGCCAAGTTCAACATCGGCGGCGACGGCGGCACGGACTACCTCACCGCCGAGCCGGGCACGGGCCGCGTGTTCGTGTCGCGCGGCACACACGTGATGGTGGTCGACGGCGCCACCGGCAAGCTGCTGGGCGACATTCCGGACACGCCGCGCACGCACGGTATCGCCCTCGTCCCGACGTCGCATCACGGCTTCATCACGAACGGCGGCGACTCCACGGTGACGATGTTCGATCTCACCAGTCTCGCGGTGATCAAGAAGATTCCGGTACGCACCGGCGGTCTCGACGGCATCATGTACGACGACTTTTCCGATCGCATCATCCTCACCAATCACAGCCGCCCGATCGGCACCGTCGTCGCGATCGATCCCAAGTCCGGCGACATCGTCGGCACGGTCGACCTCGAGGATAATTCGCCGGAAGGCGCGGCGAGTGACGGCAAGGGGAAGATCTTCGTCAACAACGAGGGCAAGAGCACGATCCAGGTGATCGACGATAAGGCGATGAAGGTGCTCGCCTCCTGGCCGCTCGCGCCGTGCGAAGGTCCCACCGGCATCGCGTACGATCGCGCGACCAACCGGATCTTCTCCGGATGCGGCAAGACCTCCGTGGTGGTCGACCCCGCTTCCGGCAAGGTGGTGGCCACGATCGCCAACGGGGACGGCGTCGACGCGTTGGCGTGGGACGCGTCGCAGAAGCTGATCTACATCCCGGCCGGGCGCGACAGCGACGTCACCGTCGTGCACCAGGACTCGCCGGACAAATACACGGTGGTGGCCACCGTCGCCACGATACGGGGCGCCAAGACGATCAGCGTGGATCAAGCGAAGCATGTGGCCTACCTGTTCCAGCCCGAATACGGGCCGGCACCGGCACCGGCACCGGGGTCGGCCCCGCCGGCGACGGGGGGCCGCGGGCCGCGCGGTCCGGTGATCGCCGCCTGGTTCTTCGCGATCAGCCACTGATCGCGTTGTCGGGTCGTTCGCCCAGACACGGTCCGGCGCCTATCTTAGCCCACGTATGGGCGACCTACTGGCTCGCCTGCAAAGCGCGCTCGGTGCGGCGTACCGTGTCCGGGAGGAGCTTGGCGGCGGCGGGATGGGACGCGTCTTCGTGGCCACGGAGACAGCGCTCGACCGGCCCGTCGTCATCAAGGTCCTGCCGCAGGACCTCGCCGCCGGCCTGAGCGTCGAGCGGTTCCGCCGAGAGATCCAGCTCGCCGCAAAGCTTCAGCACCCGCACATCGTTCCTCTTCTTTCTGCGGGCGCCGTCGAGGGCCTGCTGTACTACACGATGCCCCTGATCGAGGGGGAGTCCCTGCGGACGAGGCTCGCACGCCAGGGCGAGCTTCCGATCCCCGAAGCGGTGCGGATCCTGCGCGATGTCGCGGACGCCTTGGCCTATGCCCACGAACACGCGCTGGTGCATCGGGACATAAAGCCGGACAACGTGCTGGTCTCGGGAAAACACGCGCTCGTCACTGATTTCGGCGTGTCCAAAGCGCTGAGCACGGCGACGGGGACGTCCACGCTCACCTCGATCGGCGTCGCGCTCGGCACGCCGGCCTACATGGCACCCGAGCAGGCGGCGGCGGATCCCAACACCGACCACCGGGCGGATATCTACGCCCTGGGCGTCGTAGGCTACGAGCTGCTCACCGGTCATCCCCCGTTCGCCGGTCTCACGGCGCAGCAGGTGCTGGCCGCGCACGCAACGCAGACCCCCGTGCTCGTAACGCAGGGCCGGGCAGCCGTGCCGCCGGCGCTCGGAGCGCTCGTCATGCGCTGTCTCGAGAAGCACGCAGCCGACAGACCACAGACGGCGGCGGAGGTCCTGGAGGCGCTCGAGGCGATGGCGACGCCGAGCGGCGGCGCAACTCCGACGGCCACAGTGCCAGTCTCCAGCGCGCCGGCGAAGCCTGTCCGACGCCGGCTCGTCTTGGGGACCGTCGTGGTGGTCCTGCTCGTGGCGGGTATCGGGGCCATCACGTGGACGCGATCGCGCGGCACCACGGCGGGGACGGATGCGCGCCGTCCCATGCTGGTCGTGCTGCCGTTCCGGAATCTCGGCGCCACCGCCGATCAGTACTTCACCGATGGCGTCACCGAAGAGGTCACCACACGGTTGAGTCAGATTTCCGGGATTGGCGTGATCGGCCGTGCCAGTGCCACCGGGTACCAGAACACCGACAAGACGCTTCAGCAGATCAGCCGGGAGCTGGGAGTTCAATATGTGCTGCAGGGTACCGTGCGAACCGACCGCGGCCCCAGCGGCGCTGGACAGGCGCGCGTGGCGCCGGAGCTGATCCGCGTGGCGGACGCGACCAACCTCTGGGCCGAGGCGTATACGGCGAGCTTGGCCCCGGGGGCGATCTTCGGAGTCCAGGCGAAGATCGCCGAGCAGGTGGCGCAGGCCTTGAACGTGACCCTGCTCGCGACGGAGCGTGAGGCAGTCGCGGCCCGGCCGACCGAGAACCGCGAGGCCTACGACGCCTACCTGCGTGGCAACGACTATCTGCAACGCGGGGCAGGACAGAACTGGGAAGCCCAGCGGATCGCCGAGCAGATGTTCGAGCGCGCGACGCAGCTCGACCCGCGATTCGCCTCGGCCTACGCTGGGCTCGCTAAGACAAACATGCTCATGTTCGTGAGCAGTTACGACTTGAGCATGACGCCGCACTTGACCCAGTCGGCTCGCCTGGCCCGCGCTCGGCAGCTGGCGGAGCGGGCGTTGCGGCTCGACCCGGACCTGCCCCGGGCCATCGAGGCGTTGGCGGGCTACTACCACGCCATTGGAGACAGCACGCGGGCCGAAGCACAGTACGCATTATGGCTGCGCGCAGCGCCGCACGATCCTATGGCGATCGCCTTCCGAGGTAGGCGTGAGGCGGCGCGAGGCGAGTGGACCGAGGCCGCGACGTTATTCGACCGAGCACTACGGCTCGATCCCCGCTCGGTCGATGTCATCTTGTCGGCAGGGGGTCCTTACTGCAACGCCTTGAAGTTTCGAGAATGCGAATCCTACCTCGACCGCTGGATCTCCCTGGCTCCCGATCTCGCTCGGCCTTACGTCTACAAAGCGTGGTCCTACGTAGCTCGGGGCGACACGGTCAGCGCCCGCAAGGCGCTCAACGCAGGGACGGCCAGCGTCGGCCTGGCGAACTTGCTTGTAGACATATCTCGCCACTCCTTCCTCATGAACCTCGTCCGGATCTTCCCGGACTACGGCACTGCCGTTCGCGGACTGTCGATGGGGTCGTTCGGCACGGACACCGTTGACTACATAATTGTGAAGGCGATGGCCTTTCGCCTCCAGCCGGAGCGGGCCATGGCCTACTACGATTCGGTACGTGCCTGGCACGCCGCTTGGATACGAGCCGAGCCGGACTTGCTCCCGGACAACCTCGGCAACTACGTCGGGCTCGCGTGGGCGTATGCGGGTCTCGGGCGGAAGCGTGAGGCGATCGATGAAATCACGACCCTCGAGCAACGCGGCGCGAAGCTCAACGCGACGCAGCAGGGACTCGTCGCGGAGGTGTACGTCATGTGCGACGAGGCCGACGCCGCGATCGACCGATTGAGGAAGGCGATCCACACCCCGTTCTACACGCCCGCTGTCTTGCGGCTCGACCCGGTGTGGGACCCGCTCCGAGCCAACCCGAGGTTCCAGGTGCTGCTGAAGGAACAGTGAGGCCCGCGCGGTCCGGTCATCGCCGTCTTGACGGCGGGCGGGCTCTCTTGTATATAACCTATCAGTTATGCAAGCAACGCACCGCCTCGACGCCGTCTTCGCCGCCCTCGCCGATCCCACCCGGCGGGCGATTCTCGCCCGGCTGGCGTCGGGTCAGGCATCGGTGACCGAGCTGGCCGAGCCGTTCGCGATGAGCCAACCCGCCATCTCCAAGCATCTCAAGGTGCTGGAGCGCGCCGGCCTGATCTCGCGCGGCCGGGATGCACAACGGCGGCCGCGCAAACTCGAGCCCAAGCCGCTCGCGGCAGCGACCAAGTGGCTCGAGCGCTACCGCCGGTTGTGGGAAGGCCGATTCCAACGGCTCGACGCCCTGCTCGACGAGCTCAAGACCAAGGAGAAGAAATGGGAAACCTGAAAGTCACGACGCCCTCCGACCGTGAGATCACGATGACGCGCGTGTTCGATGCCCCGCGGACGCTGGTCTTCGACGCCCATACCAAACCCGAGCTCGTCAAGCAGTGGCTGCTCGGACCGCCGGGCTGGTCGATGCCCGTGTGCGAGATGGACGTGCGGGTGGGCGGCACGTATCGCTGGGTGTGGCGGCACGATCGTAACGGCACCGAGATGGGGATGGGCGGCGTCTACCGCGAAATCGTGCAGCCCGAGCGGCTCGTCACCACCGAGCGGTTCGACGAGGCCTGGTACCCGGGCGAGGGTCTCAACACCCTCGTGCTCGTCGAGCGGGGTGGACGAACCACTCTCACGCAGACGATGCGCTACGAGTCGCGGGAGGCGCGCGACGCGGTCCTCAGGTCCGGTATGGAGAAGGGCGTGGCGGCGAGCTACGACCGGCTGGCCGATCTGTTGGCGTCGACGCCGGCTCGCAAATGAACCTTCACTAGCGAGGGCTCTATGCAGAAGATCGTCCCGTTCCTGTGGTTCGACGGCAACGCCGAAGAGGCGGTGAACTTCTATGTGTCGATCTTCAAGAATTCGAGGGTCGTGAGCGTCACGCGATACGGAGACGCCGGGCCGGGCGTGAAGGGGACGGTCATGTCCTGCACCTTCCAGCTCGAGGGTCAGGACTTCTACGCCCTGAACGGCGGCCCGCAATTCAAGTTCACGCAGGCGATATCCTTGTTCGTCAACTGTGAGACGCAGCAGGAAGTCGATGCGCTCTGGACGAAGCTGTCTGCGGCCGGTAGAGAAGACCAATGCGGCTGGCTCCAAGACAAGTACGGCCTGTCCTGGCAGATCATTCCCACCGCCTTGGGCAAGATGCTGGGAGACAAGGATCCGAAGAAGGCCAACGCGGCCATGAAGGCGATGCTGCGGATGAAGAAGCTCGACATCAACGCCCTGCAGCAGGCGCACGACCGCGGATAGGTCGGCGAACGTGCGGTCAGTGCGCCATGGCCGCGGGCTCCTCATCGCCGATGCGCGTCCCCAGCACTTGCAGGAACTGAGCGATCCACGCGGGGTGCGCCGGCCAAGCAGGCGCCGTCACGAGGTTGCCGTCCGTAATGGCCTTGTCGATCCCGATGTCGGCGTACACGGCCCCGGCGAGCCGCACCTCGGGTGCGACGGCCGGGTAGGCCGAGACCTTGCGACCCTTGATCACGCCGGCGGCCGTGAGGATCTGGGGACCGTGACAGATCGCCGCCACCGGTTTGTCCGCGGCAAAGAAGTGGCGCACCGTGCCCAGCAGCGCCTCGTTGAGCCGCAGATACTCCGGCGCTCGGCCACCCGCAATCACGAGGGCGTCGTACCCCTCGGGGCGCACGTCGTCGAATGTGGCATTGACGGTGAAATTGTGACCCCGCTTCTCCGTGTACGTTTGATCGCCCTCGAAGTCGTGGATGGCCGTACGAATCGTCTCTCCGGCTTTCTTGCCGGGGCAGACGGCGTGCACCGTGTGTCCGACGGCGAGGAGCGCCTGGAATGGGACCATCACCTCGTAGTCTTCCGCGAAATCTCCGACCAGCATCAGGATCTTCTTCGACATGTGGCACCTCGGCGGTCGCAACGGCGGGAGTGAACTTCAAGCACGCAGCTCAGGCACTCCTTGGATACTCCCTCCGCCGAGCGGCGCTTGTCAACTGCCGCTACGCCGCTGGCCGACAGCCCGCACTTCTGCTTCATGCCCTACTGGGCGAACGCCGACGCCGTCAAGCTGGCGCACGGGCTCCGCGCCGCGCTGGACAAAATGAACGTCAAGAAGGTTGGCTAGGAAACGCTCACAGCCGGTAGCCCACCAGCGTGCCGGAGGCGGTCCGCAGGAACAGCATCCCGGCGACGTCGTCCACCGCGTACACCGGCTCGCGCTCCTTGCCGAGATCGATGCGCGAGCGCGGCTGTCCGCCGTCCTTGTCGATCTGCAGCAGCACGTTGCCGTTGCCGTCGGGCGCGCGGGTCAACATGAACACCGCCCCCGGCACGGAGAGCGAGGCCTTGAAGC
>QHUM01000021.1 GCA_003222135.1 Gemmatimonadota bacterium | reverse complement strand
GCAGTGCCCAGACTCAGGGTCACGGGCCCGGTGAAGTTGGTGCGCGTGATCGTGACGGCCGACGTGCCGGTCGCGCCCTGTCCGATCGTGAGCGCCGCCGGTGAGAGCGACAGGGTGTAGTCCGGGGCCGCGCTGACCGTGAGGGTGAGCGGCGTCGAGCGATTGCCAGGGGTCCCGGCGCCGTCCACCGTCAGGTTGTAGACCCCAGGCGCGACCGCGGCTCCCACGCTCACTGTGAGCGTGGAGCTGGTCCCCGTGGGAGCCGCCGGGTTGAACGACCCCGTGACCCCGGTCGGTGCGCCGCCCAGACTCAAGGTCACCGCCCCGGCGAAGTTGGTGCGGGTGATGGTGACGGTCGAGTTGCCGGTCGCGCCCTGTCCGATCGTGAGCGCCGCCGGTGAGAGCGACAGGGTGTACTCCGGGGCCGCGCTGACCGTGAGGGTGAGCGGCGTCGAGCGGTTGCCCGGCGTGCCGGTCCCGTCAACGGTGAGGTTGTACACCCCGGGCGCCACGGCGGCCCCAACGCTCACCGTGAGCGTGGAGCTGGTTCCCGTGGGTGCGGCTGGATTGAACGACCCCGTGACGCCAGCGGGCGCGTTGCCCAAACTCAACGTCACGACGCCTGTGAAATTCGTGCGGGTGATCGTAACGGTCGCGGTACCGGTCACGCCCTGTTCGACCGTAAGGTCCGCCGGTGTCAGCGACAGCGTGTAGTCCCCGGCCGCGGTCACTGTGACGGTGAGCGGCGTCGAGCGGCTCCCCGGTGTTCCGGCGCCGTCCACCGTCAGGTTGTAGACCCCAGGCGCCACCGCGGCCCCGACGCTCACCGTGAGCGTGGAGCTGGTGCCCGTAGGTGTCGCGGGATCGAACGACCCCGTGACGCCGGCGGGCGCGCTGCCCAGACTCAGCGTGACCGCGCCGGTGAAGTTCGTGCGGGTGATCGTGACGGTCGTAGTGCCGGTCGCGCCCCGTTCGATAGCGAGCGCCGCCGTCGGTGAAAGCGACAGCGTGTAGTCGGGAGCCGCGCTCACCGTGAGGGTGAGGGGCGTCGAGCGATTGCCAGGGGTCCCGGCGCCGTCCACCGTCAGGTTGTAGACCCCGGGCGCGACCGCCGCTCCCACGCTCACTGTGAGCGTGGAGCTGGTCCCCGTGGGAGCCGCCGGGTTGAACGACCCCGTGACTCCGGCGGGTGCAGTGCCCAGACTCAGGGTCACGGGCCCGGTGAAGTTGGTGCGCGTGATCGTGACGGCCGACGTGCCGGTCGCGCCCTGTCCGATCGTGAGCGCCGCCGGTGAGAGCGACAGGGTGTAGTCCGGGGCCGCGCTGACCGTGAGGGTGAGCGGCGTCGAGCGATTGCCAGGGGTCCCGGCGCCGTCCACCGTCAGGTTGTAGACCCCAGGCGCGACCGCGGCTCCCACGCTCACTGTGAGCGTGGAGCTGGTCCCCGTGGGAGCCGCCGGGTTGAACGACCCCGTGACCCCGGTCGGTGCGCCGCCCAGACTCAAGGTCACCGCCCCGGCGAAGTTGGTGCGGGTGATGGTGACGGTCGAGTTGCCGGTCGCGCCCTGTCCGATCGTGAGCGCCGCCGGTGAGAGCGACAGGGTGTACTCCGGGGCCGCGCTGACCGTGAGGGTGAGCGGCGTCGAGCGGTTGCCCGGCGTGCCGGTCCCGTCAACGGTGAGGTTGTACACCCCGGGCGCCACGGCGGCCCCAACGCTCACCGTGAGCGTGGAGCTGGTTCCCGTGGGTGCGGCTGGATTGAACGACCCCGTGACGCCAGCGGGCGCGTTGCCCAAACTCAACGTCACGGCGCCCGTGAAATTGGTGCGCGTGATGGTGACTGTCGTCGGCGCGTTCGCTCCCGGCGCGATCGTGAACGCCGCCGGTGCGAGTGACAGCGTGTAGTCGGGAGCCGCGCTCACCGTGAGGGTGAGCGGCGTCGAGCGGTTGCCCGGTGAGCCGGTCCCGTCCACCGTCAGGTTGTAGATCCCGGGCGCGACCGCCGCTCCCACGCTCACTGTGAGCGTGGAGCTGGTCCCCGTGGGAGCCGCTGGACTAAACGAGCCAGTGACCCCGGCGGGTGCAGTGCCCAGACTCAGGGTCACGGGCTCGGTGAAGTTGGTGCGCGTGATCGTGACGGCCGAGTTGCCGGTCGCGCCCTGTCCGATCGTGAGCGCCGCCGGTGAGAGCGACAGGGTGTAGTCCGGGGCCGCGCTGACCGTGAGGGTGAGCGGCGTCGAGCGGTTGCCCGGCGTGCCGGTCCCCGTCACCGTCAGATTGTAGACCCCGGGCACCACCGTCGCCCCCACGGTCACCGTGAGCGTGGAGCCCGTCCCCGTGGGGCCCGCCGGATTGAACGACCCGGTGACCGCGGTGGGCGCGCCGCCCAGACTCAGAGCCACGGCGCCGGTGAAGTTCGTGCGCGTGATAGTGACGGTCGCTGTGCCGTTCGCGCCCTGGACAATCGTGAGCGCCGCTGGTGCGAGCGATAGCGTGTAGTCGGCGCCTGGCCCGGTGCTGTCCTTAGTGCCGCAGGCAACCGCGACGCCGAGACCGGCGACCAGTACGAGGCCGGAGCGCATCCAGTGCTTCAGAACGGCGTTACCCATGATCCCTCGCAAACGCGGAATGTGGTGACACCCGGCGCCTCTTCCGGTCTTGCGATTCGCTCCCCCCCGAGGCAGAGGCGAGCCGCACGGCATCGCGCCTCGGGGTGGCCGCTCATCGAGAACCTGCGTGCTCCGTAACCATCAGACACAAAAAGCCGGCCAAGCGGGGTCCCCCCCACTCAGCCGGTTTCGCGATTCGCTCCCCCCGAGGCATAGGCGAGCCGCACGACTTCGCGCCTTGGGGATCACAGCATCCGAGTTGCGTTGAAAATGCCCCCCGGACGGCGGACCGCTAGGGGCACCCCCCGGCTCCCGGCCGGCGACAGACGTTCCGTGCGACGTGTCTGCTGATTGCATGGGCCGCTTTCCAAGTGATACTGTTACGAGGCCGGGGGTTACAACCTCTGCCCCACCACCCGCCGGACACGGGAGCGGGGCGTCCATCCTGCATTGCGTGAGTCCGCAGGGAATGCCGTCATGACCCTTCGGAGCATCCGAACGGAGCACGGTCTAGAGGGCAGCGAGCTTGAAGCGTTGCTGGGCGATCGGAGCGCCCTGGACCATGTGTTCAGTGTGACCTACGAGGAGCTGCGGCGTCTCGCCTCGAGCGTACGGCGCAGCGACCCGAACGCTTCGCTCAGTCCCACGACCCTGGTAAACGAGGCGTGGCTTAAGCTCCGGAACTCACCACGACTCGCCGGAGTCCCTCGCATGCACTTCAAGCGGATCGCCGCGCGCGCCATGCGCCAGGTCTTGATCGAAGCCGCCCGGAGACGGAAGGCTCAAAAACGGGGTGGGGAGGCACTGACGCTCGTCACCTTCGAGGACGCACCCGATCCGACGCCGACCGGCGCGGACCAATTGCTGGGCCTCGATGCTGCCTTGCAGGAGCTCGCCCGGCTGCAGCCACGTCAGGCGCTGGTGGTCGAGAGCCGGTTCTTCGGCGGATTCGATGTGGCGGAAAGCGCCGAGCTGCTCGGCGTATCCGAGGCCACCATCCTCCGCGATTGGCGAGCGGCCAGGGCGTGGCTTGCCCATCAGCTGCGGCAAGCGAGCTGATGGACGCCGCGCGCTGGGAACGGATCCAGGCTCTGTTCCATGAAGTAGCGGACCTCGCGAGACCCGCCCAACGCGCGTTCCTCGAGGCGGAGTGCCCTGGGGACCCAGCGCTCATGGAGGAAGTGCTGGCCCTGCTCGAGGAAGACGCTCGGAGCGATTCGCTGCTCGATCGCGACGCGGCATACGTGGCCGGTCAGGTGCTCGAGGAAGGCATTCCCCCCGCCCTCCTGGATCAGCTTTTCGGCCCCTACCGCATGAAGCGGCTGCTCGGTCAGGGAGGGATGGGCGTGGTTTACCTTGCCGAGCGGGAAGACTTGGGCAGCGTCGCCGCCATCAAGATCCTGCGCGACGCGTGGCTCTCACCGGATCGCCGGGAGCGATTCACCAGCGAACAGCGCACGCTCGCCCAGCTCAATCACCCCGCGATCGCGCGGCTGTACGATGCAGACACCCTCCCCGACGGGACGCCCTGGTTCGTCATGGAGTACGTCGAGGGCGTCCCCCTGACGCAGTTCTGTGAGGAGCACGCCTCCTCGATCCCCGAGCGTCTGCACCTGTTCCGTGCCGTGTGCGAGGCGGTAGAGCACGCCCACCGGCATCTGATCGTCCATCGCGACTTGAAGCCGTCGAACATCCTGGTCAAGCCGGACGGGAGCGTGAAGCTGCTCGACTTCGGCATCGCCAAGCAGCTCGACAGCCTTGAAGGGCCTGTGGATCGGACCCGCACCGGACTGCGGCTCATGACGCCGGCCTACGCCGCGCCCGAGCAGATCTTGGGCGACCCTGTCGGCATTCATACCGACATCTACACCCTCGGCGTTGTGCTGTATGAGTTGCTGACCGGGCGGCTGCCGTTCGACTTGGCGAATCGGACGCCGAGCGAGGCGGAGACGGTCATCGTCGAGCAGCGTCCGGAGCGACCGTCGGCCGCCGCCAAGAAGACCGCCGTGAGCAAGCGGGCCTGGGCCGATCTCGACGTGCTTTGCCTCACCGCGATGCACATCGAGCCTCAGCGGAGGTATCGAACCGTCGAGGCGCTGATCCGGGATATCGATCACTACCTCGCGGGCGAGCCGCTCGAGGCCCGGCCGGACACGTTCGGCTACCGGCTGGGCAAGTACGTCCGGCGCAATTGGCGGCCGGTGACCACCGCGACTGCGTCGTTCATCGTCGTCGTCGGTCTGGTCGTGTTCTACACGGTGCGGCTCGCGACGGCGCGGACTGCCGCCGTCGCCGAGGCGGCGCGGACGCAGCGCATCCAGCACTTCATGCTGAACCTGTTTCAGGGCGGCGAGGAGGCGGTCGGGCCCGCGGAGAGTCTGCGCGTCGTGACGCTCGTCGACCGGGGTGTGCGGGACGCGCAGAGCCTCGATGGGGAGCCCGCGGTGCAGGCCGAGCTGTACGAGACGCTGGGCAGCATCTACCAGCAACTCGGCAAGCTCGACCGGGCGGATTCGCTGCTCCGCAGGGCCCTCGACCGACGCCGCACATTGTTCGGATCCGACCACCCCGAGGTAGCGAAGAGCCTGGTGGCGCTCGGCCGCTTGCGGGTCGACCAGGCGGACTACAAGGAAGCGGAGCGTCTGATCCGGGACGGCCTTGAGATGAGCAAGCGACATCTGCGACCTGATCATCCGGCGATCGCCAGCGCCACGGTCGCGCTGGGGCAGGTGCTGGAGGAGAGCGGGCAATACGACGCGGGGATCAAGGTGCTGGAGCAGGCGGTCGGGCTGCGCAGCGCGGCGGCACGGGGGGGGCCACCGAGTGCGGACCTGGCCGCGAGCATGCGCGAGCTCGCGAACACGCACTTCTACGCGGCGCACCTTGCGGTCGCCGATTCGCTGGACCGGTTGGTCCTGGCGATCACCCGTACGCTGAACGGCGAGCGGCACCCGCTCGTCGCCGAGGATCTGATCAACCTCGGCGCCGTGCAGCAAGAGTGGGGGCACTATAAGGAGGCAGAACAGTACTACCGCCAGGCGCTCGACATTACCCAAGCGTTTTACGGCCCGAACCATTACAAGACCGCTGCCGGTCTGACCGTACTAGGGCGGGCCCTGCGCTTCGAGCCACAGGGCAACGACGAGGCGGCTCGCCTCTTTGAACGGGCGCTCGTCATACGGGAGCGGGTGTTCGGGAAGGTGCATCCCCAGGTCGCGTCGACGCTCAATGAGATGGGAGGTGTAGCGCTGGCGCGCAACCGGTTCGCCGAGGCGGAGGTGCTCGCCAGGCGCGTCCTGGCCATCTACCGGACGGTCTACGGCGGCAAGCACACCTTTACCGGTGTCGGGGTCTCTAACCTGGCGAGCGTGTACGTGGCGCAGCAGCAGTATGCCCGCGCCGAGCCGCTGTACCGCGAGGCGATCGAAATCTTCACGGAGAGTCAGGGAGCCGAGCACCTGAACACCGGCATTGCGCGGATCAAACTGGGCCGGACGCTGCTGCGTCAACGCCGCTACGCGGAAGCGGTGCGAGAGACGCTCGCCGGGTACCAGATCCTGACCAAGCAGACTGATCCCGGCGTGATCTGGTTGGTGAATGCGCGCGCAGATCTGGTGGCAGCCTACGATTCGCTCGGGCAGCCTGACAAGGCGGCGAAGTTTCGCGCAGAGCTGGCCGACACGGCGAGCAAGGTCGGCAACGGCGCCAAGCGGAACTAACGCGGACGATACCGAATACTACTGTGCATCACTACTGTCGCAGCTTCGCCTTGTCCTTCTGGACGTAGCCTTCCTTGGCATCCAGCAGCTTGATGCGAAACCAGTTGCCCTCCTCGCGAACGACCTGGAACGTGACGCCACCCGGTACGGAGGCCACGACTGCGCTGTGGTCATCGGGCTGCGCACGAATGGGCATGCGGTCGTCCCCGCCCCCGCGAATCTCCACCACGTTCGCGGTCAATCGGGCCACGTCTTCCGAGGCAGCGGCGAACGTGTGCTCCTGGATCACCACACCCAGCTGAGCGAGCGCGTCGCGGAAGCTCAGGCTTCTCGTCATCCGGTCGAGGCCACGCCTGTGGTCATCACTCTTCTTGAGCTGAAACGCCTGATCGTAAAACTCCTTCGCTTGACGCCAATTACCGACTACCTCATTGAGGATCGCGAGGTCGACCAGCACTTCGGGGCTGTAAGCGTCTTGATCGTGAATCGACTTGTAGATGGCGTAAGCCTCGTCGACCCGCAACGCCTCCGCGAGCTCGGCGGCCCTTTCACCCAGGCCTTCAAACTGCTTGTTCTGAATCTTCTCGAGCTCGAATTCCCGCAGCTCGAAATGCGGTGCCAGGTAGTTCGCGATGGCCTCCGCGAGGTCGTGCGACGACGCTTCCGCCACCGACTGTTGCGTTGGGAGGACCCCTCCATCATCCGCACAGTGCTTCAGCTTGATGGGGAGGGGTCGGTCCACGCTCCCCAAGACCTGGCCGCTCTCGGCACTCACGACGCGCGCATGGACCTTCATGAGGCCCTCTCGCTGCAGGCAACTCACGTACCGCGTGTACTGCCGCCGGTTCTCGCTATACGTGCGCTCCTCCCGCAACGGTTGATCTGTCAACGTGAAGCTCACGGTACCTAGCACGATGGCGTCAACGCCGAGGATCTTACCGACCTGCGTCGCCTGCGCCTCGTCGAGCAGGCCGGACTGTGCGAGCCGCTGCTCTTGCAGGACCTGCGCCAGCCGGTTTCGCTCGATGAGCGTAAACACGTCCGTGAACGCTCCCTGCTGCAGGGTCTTTCCCTCCTGCGTGTGCTTGAGGGCGCCAAACAAGCTCGTCGTGCGGATGTCCTGAATCCCGCGCTGCTTCTCGAACAGCTTCGAAGTGAGAACGTCGGCGAAGGAACGCCCGTCGGTCCCTTGGCCGGCGAAGTCCAGAACAGCGACCTTTTTCACGCCGGGAAGGATCTGCTCTGGTGGGACGAGGACGAAGACGCGCGTCTTCTTGTACACGACGCTTGGTGGGTCAGCGACTAGAACAGCAGCGGTCAGCAACGCGACGATCTTGGCGACCAACATAGGGCACCTCAGAGTTGGGCCCTTAGGCGGTGTCTCGACGCCGGGGCCACCATTGTTCGCACTAACGCGAACGGCTTCAGTTTGCCACTCGAAGGACGGCGTCGATATCGCCCGAAGTGATCAGGTAGGGGTGAGACGAGACATACCCTTAGGGGGTGAGTGAGGGTGAGAGTGATGTACCCCCTTCGGGGTAGAGCTTGCGCCACCGACTGGCGTATCGATCAGGCGCCGTCTCCCAGACCTTGTAGGATCGTCGCCGTGTCCACCACCGTGGCGAACTCGCCGTGCAGGTCGGCGAGCGCCACGTTGTGCAGCAGCTCGGCGCCGTAACGGATGCCGTCCGGGCCCACGTTGTCGAACGTCGCAGTGGCGTCGGAGACGACATAGGTCTTGAACCCGAGATTCCCGGCCATGCGCGCGGTGGTCGACACGCACAGGTTGGTCTGCATGCCGGCGATCACCAGCGTCGTGTACCCTCGGTGCCGCAGCTCAGCTTCCAGGTCCGTGCCGATAAACGCGCTGTTCACGGACTTCTGTACCACACGCTCGCCCGGGAGCGGCCGCACTGCGTCCTTGATCTCGCAGCCGGGCTGGTGTGGGCGCAGCGGGGAGTCCGGACGCCGCGAGAGATGCTGGACGTGGATCAGGGGCCGCCCGGTGTCGCGCCAGGCGCGCTGCAAGCGGGCGATGTTGGCCTCGAGCGCCGGATTGTTGCGGTGCAGCTCCTCATTGAAGCGATCGAAGCCGTTCTGTACATCCACCACGAGGAGCACGGCGTTGCGGGGCAGCGCGTCAGTCATGATCACCGCTTCCGTCGGATGACGACCGCTTTACAGCGCGATGGTGCCTTGCAAGTACAGGCGCGCCTTGCCCACGATCTTTACGCGATCGCCGGCGATCTCGCACTGCATCGATCCACCGCGAGCACTCAGTTGTTGCGCGCGCAACGTTTGCTTACCCAGTCGCCCGGCCCAATACGGTGCGAGTGTGCAGTGTATCGAGCCGGTAGCAGGATCCTCAGCGATGCCGACGGCTGGGGCAAAAAATCTGCATACGTAATCCACGCCGGCCTCGCCGGGAGCGGTCACAATTGCACCGGCGATCCCGATGTCGAGTTTGGCGAGAGCGGCGATGTTGGGCGAGAGCCCTCGCACCTGCGCAGCGTCATCCACCACGACCATGTAATCGCGCGACTTCATGAACGGCCCCGTGTCGAGGCCGAGGGCCGCCAAGAGTCCGACCGGCGTCTCACACGGTTGCGGCGGCCTGGCGGGAAAGTCCAGTTCGAAGCCGTCCTGTTCCCGGGTCACGGTCAACACGCCACTGCGCGTGTGGAAGCGAACCGGCCACGCGGTGTGGTTCCGCAGCGTGAGCACATAGGCCGCTGCCAGTGTCGCGTGTCCGCAGAGATCATCTTCTACTTCTGGTGTAAACCAGCGCAGGTCGAAATCCCCATCACCGCGCGGAACGACGAAGGCGGTATCGCTATGCCGGTTCTCCGCCGCAATCTTGCGCATGGTGCTGTCCGCGGGAAAGGCGGAAAGCATGCAGACCCCGGCCGGATTGCCTGCAAACAGCTCTCCCGTGAAGGCATCCACGTGATAGTACGGAATTGGCATGTTGGGACTCGACTTAAGCCTTGGGAGCGGCTCCCGCCAGTCCCAGAAACATGAGGCGCTACGCCGGCTCCGGCGCGTCCAGCACCTCCCGCACCTTGCGGGCGAGCCCCTCCGCCGAGAACGGCTTCTGCATGAATGCCACGCCCGGCTCGAGCACGCCGTGGTGCACGATCGACTCGTCGGTGTATCCCGACACGTAGAGGACCTTCATCCTCGGCCGCGCGGGGCCGAGCAGCAGGCCCAGCTCGCGGCCGCTCATGCCCGGCATGACGACGTCCGTCACCAGCAGATCGATCCCCCCTGCCTGATGCTCCGCCAGGCGGAGCGCCTCGGGTCCGCTCGCCGCCACGAGCACGCGGTAACCGCGCCCCTCCAGAATGCGGCGCGTGAGCCTGCGCACCTCCTCCTGGTCTTCCACCACGAGGACGGTCTCGGAGCCAGCGAGCGAGCCGGTCGCGGGATGGGCGGGACTGCTCGCTTCGACGGGGGCGTCTACGCGCGGCAGGTAGATCTTGAGGCTCGTGCCCTGGCCAGGCTCCGAGTACACCCAGACGTAGCCGCCGCTCTGTTTCACGATGCCATACACGGTGGCGAGGCCTAATCCCGTACCCTTCCCCTTCGGCTTCGTCGTGAAGAACGGCTCGAACACGCGCGCCTTCGTCGCCGCGTCCATTCCCATGCCGGTATCGCTCACGGCCAGCATGACGTAGCGTCCCGGCACCACAACCGTGTGCTCCGCGGCATACCCGTCGTCCAAGTCTACATTCGCCGTCTCAATGGTCAGCCGGCCGCCGTTGGGCATGGCGTCGCGCGCGTTCACCGCCAGGTTGACGACGACCTGCTCGATCTGGCCGGGATCGGCGCGCGCCGCGCCCAGATTTTCCCCCAGTACCGTCCGCAGCTCGACGTCCTCGCCGATCAGCCGGTGCAGCATCTTATGCATCTCGCTCACGACGTCGTTGAGGCTGAGGACTCGTGGGGCCAGAACCTGCTGGCGGCTGAAGGCCAGCAGCTGTCGCGTCAGGTCTGCCGCCCGCAGGGCCGCCTTCCGCGTCTCGAGCGCGTCCTCTCGGCCCGGATGATCGGGCGGGAGGGTCTCGAGCAGCAGATCGGTAGACCCGAGGATCGCGGTCAGCAGGTTGTTGAAGTCGTGCGCCACCCCGCCCGCGAGTCGTCCCACGGCCTCCATCTTCTGGGCCTGAAAGAACTGTTGCTCCAGACGCTTGACACCGGTCACGTCTTCCATCAGGCCGAGGACGCCGGTGACCCGACCGGCGGCGTCACGCAACGGAGCGCCAAACAGGTTGACCGTCACCGTCGTGCCATCCTTTTTCTTCCGGACCATCTCCATACCGGTCAGGGGCTCGCCTTGCATGACGCGTCGCCGCGACTCGCGGAACGCTGGCTCGTCCCCGGCCGGCACAGTCGGCAACAGCGTGCCCGTCACTTCCTGGGCGGTCCACCCGAACAACCGCTCGGCGGCCGGGTTCCACGTCTGCACGATCCCGTCCGGGTCGAGCGAAACGATCGCGAGTGGCGACGCCTGGACGACGGCCTCGAGACGGTTGTTGGCCCGGCGCAGCTGCTCCTCGGCCCGCTTCCGGTCGGTGACATCGTGGTAGGTTACCACCACCGCGGCGACGGCGGCGTCCTCCAGCCGGTTCACCGCCACGACTTCGAGCTCGCGCCACGAGCCATCCTTATGCTGCCCACGCACGTCGGCTCGGGCCACGCGATCCGGTTGGGCCATCACCTCGCGCAGCAGCGGCTCGGCCGTGGCACGGTCGTCGGGATGAATCAGCTCGAATACGCCATGCCCGATCCTCTCGCCGGGCTCATAGCCCAGGGTCGGGTGCATCGAATGACTGCTGTAGGTAATGCGGCCGTCCCGGTCGAGCAGCGTAATGACGTCGCTCGAGTGCTCCACCAGCCTCCGAAAGCGCTGCTCGCTGCGCGCCAGCGCCGCCTCGGCGTCGGCCGCATCCTCGAGCGCCTGCCGCAGCGCCAGCGCCCGGCGCACCGCGGGTCCCAGGCGGTGCAGCCGCTGTTTCACGATGTAGTCCACCGCGCCGGCCTTGATGTAGTCCGCCGCGGTCTCCTCGTCGAGCGAGCCCGTCACGACGAGGACCGGCGTGCCGGGTAGCTCCCGCTGCACCACCCGCAGGGAATCCAGCGCGTTGAACTGCGGCAGGGAATGATCGGTGAGCACGACATCGGGGCCGAACAGGTGTAGCGCGCGCACCACGTCGCCCTCGGACTGCGCGCGCACGAACGTGCATGGCCCCAGGGTGCGGCGCAGCTCCCACTTCATGAGCTCGGCGTCGTCGGGCACGTCCTCGACAATGAGGATGCGTGTTGCTGCTGAGTCCTCAAGTTCAGCTTTTGCCATCTTGCGGCCGGAAGGTTAGATTGGCTACTGATATGCTTTGCTGGTCTTTGTTGTCCAATATAGCGACGGTGGGCTAAAAGCATAGGGCCCAGCGCGTCGAGGCGATGCCGCCATGAGCGACCACGAAGAGCTCCTGGACATCAAGCAGGCCGCTCGCTTCCTCAAGGTGAGCGAGACGTCCCTGCGGCGCTGGACGAATTCCGGCCGGCTGGCGTGCCTGCGCGTGGGTCGCCGGCGGGAGCGCCGCTTCAGGCGCAGGGATCTCCTGGCGTTCGTAGAGGAGCAGCCGGCCGGCGCACCAGCGCTCTCGGAGCTCCCGCACACCGAAGGGAGCCACCTCTGCGGTCTGTACGCCAGCGACTTGAGCCGGGTGAATCTCGCGGTGTCGTTTCTAGCCGAAGGGCTACTGCCGGAGACCGTGAGCTACCTCGCCGCCGAGCCCGAGGCGCGCAGGCAGATCGTCGTCCATCTCGAGCGGCGCCGCCCCTCCATCGAGGCGGACGTGGCGGCGGGGCGTCTCGTGTTGGCGCAGTATGCCTCGTCTGCCCGCGCCCAGCTCGACTTCTGGGAGACGAGCTTCGCCGCGGCTGCCACAGCCCGGGCGCGCTCGCTGCGCGTGGTCGGGGACGTGTCCGGTGGTCTGGGCAAGCGGCTGGCGCCGCACGAGCTGGTCGAGTACGAGCAGAGCTACGACAAGCTGCGGCTGCGGTTCGGGGTGGGCACGCTCTGCCTGTACGACGTGCGCCACTCCTCCGGCCTCGACGTGCTCGACGTCCTCAAGGTCCATAGAGACGTGTTCCGCTATCCCGTGGAGCGCCTATTCAGCTGACCCAACACTTCCCGTAGGGCCCTGGGCGTTGGTATGACGTCGCCCGCGCGGATTCGATGCCGGCTCCCGGGCCGGCGGGCGTTACGATCGCTGCATGGCTTGCCCTCATCGGCCGAGGAGTCCGAGATTATGGCCATGCCCACACGCGAGACCGCCGTCACCACGATCGAGGAGTTACTGGCCCTCCCCGAGGACGGCTTGCGCCACGAGCTGCTCGACGGGGTGCACGTCGTGACCCCGGCGCCGGAATACCCGCACCAAGCGGTGCTCGGGGAGTTCTACTTCGCCCTCGGCACAGCGCTCCAAGGACAGGACGAGCTGCAGCTGCTGACCAGTCCGGCGGATATCGTCCTCTCGCCTCGCACTCTCGTCCAGCCCGACGTGTTCGTCATCCGGAAACAGCCGGGACAGATCCTCAAGCGGTGGAGCGAAGTCGGCGTGCCCGTGCTCGCGATCGAGTTCCTCTCGCCGAGCACCGCCGCCCGCGATCGCGGCGCCAAGCGCCGGATCTGCCAGAGCGCCGGCGTCGCCGAGTACTGGATCGTGGACTTGGACGCGCGGCTCGTCGAACGGTGGCGTCCGGACGACGCACGGCCGGAGGTGGTGAGCGAGGACCTGGTGTGGGAGCCGCTCGCCACGGTCGCCGCACGCCTGAACCTGCCGGCCTTGTTCGCCCGCGTGCTCGGCGCGCCGGCGTGAGTCGGGCGGCACCAGGGTAACGTCCTGGCCCACTGTCACACCCCACCGCTACGCTTCGCGCCATGACCACGCAGGCCGCGCGCCTCTCCAAATCCCGCTTTGTCACCGGTTGCCAGTGCCACAAGCTGCTCTGGTGGACCGTGCACGAGCCGGACGCCGTCGAGCTGCAGCCCGACAAGGTTTTGCAAGACTTGTTCGACCAGGGCCGCCAGGTGGGCGAAGTGGCCCGCACGCGCTATCCGGGCGGCGTGCTGATCGACTTGCCGCACGACGCCCGCGCCGAGCGGGTCGCCGCCACCCGAAAGGCGCTGGACGAAGGCGCCCCGGCCGTGTTCGAAGCGACGTTCATCGCCGACAACACCTACGTCGCGATCGACGTGCTCGAGAAACAGGGCGACGGCTACCGCCTCACCGAGGTGAAGTCGTCCACCTCTCAGAAGGACGAGCACGTTCCGGACGTCGCCGTGCAGGCCCGCGTCGCCGCGGCCTGCGGCGTGAAGATCACGGCCGCGGACGTACTGCACTTGAACAAAGAGTTCCGGCACCCCGACTCGGGCGACCTGTTCGCCCGGACCGACGTCACCGGCCCCGTCGCCGCGTTCCTCCCCCAGGTCCCGGACGAGATCGCGCGCCAGCGGGAGATGCTCGCGGGCCCGCTCCCCGACGTTCCGATCGGAGCACAGTGCTTCGAGCCGCGCGAGTGCCCGTTCATCGGCCGCTGCTGGCCCCATGGGCCGGAGCACATCGGAAACCTGGCCGGCGTCGGCCCGAAAAAGACCGTCGCCTACCTGCAGCGCGGCATCACGTCCATCAGTGATCTACCGCGGACCGAGAAGCTCAACTTCACGCAAAAGCGCCAGCTCAAGGCCATGGCTCAGGGGCGCATTGTCGTGGAGCCAACGCTGGCGGGTGAGTTGGAGCGGTTTGGAGGCCGCCTCGGCTTCCTCGACTTCGAGACGATCATCCGCGCCATCCCCGTGTGGCCGGGCATGGCTCCCTGGCAGCAGGCCGCCGCCCAGTTCAGCTACCACGAGCGGCAGCCGGACGGCAGCTACACGCACGCGGCGTTCCTCGCCGAAGGGCCGCAGGACGCGCGCCCCCCGTTGGCCGCCGCGATGGTCCGCGCCACCGCCAACGCCAGCCGCGTGGTGATGTACACGTCGTTCGAGAAGACCCGCATCCGGGAGCTGCAGCGCGCGGTGCCCGAGCTCGCCACCGAGCTCGCCGCGCTCGAGGCCAAACTCATCGACCTGCACCCCGTCGTGAAGAACTGCGTGTACCACCCTGATTTCCTGGGGAGCTTCAGTCTGAAGGACATCCTCACGCCGCTCGTGCCCGAGCTGACCTACAGCGATCTGGTCATCGTGGACGGCCGGGTCGCGAGTGTCGAAATCGCTCGGCTGCTGTTCGTGGCGGACAAGATCCCCCGGCACGAGCGCGATCGCGTGCGCCAGGACCTACTCAATTATTGCGAGCGCGACACGTGGGCGATGGTGAAGCTGGTGGAGCGGCTGCGGGAGCTCGGAGGCAAGTCCGGGTGGGCCAACCCCGGGGCCATGCCCCGGGGTTAACGCGCTCAGGCAGCGTCTACAGGTTAACGCGCTCAGGCGGCGTCTACAGGTTAACGCGCTCAGGCAGCGTCTACAGGATGGATAGGAGGGAGCAGCTAAACCCCGGCAGCACGTCCTCCCCATCGAGCGCGCCCTCTGCCGTCACGAAGGTCTCGCTGCCGTCGTGGCGATAGATGCGCGCCATTCGCCGCTCGAGATCGACAGTCCACACGAGCCGCGTGCCGGCGGTGAGCCAGTCGGCCACCTTAGCCAGGACCTCGCCCGGCCGGTCACCCAGCGACAGCACTTCGACCACGAGATCCGGAGCCAGATTGGGGAACCCCTGGGTGGCGGGGTCAGGGAGCCGGTCGCGACGCACGAACGCGATGTCGGGCGCGCGGACGGTGTCGGGCCCCCGCGCCAGGGTGAACCCCGTCTCGGCAGCGAACACCTGACCGGCTGCGGCGCTCTCGGCGTAGGTGGCAAGTAGCACCGCCAAGTTCATCGCGACCCGACCGTGCGCGTAACCGGCGGGTTCTCGGACGATGAGCACACCGCGCACCAGCTCCACACGTTTGTCGGGGATGGGCAGGGCCAGCAGCTCTTCCGCGGTCAACGGGGCGGCGGGAGGCATGACGGGAACGTAGGCACGCTCGGCGGGCATAGCAACCCGAATTCTGCTCGCTCGAGTCAACGCGCGATCAACGGCCGTTCGAGCTCCCGCGTCTCGAAGGGTTATCGTTCTAGCGCCAAGGCATGAAAGTCGCCACCTGGAATGTCAACGGCATTCGGGCCCGCGCGTCCCAGGTGCGGGAGTGGCTGGGGCGCGAGCGGCCAGACGTGGTGTGCCTGCAGGAATTGA
>QHUM01000020.1 GCA_003222135.1 Gemmatimonadota bacterium | reverse complement strand
ATCGCGCTCGCCATTCTGGTTTCTGGCACCGCGATCTGGGGTTGGATGCGCCCCGCACCGGCGAAGCAGGTGGTGCGGTACACGCTGGCGATCGACTCGAGCGAGGCGATGGTTCCTAGTACGGGCTGGTCGGGACGGGTGGCCATCTCCCCGGACGGATCGCGACTGGCTTACTTCGGTGGTCCCCGCTCGCGGCTCTTGATACGAACGCGCAACGAGCTCCATGCCATCGCCGTGCCAGGGACAGAAGGGGCGACGTCACCGTTTTTCTCGCCTGACGGTCGTCAGGTAGGCTTCCTCAGGGACTTCATCGTTCAGATCGCCTCGCTCGACGGCGGGCCACCGATCACCGTGTTGGATTCGCTCACAGGAGTGTCCGGCGCGTCATGGGGACCAGACAATTTCATTTACGCCGACGCGTTCAGCGACTTAAAAGGTCTCGTCTGCGTGGAGGCCAAGCCGGGGGCCGGGCCGAGATGGTTTACGACGCTGGACACCGCACGTGGAGAGATCGATCACGCATGGCCAGACGTGCTGCCCAACGGAAAGGGCGTGCTCTTTACCGTCAGGTTCAGGGGAAAGAACGGAGCAAAAGGTAGGATCTCCCACGCGATCGCTGTGGCCGACATCCCGTCCGGGAAGCACCGCGTGATCGTGAAGGACGCGATGTACGCGCGCTACGCGTCGTCTGGACACCTCCTCTATGTGACGGCCAACAAGACCTTGATGGTCGTGCCATTCGATCAGAATTCCATGAAAGTCACGGGCGAGCCGACCGCGCTCACCCAAGGTATGCGGTTGGGATTGGGGGGCTCAGCGGACCTCGCGGTTTCAGGGACAGGGACGCTGGTATACGCCACTGGCGTGGGACGGGGTGATCAGGAGCTCGTGTGGGTCACGCGTGACGGCAAAACACAGCCGGTCGATCCTGATTGGCCAGGCAGCTATCTGGGCTTTCCAGCTCTCTCACCGGACGGGAAGTGGCTCGCCGTCGCGAGGGTCGTTGTTGACGAGTCCTTCAGTATCTGGATCAAGCGGCTCGACCGAGGCCCGAGCATCAAGTTGACGCTCGATGGCAACGACAATTACGGCCCCGTGTGGACACCAGACGGCAGATCCGTGACGTTCTTATCAACCCTCGCGACAGGCGCCACCGATCTGTGGACCAAGCGGGCTGATGGCGGCGCACAGGCAGTGATGCAGCTCCATGAGAAATGGAACTTGTCCAATCCGCGCTGGTCTCCCGACGGGCAATGGCTGATCTTCCAGACCGACATCGCGTCACCCGGTTCGGGTGACATTCTTGCGATACGGCCCGGAATCGATACAGCGCCGGTGCCCGTCGTGGCGACCACATTCACCGAAATGTCTCCAGCCCTGTCACCAGACGGGCGGTGGCTGGCGTACATCTCGAACGAGACCGGTGAGGACGCGATCTACGTGGTGCCATTTCCAAACACGGGGACGGCAAGGTGGGCAATTTCGGGGGGGGCGGGAACGGAGCCGCTCTGGTCGCATCGCGGGAACGAGTTGTTCTATCGCGACGGCTCCGGGAACCTCGTGGCCGTCGCAGTAAATACGAATCCGATATTCTCGCTCGGCCGCTCCACGGCACTCTTTTCGGCCGCGGGATTCACGTCCTTCCGCTTTACCCCCCAGTATGCGGTGGCCCCAGACGACCAACGCTTCTTAATGATTCGGCCGCTGGAGACCAGCACCGACAAGCTGATCGTCGTTGAGAATTGGTTCGAGGAGCTCAGGGCGAAGTCGCGGAAATGAGCTGGCTCGTCGGCTCGCGGATCGCAATCACGCAGCCAGTTCGCCCAGGCGGTGAAGTACTTGTTAGGCCGGGTAGTTACCGACTAGGCTCAACTCGGCTCGACAGCGCGGATTTTGCTGATAAGCGTGAGGTCAGTGGTTCAACTCCACTCAGGCCCATAAACCAAAAGGGCGTCACGCAAAAGCCGTCACGCGAAGACGTCACGCTACCCCAGTTACGGAGAACTGGCTCATCCGGCCCTGGCAGGCGGATGCCGCGATCACAGTCGTTGCCGCGGTCGGGAAGCCCAACCACCCCTCCTTCCCGTCGGGGCATAGCTGCCTCTCGTCGTCGGCCGCGGCAGTGCTAGGCGCGTTCTTCCCCGGGCAGCGCGCCCAGTTGGACGCGATGGTGATCGAGGCGGGGCTATCGCGCATGTACGGCGGCATCCACTACCGATTTGACATCGAAGCCGGGCAAGAGCTTGGGCGGAGCGTGGCGCGGTTCACGATCGCGGCGGACCGATCGGGGCGTTCCGTGCTGACACAGAACAACAAAGAAGAAGAGGAAGGCGACGGGCCGAACTAGACGCAGTGAAGGTAGAAAGCGACACAGCCCCGCGCAGGCCGCGGGGCTCTGTCGTTTTCTCGCCGCCCTCAGCTCGGGTTAGGATAGAACCGAACCTGCAGCAACCGCAGCCCGTTGTTGTCGTACTGCCAGAAGAACCCCTGGAGGCAGGGGTTGAACAGACTCACGCTGGTGCTGCCGCAAGCCAGCGCCGCCGCGCTGCCGGCGTCGAGCGTGATTGTTGTGAGCGCGTCCGTCACGTTGCGGAAACTGCTCTTGCCCGTCCCGCGGACGAAGACCTCGTGCTGCGTGGAGCAGATAACACCTGCGTCACTGCCCGAGAGCGCCATATCCGTCGCGCAGCTGGTCACCTTGGCCTGCCCGCCAGGCGTGCCGAGCGCACGTGCCCAGATGGTGTAGCTCCCCGACGCCGGGAGCGAGAAGGAGGCTTCTCCGTCCGTGCCATTTTTGTCCAGGACCGCGAAGACGCCGGCGTCGGCGCTCTGGCTAAGGAGAATCTTCGTCGTCACAGCGGCGTCCCGCGACCCGAGGTCCACGAAGATCACGCTGCCGCTCCCGGCGTTCATATTGGGATTCTTGTCGTGCGAGACGCCGATGATGTTGAGATTGTAATGCGGGCCGCCCGGAGCGCCGTTGCCAGTCTGGCCGCCGAGCTCGGGAGGCGCCGCGACGGTCAGGGTGGCCGCCAGGCAGAACAGGGTGCGCATACTCCCCCTCCTTGAAAACGGGTTCGTGAGCGCACGGACCTGGTGGAACGATAGGTGCTTTCGGGTTCGGATCGATTATATACGCGGCGTCGGTCCCGGCCCGGTGACAGGCCTCACCAGAATCGCGGCCGCACGTTTCCACTTGACGGCCGCGCGTCCGTCATTAATCTCAAGGGTCCGAGGTATCACCGGCCCCGTTGCGCCCGCGAACGGCTCAACGGGGCCGTCGCTTTTTGGGGACCTCGAGGGCACTACTATCCCAACCACCGGACCGCGTCATCCTGAGCCCGTCTTGATCCGGCTGCTCCTCGCCGACGATCGACTGGTCGTCCGCGAGGGGCTCAAGCGTCTCGTCGCGGCGAGCTCCGAGATGACGGTCGTCGGCGAGGCGGCGACGCGAGACGAGGTGCTCGCCCAGGTTCTGGCCACCGAGCCCCACGTGCTGCTCCTCGACCTGTTCCTCGGAACGCCGACGATTCTCGGGCTCATCAACGCCGTGAAACGGCGTCATCCCGGATGCCGCGTGCTCGTGCTGAATGTGCAAGGGCAGGACCCCGACGCCCTGCGCATCATGGAGACCGGTGCGGCGGGATACCTAAGCAAGGATCATTCGCGTCGCCAACTGATCGATGCGATCCAACAGGTCGCGCGCGGCGCGTCGTACGTGAGCCCGTCGCTCGCCAGCACGCTCATCTCCGGTCTCGGGGGAGCCGGCAGGAGGCCACGGCACGATGTGCTCTCGAACCGCGAATACCAGGTGTTGTGCCTATTCGGCTCGGGAATCTCGTTCAAGCAGATCGCCGCCGAGCTCGGCGTGAGCCCGAAGACGGTGAGCACCTATCGCAGCCGAATCTGCGACAAGCTCAAGCTCAGCAGCAACGCCGCCATCATCCGCTATGCGATCGAGCACCACCTCGTCCCCCCCTCGCCCACGACGCCAGCGCGGCGTCGGAAAAGTCCGACGGACAACTCAGCAGAAGTCTGACAGGGCGCGTCGGACTTGTCCCGTGCTGCGGGGCTCCGAATCGCGTCGCACGTCAGGACCGCTCGGCCCCAAACCGATGCGTCTCCGCCCCGGCGGACCTGCCGGTTGTGCTGCGATGTCTACAGTTGCACCGCGCCACGACGCGGCACCGGCCTTGCCCTCCATGTGGAGCAGCCACGTTGGTCTACTCCTCGAATGAAGGGAGAGTTGCCATGACGATTCGACAGACCTCGGCACTGGGCGTCGCTGCATGCGCGGCCGTGGTGCTCGCGTGCTCGGAGCGTCCGGATCCGGTGGCGCCCCTGCGGGCGGACGCAACCGCGTTGCCCGAGACACACGCGACGACCTACAGCGGTCGCGCCACGGTGGTGCAGGCCACGCTGCTCGGTCTACCTACCGTGACGGTCATCAATGCCGGTCCCCTGCCGTCGTCGGGCGGGGCCGAGCACGCGTCGCTCGTGAACGGGTCGGTGCCCGGGCTACTCACCGTAGAAGTGCTGCACGCGGCCACTGTGGGCCAGGGCAACGCGAGCCGGTCCGAGGCGTCCGTAGCGGAGCTGGCACTCACGGTCGGCGGCAACAATATCTCGGCCGGCTTTCTTGAGGCGCGCGCGACCGCTATGTGCACCGATGCCGGCGCGACGGCGAGCGGAAGCGCGGACATCGCCCGTCTGTCCGTGAACGGACAGACGATCGAGATCGATGGGTCGCCCGGCCAAACCGTGACGTTGCCGAACGGCCGGGTGATCATCAACGAGCAGACCCCCGGTATGGGATCCATGACCGTCAACGCCCTGCACGTCATCGTCGACGGCGTCGCGGACGTCATCATCTCCTCTGCGCACGCGGACATCACCTGCGAGCCGGCCCCGCCGCCACCACCCCCACCCGGGTGCACCCCGGCGGATTTCGTCACGGGCGGCGGTTGGATCACCGGGACCCCGTCCGGGGCGAAAGCAAACTTCGGGGTCGGAGGCGGGATCAAGCAGGGGGCGTTCTGGGGCCATCTGACCTACATCGATCACGACCCGAACGGCCCGCAGGTGAAGGGCACCGGTGTGACCGACTACACCGGGGACGCCATGATCCCCACAATGCGGCACATCAAGGGCACCGCGGAGGTGAACGGCCAGAGCGGGTTCACGTATCAGGTCGATGTGACCGACAACGGCGAGCCGGGACGAGACGACCGCTTCACCATCCACTTGTCCAACAACTACATGGCATCGGGCAGGCTCAGCGGCGGCAACATCCAGCTGCACACACCAAGCTGCCAGTAGCGGCCGCCTCAGTGTCAGTCTACCGGAGCCCTGCAGTCACCTGCTGCGGGGCTCCGTGTATTTGCGGTGGTCTTAAGGCTTCGCTCTACGGTGGTTGTGGGCGCGTGCGCCGGCATCGGTGCGCGCCAGTTCCACCAGCCACGCGGACACAGGAGCGAGGGCCGAGTCGAGCAGCGACGGCGTGCGCCAGGCTTGCCGAAACACCCACGCCACGGTACGCCTGGCCTCGATCGGGTCGGGAACGATACTGAGCGCGACGTCGTACAACGATCCGCCATGCCGCCGATACAGCAGGTCCAGCGCCTGCCGGTCACGCTTGGTGGCGATGCGGGCGAGGAGTGACGCGTCGGGCACCTCGGCGCTCCCGAGTGCGTCACTAGACTCGCTCGTACGCTCGACCTCTAGGTTGCGGGGTGGCTACGGCCGCGGGGATCTACGGAACGGTCACGTCATGTAAAGAGGATGGCAGGCGGCTTTAGGTAACGCAGCGATCCGACGATACGCCTGGGCCCCGCGCTGCGGCGGGGCCCTACGACGTCGACGCGCCGACGGCGTCCGACGGTTAGTGGTTGACCAACGGATTGCGTTGGCCGGCCGTGTCCGGCTTCGCTGCCGTCTTCCGCTTGGTGTGAGCCGTGGGCTTGGTGGCGGTCGACCTCGAGGCCACAGGAGCCCTCGCCCTGGCCTGGGCCTTGGCCGGCCGCTCGTGAGAACCGCCGCCGCAGGCGGCGAGGGCGATCAAGGCGAGCCCTGCTAGCAACGTCCTCGGCATGGATCCTCTGGGGTGGAGGTTGCGGGACCCAATATAAGGCAGGGTTGTCGTGGCCTGCGCTCGCCCTTGTGTGAGCGGCGTCACATGTTGCGTGCGTGCCTCATCTTGACCGCCGCCGGTCGGCCAACCATCCTCGTAACCAGCAGTTACAACGTTATCGGTTTCAACCACCTAGGCCGCGTTTGCGCCCGCGATCAGGCCGATCGGGCGCCTTTTGTTTCGGGAGCCGGAGCGTAGCCGAATGGATGCCAAAGAGCTGCTGGACAGCCTGGATGTGGGCGTGGCCGCGGTCGCTCCCGATTGGACGATCACTGAGTGGTCCGCAGGCGCTGCGCGCGTCACCGGCCTGGCCGCGAGCCAGGCGCAGGGCCGCAACTTCTGGGTCGCTTTCTCGGCGGCCCAGGGGAGCGAGATCGAGCAGGTGCTGCAGAGCGTGCGGGCCGACGGCAAAGCGCGCACGTGCCTGATGCCGGCGCACACCTCGGAGGCTCCCGGCACCGTGTTGGAGGCCCGCGTGACCCGGGCTCCCCACAACCATTTGGTCATGGCCTTCCGCCAGATGCACGAAGCGCTTCCTCCCGAGTCACGCGCGGCCCAACTGCTGGGCGCGTTCGAGATCGAGCGGCGGCTGTACCTGCAACTCTTCAATTCCCTCCCCACGCCCGGTCTGGTGCTGACGGCGGACGGGCAGATTCTGGATGCGAACCCTGAGGGGGCGAAGCTGCTGGGAGCGCCGGACGCGCCTGCCGTGCGCGGGCGCTCGCTCGCGGAATGGGCCGCCGAGCCCCAACGAACGGGGCTCGCCGCCGCCCTGCGGGATGCCGTGAGCAAGCGTCAGGAGTTTAAGCTCACGCTTGCGGGGGAGCCCGTGCGGGACGTGCAGGCGGTCATTGTGAACGTCGACACGATCGAGCCGTCGCCCAAGCTGCTGTTCCTCGCCGTGGACGTGTCGCGGGAGATCCTGCTCCAGCGCAAGCTGCTCCAGACGGATCGGCTGTCGCAGCTCGGCGCCCTGGTGTCGGGGGTGGCCCACGAGCTGAACAACCCTCTGGCGGCGATTGCCGCCTTTGCCGAGTTGCTGGTCGTGGAGCCACATCAAACGGAATTGCGGGAGAGCGCCGAGGTGATTCGTGCCGAAGCGATGCGCGCGGGGCGGATCGTCCGAACGCTGCTCGACTTCGCCCGCCAGCGGCCGCGCGTCCGGGCCGCAGTCGACCTCGCGGAGATCGTGGACCGTGTGCTCTCACTGCAACGCTCCGCCCTGAAGAAGGCCCGCGTCCGCGCCGCGGTGGCGATCCCGGATGACCTGCCCGCGGTGCTGGGCGATCCCCAGGAGCTGCAACAGGTCATGCTCAACGCGGTGGTGAACGCGCGCCAGGCGGTGGAAGCGACGGGCCGACCGGGTCAGCTCTTGGTCATCGCCAAGCGCGTGGAGAATCACGTGCGCATCGCGGTCGAGGACACCGGGCAGGGCGTGCCCTTAGAAATCCTGGACCGCGTGTTCGAGCCGTTTTTCACGACCAAAGGCGACCAGGGGACGGGGCTCGGCCTCGCCATCAGCTTCGGGTTGGTGCGCGCGATGGAGGGCCGGATGTGGATCCAGAACATCGAGGGCGGTGGCGCGCGGCTCGAGTTCGAGCTGCCGCTCGACAGCGAGCGCGCCGCCGACGAGGCGGCCGCCAGGTTCCACGCTCCGGAGCGGTCGCTGCGGGTGCTGGTGATCGAGGACGAGGAGAGCGTGCGGCGGGGCATGGTGCTGCTGGCGAAACGGCTGGGCCACGAGGTCACCAGCGTGCCCGGGTACGACGACGCGCGGCGCCAGCTCGCCGAGCCGGCTGCGCGTTACGATGCGTTGATCGTGGACGTGCACCTCGACGAAGCGCACAGCGGGTTCGACCTGTTCGAGGAGCTGCGGGTCGAGGGGCGGGGCCGCGAGCGCCGCATCGTTTTCACGACAGGCGACTCGATCTCGGCGCAGACGCGCGACCACCTGCTGCGTTCCGAGCGCCCGGTACTGCGGAAGCCGTTCAGCCTGGACGAGCTGCGGGAAATGCTCGACCGCGTAGCCAGCGACGGAGGCGCCTAGCCTAGGAGGGTTCGAGCAGCAGCGCCCGCCGCGCCACGCCCCGCGGCTCGGTGCGCCGGCGACTGGCGATCGTGTGACCATAATGGGCGATGGTCTGCCGCAGGCCCTCTTCGAAGCTGACGACCGCGCTGTAGCCGAACAGCTCGCGTGCCTTCTCGATCGACGCCAGCGAGTCCCGTACCTCGCCCGCCCGCCCCTCGACGTATTCGGGCTCGAGATCCGTCCCTACCAGCTCCCGGATGCACTGCCACAGCTCGTTCACGCTGATGCCGCGGCCGCAGCCCACGTTGAACACTTGGCCGGCGACCTGCGCGGCGGGAGCTCGGCTGGCGAGCATGTTGGCGTGCACGACGTTGGCGACGTACACGAAATCCCGGGTCTGGCCGCCGTCACCATAGATCGTGGGCGCCTCACCCCGGAGCGCCGCCGTGATGAAGCGCGGCACCACCGCCGCGTATTGCGAGTTGGGGTCCTGGCGCGGCCCGAAGATATTGAAATACCGCAGCACGACCGGCTCGAGCCCGTAGGTCGCTTGAAACGCCTGGCAATACTGCTCCGCCGCGAGTTTGGATGCGGCGTAGGGTGAGAGCGGGTGCGTCCGGTCGTCTTCGTGGTTGGGGAGGTCGGCGGGGTTACCGTAGGCTGAGGTGGAGCCCGCGAATACGACCCGTCGCACACCGGCGTCTCCTGCCGCTAACAGCACGTTCACGGTGCCGGTCGTGTTGACCTCGTGGGCCGCGAGCGGCTCGCGCACCGAGCGCTCGACCGATGTCACTGCGGCATGGTGCAGCACGCAGTCGACCCCCTCCATCGCGCGCCGGCACATCTCCGCATCGGTGACGCTGCCGACCAGGAGACGGATGCGATCCCACACCGGGGTGAGGTTCTCGCGCCGACCGGTCGAGAGATCGTCGAGGACGACCACCTCGTGCCCGGCGGCCACCAGATGATGCACCAAGTGCGAGCCGATGAAGCCCGCCCCTCCCGTCACCAGATATCGCATGCCCTTCACCGACCTCCCTCGTGTTGCCGAACTGAACGAACTGCGCGATGATCCCATCCACCGTTGCACATCTCAAGCCAGCCGGTCGGGAGGCGAACCACCACCCGTCGGCTGTCGCGCGCCGGCCACACATGTCTCGCGGTCAGGGGGATACGCCCCGCACGGCGGCGAGATCGTGCTTCCCGTTCGGCAGGACCGGCAAGGCGGGACGCACTTCGATGCGCGCGGGCTGCAGGTAGCGCGGGAGCTCGCGACTGCAGTACGCCTGCAGCCGCTCGAGGGACCCCGCGTCCGCCACCTCGTCCGGGCCCACGCGATACCCCATGGTCTTGATGATCCGGTCCTTGCGGCTCACGAAGTAGAGGAAGCCGTCGGCGTCGCGCCGCACCAGGTCTCCGGAGAACACGACGCGCTCGGCATCGGGGGCACCGGGGGGCCGGAGCGGGTTGGGTCGGAACACGCGCGCGGTGAGCTCGGGATCTTTCCAGTAGCCGAGCGCCACGGTCGGGCCCCGCTGCACCAGCTCGCCGACCTCCCCCGCGGCTGCGGCCGTGCCGTCTTCCCGGAGTACATAGACCTCCGCCCCGGGAATCGCCCGGCCAATCGAATCGGGTCGACTGTCCACTTCCTCAGGGGGGAGGTAGGTGCTCCGGAGCGCTTCGGTGAGCCCGTACATCAGGAACAGGCGGGCCGCCGGCTGGGCGTGGCGCAAGGCGCGTACCGCGTCGGTCGGCAACCGCCCGCCCGCATTGGTCAGCACCCGGAGGTCGGGCAGCGATGCCTCCCGAAACTCGGTCACGGGCAGGAGGCGCAGCCACAGGGGGGGCACGGCCGCGAGGACCGTCACCCTGCGCGCGCGCAGCGTCTCGACGACTTGCCTGGGGAGCGGCGATCGCTCTACCACCAGCGTCGCCGCCGCGGCCACGGTACAGAGCAGCTGGCTCATGCCGTACACGAAGCTGAACGGCAGCAGGCTCGCGACACGGTCGTCCCGCGTGATCCCGAGGTAGGAGATCACCGCCCGCGTGGCCGCCAGGAGATTCGCGTGGCTGACTGTCACGCCCTTCGGCATGCCGGTCGAACCGGACGTGTAAATGATCTGGGCGATGTCGTGACCGACCCGGGAAAGGGGCAGGGGCAGGGGCACGAGGTCGCGGTCGCCGGCCGGTGCGATCGTCCGCACATCCAGGACGCGGATGTCGCCTTGCAGCACCCGTGGTTGGTGGGCAAGGACTTCGCCCGTCGTGACCAGGAGGCGGGCACCGGAGTGGGCGAGCAGGTACTCGATCTGCCGTGGCCGGAGGGTCTCGTTCACGAGCACGGTGATCGCGCCGACCGCCAGCGCGGCGAAGAACGCGGCGGCCGCGTCGCCGCCACGCTCCAGGAGGATCGCGACGGGATCGTCCGGCGTGACGCCGGCGGTCAGTAGGGCCGCCGCGATCGCCGCGACGCGCTGCCAGAGCGCCGCATAGCTCACGCTTTGCTCGCGCTCGACCACGGCAGGCCGGGCGCCGTGACGCTCGGCCGCGTGCCACAACAGCGATGCGATGTTGCTGCTCGCGCTGTCGCACGACCCGCCTGCAGGCGACAAGAGACTACTCTCCTGTGATCGCGTCGTGTCGCGATTATGCAACGAGCATACCACCCGCCGCGGCGGCACCGATTCGATGCATGTACCACGTCGTTCTGGTGCGGCCGCCGTCGCGCACCTGCTACATGTGGCCTGCGGGCGCCGATCCCTGCGGCAAGTCATTGATGCGTCGTGTCCTCGAAGCGAAAAACCGGCCCTTGAGGCTCGAACTTTGCACTCCCGGCATTGCGCGGTGAGGGACTGGTGGTCTCACGAGCGCGCGTGTTTTCAACCAGCGAGGTGCGGTGTCCGAGGCGATCGCTGAGCGGTTACGGCTCGACCTGGAGCAGGTCACGGGGCAGATCACCGGCGTGCTGCGGCGGCAGGTGGGAGAGGTGCTGCAACGCTCCGGGCTGGTGGTCGCGATGAGCGGCGGGGTGGATAGCTCCGTGTGCGCCGCGCTGGCGGCCGCGGCCGTTGGTCCCCGACGGGTGTTAGGCCTTGGCCTGCCGGAGCGGGAATCCGACGGCCAGAGCCTCGACCTGGCCCGGGAATGGGCCACGCAACTCGGCATCGAGTTCGTGGTGGAAGACATCTCCTCCATCCTCGACGCTTGCGGGTGTTATGCACGCCGCGATGCTGCGATCCGACGGCTCGTGCCTGAATATGGGGAAGGGTGGCGCTGCAAACTGGTGCTCGAGGGAGGGGGGCTCGACTCTGAGCGCTTGCACATCTGTTATGTCGCCGTGCAGCCGCCCGGTGGCGACGTGCGTAAGGTGCGCCTGCCGCCGCGCGAGTTCCGCGAGATCGTGGCCGCTACCAACTTCAAGCAGCGCGTCCGGACAATGCTCGAGTATCACCACGCCGACCGGCTCCACTTCGCCGTGATGGGCACGCCCAACCGGCTGGAGTACGACCAGGGATTCTTCGTAAAGGGGGGGGACGGCTTCGCCGACGTGAAGCCGATCGCCCACCTCTACAAGAGCCAGGTCTACCGGCTCGCGGAGCATCTGGGAGTCCCGGCTGCCGTACGGACGCGGCCTCCGACGACCGATACCTATTCGCTGCCGCAGACGCAGGAGGAATTCTTCTTCTCCATGCCCTTGCGTGAGCTCGATCTCGTTCTGCAGGCACGCAACGATGGGCGCACCGCCGCCGCGGCGTCCGTGGAGCTCGGGCTGGAACCCGAGCAGATCGAACGCGCCTATCGGAACGTCGAGCGGAAGCGGAGCGCGACCCGCTACCTGCACCTGCCACCGCTGCTCGTTGACCCCGTGCCCGAGGTCGAGTACCCCCTGACCGGCGGGCACGACTGATGTGCGGCCTCGCCGGCGTCGCCCGAGCACGGCCGCAGGGGGTGTCGGCCCAGCTGCTCGAACGCATGGCGGCCGCGATTCGGCATCGCGGTCCGGATGGGTTCGGCCTGCACGCCGATGACCGAATCGGCCTGGCGCACGTGCGGCTGAGCGTGATCGACGTTGCCGGCGGCGCGCAGCCGATGGCGAACGAGGACGGGGACGTCCGCGTCGTCTACAACGGCGAGATCTACAATTACCTGGAGCTGCGGCACGAGCTCCAACTCCGCGGTCACGTGTTTCGCACCCGCAGCGACACGGAGGTACTGGTCCACGGCTATGAGCAGTGGGGCGAGGGATTGCTCGAGCGGCTCAACGGCCAGTTCGCGTTCGCGCTGCACGACCGTCGCACGGCGTCCCTGTTCCTCGCGCGCGATCGCTTTGGGATTCTGCCGCTGTTTTACGCCGAACGGGGTGGAGATCTCTATTTCGCGTCCGAGATCAAGGCCCTGTTCGCGAGCGGAGCAGTGGAGCAAGCGCTCGACCCTGAGGGGTTGGACGAAGTGTTCACCTTTTGGGCGGCGCGGCCGCCGCGCACGCCGTTCCGGGGGATCCGGGCGCTCGAGCCAGGGACCTGGGCTCGCTGGCGCGACGGGGCCCTGTCGGTCCGGCGATACTACACCCTCGACTTGGCGACGGCGGAGGCCGAGCCCGCGGATGCCGTGGAGCGGCTCGACGAGCTACTGCGCTCGGGCGTGCGGCTGCGGATGCGGGCCGACGTGCCGGTCGGCGGGTACCTGAGCGGCGGCCTCGATTCCAGCATCGCCTGCGCGCTCGCGGCCCAGGGGTCGCCGTATCATCTGCGGACGTTCTCGGTGACGTTCGACGATCCGCCGCTCGACGAGAGCGCGTTCCAGCAGGCCGTCGCGACCCAGCTCGGGAGCCGGCACGCCGTGCAGCGTATCGGCGGCGGTGCGATCGCTCGGGTGTTCCCCGACGTGGTGCGGCACGCGGAAACGCCGCTGTTGCGGACCGCGCCCGCGCCGCTGTACCTGCTGTCCCGCCTCACGCGCGAACAGGGGATCAAGGTCGTGCTCACCGGGGAAGGCTCGGACGAAGTATTCCTGGGCTACGATCTGTTCAAGGAGACTCTGGTTCGCCTGTTCTGCCTGCGGCAGCCGGATTCTCGGTGGCGTCCGCGCCTGTTTGATCGACTGTACGGGTATCTGCCGCCCCAGGCGCGCAAGGGCGATTTCTGGCGCCGCTTCTTCCTGAATGCCGGTTCACCCGACGATCCGCTGTTCTCGCACCTGCCCCGGTTCCGGCTGACGACGCGGATCCGCGATTTTTACGCCGACCGGTTCCGGGCCGGTCTCGGTGCGTTTGATGCGCTCGGCGAGCTGCGGCAGTCGCTCCCGCCGGGCTTCATGGGCTGGTCGCCGCTTGGCCGGGCGGCGTACCTCGAAATCGTGACGCTGCTGTCGCCCTACTTGCTGGCCGCGCAGGGGGACCGCATGGCGATGGCCCACGGGGTCGAGGCGCGGGTGCCGTTTCTCGACCACCGCCTGGTCGAGTTCGCCCTCCGGCTCCCGGATCGCAGCCGGCTCCGCGGCCTGCGGGAGAAGGCGATCCTGCGGCGCTGGGCCGAAGGCACGCTGCCTCCGGCCATCACGCGTCGCCCGAAGCAGCCCTACCGGGCGCCGGACGTTCCGGCCTTCTTCGCCGGCACGGAGCCCGAGTACGTGGCGGAGCTACTCGATGCCGCGAGCCTGCAGCGCACCGGCATCTTCAACCCCGAAGCGGTTACAGGACTGGTGCGGCGCTGCCGTGCCGGGCTCGCGACCGGGGTCGGCGAGAATCAGGCGCTCGTCGCGATTCTCTCGACCGAGTTGTGGCACCGCGAGTTTCTGGGGGCGCCCGCCCGGGAGCGTGCACCAGCGTCTTCCGGGGAGCTCGGAGCGGGCGCGTCGATCGCGGCGTGACGGCATGACCGAGGAGGGAGACGATGGATCAACAGACGACGGGACCGGCCCAGTCGGAGATCGTCGACCGGGCCCGCGCCTACGTGCGGGAGAACTTCCTCTACATGCGCCCTGATTGGACGCTCGGCGACGAGGACCCGCTACTTGGAAGCGGCGTGATCGATTCAATCGGCGTGATCGAGCTGGTCGAGTTTCTGCAGGGTGCCTTCCGGCTCGCGATCGCGGAGGAGGAGATCACCGAGCAGAATCTCGGAACGCTCGCGGCGATCGGTCGATTCGTGCACCAAAAGTGTCACGCGAACGGCTCGGGAGGGAGTGTACGGCCGCGCCAAGTCGCTTGACCCCGGGCCCACTCACCGACAGCGGGCCGGGGCGGCTTCGGCCGTTCCAGCGCGAGGACCTCCCCGAAGTGGTGGCACTCCGCCGGCAGGCATTTCGATACAGCGAGCGGAAACGCACCGAGCGCTTGGTGGCGTATCTCGAGCGGATCTTCTACGACCACCCTTGGGCCGACCCCGAGCTCCCCGCACTGGTCTACGAGGACGAGCGGGGCCGCGTGGCCGGGTTTCTCGGTGTCATTCCGCGTCCGCTGCTGTTCCAGGGCGCACCGATCCGGGCGGCCGTGGCCACACAGCTCATGGTCGCCCCCGAGAGCCGCGGCCTGGTGGGACGGCGACTGTTTCGCGCCTTTCTCGCGGGCCCCCAGGACTTGAGCTTGTCGGACACCGCGAATGATGCCGCTCGGCTGTTGTGGGCGAGCCTCGGCGGCAGCGTCTCCGTCACCCACAGCCTGACCTGGACCCGGGCGCTCCGGCCGTACCGCCACTACGCGTCGCGTGCGTCCTCCGGTGGTCCGGCGCGTCGCCTTGCGTGGCTCGCCGCTCGGCCATTGCTCTCGGTCGCGGATGTCTGCGCGGCCCGAATCGGCGGGCCGTTCAGGCAGCAAATGCCGCCCGGCGCGACCGAGCACCTGGACCCGGCCGTGATGGCCGCTACGCTGCCGCGGCTCGTGGGGCCGCGCGCGCTGCGGCCGTTGTACGAGGACGGATCGCTGGGCTGGCTCCTGGAGCAGGCCGCCGACAAACGCCAGTTCGGCGAGCTACGGCAACGGCTGGTTCGCGGGCCCCGCGGGGAGGTGGCGGGATGGTTCCTATATTATTGTGATGGCGGGGGCGTCGGCCAGGTGCTGCAGGTTGCCGCCGCGCGGTCCGGCCAGGCCCTCGTGCTGAGGCATCTGTTCTACGACGCATGGCGCGAAGGGCTCGCGGCGGTCGCCGGACGGGTCGAGCCGGCCCTGGCGGCGGAGCTCGGGGCGCAGCGGTGCCGCTTCGAGCGCACCGGGCCCTGGATGCTGATTCACTCGCAACGCACGGAGATCATGCACGCCATCGTCTGCGGAGCGGCGTTCGTGTCGCGGCTGGAGGGCGAGTGGTGGCTCAGCTTCTGAGGAGGCTGGTCCGCGTGCCGGACCAACTACTTCACGCGCGGCGGCGCCGTGCGGCATTGGCGTCGCTGTTGGCGCGACAGCCGCCGGCCCGCCTGCTGGTCATGTGCAACGGCAACATCTTCCGCAGCCCGTTTGCCGCTGCGGCACTGCGACGGGTCGCCGGGCCACGCGTGCAAGTCGAATCGGCGGGATTTCTGGGGCCCGGCCGGCGGGCCCCGCCCGACGCCCTGGCCGCAGCCGCCGGGCGAGGGGTCGATCTCTCGGCACACCGCTCCCAGCTCATCACGGCTCCGCTGGTGCAATGGGCCGACCTCATCGTCGTCATGGACGCCGTCCAGCGGCAGACCCTGTGCGACCGGTTCGGCCGCACGGCGCGGGATATCCTGATCCTGGGAGACTTGGATCCCGAGCGTATTACGTTCCGCGGGATCGAGGACCCAGTGGAGCAGTCGGTGGAGGTGTGCCGCCGCGTCTATGCGCGGATCGAGCGCTGCGTGGCGGAGCTCGTCAAGGTGTGGTGGAGCGCGGCGGCGGCGCGCCGGGCGTAGCCGGCGAGCCGTCGCAGCGGCAAGGTCAGTAACCCACAGCACAACGTCAACAGGCCGAGGCTCTCCACCGCGCCCGGGCGCCAGTCATACCACTTGAACTCGTCGTAGCGCATGCGGGGGTGAAAGTCGCGGAGGAATCGGCCCAGAACGCGGGCGCGAGACGGGGGTGTGCCCGTCGGGGGCGCCGTGAGTCGACGCTGGCTGCCACCGGCGAGCCCGTCGCGTAACGCCAGCAGATCACCCCGCAGCCACCGCTCCTCGGTCCCGACGCGATAGGTCGGCGTCGGTCCCAGCTCTCCGATCCCGTAGAGCGCCGCGACCAGACGCGGGAGGTTGATCCCGGCGTCGAGGCTGAGCGCGGTGGACGCCTGAAAGCGTCCGTTGATCTCCATGAGGGTGTAGCGGTCGGCGGCGGAGTCGTATTTGAACTCGACCATCGCCACGCCGTGCCAGCCGATTGCCCGCAGCAAAGCGGTCGAGTATGCCGCGAGCCGCTCGTCCAGCGGGATGCTCTTGCGCACGACGCTGACGCCGCCCGACAGGGGAAACTCGCGCTCCCTTGAGTAGGCGAATAACACCAGGGGCTCGCCACGGCGGCACAATGCGGCGACGCACCGGCCAACGCCGGCGGCGTATTCCTGCACCAGGACTGCGCCCGCATCGCGCTCGAAGGGCTGCAGCAGAAGCCGCAGCTCGTCGAGGGTGCGGGCATAGCGCACTTTGAACCCCAAGGTGTTCGCGGTCGTCAAGTGCAGACCGTGGCCGCGCGGCTTGATCGCGACCGGGAACTTGAGGTCGGCTGCACGGCGCAGGATTTCCTCCGCGCTATCGCCCTCCGCCGAGCGCGGCACCGGCACACCCAGTCCCTGTGCCAGGAGCAGGGTCTTCCCCTTATTGATCGCGTACTCGAGCACCTCGGGCGGCGGGGCCGCGAGCCGCGCGTGGCGCTCGACGACCTCGCGCCATTCGTTCAGGACGACGAGCGTAGACTCGACCGTCGGAATAATGAGCGTGGCGCGCGTTTGGCGCACCACGCCGAGGATGTCGGCGACGAATCCCCGTGGGCTCGAGAACGGCGACGTGTAGCAGGCCTTCGCCACGGCGAAGCGGGAGTAAAAGCCGAGGCTGCGCGGCTCCGCTCCGCACGCCACCACCGGTATGCCGGCGAGTCCGAGACCCCGAATCACGGCGAGTCCCTGGTGCTGGTCCGCGCCGGTGACGAGCACTGCGGGAAGCGCGGTCACGGCACTGGGTCGAACAGTCGAGATATCAACGAGCGGGTCGTGGCCGGTCGGGGCCCGAGTTTGATGCCGCGGCGCGCGTTGTCACGCGCGATGCGACGGACGTCGTAGGCGACGCGGTGAAACCAGACGTGGTGGCCCTCCGGATCGAATATCGCGTACGAGGCTCGTTCGTCCCCGTCCCGGGGCTGACCCACGCTCCCGGGATTGATGAAGCAGAACGCCGTGGGGTCGAGCGCGACCTCCGGCGCGGCCGGCCGTCTGACGACGCCGGCGGGCCCGACCTCCACGACCTGGGGCGTGTGGGTATGACCGGTGCAGCACACCCGCAGGTCGCCGTCGAAGTGCAGTAAGACCTTCGTCTCCTCCTCGAATTGGGCGCGGGCGTGCAGGCGGACGCCGGGGTCGCCCAGCGCCGAGTGAGTGCAGAGGACGCCGCCGGCGAGCCGCAGCTCGTCAGGGAGGCTTGCCAGGTAGTCGCAGTCGGCGTCGGTTAGCACCTTGCGGGTCCAGCGGATCGCCTTGCGACCGACCGGGCCGCACTGGTCCGGTGGGAGTCGGCCGATGGCCATGAGGTCGTGGTTGCCCCGGACGCCGGAGATCGCGTGCTCCCGCAACAGCGCCAGGGTCTCCCTGGGCCGGGTGTTGTAGCCGACGACGTCTCCCAGCTGGACGGTGGCCGCCACATCGCGCTGCGCGATGTCGGCGAGCACTGCCGCGAGTGCGTCGGGATTCGCGTGGATGTCGGACAGGATGGCGATGCGCATAGCTGCGCAGGCCGTGTCGCATAGGCAGTGCCAGTCCGGGGGGGCCTCCGCTGCCCACGTGGAGGCCTGCCAGCGCGTTGTCAGCGCGGGACATCGGGACGGGCGCCCGGCCGGCGCCCCAGTGCGGCGTTGCGTTGACGCAACGCAGTGTGGTATGGCCCGGGTGCGTTTGTCGGGTTTCCTGCCCGGATCGGCGGGCACAGGCGTTGCAACCCTGAGTGGTGTGATCAGACATCACTTCACCGTCGACGTCGAGGAGTACTTCCAGGTGTCGGCGTTCGAGTCGCGGCTGCGTCGCGCCGATTGGGATCGGTTCGAATCTCGCGTCGGCGGCAGCGTGGATCAGCTGCTCGACCTGCTCGCGCGTCACGAGGCTCGCGCCACGTTCTTCGTCGTCGGGTGGGTGGCAGAGCGCCAGCCGAATCTGGTGCGGCGGATCGCGCTCGCCGGCCATGAGATCGCCTCGCACAGCTGGGATCACGCCCGGGTGACGGACCAATCCCCTCCGGCGTTTCGGGACTCGGTGCGACGTGCCAAGTACGTGCTGGAGGAGCTGGCGGGCGCGCCGGTCATCGGATTCCGGGCGCCGAGCTTCTCGATCGTGCCGGGCCGGGAATGGGCGCTCGACGTCCTCATCGAAGAAGGGTATCGCTACGACTCGAGCCTGTTTCCCGTGCGTCGGTCGGGGTACGGCTATGCCAACGGGCACCGCGACCCGCACTGGCTGGAGCGGCCGATCGGCCGGATCGCCGAGGTGCCGCCGACCACGCTGCGCCGCTGGGGCGCGAACCTGCCGGCGGGCGGAGGTGCGTACTTCCGGTTGCTCCCGTACGCCCTGGTCCGCGCGGCGCTGCGGGACTGCGAGCGCCGCCGCGCACCGGGCACGTTTTACATCCACCCCTGGGAGATCGACCCCGAGCAGCCGCGCTTCGGGGTCTCATGGTTGACACGGCTACGGCACTACGGCGGGCTGCACCGCACGCTGCCGCGCCTCGAGCGATTGCTCGGCGAGTTTCGCTTCACCGCGATCGCCGACACGCTCCCCCGGCTGAGCGGCGCGCTGGCCCGAGTATGATCTCGGTCGCGCCACTCGACGGCAGTCTCTCGACCTGGGACGCGTTCGCGACGGCGGTGCCCGGGAGCACCTTCTGCCATCTGGCGGGATGGCGCGCGATCATGGAGGACGTGCTGGGGCACGAGTGCTGCTACACCATCGCCTGCGACGACGCGGGCGCGTGGCGTGGCATCCTGCCGCTGGTCCGCGTCCGCAGCGCGCTGTTCGGCGACTATCTCGTCTCCCTGCCATTCCTGAACGCGGGTGGGCCGGTGGGCACACCGAGCGCGGTCGCGACGCTGGTCGAGCACGCCGCGACCTTGGCGCGGCGCTTGGGCGTGGATCTGTTGGAGCTGCGGACTCGAGGGCCGGTGGAGTCGGCGTTGCGGCTTTCGGAGCGCAAGCTCACTGTGCGACTGCAGCTTCCGCCCGCGGCCGAGACACTGTGGCGGGCATTCGATCCCAAGCTGCGGAGTCAAATCCGGCGGCCGCAGCGCGACGGGCTCGTGACGCGGTTCGGTCCGGACCAGGTCGACGCGTTCTACGACGTGTTCGCCCGCAACATGCGCAGCCTGGGCACGCCCGTGCTGCCGCGCGCGTTCTTCACGCGGCTGGCGGCGACGTTCGCCGGGTTGATCGTGTTCGGCGCCGTCTATCGGAACGGGCAGCCGGTCGCGGCCGGGTGCGGGTTCGTGTGGCGCGACGAGTTCGAGATGACCTGGGCCTCGTCGCTCCGCGAGCACAGTCGCAGCGCGCCGAACATGTTGCTGTACTGGTCCTTCATCGAGCAGATGATTGCGCGGGGCGTGCGGGTGTTCGATTTCGGCCGCTGCACGCCCGGCAGCGGGACGCACCGCTTCAAGCGGCAATGGGGCGGCGCGGACGTCGCGCTCCCGTGGCTGCAATGGTCGGCCCGCAACGTGGTGGCCACGCCGTCTCCCGAGCGCCCGACCTACCGGTTGGCGGCGGCGCTGTGGCGGCGCTTGCCGCTGGGCGTCACGAATCGCATCGGCCCATTTCTCGCCCGCCGATTGCCATGACCCCGGGTGCGGAACCCGTCCCGCGCCAGCGCACGGCTCCAGCGGAGCGCCGCGATCGCGGGGTGGCGGCATCCCTCGCTCGACGCGGCTGGCTGTGGCGTCAGATCCCCGCCCACTCGCCGCTCACGCCAGGCGCCGTGTGGCGCGCCGCCGTGCAGACGCTGGTGCGACAGGAGGACGCCCGCCCGCGCGTCGCACGACTGCTGCGGGCGCTGTACCCGGCGCGCGAGGCCATGCTGCTGGGCAGCGGCACGCAGGCGCTGGAGCTCGCGATTGGGATTGCGTCCCGAGTGGTCGGAGAGCCGGCCGTCGTGGCCCTGCCGGCGTTCTCGTGCTACGACGTCGCCGCTGCCGCAGTCGGGGCGGGGGTCGGGATCGCGCTGTACGACGTCGACCCGTGGACGCTCGCCCCGGACCTGGAGTCCGTGACGGCGACCCTGGCCGAGGGGGCGCGCGTCATCGTGGTCGCCCCGCTCTTCGGGGTTCCCATCGACTGGGACGCCATCGAGCAATGCCTGAGGGGGTTCGGCGCGTTGGCGATCGAAGACGCGGCGCAGGGTCACGGGGCGTTGTGGCGCGGCGCCCCCGTGGGAAGCGCCGGGGCGCTGAGCGTGCTGAGCTTCGGGCGGGGGAAAGGATGGACGGGTGGACGGGGAGGCGCCCTCCTGATGCGCCGGTTTCCGCTGGACGGCGGCATCGGCGGGTCCCGCGCCCCGGGACCTTTCGACGAGCTCGCGGCACTCGGTACCGCGGTCGCCCAGTGCGTGCTCGGTCGTCCAGCCGTGTACCGGCTGCCGGCGGCGCTTCCGTTTGTGCATCTCGGAGAGACGCGCTTTCACCCCCCGACTGAGCCGCGGCGCATGACCCGCGCTGCGGCCGCGCTGCTCGAGCGCACGCTGCCGCTGGCCACTCAGGAGGCGGCGGCGAGGCGGGTGAACGCCGAGGCGATGCTGGCGCGCCTCCCCCCCGACTCCCGCGCTCGAGCGGTGACGCCGCCGCGCGCGGGCACGCCGGGATTCCTGCGCCTGCCGCTCCGCATTCCGGGGGGACTCGCGGGGTTTGCCGAGCCGCTGCGGGCGCGCAGGCTCGGCGTCGCTCCAGGCTACCCGACGACGCTCGCGGCGCTCGGAGCCGTGCGCGAGCGCCTGACGCGCCCCCATGGCCGCTGGCCGGGCGCGGAGGAGTTGGTGCGCGGTCTCGTCACACTGCCGACCCATTCGCTGGTGAGCGCCGCGGAGCGCGACGAGATGCTGCGGCTGCTGGAGTAGCGCTTCCCGCCCGATCAGCCGTGGCCGTGCCGCGGCGCGAGCCCCGCCGCCCACGCCTGGAATGCCAACTGGGAGATCGACGCGGGGATGCTGACCCGCGGGAGCGCCCAAGGATCGGCGTCCGGACGCACCAGCCCGTAATCCAGCGTCACCGCCCCGCCGTATCCCGCGGCTCGCACGGCGTCTCGCGCGCGTGCATTCCACCGCCCGTACGGGTAAGCGAAGATTTCGGGGTGCCCGCCGAGGCGCCGACGGATCGTCTCCCAGCTCGCGACGACTTCCCGCTCGAGCTCGACGTCGTCGAGCTCAGTGAGGGTACGGTGGGTGGCCGAGTGCACGCCCAGTGCGAGGCCAGCGCGCGTCGCGCGGCCGATCGTGTCCCAGTCGGCCGGGCGCAGCGCACGCGGGAGTGCGGGTGCGACGACCGCAGAGAGGGCGGAGATGATGTCTTCGCCGTCTCCCCGCAAATCCCTTAACCAGTGCTCCCGGCGCTCGGGGGTCGCGCGTTGGGCGGCCGCCGGGTGGTCCCACCAGAACGGCGCGCCGGTTTCGGGCGCGTCGGCGACGACGAAGACCGTGGCCGGCAAGCCCAGCTCGAGCAGGAGCGGCCAGGCATGCTCGAAGACGCCCATGTAGCCATCATCGAATGTGATGGCGGCGAGGCCGTGGAGTGGGCGATTCGCGGCGAGTCGGTCCAGCAATTCGCGGAGCGGCACCACGTCGTAGTGCCGAGCCAGCCACGCCATCTGCGTCGCGAACTTCTCCAGCGCAAGGTGCACGCCGGGGTCGCCCGACGGGGGCCCGTCCCGCGCGGGCGAGACGTTGTGGTAGCACAGGATGACGCCGGCGTCACGTAGGCGACGCGCGAACGCGGGTAAGCCGACCCCGTGCAGGGCGGCGTAGTAGGTGGATCGGAGCATAGCAGTCGCCGGCGCCGTTTCAGTGTCTGCGGGAAGCAAGCGGTGTGCCTCTCGGCTCTCGGTGGGGATGCAACAGGAATGTTCATGATCGAAACTACCCATCTGCACCAAAATGTGGCTCGCACGGCTGGTCCGACCTTCCAAGTACAAGCTCTCTTGCACCACTAGCTTGCACCACTTGCGCGCCCTGTGGCGGTGCCGCTACTATGGTCGCGCCTGCCAGACCTGGGTTGATCCAAAATGGATCAGCGTCACGGATCGCGGGCCGCGGCGAGGCCGCGGAGAAAAGGTTGCGCTGCTCAGAGCAAAGCCGTCGAAAGACGGTGACGCAGAGCCACGGGACTACCGCGACACGGGTCGCTAAGTCCGCCGGGCCGCCAGCGAAACGACATTAGTCGACGCCGGCGGTCTTTTTTTTTGGCCCTAACTGTTTGTAGGAGCGCAACATATGCCCTTTACTTTCAAACTGTCCCAGCGCCTGGCGCGCATGCGATGTGCCGTCCTGCTTCTCGCCACCGCGGCTGTCGCGGCGTGCGAGAAGCCCGGGAGTGTCGTGGCTCCTCCGGGGCCCGGCGCTCAGATATCGAAGGTGTTCGTCACACCCGATACCGTCACCCTCCTTCCCTCGCAGATCAAGCAGTTCGCCGCTTACGGTCGTACGACGGTGGGCGATAGCACGCCGGTGGCCGTCACGTGGCGCGCCTCCGCGGGCAGCATTTCGCCCTCCGGGCTTTTCACGGCCAATACGAATGCGGGCAGCTATCAGATCACAGCGGTCGACCAGGGTGGGTCGGCCAGCGGGACGGCCGTGGTGACTGTTTCCTCGACAGCGCCGCCGCCGCCCCCGCCGCCGCCCCCGCCGCCACCGCCGCCGCCACCGCCGCCGCCGCCCCCACCCCCACCGCCGCCCCCGGGGCAGGCGTGGTTGGTGGAGGATTTTTCGACGTACCTGAGCACGGTGGACCTGTTGGCGAATCCGCTGGGCTTCTACTCGGTGGGCGAGGACGTGGCGACGGGCCAGATGGCCCTTGACGGGACGACCGGCTACGGGACGTCGCGCCAGAGCATGCGCTACGATTTCCCAGACCGCAGCGGCGACGGCGCGCGCTGTGGCGACTACCCGGTGGGGCGCAACATCAATCTGCCGAGCACGGTGCAGGAGGTGTGGGTCGAGGCGTACGTGAAGTTTGCGGCCAACTTCCGGACGTTGGCGCCGAGCAGTTGGGGGTGCATTTCGAACGCGGAGTACAAGTTCATCTTCGCGCGGGTGAATGGGGGCTCGCGCTTCAACTTGAACTCAGGGACGTACGGGAGCGCCTGGACGTTCGGGATCCCATTCGACGAGCAAGGGGCCGGGGGGACGCCGCGGGACGTGGTGCCGGGGGCGGACGGGGTGTGGGATGGGCAGTGGCACCAGTACCGGCTGTACTTCAAGGTGTCGTCGACGGCCGGGGCGAGCGACGGGGCCGCACGGTTTTACCTCGACGGGGTGCTGGTGAAGGCGTTTACGAACGTGAACATCCCCGATAGCGGGATCTACGGACTGGCGTTGGGGCGGAACATGAACCAGGGGCCGGCGCAGCCGACCTCGGTGTGGTGGGGCCGGATT
>QHUM01000041.1:51582-157851 GCA_003222135.1 Gemmatimonadota bacterium | reverse complement strand
TAGGCCTGCTGCTTCGCCTTGGCCTTCTCCTCGCACGCCTTGCAGCGGGTGATCCCCCGGAACGAGCAAATCAAACAGATGAACGTCCCGCAGTCGGCGCAGGGGTAGCCTTCCGAGGCGCGCTCCTCGTTCCCGCAGTAGCGGCACACCATCGCGTCGTGCTCCATCAGCTTCGGCTTGTCTACCATAGTGGCCTCAAAGGTCGAGCGCGTAGGCTTTAATCTTATTGATCAAGGTCGCGCGCGAAATCCCGAGCTCCTGCGCGGCGCGCGTGCGGTTGCCGCCGTGGAACTTGAGCGCCCGCTCGATCTGCTGGCGTTCCACGTCGGCGAGCGTCAGCGCCGTGTGACGCCGCTCGCCGCTCCCTCCACCCCCACCCCCTCCGCCCCCACCTCCCTTGCGCAGGTCCGCCGGGAGGTGCTCGACGCCGATCTGCGCCGCCCCCCGCGCCAGGATCATAGCGCGCTCGACCACGTTGCGCATCTCGCGCACGTTGCCCGGCCACGGCGCCGACAAAAGGCGGTCCAGCGCCTCGGCGCTGCACGCGCTCGGGCAGCCCGGCATCTGGGGCCCCAGATCGAGCAAGATCCGGGTGAGCAGCGCGAGGCGGTCTTCGCGCGAGCGCTCGCGCACCGGCGGCAGCTTGAGCGGCATCACGCTGAGCCGGTAGTACAAGTCCTCCCGAAACCGACCCGCCTGGATATCGCTCGCCAGGTCGCGGTTCGTGGCCGCGATCAGCCGCACGTTCACCGTCATCTCGCGCGTGCCGCCCAGCCGCCGAAACGTCTTCGTGTCGAGCACTTTGAGCAGCTTGGGCTGCAGCTCGGGCGCCAGCTCGCCAATCTCGTCGAGAAAGATGGTGCCCCCGTCGGCCAGCTCGAACAACCCCTGCTTGCGCTCCTTGGCGTCGGTGAACGCACCCTTTTCGTGCCCGAACAGCTCGGAATCGAGGAACGTGGCGGACAGGCCGCCGCAATTCACCTCGACGAACGGACCGCGCGAGCGCGGACTCAAGTGATGCACGATGCGCGCGACCCACCCCTTGCCCGTCCCGCTCTCCCCGGCGAGCAGCACCGTCGAGCGGTCGCTCGCGGAGAGCAACTCGATCTGACGCGCCAGCTCGCGCATCGCTGGCGAGACGCCGAGCGAGTCGAGCCCCTCGCCTTCGTGATCGCGCGCGCGCAGCAGCGCGTTCTGTCGCGTCAGGCGCACTTTCTCGGCCACTCGCGCCGTGGCAGCGGCCAGGTGGGTCATGTCCACCGGCTTCGTGAGAAAATGCTCGGCGCCGAGCTGCATGGCGCGGACCGCGGTCTCGATGTCGCCCTGGCCCGTGAGCAGAATGACCGATGCGCCCTGCGGGCGCAGTCGCTCGAGCACATCGAGGCCGCCCACATCGGGGAGGTGGAGATCGAGGATCACCACGTCGGGGCGCAGCCGCTGGAACGCCGCCATGCCCCCTTCCCCCGTGCCCTCCCGCGCCACCTCGTAGCCCAGGCGCTCGAAGTAGTCACCCACGGCGCGCACCACATCGGCGTCGTCGTCGACCAGCAGGACGGTCTCAGCCACGGCGGTCCACGATCACCGAGAGGGCGCCCGGCAGCACGCGCGCCTCGAACGGGGTGTCCCCCCACGGCTCGCCGTCGAGCTGCATCGGCCGCGCCGCGCCGTCGAGCACCTCGACCCGCACCACGCGGCCGCGGCCGAACCACAGCCGCCGCATCCCGTTGCGCGGCCGGCGCACCAGCTCGAAGAACGCCGCGAGGCTCTCGATCGTCCCCTCCGCCCGGAGCACCAGCACATCCAGCCACCCGTCGTCCGGGGCGACACCGTCGCGCAAGCGGAGAAACGGCGGGACCAGCTCGCCGCAGTTCGCGACAAGCACCATGGCGGCGGGGAGCTCGCGAACGATCCCGTCCACCGTCACGCGATGCAGCGGGCTCGTGACGCGCGGGAGCGCGGCGAAGGCGCGCGCGATGTAGGCCGCCATCTTCCAGCGCCGCTTCTCGGCCGAGCCCGTCGCGGCCATCAGCGCCGCATCGAACCCGGTGCCGCAGCATACCGCGAAGTAGTGGGTCCCATCCGCGCGCGCCACGCTCCCCAAGTCGAGCGGCAGCGGCTTGCCCTTGAGGATCGCGCGCGCGGCGGCCGCGGGGCTCTTCGGCAACCGCAGATTTCCGGCGAGCAGGTTGCCGGTCCCCCCCGGCACGATCCCCAATGGAATGCCGCTCCCCACCGCCCCGGCCGCGATCTGCATGGCCGTGCCGTCGCCGCCGTAGCAGACCAGGACGTCGAAGCCCTGAATCCGCGCCTCGGCCGCGAAGCGGCGCGCGTCGCCCGCTTGCGTAGTGGCGAGCACGTCGACCGACCAGCCGCCGCGCCGCAGCGTGTCGCGGATCGCGGTGACGGCGCGGGCGTCGGTGCGCGCCGCCGCGGGGTTCGTGATGAGCAAGGCCCGCGTCATCGCTAGTACCGCTTCTCCCAGAACAGGTCCAACCCCACCTGGCGCGGCACCGTGCCGCCTTGCGACTCGGTGCTCGGGTCGGCGCAGGTCTGCACCGGCTCGAAGCTCGCCTCGGTGCGCCATTCGGGGCTGATCCGGAACTGCAGCGACAAACCCAGCGTGTTACGCACGCCGACCTGCCGCCCCTCGCAGAACCCGGCGTTCAGGACCAGGAACGTCTTGGCCCCGAGCTGCCGCCCCACGGCGAACTGCCACCCCAACAGCGGGTCCCCCTGGCCGCCGCCTCCGGGACGGATCTCCACGTAGTCGACCGGCACACCCCCGGACACGATCGTCTGCTCGATCTCGCCCGACAACACCGACAGCGCGCTCCGCAGCAGCGCCCGCTGGTCGGCGATCCCGCCCCCGCCCTGGTCGCCGCCGCCCAGGTCGAGGCTGCTCTTCCCGAACAGCAGATAGGAGATGATCTCGGTCTGGGAGAGGTCGCGCTTCTCCGCCTCGAGCGTCACGCGCGGCACCAGGAGGCTGCCGGTGATGTGGGCCACGACGGTGATGTCGTCCGGATTCCGCTGGGCCGACGTCGGCACGGGGTGCACGACGTGGCGCGCCTCGATGTCGAGCGCGGCGTCCTGGTCCGGGGTGCCGAAGTACTTCACCGTCCCCTGCGTCACGACGAACTCGCGCGTCACCGGACCGAGCTTGAGCCGGTACGTACCGCGCGCCGCCTGCAGCGTCCCGCTCACGAGGTAAAGGTTGCGCTGCTTGGTGAGGCGCACGCTGCCGGTCAGCTGGATGTTCGCCTCGTTGGAGCGCAGCCACACGTCGCTCCCCATCTCGAGCTCGAGATCCTGGATCCGAAGACTGTCCAGGAACACGCTCTGAAACTCGGGGCCCAGACGTTGCTGTTGGATGATTGCCGCCAGCGAGGTGTCGGCGAGCTCGTCGAGGTTGACGATGCGCTTCTGCACGAGGTCGGCGAAGTACACCACGCCCGACGTGACGTTCGCGTGCCCCGTGAGCGACGCCCCGAACACCGGGCCCGCCAGCGCCAGCTGGCCGCTCGCCGTGACGGAGACGTTGTTCTTCAAGTCCAGCGCCCTGAACTGGTCCGCGGCGATGCGCAGGTCGAGCACCGGGCGCGTGAGCCGCTCCAACCGCACGACGCCGGACACATCGATACGGCCCCGCCCCCGATCGCTTCGTGCGGAAAGCGTCTGGATCGCGATCGAATCCCCCGAGAGCGTGAGACGGCCGTTGACGGCTTCGTAGCGCACGTTCAAGGCGGGAATGGTGGCGGCGCCCGCGACGCCGAGCGTGCCGCGCAGCCGCGGGGAATCCCACGTACCCGCGATGCCGAGATCGGCCGAAAACACGCCTTCCACCTGCCGCAACGCGGGTGTCAGCGCCTCGAGCACCGACAGATCCACGCTGTCGGCGGTGGCCCGCACGAACAGCGTGTCGGGTAGCTGGCGCCGCTCCACCGCAACGAGCGACAGGTCGAGCGGCAGGTGCGCCCGGACGGTGAGGATCTGCTGTTTCGCGCGCCACAGGTTGAGGGCCGCGTCGAGCCGGCGCGCGCGGTAGTCGAACGTGCCGTCCGCGAACGGCGCGTGGAACTCCCCGAACGACCCGTTGGTGAGCGAGAACGTGCCGGTGGAGACGGGCTCGGCCCGCGTCCCGGTCAGGGCCGCCGCCGCGGTGATCACGCCGCCGACGCCCGCCGTGTCGCGCTCGAGCAATGCGTACACGCCGACGAGTGGGAACGACTCGATCTGGAGATGGGCGTCGGCGCGGCCGCGCGTCGGGAGATCGCCGGCGAATGTGAGCTTTCCCGCCCCGTAGACGCTCTGCAGCGCGAGGCCGCTCACGCGCGCGGCAGAATCGGTCACGGTCAGCTCGGTCGGCCGCTCGAGCACCCACACGTCGCCGGGAAGCTGCAGCGCGAGGGAATCGACGCCTACCGCCGTGACGCCGCCGCTCCGCGCGAAGCGCCCGCCGGCCAGGAACGCCCCTCCCTCGCCGACACGGGACCGGGCGAACCAGGCGAGCGAGTCGCGCGTGCCCCGTGCCGCCGCGCCGGCGGCCCCGAACCCCAGGGCGCCGTGCGCCACCGAATCGAGCGTCGCGTCGAGCTCGAACGCCGGCACCGGCCCGGGCCGATAGACGAGCCGGGCGCGCCCCTCCCGGGGCACCGCCCAGCCCCGCCATTGCAGCCGCTCGACGCTCGCCCGAACGTCGAGGCCCAGCGAGTCGAGCGACCCCTCCAGGCTGACCAGCACCCGGGCCGCACCCGCGAGCGGCCGGACACCCCGGTGCTCCGGATCGCCGGGATCGCCGCTCGGCGTGACGTCGCTGCCCGTGATCCAACTCAGCAGCGAATCGAGCGAGTTCAGGCTGTCGGCGTCGAAATCGAGTGCCAGCGTGCCGCGGTCCCCGCGAGCCCAGCCAAGGGTACCCCCACCCGTGGTGATCAAACCGGGCTGCACGAGACGCAGTGAGTCGACGTACAGGTGGCGGTCGGCCAATCGGACCGCCGCGAGCCCCGAATCGAGCGGCGTCCCGGCGAACAGGGACGGTTCGACCCGGAGGCGCAGTGCCCCGACCGGCGGAAGCCCTGAGTCCACCGCGACATCGCCGTGCACGGTGAACGTCAGCAACGATGCGGGCGCCCGCTCGAGCCAGCTCGCGAGGTCCAGGTCGCGGGCGCGCAGCGTGAAGTCGCGGGCGCCCCAGTCCGGTGCGTCCCCTCCCCCGCCGGCGAGCCGCAGCACACCATCGCCCTGGACGGCGCCGCCCGCCGAGTGGAGCGCCGCGTGGGTCTCGAGCTCCGGGAGCGGCCCGTTCAACTTGACGGTTCCCGCGACCGCGCCGGAGAACGGCAGCCTCGGGAAGCTTCCCTTGAGCCCGTCGAACGACAGCGAGTCGGCCGTCACGTCCGCGTACACACCGAGCGTGTCGCTGCGGCCGTCGAGACGGACCGTGCCGCTGAGCCGGCTGGGCGCTCGCGCGCCGTCCCGGTGCTCAAGCGTGCCGGTGAACTGTGCGTTTTTCAACGGCCCGCTCAGGGTGCCAGCGGCGTACAACGCTCCGTGCAGGGCAGCGGCCGGGACGAGCCGCCCGACGGTCCCCCAGTCGACGGCCGCCGCCTCGACCGTGAACGGCTGGAACCGCAAACCGCCGCTCCCACCCAAGCCCACGTCGCCGCGTCCCCGGATCCGCGTGGCGGGCTGACCCGGCACGAGCGAATCGCGAAACACCCAGTCGATGTCGAGGGTCAGACCCGAGACCGGGCCGGTGGCCACCGTGTGACCGCTCAGTCGGCCCGCGAACGGCAGCGTATCAAGGAAAGGGCGGGCGAACTCGAGGTCGAAGTCTTGTGCGTCCAGGTCCGCGTCCCGTAGCGCCACGAGCCCCGAGTCGCTGGCGGACAGCGCCGTGAGGCGGCCGGTCACGGTGCCGCCGCCGTGGGTGAGCCGCAGCGGGTCGAGTCCAACCTCCAGGACGCGTTGGCCGTGGGACTTGAGCCGCACGCCGCCCGCCAGCACGGCGCCGGTCGCGAACCGCCGGTCGATGAAATGGAAATCGCCCAGCGTCGCCGAGTCGGCGTGCAGGGAGAGATCGAACAGCAGCGGGCCCCGCGGCCACGACACGCGCCCGTGCGCCGCCCGCAGCGCGGACCCGGGGAGCCGCACCCGAGGCAGATCGAGCTCGAGCGAGTCCCCGATCACCCGCAGCCGGCCGGCGGCATCCACCAGCCGCAGCGCGGGATCGCTGCTCTCGAACGCGAGGCGAGTGATATCGATCCCGACGCCCCGCTCCACTGGCGACGACACCCGGAGGGCCGCGAGCCGGGCGTCCAGGTGCTCGAACCGCCGGACCCGCGTCCGGCCATTCGGCCCGCTCCCCTGAATCTCGAGCGCCGAATCGCCCGGCTCGGCACGCTGCGCCTGCAGCCGCAATGTGACGGTGCCGTCTTCGATCTGCACGTTCCGGAACAGGATTAGCGTCGCCGGCCCGCGGTGCGAGGAGGTGGAGCCTGTGTCGGGGCCACCCAGCCGCAACAGCTCTTCGATATTGAGCCGGCCGCTGCGATGCTGCACGATGTTGATCACGGGCTGTCGCAGGGCGAACTCGAACAGCACCACCCGGCCGGCCGCGAAATCGAACGGGTTGTACGCCAGGTCAGCCCGCGGCAGCCAGGCGACGAGCGTCGTATCGGCGTCGAACAAGCGTACCCCCGTGAGGGTGACGCCGGTGAGGAGCGACCCGTGGACGTCGGCCACCTCGATCGACCCGGTGAACACGCGCGCCAGCGCGCTCTCCGTCACCCGCGCCAGCAGCGCCCGTCCGGCGCCCGTGCCGACGAGCGCGGACAGCGCGCCCAGGAAACAGGCGAGCAACCCGACGATCATCCAGAGCGCGACGCCGAGCGAGCGGCGGACCATCAGAACGCCTGCCCTACGGCGAACTGCACGATCACGCGCCGCCAGAACCCCGCCGCGAGCCCCGGCTGATACACGACGTTGGGCACGAGCGTCAGGCTCTGGGTGGTGTTGTCCTGGAAGTAGAGCGGCCCGGGCTCCGCGGGATACCCGTTGTAGGCGGCGTCGAGCCGCACCGGCCCGAGCGGAGTGGCGAGGCGCAACCCCATCCCGGGCGTCACCCGTACGCCCGTCACCGTGCCCGGGTCCCCGCCGCGCTCCCACACCTGGCCGGCATCGACGAACAGGGCGAGCCGCATTCGATCCGGAAACAGCGGCGTGGCCAACCGCAGTTCGGCATTCATAACCACGATGGAGTTTCCCCCGATCGGCGACGCGCGCACGTTGCGGTACACGCCTCCCGTGGTGTCGTCGGTGACATACACCCGCGGGCCGAGCTCATTGCGGGCGTAGCCGCGGACCGAATTCGGGCCGCCGCCGTAGAAGCGCTGGTCGGGCGGAATGAAATGTACGCTCTGGCCCGCCAGGGCGATCTGTCGCGCCGACACGATCGTCCCCGCGAGCGCGCGCCACGCCAGCACGCCACGGCGGCCGAGCGGGTAATAGTACGACAGCTCGAACTGACCTCGATTGAACTCGTACAGCGTGTCCGAGCCGACGAGCCGCGACGCATGCATCAGCGACGCCGTGATAAGGTTCCCCGCCGACGGGTCGAGCACCGAGTTCACGCGGTCCCGGACTCCCGACACCGTAACCGCGCCGAAGCGGCGGGAGCGCGCCAGCAGCCCGCGATCGGTTTCGTCGCACACCCGGAACACGCTGCAGTACACCGCGGGGTCGGCCGTGGTGCGCCCCACCGAAATCCCGTAGCCCAGCGTCACCGGGACGTTGCGCCGGGCGTTCAGCGTCACGACGGCGTTCCCGCCCACCGCCTGCCGCGTGTACGCCTTGAACTCCGAGCGCCGCTCGGCGAACACCCCGAGGCTCGCGGTGTGGCGGGGCGAGAAGAATGCCGGTTGCCGCAGCGTCAGGCCCACGTTGTAGTTGATCGTGTCGGACGTCACGTCGTCGTGCAGGAAATGGCACACGTTGCGGCGCAGTCCGGCGTCGGTGGGCGAGCCGACACCCAGCTTGGACACCCGTGCCGTGAGGTCGAGCGCGCGGGCGCCGCCCAAGAAGTCATAGGCCGTCCAGCCGCTCTGCACCCGGATGCAATCGAGGCTGCCGTACCCGACGCCGAAACGCACCCGATGGCGCGGGCCCTCCGCCACCCGCACGACCACCGTAACCGTCGAGTCCCCGGGGCGGGGCACGGAGTCGGCGAGCACCACGTTCACGGAGCGGAACACCCCCATGCCGTACAGATCGCGCTGGCTCTGGTACAACCGGTCCTGCCGAAACAGGTCGTGCGGATGCACCGAGAGCATCTTCCGCACCGTCCCCGTGTCTACTTGTTCCAGGCCGGTGATGAGCACCTGTCCGATCCACGCCCGGGACCCGGGCACGGCTTCGAGCGTCGCCTCCGCCTTCAGCGCCGCGGCATCCACATCGTAGTTCCGCAGGACCTCCGCGTACGGAAACCCGAGGTTCCGCAGCCGGTCCGCGATGGTGTCGGCGGATGCCTGGAACAGCATCCGGTTGAACGGGGCGCCTTCCTGGAGCGGAAGGCTGCGTTTGAGCGCCGCGATGTCGAGGATCGAGTCGAGGCCTACCAGATTGAGCCTGGTGAGGCGGACCGGCTCGCCCTCGTAGATGCGGAACAGGACGTGCACGTCTCCGCCCTCCCGGCGCACCACCGTGTCCACGACGGCGTTCATGTAGCCGCTCTGCCGGTACAGCAACAACAGCCGCACGACGTCGCGACGGAACTCCAGCTCGTTGAAGTAGCGCTTCTCGCCCAGCCCCATCCAGCGCAGCAACCACAGGCTCGCGAACACACTGGAGCTCGACGTGGCGATCGCCGATCTCAGCGTGTAGTCGTCGATGGCGTGATTGCCCTCGAAGGAAAGGCCGCGCACCACCCGCTCTTGCTGCGCCGCGAGGGGAGCCGCCGCGCACGCGGCGACGAACAGGATAGGAAGGAAGGCACGCAATTGACGCGGTCGGGCCGCTCCCCTATGTTGGCTACCTCCCGCCACACTGTCAACCTTTTCGACACCTGACTGCATGCGCGCGCTCCGAGTGACCACCCTCGCCTGTCTTGTCGTGTCCGCCGCTTGCAGTGGCGGGGGGAACGCGGGGAGCGCCCGGCAGTCCGGCTCGCACCAATCGTCCCTCGTCTACTACGAGACGTACGATCCGCGCTCACTCGACCCGGCGCTGTCCACCGATGTCCCGACCGGCGAGATGGTGGCCCTCGCCTACGACGGGCTCACGCAATTCGACCCCGACGGCAAATTGCTCCCCGCATTGGCTGACCGCTGGACCGTCTCCCGCGGGGGGACCGGGGGGGCTGGGGGAGCTGCGGGGACCGGTCTCCGGTACGTATTCCACCTGCGTGCGGGCGTCAGGTTCCATGACGGCACGCCCCTGACGCCGACCGCAGTGCGGCAGAGCTTGCTGCGCGTGCTCGCCCCGGGCACCCGCGGCGGCCGCGCGTGGCCGCTGTACCCGATCGTCGGCGCCGCAGCGTACGCTTCCGGCCGGGCGAGCGACGTGCCGGGCATCCAGCTGCTGGGCGATTCGGCCGTCGCGTTCGATCTGGCCGAGCCCCTCGCCATCTTTCCCAAATTCCTGGCGATGCCGGTGGCCGCTCTTGTACCGGCGCCTTTGTCCCCACAGGCGGACCTCGGTCAGCGCCCGGTCGGTACGGGTCCCTGGCGCTTCGTCGCCTGGCAGCACGACGACTACCTCGTGTTTGCGCGCAACCCGGACTATTGGGGTGGCGCGCCGGCGGCCGACACCCTCACGGTTCGGATCATCCCGGAGCCATTGACGCGGGCGGCCGAGTTCGAGGCGGGGCGGCTCAGCGTCATGGAAGTGCCGTTCGGCGAGACGACGCGCTGGCGCCAGCAACACCCCGATCTGCTGCTCGAAAAGCCCGCCCTGCGCGTGGTCTACGTGGCGCTCAACAACCGCCGCGGACCCCTGCAGAACCCCCGGGTGCGGCAGGCGATCAACTACGCCGTGAACGTGCCCGAGGTGCTCGCTACCGTGTACGGCGGGCGTGGCATCCTCGCCCGGGGCGCGATCCCGCCCGGCCTGGCCGGGAGCGACACGGCGCGCGCGGGCTACCATTACGACCCCGCCGCGGCCAGGCGGCTGCTCGCCGCCGCGGGCTACGGCAGCGGGATCGCACTGCAGCTGTGGCGCAATACCAGCAATGTCGAGCTGGCTCGGGTCGCCCAAGCGGTGCAGGCCCAGCTCGAGCCGGTCGGCATCAAGGTCGAGCTGGTGGAGCGTGATGCGTCGAGCCAGCGCGAGGCGGCCCGCAAGGGTGAAACCGACATGGTGGTGCTCGACTGGTGGGCCGACTACCCCGACGGCGACAATTTTCTTTATCCCCTGTTCTACTCGGGGAGCTTCGGCCCCGGGGGGAACTATGCCTTCTACGCCGACCCCGTCACCGACTCGCTGATCCTGCGCGCCCGCCGCACCACCGATGACGGAGCGCGCACCGCGCTGTACCGAGAGATCGACGGCCGGGTGTACCGCGCCGCTCCCTGGCTGTACCTCTGGTTCCCCACGGATCTGTGGGCGAAGCGCCCGGACGTCACCGGGTGGGACGTGCCCGTGATCTTCAACGGGCAGCACTGGACGGGAGCGCGGCGCGCGCCGTGATCCCGCTCGTCGCACGCCGCCTGCTGCTGACCGTGCCCACGCTGCTGGGCGTGCTGGTCGTGGCATTCCTGCTGCTCAACGTCGCGCCGGGAGACCCCGTCACGGCGATGGTGGGGGAGCGGGCCGATTCGGCCACGATCGCGCGACTGCGCGCGGAGCTGCGTCTCGACGATCCCCTCCCCGCCCAGTTCATGCGCTACGTGTGGGCGGCGGTGCGCGGCGATCTGGGCCGCTCGTACATCACCCAGCGGCCCATCGCCCAGGACCTGCGGGAGCGCTTTCCCCGGACGGCCGAGCTCGCGCTCGCCGCCATGACGCTGGCCGCCGTCTCGGGGATCTCGCTCGGTGTGGTGTCGGCGGTCCGGTCGGGAGGACTGGTCGACCGGATCGGGATGCTGATCTCCTACGTCGGCGTCTCGTTTCCGGTGTACTGGGTGGGCCTGCTGCTGATTCTCGTCTTCGCGCTGGCGCTCGGCTGGCTCCCGCCCTCGGGGTCAGGCGGGCTCGCCGCTCTGGTGCTGCCCGCGCTCACGCTCGGCATGCGCTCGATCGCGTTCCTCGCGCGCATGACCCGCGCGGCGATGCTCGAGGTCCTGTCGAGCGATTTCATCCGCACCGCCCGGGCCAAGGGGTTGCCGGAGCGCACGGTCGTTCTGCGGCACGGCTTCCGCACCGCCCTGGTGCCGGTGATCACCGTGCTGGGGCTCGACACCGGCAACTATCTCACCGGCAGCGTCCTCACCGAGACGATCTTCGGCTGGCCGGGGCTGGGACGTTACGTGCTCACCGCGATCGACAAGCGAGACCTCCCCGCGATCCAGGGGAGCATCCTCTTCATGTCGGTCGTCTTCGTCGTCGTGAACCTCGTCACCGATCTGCTCTATGCGAAAGCTGATCCTCGCATCGCTTACGATTAGCTCGGCCCTGGCCGCGCAGTCGAAGCCTCGGACCGCGCCGCTCCGCGGGTCGCTCGAGCGGCGGCTCACGACGCTGCTCGACCAGCCGCCGTTCAATCGTGCGAACTGGGGCGTGTACGTCGTCGACGACGGCAAGGTCCTGTTCGCGCGCAACGCCGACCGGTTCTACGTCCCGGCAAGCAACACCAAGCTGGTCGTCAGCGCGGCGGCGACGGTGCTGCTGCCGGCCGACTATCGGGTCACGACCAGCGTGTACGCGAACGGCCGCGTCGACAACGGCGTGCTGCACGGCGATCTCGTGTTGTACGGGCGCGGGGACCCGACCTGGTCGGAGCGGTGCTTTTCGGTCGACAGCCTCGCGCCGGGCGCGTGCGACTCCGCGTTCACCGCTGTCGACGCGATCGCGGACTCGATCCGCGCGCGCGGGCTCAAGCGCGTCACCGGGAAGCTCGTGGGCGACGGGTCGTATTTCGAGCCGGTGCTGGTCCATCCCGGGTGGAACGCCTGGGACTTGAACTGGTGGTACGCGGCCCCGGTCTCGGGGCTCGGCTTCCACGACAACAGCGTGGACTTCCACATCGCCCCCGGCGCCGCCGTGGACCAGCCGCCCACGGTCACGTGGTCCCCCGACCTCGGGCTGTTCATCTTCGAGAACCGCGCCCACACGGTTCCCGCCGACTCGAGCACGACCATCGGGGACAACTTCTTCCGCACGCCGGGCACCTGGGACATCTGGGCCGAAGGGACCGTGGCGCTCGGCCGCAAGCCGTGGATCGAGAGCTTCGCGCTCCCCGATCCCAACCGCTACGCGGCGCGCGCGCTCGCCGCCTCCTTGATGAAGAAAGGCGTCTCGGTGGAAGGCGGCACGGCCGGCACGACCGACTCGCTCACCTACCGCACCGGTCGCGGGTGTTGCGCGCCGCTCGCCGAGTACCGCGGGCGCCCGCTCGCCGACCTCATCTTCCCGATCTTGAACTCGAGCCAGAACTGGTTCGCCGAGATGCTGCTCAAGATCCTGGGGCGCGAGCGCAAGGGTGAGGGCTCCTGGAGCGCGGGGCTCGACGTCGAGCGCCGCTTTTTGATCGACTCCGTGGGAATCGACTCGACCGCGTTCGCGCTCGAGGACGGCTCGGGCCTCGCCGCCGGGAATCTCGTGACCCCGCACGCGTTCACCCAGCTGCTCGCCTACATGCACCGCCACCCCAGGCGCGCGCCCTTCCTGGCGGCGCTACCGCATTCGGGGCAGCCGGGCTCCCTGCTGAAGCGCTTCGCCGGCACCGCGGTCGAGGGACGGGTGATCGCGAAGACGGGGAGCATCGACCGGGTGAACAGCCTCTCCGGCTTCATCGAGCGTCCCAATGGGCGCACGATCACATTCAGCATCCAGGCGAACACGCACGCCGTTCCCTATCAACAAATGCTCGCCCAGATCGATTCCGTGGTGGTAGAAATAGGAAAGACGTCGCGGTAAGAGAAGAATACGTCGAGTAGATGCGTCACGCGGAGACGGCTTCGCGTGACGTCTTTGCGTGACGCCTTCGCGTGACGCCCTTCAGTCTTCAGATTGGCCAAAGATGGCCATATTGGAGGAATGTCCCGGCTCGACTTTCGCCGCCGGATTGATGAAGTGCACGGCGTGGTTCACGGCGATGGCGGCCTCGGACGCGCCGGTGGCGATGAGCTTGAGTTTCCCCGGATAGGTGATGATGTCCCCGGCCGCGAAGATGCCGGGGATGTTGGTGGCCATCGTCTGCGAGACCTTGATCTCACCCTTCTCGATCTCGAGCCCCCATTCGGCGATGGCGCCGAGCGAGGACACGAAGCCGAGCTGGGGGACGACACAATCGACCGCCACGCGCTCCTGCTGCTTCGTCTTGCTGTTGACGATGGTCGCGGCCTCGATCCGGTCGCCGCCGTGGATCTCCTTCAGCTCCCAGAACGTGCGCAGCTCCATTTTCCCCGCGGCGCACAGCTCCTGCACCTGCTTCACCGTCGCGGCATGGGCGCGGAATCCGTCGCGGCGGTGGATCATCAGGACCCGCTGCGCGACCCCCTGCAGGTTCACGGCCCAGTCGAACGCGGAATCACCCCCGCCCACGAGCAGCACGCGCTTTCCCGAGAAGACCGCCGGGTCGAGGATGCGATCGTACAGCCCCCGGCCGTACCAGTGGTCTGCGTCCTTGAGCGGCAGCTTGCGCGGTGTGAACGCGCCGATCCCGCCGGCGACGAGTACGGTGTGCGACGGATACGCCTCCCCTTCGGTGACCACCGTGAAGCGTGGCGCGCCGTTGTCCGATCCCCGCTCTAGACCGACCACCTTCTGACCGAGGTGCACCGGAGCCTTCCACTGCAGCGCCTGCTCCGCCATGCCACGCACCAGGTCCTTGGCGAGCACCTTGGGAAAACCGGCGACGTCGAAGATGTACTTCTCCGGGTACAGGGCCGTGAGCTGGCCGCCGACCTGGTCGAGCGTGTCGATCAGGCGACAGGAAGCCCCGCGCATCCCGGCGTAAAAGGCGCCGAACAGTCCGGTCGGGCCGGCGCCGATGATCGTGATATCTTTGACGTCTTGCATTGGGGCGAACGTAATGCTACACCCGGGGAGAAGGGAGACGGGAGAGGGGAGATCGGGTGAAGATCTACACCAGAACGGGTGACGGGGGAGATACGGGGCTGTTCGGCGGCGGCCGCGTACCGAAAGACGATCGCCGAGTGGAGGCGTACGGGCAGGTGGACGAGCTCAACGCCACCATTGGGTTCGCGCTCGCTCAGGAGCCTCGCACCTTCTCCCGCGAGCTGCTCGAGGCGGTCCAAAAGGACTTGTTCACCATTGGGGCGGAGCTGGCGACGCCCGACCCGGAGAAGCTCGCCAAGGCGCTCGGAGGGCCGCCGCTCGGCCGGGCACAGATCGCCACGCTCGAGGCGGCCATCGATCGCTATGAGCCAGAGCTCCCGGCGCTGAAAAAGTTCATCCTCCCCGGGGGGATGCCCAAGGCGGCCGCACTCCACCTGGCGCGCACCGTCTGCCGCCGCGCCGAGCGCGCGGTAGTGCGGCTGCACCGCGAGCACCAGACCGGCGGCCTGTCCTCCGTCGTTCCCTACCTCAACCGGTTGTCCGATCTGCTGTTCGTGCTGGCGCGCGTCGCGAACCACGCGGCCGGGGCGTCAGAGGTCCAGTGGTGACCGTCCGGGTCCCGATCGCGGAGCAGCGCAACGCGTCGTACGACATTCGCATCGGTCGCGGGCTCCTGGCCGAGCTCCCCGAGCTGGTGCAGGCCGCGTGTGCGGCCGCCCGGTATGCGGTGATCACGGATTCGCAGGTCGGAAAGCTGTACGGGGAGCAAGTCGTGGCGCGGTTGCGCGGCGGCACCCTGGCCGCGGAGCTGTTCGAGTTTCCGGCGGGAGAAGGGAACAAGACGCGGGAAACCTGGGCCTCCCTCTCCGATCGGATGCTCGCCCGTCAGTTCGGGCGCGACTGCGCGGTGATCGCGCTGGGCGGCGGCGTGGTGGGCGACGTGGCCGGGTTCGTCGCCGCGACCTACCTCCGCGGGGTCCCCTATGTGCAGGTTCCGACATCACTGCTCGCGATGATCGATTCGGCGATCGGCGGCAAGACGGGCGTGGATGTCCCCGCCGGGAAAAACCTGCTCGGGGCGTTCCACCAGCCGCGCCTCGTCGTCGCCGACCTGGACGTCCTGGCGTCGCTCCCCGCCGCACAGCTCGCCGCTGCAATGGCGGAGGCGGTGAAGCACGGCGTGATCGCGGACGCAGCGTACTTCGGCTTCCTGGAGGGCGCGCACCGCGCGGTACTGGCGCGGGATGCCGGCGTGCTGGAGCGCGTCGTGTGCCGCTCGGTCGAGATCAAAGTGGACGTCGTCGCCGCCGACGAGCGCGAGGCGGGACGCCGCGCGACCCTCAACTTCGGGCACACCGTGGGGCATGCCATCGAGGCGACCAGCAAGTTCACCGTGCTGCACGGTGCAGCGGTCGCGATCGGGATGGCGTACGAGGCCCGGCTGGCGGAAGCCCTGGAGATCGCCGAGCGCGGGACCGGAGACCGCATCCGCGGCGCGCTCGAGCGTTACGGCCTGCCGCTCGAGCTGCCCGACCCTTCGGCCGTGCACGATCTCCTGGCGGCCATGCGGGTCGATAAGAAGGCCCGCGCCGGCACCGTGCGATTCGCCCTGCCGCGCGCGATCGGGTCGATGCACGGCGGCGCCGCGACGGGCTGGACCGTCGCGGCGCCGGAGGACACGGTGCGGCGGGTGTTGACAGGGTTCTGAATAGTTACAGCGCTTGCACCTGCCGAGCGCGTTGCTTCCGGATACGCCAGATGCCGCGACCCACGAGGAACACACCGACCACCGCGAGCGCCGTACCGCTGTTGGTCCCGACGAGCGCCAGCGTCCCCGACAGACCGCCGACGATGAAGACGAGACCGAAGATGATGCTGCTCACGAAAAGCTCCCCGGCTGAAGGAGGGGCCATGATACGAGACCGCCTCGGGCCGGAATAGGGCGCCCGTCACGTTGCATTTCTTGGTCACATATCCGTCAACACTTAATCACATATCCGTCAACAACTTCCCACACGATTCCCACCTCTCCACATTCCGGCTAGGTTTCGGGGGGCAGTGTTCAACATGCAGTCAACATCGATTTCTCCACATACTATGTGGATAGTGGACAAACGGGGCAGTCGTGCACCACACTAACAATTTGTGATGTTGAAAACCGCAGAGATTTGCACCAAGTGCGGGCGATTCCTATATTGGCGGCGTTGTCGAAGCACCTGCGTCACCATCCATCGTCCACCGTCGGAGCCCTAGCTATGGCGCGGTCGAGCGGAGGTAAGGCCAAGGCATTCTTTCGAGCCAATCCTTCCGGAGCGTTCGACCAGTACCTCCAAGACATACAGAAGCTGCCCTTGATCAAAGACCCCGCCGAGGAGCGCCGCCTGGCGCGCCGGGTGCAGCGGGGCGATGAAAAGGCCGCCGAGCGGCTCGTCACAGCCAACCTCCGATTCGTCATCTCCTACGTCAAGAAGTACCAGGGTCACGGCCTCGATCTCTCCGAGCTGGTCGCCATCGGCAACGAAGGACTACTCAAGGCGGTGAAGAAGTTCGACCCGAACCAGGGTGTGAAGTTCATCTCGTACGCGGTGTGGTGGGTGCGTCAGGCGGTGCTGAAGGCGCTGGCGGAGCAGACTCGCAGCGTCCGCATCCCGTTGAATCAGAACTCGCAGCTGATCCGCATGAGCCGCACCGAGACGTATCTCTCCCAAGAACTCGGCCGCGAGCCCACCGACGACGAAATCGCCCTCGCCCTGGAAGACACCGTTGAAAACGTCCGCACCGCGCGCCGCATGACGGCGGCCGAGCTGTCGCTCGACGCACCGGTGGACCGCAGTGACAAGGATGCGGCCACGCTGGGCGAGCGCTTCGCCGGGCAGGAGGGCGGGGAGATCGAGGAAAAGACGGACGGCAAGCTGATGCGCGAGTTCATCGACCGCATCTTCCAAAAATACCTGACGCCGCGCGAGCGGAAGATCCTCTACCTCTATTACGGCCTCGAGGAAGGCAGCGAGGCGATGACGCTCGAGAAAATCGGGGCGCTGATGGGCGTGACGCGCGAGCGAATCCGGCAGATACGGGAACGGGCCTTCGAAAAACTGCGTGAGTCGCCGGACGGCAGGGCGCTCAAGGGATTCTGGAGAGCGGCGTAACGGCTAGACGGGTAGACGGATAGACGGGTAGCGGCAGCCGGTCGGTAGTGGCTAGGAGTGCCTTCCTAGCCACTTTGCTTTTCTACCAACCGCTCGCCGTCTACCCGTCTATCCGTCTATCCGTCTATACTATGAGTCATGGCTCGTGAGCTTCCCATTTTTCCCCTGCCGATTGTCCTGTTCCCCGGGACTCCGCAGCCGCTCCATATCTTCGAGCCCCGCTATCGCCAGCTGCTGGCCGACTGCCTCGCCGCCGATCGGCGGTTCGGGATCGCCTACGTGCCGGCCGAGCACGAGGTCGGGAGCGAGCCGCTGCCGGATCGGGGAGATGTGGGGTGCGTGGCGTTGATCCAGAACACGCAAGGGTTGCCTGACGGCCGGTCCAACATTCTCACCGTGGGCGAGCGTCGCTTCGTGCTGATCGACTGGGTCGGCTCGGACCGCCCCTACCGGCTGGCGCGGGTGGAAGAGTTCGACGACGAGCCGGTCGAGCCGACCGAGACCGTGTCGCTGGCGGGGGACGTCCGGGAGGGCTTTAGGCAGCTCGCGGAGGCGCTGGGCATCCTCACCGGGCGCGAGGACGATGAGATCGAGCTGGCGGCGGACCCGCAGCTCCTGTCGTTCCAGGTCGCGGCGTCGCTCGAGCTCGCCCCGGAGGCGAAGCGCGCGCTGCTGGCGTTGCGCAGCACGACCGCGCGGCTGCGCCAACTCGCCACCCTCGTCCGACCGCTCGCGGCCGACGCCGAGCGCCGTGCGGCGGTACGCCAGCGCGCCAAAGGCAACGGGCGCGGCGGGCCACACCCGCAGATCGAGCCGGCCACGTGATCACCGCCGGGCTCGTCGAGGCGCTGACCGGCATCGTGGGTGCACGGCACGTGCGTACGGCGCCCGCCGAGCGTCTTACCTACGCGCGCGACGGCCTGCCGACCCACCGCCGGGTGCCCGCCGTAGTGGTGTTGCCGGGAAGCCGGGACGAACTGGCCGCCGTCGTTCGCCTGTTGGCGGCGCACGATGTGCCTTTCGTGCCGCGCGGCGCCGGGACCGGGCTGTCGGGCGGGGCGCTCGCGGACGGGGCCGCCGTGCTGTTGGTGCTGACGCGCTTGAACCGGATTCTCTCGCTCGATCCCAGCAATCGCGTGGCGGTGGTCGAACCGGGCGTGGTGAACGCTCGGCTCTCGGCGGCCGCGGCGCCGCACGGCCTGCACTACGCCCCCGACCCGTCGAGCCAGACGGCGTGCACGATCGGTGGTAACGTCGCCGAGAACGCCGGCGGCCCGCACTGCCTCAAGTACGGCGTCACGGCCCAGCACGTGCTGGCGCTCGAGGTGGTGCTCGCCGACGGTCGCGTCGTGGAGCTCGGCAGCCCGAGCGGGGAGCCGTGGGGCCCGGACATGGTCGGGTTGTTCGTGGGCTCCGAAGGAAACTTCGGGATCGCGACGCGGATCGCCGTACGGCTCCTCCCGCAGCCGCGGGCGGTGCGCACCCTGCTCGCCGCCTTCGCTTCGCTCCGTGCCGCGGGCGAGGCGGTGTCGGCCGTGATCGCGAGCGGCATCGTTCCCGCCGCCCTGGAGATGATGGACCAGTCGTGCATTCGGGCAGTCGAGGACTCGGTGTACGCGGCGGGCTACCCGCGGGACGCGGCCGCCGTGCTGCTCGTCGAGCTCGACGGCCACTCCGACGATGCGGTGGTCGCCGAGACCGAGACGGTGCACGGGCTGCTCTCCGCCCACGGCGCGGCATCGATCCGCGTCGCCGCGGACGCGCGCGAGCGCGAGCGCCTGTGGCAGGGGCGCAAGAAGGCGTTCGGCGCGATGGGCCGCCTGTCGCGCGACCTCGTCGTGCAGGACGCCGTGGTGCCCCGCTCCGCCCTGCCCGAGGTGCTCGAAGCGATCGGCCGGATCGCGGCGACCTACCAGCTCACGGTGAGCAACGTGTTTCACGCCGGCGACGGCAACCTGCACCCCAACATCTCGTTCGACGCGCGCGTGCCCGGCCTCCGGACCCGCGTGGATGCCGCGAGCACCGAGATCATGGAGGCGTGCGTCGCGGCGGGAGGGACGATCACGGGCGAGCACGGCGTAGGGCTCGACAAGCTGCGCTACATGCCGCTGATCTTCGACGCGGAGTCGCTCGCCGCGATGCGCGCCGTGCGCCGGGTGTGGGATCCCGAGGAGCGCGTGAACCCGGGCAAGGTGGTGCCGGTGCACGCGTGCCGGGAGTGGAGTGGATTGCGGATTGCGGATCGCGGATTGCGGATCGAACAGCAGGCTCGCTCGCCAGCTCAATCCGCAATCGACAATCCGCAATCCGCAATCGCGCCGCGAGGCGCACGATGAGCCTGCTCGACCGCGTCCGCGCCCTGCTAGGCGACGATGCCGTGGAGATCGCGAGCGGCCCCGACGCGGTGCCGCGGGTGGCCCCCGCCTCTCCCGATGCCGTGGCGCTGCTGCTCGGCACGGCACGACAGGAAGGGTGGCGGGTCCGGCTGGAGGGCGCCGGGACCTGGCTCCCCGCCGACGCGCCCGCCGACTTGGCGCTCACCACCCGGCGACTCGATCGCATCCCGGCGGTCGAGCCCCAGGACCTTTCCGCCACCGCCGAGGCCGGCATTGGCTGCGACCTGTTGCGCCAGCAGCTCGCCGATCACGGCACCTGGCTCGCGCTCGATCCCCCCGGCCTCGCCGGGCGGACGCTCGGCTCCGTCGTGGCGACCGCGACCGCCGGGCCGCTGCGCCACGGCTTCGGGCCGGTGCGGGACCACGTCCTCGGCGTCACGTTCGTCACCGGGGATGGCCGGCTGGTTCAGAGCGGCGGTCGCGTCGTCAAGAACGTGGCCGGGTACGACCTCACCAAGCTCGAGGCGGGCGGGTTCGGCGCGTTCGGCGTGATCGTGCTCGTGCACCTGCGGCTCCGGGCCCTGCCCCGCGCCGACCAGACGTTGGTGCTCGAGGGAACCCGCGAAGACTTGACGCAGGTGGCCGAAGACGTCGCCGCGGCGGGATTGCAGCCGGCGGCGCTCGAGCTGATGTCACCGGCCCTGGCGCGACGCGACGGCTGGGCCCTGGCCGTGCGGTTGGCAGGCTCGGCCGCCCTCGTCGCCGCCGAGGAGGCGGGGCTTCGCGGCGCGAGCGGCGGTCGGTTCACGGCCCTGCGCGCCGAGGAGGCGCATGGCTTCTGGATGCGGGCGGCGGAGAGCTTCGCCACCCGGCCGATCACCTTCCGGACCGGCGGCCTCCCGGACTCGAGCGACGAGCTGCTCGACTTGCTGCAGCATCAGGTGGGTGATGAGTGGGTTTCGGCGAGCCCCGGCGTCGGGGCGATCCGCTGGGCAGGGGACACGACCGTCGACCGGCTGCGCCGGCTGCGCCGTACGCTCGCCGGGCTCGAGGTGCCGCTCACCTTGGAGCGGGCGCCCTGGCCGATCCGCAGCGCGGTGGGCCATTTCGGCGCCTACCGCGAGGGCGTCGGCCCGCTCGTCGCGGGCCTGCGACGCACGTTCGATCCCGGGGAAGCGTTCGTGGTGGCGGTCGAAGGCTCCGACTGAACTCGCTGTATGATTGACCGCGGCGGCTCCGAGGCGCTCGACACGTGCGTCCACTGCGGGTTTTGCCTCCAGGCGTGCCCCACCTTCCTCGCGACGGGCGACGAGGCCGACAGCCCGCGGGGGCGCATCGACCTGATGCGCGCGCTCGAGACCGGGGAGCTCGCCCCGGACGACCCGGCCCTCCGGCTGCACCTCGATCGCTGTCTCGGCTGCCGCGGCTGCGAGCCCGTCTGCCCCTCGGGGGTCGGCTACGGACGTGGGATCGAGGCGGCCCGCGCCATGCTTGCCACTCGGCGCCGCCCCCCAGCGCTCGCGCGCGCGGCGCTGCGGGCACTCACGTCCCCGGGCCCGTCACGCATAGTGTACGCGCTCGCGCGGATGCTGCGGGCGACGGGGATCCCACGCCGGCTGGCGGGGTGGGGGAGGTTTCGATTCGCGATGGGGATGTTGGCGGCGACGAGGCCAACGCGGAACGCGAAACGCGGAACGCGGAATACACGGGCGGCCGCCAGTTCCGCGTTCCGCGTTCCCACTTCCGCGTTGCTGTTCCGCGGCTGTGTCATGGACGGCCTGTTCTCCCACGTCCACGACGCGACCGTGCGGACGCTCGGCGTGAACGGGTGGGCTGTCGGCGAGACGCCGGGACAGGTCTGCTGCGGCGCGCTGCACGCGCACGCGGGGCTGCGCGAGGAGGCGCGCCTGCTCGCCCGGGCGAACGTCGCGGCGTTCGGCGAAGGCGACGTGCCGATCGTCGTCAACAGCGCCGGGTGCGGAGCGATGCTGAAGGAGTACGGACACCTGATCGGCGCCGCGGGCTTCGCGGCGCGGGTGCGCGATGTCACCGAGTTGCTCACGGCGGGGGGAGGGCCCCGGCCGGGGGCGCCGGTCGACGTACAGGTGGCGTACGACCCGCCGTGCCATTTGCTGCACGCGCAGCGCATCGCCGACGAGCCACTCCGCGTGCTCGGCGCCATCCCGGTGCTCCGCATCGTGTCCCTCCCCGACGCGGCCCAGTGCTGTGGCAGCGCCGGCCTGTTCACGCTGCTCCAGCCGGCGATGTCGCGCGCGGTACTCGCGCCCAAGCTGGCGTCGCTGCGCACGGCTGCGCCGCAGGTCGTCGCCACCGGGAATCCGGGGTGCGTGATGCAGCTCGGGGCCGGCCTCGCTGCCAGCGGGCTCTCGGCCGCTGTGCGTCACCCGGTGGAACTGCTCGACGAATCGTACGGAGCCGCGGGCTATTATGCTTGAAGCAGTATGATCGAAGCCCTGCTGTTCGACTTCAATGGCGTGATCGCGGACGACGAGGAGCAGCACCGAGCGGCGCTGGGCGTCGTGCTCGCCGAGGAGGGCCTGTCGCTCACTCCCCAGCAGTACTACTCCGACTTTCTCGGCTTCGACGACCGCCGCTGCCTGATCGAGGCCTTCCGTCGCGCCGGCAAGACGCTCCCCGCGATGCAGCTCGAGCGGCTGCTCGCCGAGAAGTCCCGTGTCTACCAGGACCTGATCGACCGATCGCTGGCCCTCGTGCCCGGCGCGGCCGACTTCGTGCCGCGCGCAGCGGAGCGCTTTCGGCTCGGGGTCGTGTCGGGGGCGTTGCGGCAGGAGGTCGAGCTCGTGCTCGGCCGCGCCGGGCTGCAACGCTATTTCGAAGTGCTGGTCGCCGCCGAGGACGTGGAGCGCTGCAAACCCGACCCGGCGGGCTACCTGGCGGCGCGCGGCGCGCTCGACCGCCGTCGACCCCTTCCGGCCGGCCACTGCGTGGTCATCGAGGACTCGTTGCCGGGGCTCGGCGCCGCTCGCGCCGCCGGCATGCGCTGCGCCATGCTCACGACGAGTCACCCCTCGGCCGCGCTCGCCGGGGCGGGAGCCGACTTGGTGTGGTCCTCTTTCGCCGGCCACGACCCGGCTGAGCTGCTCGCCCTGGCCGACCGATGACCGGCGCTCCGCCGACCCCTCCGGCCCCCGGCTCCTCCCCCCCGCCGACGCCCGTCGCCCGCCTCGTTCCGGGTGCCGTGTCGCCGGCGCGGCTCGCCGCCCTGCGCACGGGCGCGGTCATGGCGCCGGCCGAGGCCGCCATCGTCACGCTCACGGGACCCGGCGCCGTCACGGCCGCGCAGGGGCTGCTCACCAACGACGTCGAGCAGCCGGGAGACGGAGCATTCGTCTACGGCGCCTTGCTCACACCCAAGGGCATGATCGTGGTCGACGCCTGGGTCGGGAGACTCGGGGCCACGATGAGCTTTGCGGTCGCGGCGGAGGGACGGGAGCGCGCGCTGGCGATCTTCACCCGCTCGGTGCCGCCGCGCCTCGCGCGGCTGGTCGACCGGACGGCCGAGCTGGCGGTGTATCGGTTGGCGGGTCCCAACGCGCTCACGGTCGCCGAAGCCGCCGGCCTGCCCGTGCCGTCGGGCCCGGGTCGCGTCCTGGCGGCCCCGGGCGGCACGAGCGAGATCGCGCGCGCGACCGAAGGTGCGCCGTTCACGTTGCAGCTCACCATGCCGACGGCGGAGACGGAAGTTCTCACCGCTCGTCTCGCGGCCGCCGGCGCCGTGCCGGCCGACGCGGCCACGCTCGAGCTCGCCCGCATTCTGGCGGGGTGGCCACGACTCGGCGCCGAGGTGGACGACAAGACGATTCCCCAAGAAGTCCGCTACGACGAGCTGGGCGGCGTGTCCTACACCAAGGGGTGCTACACCGGTCAGGAAACCGTCTCCCGCCTGCACTTTCGCGGCCACACCAACCGGTACCTGCGGGGCCTGCTATTCGACGCCGAGCCGCCCGCCACGCCGGCGGACGGGTGGAGCGGCGTGACGCACCTCGATCGCGAGGTCGGTCGCGTGACGAGCCTTGCCTGGGTGCCCGAAAGCGGCGTCGCGGGCGGCGGCCGCTGGATCGGGCTCGCCCTGGTCCGTCGCGAAGTGGGGTCGGGGGTGATGGTGCGCGCCGCGGGCCGCGACGCCCGGGTCGTCGACCTCCCCTTCGGCACGCCGTTCGTCGGACCCGCATGACGGTGCTGGTCACGGGCGGGAGCGGCCTCGTCGGCAGTCACGTGATCGAGGCGCTCCGGGCCCGCGGAGAAACGGTGCGGGCACTGGTGCGCCCAACGGGCCGCGCGGTGATCGAGCGGCTCGGCGCGGAGGCGATTCCCGGCGACGTGCGGGACGCCGCCGTGTGGCACGCGGCGGTCCGAGGGATTCGCGGCCTCGTGCACGCGGCCGCGCTGCTGCAGCAGCGCGCGAGCTGGCAGGAATACGAGGCGGTCAACGTGGACGGCACGCGCCTCGCGGCGCATGCCGCGCGGACCGCGGGGGCGCGGCTCGTGCACATCTCCTCGGTCGCCGTCTACGGCGGCCTGGCAAACTACCGACCGGAGTCCGAGCGGCGCACCGAGGACTTCCCCTTTCAGCCGATCCCCGAGCACGATTTCTACGCCCGCACCAAGCGACTCGCCGAAGCGGTCGTGCGGGAGGCGGCCGAGGGCGGGCTTACCGCCGTGGCGCTCCGGCCGAACGTCATCTACGGCGAGCGCGACCGCCTGTTCACGCCGCGGGTCATCCGCGTCGTGCGGCGCCGCGTGGTGCCGCGCATCGGCCCGGGCACGAATCATCTGTCGTGCGTGTACGCGGGGAATGTCGCCGCTGCGGCCGTGGCGGCGCTCGACGCTCCGGTATCGGGATTCCGTGCCTATAACGTGGTGAGCGACGCGCCCCCGGCGCTCACGCAGCACGAGTTCCTGGCCGCCTTCGCCGCGGCGCTGGGCGTTCGGCCCGTGACGATCCCGATCCCGGCGGGTCTGGCGCGCGGCGTGATGACCGTGCTGACGTCGCGGCGCCTCGCCCGCGCCGCGACCGCGTTCATCACCGGGGAGAACCCCTACGTCGATGAGCGCGCACGGCGCGAGCTGGCCTGGCACCCGCCCTTCACGGCCGCGGGCGCCGTGCGACGCAGCGTAGGCTGGTTCCTGGAAAACGAAAAGCCCGGGCGCTAGTCCCGGGCATCGTCACCGCTGACCGCGAGGGCCGACTAGGGCCGCTTGGCGGCGGGCTTCTTGGCCGCAGGCTTCTGCGCGGGAGCCTTCGCGGGTGCCATCTTCTTGGACGTGTCGGGCGCCATCATGTGCTTCGCGGTGTCGGCCATCATCTTCGACGTGTCGGACATCATCATCGCGTGCGACGTGTCCTGCATCGTCTGGCTTTGAGCCGCGGGCTTCTGCTCCGGCTTGGAACACGCGCCCATGGCCACGACGGCGAGGACGATTGCGAGACGCTTCATGCAGACTCCTGGTGAAAAGAGTGGCGGTTGAGGGGGGGCTTCGGCGGGAGAACCTAGCGTCGGGACCCCCGGAGTCAAGGGCGTTCACGGCGAGTGGGGGTATACTACGCGTGCTCCCGCAAGTGCCTGAGACTGAGCCCAGCTACGACCGCCGCAGCTTCGTCGGCTGGTTGGGCAGCCTGCCGCTCCTCGGCAGGTACCTGTCCCCGCTCCCCGCTCCCCCAGTCACGATCACGGCGTCGCCGACGCCCTTGTACCAGCAGCCCGACGGGCGGCGCAATCTCGTGCGCATCACGGTCACCGGCCTGGACGCGCCGGCCGCCCGGGCGCGCGTGACCGATCGCCGCGGTGCGCTCGTGGGGACGGCGGGCCTCCTCCCCGCGGGAAGCGCACCGGGCGCGGGCTTCGCGGGCGAGGTGTGGGTACCGCTGTGGGAGCCGTCGGATTTTCAGATCGATGTCGAGGTGGGCAAGCAGCGCGTGGCCCGCCGCAAGGTGCGACTCGCGCCGCCCCGTCGCTGGACGTTGTACTGGCTCGCCACCAATCACACCGACGTCGGCTATACCGACCTGCAGGAGCGGTGCCTCGAAGTCCATCGCAAGAATCTCGACGCGGCGCTCGCCCGACTCACCGTGCACCCCGACTTCCGGTGGAGCGCGGAGTGCGCCTTGCAGGTCCTGTCATACGTCGAGAACCGCTCGCCGGCGGCGGGCGACGCCCTGGTCCAGGCGATCCGCGACGGCAAGGTGGGTTTCGGGGCGTCGTTCGCGAACATGCTGACGGGGATCCTCGACCACGAGACGTTGGCGCGCATCGCGTGGCCCGCGGGGCGGTTCGCGCGCGAACACGGGCTGGGCTACCTGAGCGCGCAGCTCACCGATGTGCCCGGGCAGACGCTCACGCTCCCCTCGGTGCTGGCGGCGAGCGGCGTCCGCTATCTGGCGACCGGCCCGAACCCGGAGCGGGCAGTGCCGCTGCTTCCCGAAGGTGAGGCGACCCGCCTCGGGCTCACAGGGGAGTGGACGACCTACCCGCAGCTCTATTGGTGGGAAGGACCCGACGGGGGCCGGGTGCTGCACTGGCGCGCGTACCATTACGGCGACGCGTTGCGCTTCGGGTTCGACGTCGGCCCCGACGCCATGGCGCGCAGTCTCTCCGACTGGTTGCTCACAAACCCGGTGTTCGTCTCGCCAGGATATGCCTACGACGTGGCGCTGCTGTATGGCGCCCAGTGGGACAACGCGCTCATCGACGAGCGGCTGGTGGACAACTTCGAAGAGTTCCGCCGGCGCTACGCGTACCCGCGCCTCGTCGCGGGCCGGGCAGAAGACTTTTTTCGCGATGTGGAGCGGCGCTTCGGCACGAAGCTTCCGGTGCGGCGCGGCGATACCGGCTTGTACTGGGAGGACGGAGCGGCCTCGACCGCCGCAGAGCTGGCCCGCTACCGGGCCGCGCAGCTCGCGGCCCGTGCGGCCGAACTGCTCGCGCTGTGGGACGTGAAGACGGAAGCCGTCGACGCGGAAGGCGCGGCGCGGATCAGCCGCCGGGCCGACGAGCGCCGGCAGATCTGGCGGGACCTGCTGCTCTTCGGAGAACACACGTGGGGCGCGGCGGAGAGCGTGTCGGAGCCGGAGGGGCGACAGACGGTCGCGCAGTGGGAGTACAAGCGGCGGTTCCTGGATGGCGCCGCGGCCGCGCTCGAGCAGCAGCTGGCCGGAGGACTGCTGCGTATCGGGCGCGCCACGGCGGCGGGCTCCGGCCGCCTGGTGTTCAACGCATCCAGCTGGCCCCGAACCGACGTGCTGCGGATCCCCGGCGGCGCCGGCCGGCGGCTCGTGTCCGACGGACGCGAGTGGCCCGCCGTCGACCTGCCGGACGGGTCCGCGCTCGTGCTGGCGCGGGACGTCCCCGCCCTCGGCTACCTGGCGCTCGCGGAGCGCCCCGGTACCCCGAACCCCCCGCAGGACGGCGGGGGGGTGCTCGAGGCGCAGACGGGGAGCTTCCACGTCGTGCTCGATCCCGGGACGGGCGCGATCCAATCGCTCACGGGCGGCGACGGCCGCGAGCGGGTGAAGCCCGGCGCCTGGTCGGGGCTGAACGACCTGGTGTACGTAACCGGGGGTGCGGCGAGCGCGCTCTGGACCGACGGCGCGCGCGAGCATCTGACCGCAGCGCCTGAGCTGCGCGTCGCGACCGCCCGGCTCGCCTCCGCCCGGCGCGAGCGCTTGCCGGGCATCGGGACGAGGCTCGTCGTCGCGCGCACGCTCGACGGGTTCCCCGCGCTCACGTCCGTCGTGACGCTGTACGACGACCTGCCGTGGATCGATATCGAGAACCGCTGCACCAAGACCGCCACGCTCGACAAGGAAGCGCTGTACGTCGCGTTTCCGTTCGCCTTCCTCAAGCCGACCGTCGAGGTCGAAGTGCCGCTCGGTCGGATGACCGTCGAGCAGGACCAGCAGCCCGGCAGCTGCCGCGACTGGTTCTGCCACACGCACTGGGTATGGCTGCATGAGGGCGCGGACGGCGTGTTGTGGAGCGGCCCGGACACGCCGCTGTTCACGTTGAACGACGTGGTCCGCGGCCAGTGGCGCCGCAAGATCGCCCCGGACGGTACGCTGTTCGCCTACGCGATGAACAACTATTGGCACACGAACTACGCGGCGCGACAGGGCGGCGAGTACACCTGCCGGTTCCGGATATCGCTGCTCGGGTCGGCGCCCGGGGGCGATCCCGCCGAGCCCGTGCGCCGCGGCTGGGCGGCGTGCGACCCCCTGCACGTGAGCCCGCCCTACAGCAACGCGGCCGCCGGGCCGCTCGCCGCGCAGGGCGCGGCGCTGTCGATCGCCGACCCGGGCGTGCTGGTGGTGGGCGCGAAGCCCGCGGACGACGGCGAGGGCGCGGTTGTCAAGCTGCTCGACGTGGCCGGCGCGGCCCGCGGGGTGCCGGTGGGGCCGGCCGCGTTCGAGTTCCGCGAGGCGCGGCGCACCAACCTCGTGGAGATGAACGGCGACGCGATCACCGTCGGCCCGGATCATCGCGTGACGCTCGAGCTCCCCGCCCGCGGGGTCGCCGCCGCGCGACTCTTTACACCGCGGGAGGCGGCCGGTTAACTATCGACCCATGAACAAGCCGACCACGCTGGGCGAATTGAAACAGACCGAGTGGGGGAGCGACGCCCGCATCCGTCGCACGGTCAAGGACGAGCTGCGGGAAAACCTGATCTGCCTGCTCGAGAACGGCTCGCCCCTGTTTCCCGGAATCGTGGGCTACGAAGACACGGTGATTCCGCAGCTGGTGAATGCGCTCCTGTCGCGCCACAACTTCATCCTGCTCGGGCTGCGCGGGCAGGCGAAGAGCCGCATCCTGCGCCAGCTGGTGACGTTGCTCGACGAGGAGGTCCCGATTCTCGCGGGCAGCGAGGTGAACGACAATCCGTTCGCGCCCATCTCGAAGTACGGCCGGGAGCTCCTGACCGAGCGGGGCGACCAGGCCCCGGTCGCGTGGCTGCCGCGCGACGCCCGCTTCGTGGAGAAGCTCGCCACGCCCGACGTCACCATCGCCGACATCATCGGCGACGTGGACCCGATCAAGGCCGCGCGGGGAGGGCATCTCCTGTCCGACGAGCTCACGATGCATTTCGGGCTGTTACCGCGCGCCAACCGCGCCATCTTCGCGATCAACGAGCTCCCCGACTTGGCCGGCAAGATTCAGGTGGGGCTGTTCAACATCATGCAGGAGGGCGACGTCCAGGTGAAGGGCTACCCGGTGCGTCTGAACCTGGACGTCGCGCTCGTCTTCACCGCGAACCCCGAGGACTACACGGCCCGCGGCAAGATCATCACCCCGCTGAAAGACCGCATCGGCTCGGAGATCCTCACGCACTACCCCCACACCGTCGAGCTGGGTGCCGCGATCACCCACCAGGAGGCGTGGCTCGAGCGGAACGGCCGGCCGCTCCGGCTCCCCGACTTCATCGCGGAGCTGATCGAGCGCATCGCCTTCGAAGCGCGGGAGGACAAGCGGGTGGACCGGCGCAGCGGCGTCTCCCAGCGCCTCCCGATCAGCGTGCTCGAGAACGTCATTTCGAATGCCGAGCGGCGCACCATCGCCACCAAGGAAAAGACCGTGGTGCCGCGCATCTCCGACATCTACGCGGCGCTCCCCGCCATCACGGGGAAGCTCGAGCTCGAGTACGAAGGCGAGCTCCAGGGCCCAGAGGTCATCGCCAAGGACCTGATCCGGCGGTCCGCCGGCAAGACGTTCGAAGCGCGGGTGGGCGGCGCCAACGTGGACGACGCCGTGCACTGGTTCGACGAGGGCGGCGCCCTCAAGATCTCCATGGACGAGCGCTCGGAGACGTGCCTCAAGGGCTTCAGCGTAGTACCCGGCCTGCTCGACCTCGTGGACCAGGTCGGGCTCGCCGCGAAGAAGGACCCGGCCACCATGGTGGCGGCGTGCGAGCTGGTGCTCGAGGGCCTGGTCGCCGAGAAGCGGATCTCGCGCTCGGAAGAGCTCGGCTACGTGCGGGCCCGCGCCGAGCCGAAGGGGCCGGGATACGGCAAGCCCGGAGGGGGACCGAACCTCTTCTCCTGACGCCTGAGGGTCAGGGGCGTATCTTCTTCCCGTCTCCCCCCTCGGAGCCCCCATGGGCAAGCTCGTTTCCGGCGCTGTCCTCATCGTCATCGCCTTCTCCCTGCTGCTCGCCGCCGCTACGCTCCGATCCCAGCGCCCCGGACCGGTCGTCAACCTGCTGCGGCTCGCCGGTTACGTGATCGCGGCGATCGCGCTGGCCGTGGGAGCCGGGTCGCTCCTGGTCGTCATCGACCCCGGCGAGGTCGGCGTGCGCCACGCCTTCGGCTACACCGACCCCGCGCCGCTGCTCGCCGGGATCCGCCTCGTGCCGCCCTGGTCGTCGATCGAGCGCTACTCCACCCGCGAGGAGCAGTGGCCCACGCGCGGCGAGCAGACCGAAGCGATCGAGGCCCTGTCGAGCGAGCAGATGGGGATGCACGTCGAGGTGGCGATCCGTTGGCAGATCGACCCGATGCAGGCCCCGAAGATCTTCACCGAGATCGGCGACGAAAACCAGATCCGCGGGGCGGTGCTCAACGCGATCCGCAAGGGGGTCCGCGACGGGATCGTGCAATTCTCGATCAACGACATCTCCAAACGCACGCAGATCGCCACGACCATGGAAGGGCTGGTCGACTCGGCGCTCGTCACCACGCCCCGCGCGGGCGGCGGCAAGTTCCGCATCGCCACCGTCACGGCGTTCTTTCTGCGCGACCTCCAACCGCCTCAACAGGTGGTGCAGGCGATCAACAACAAGATCGCCCAGGAGCAGCAGATCGAGACCGAGCGGCACCGCGTCGAAGTCGCGCGCCTCCAGACCGAGCAGCAGCGGCTGTTGAACCAGACACTCTCTCCCGAAGCGCTCACCAAGCAATGGATCGAAATGCTGCACGACCTGAAGAGCTCGAACAACCTGATCATCTTCGTGCCCACCGAGGGCGGTCTGCCGCTGCTCAACATCGGAGACCTGCGGAAGAACCTGAAGCCCTGACCCCATGGCCGCGCCGGTCATAACCATCACCCGGCAATACGCCTCCGGCGGGTCCGAGGTCGCCCGTCTGGTCGCCGGCGCGCTCGGCTGGACGGTGATCGACAACGAGTTCGTGGACCAGGTCGCCGAGCGCGCAGGGCTGCCGCCTGCCGAGGTGGCGCAGCGCGAGGAGCGCGCCCCGGGGTTGCTCGAGCGGCTGGCCCGCACGCTCGCCGCCGCCTCGCCCGAGATGTTCCTCGCCTCGGCCGCGGCGCCGCGCCTTGAGCAGGACGAGGCGACGATCGTGAAGCTGACCGAGCGGGTGATCGCCGAGGCGGCCGCGCACGGCCGGATCGTGCTGGTCGGCCGCGGCGCGCAGGCGGTGCTGGCGCGGCGGCCCGATGCCCTCCACGTGTACGTCGTCGCCTCCAAGCCGTGGCGCATGCAGCTCGCCGTCGAGCGACTCGGCGCAGATCCCGCGCGCGCCGAGCAGATCGTGGACGAGACCGACCGACAGCGCGACCAGTACGTGAAGACGTACTACGGCCGCCAGCGCCACGATTTCGTGAACTACGACCTGGTCGTGAACACCGAGCGGCTGGGGGTCGACGGCGCGGCGGCGGTGGTGGTGAGCGAGGCGAGAAGGCGGGAGTGGAAGTAATTGCAGATTTCGGATTGTGGATTGCGGATTGGATGGGCCGTGGTCGGTCTCTCCACGCCCAATCCGCAATCCGCAATCGCCAATCCGCAATTCATGTCTTTCTCAGCTCCGGCACCCGCCACCCCGCCAGCGTCACCGCCAGGGCCGTCGCCGCGCCTCCCAGCGCCACCGCCGCCGGCGTGCCGATCCGCTCGGCGAGCGTCCCCACCTCGAGGGAGCCGAGCGGCGCCAGTCCCACGAACACGAACGAATAGAACCCCATCACGCGTCCGCGCAGCCGGTCGGGGACGATCTCCTGAATGATGGTGTTCGCGAGCGCGTTGTTCACGATCATCGCGCCGCCGGTAAAGGCGAGCAGCGCCACCGACACGAAATACGACTTGGAGAGGGCGAAGGCGACGAGCAACAGCCCGAACGTGGCGCCGGCCGCGATCAGGGTGGGGCCCTTCCGAATGCGGCGGTCGAGCGACGCGACCGCGAGCGCGCCGATCAACGCGCCGATCCCCACCGTCGTCATCATCAGACCGTAGCCCGCGGCCCCGCGATGCAGCACCTGGCGGGCGAACACCGGCATCATCACCAGGTACGAGAACCCGAAGATGCTGAACACGGCCATGAGCACGACGATCGCCGCGATGCGGCGGTCGCCCCGGATGAACGCGACGGCCTCGGAGAGACCCGCCCACGCAGATCCGGCTGGCGGCCCGGGCACGTAAGGCGGGAGCCGCATCGCCAACAGCCCCGCGATCACGGCCAGGTAGCTCACGCCGTTCAAGAAGAAGCACGCGCCCACGCCCAGCACCCCGATCAGCACTCCCGCCACGGCGGGACCGATCACCCGCGCCGCGTTGAACGCCGACGAGTTGAGCGCGATGGCGTTCATCAAGTCTTCCTTGCCGACCAGGTCCACGATGAACGCCTGGCGGGCTGGGATGTCGAAGGCGTTGACGACGCCCAGGAACGCGGCGAGCGCGGCCACGTGCCATACGGCGGCCGCCCGGCTCCACACGAGCGCCGCGAGCGCGAACGCGGGGAGCATCGACAGCGTCTGCGTGAGGATCACGAGGCGATGCTTGTTGGTACGGTCGACCACGACGCCGGCGTAGATCGTGAGCAGCAGCACGCCGAGGGAGCCGAGCGCGGACACGAGCCCGACGTAGAAGGGCGAGTTCGTCAGCTCGAGGACGAGCCACCCCTGCGCGACGTTCTGCATCCACGTGCCGATGAGCGACACGCCCTGTCCGAGGAAGAACAGCCGGAAGTTGCGGTGGGCGAGCGCCCCAAACCGAAACCCGTGCGCGGGCTCATCCATTGCGGGAAAGCTCGCCCCCGCCCGATATTTGGGGTAGGGAGCCATGAAATTCACGACGTACAGCCGCTACCTCCCCGAGCTGGCCGACACGATCAACCTGCAAGGCCTGCTCGATCAGCTCGCCGACTTTCTGCTCCAATCGGGCTTCGCCGGAGGCGCGTACTCCCACCCGTTCTGGGGCGAGTTTGGCGAGGACGACGCCGACCGCTCGCTCGACGCGCTGCGTCAGGCGATCCTCCAGGCGCTGATGGAGTCGGGGCAGCTCACCCCCGAGATGCTGAAGCTGTTGCGCGGCGAGTCCACCGGCGACGCGGCGCGCGACGCCGACCTCGAGCGCCAGCTCTCGGAGCTGCTCGACAAGATCGTCCAGAAGCTGATCGAGGACGGCTACTTGAACGTCGCCGAAGCGCCCAAGATGCCAGCGGGCCAGCAGCCCCTGTTGGGGCCGGGCGGGATGGCGAAGGAGGCCGCGCAGCAGGTGCAGTTCAATCTCACCGAGAGGGGCATCGACTTTCTCGGCTACCGCACCCTGAAGCATCTCCTGGGAAGCATCGGCAAGTCGAGCTTCGGCGCGCACGACACGGAGCACCTGGCCACCGGGATCGAAGCCGAGGCCGTCAGCAAGCCGTACGAGTACGGTGACACGCTCAACCTCGACGTCAACGCCACGCTGACCAACGCGCTGCAGCGCGAGGGCCTCGGCGTGCCGATCAACCTTGAGTACGACGACCTGATGGTGCACCAGGCCGAGTACCGGTCGTCGTCGGCGACCGTGCTGATGCTCGACTGCTCGCACTCGATGATCCTGTACGGGGAGGACCGCTTCACGCCCGCGAAGAAGGTCGCGCTCGCGCTCACCCACCTGATCCGCACGCAGTTCCCGGGCGACACGCTGCGGGTGGTGCTGTTCCACGACACGGCCGAGGAGATCCCGCTCGCCCAGCTGGCGCGCGCCCAGGTGGGGCCGTACCACACCAACACGGCGGAAGGGCTCAAGCTGTCGCGCCGCATGCTCATGTCCCAGCGGAAAGACATGCGGCAGATCATCATGATCACCGACGGCAAGCCGTCGGCGCTCACGCTCCCCGACGGCCGGATCTACGTCAATTCGATGGGACTCGACCCGCAGATCCTGCAGGCCACCTACCGCGAGGTCGCGCTGTGCCGGCGCAGCGGCATTCTGATCAACACCTTCATGCTGGCGCGCGACCGCAGCCTGGTGGAGTTCGTGAAAAAGGTCTCGGCCATCTGCCGCGGCAAGGCGTACTTCACGAACACCATGACGCTCGGGCAGTTCATCCTGATGGATTTCATGCGGAGAAAAACCCGGCGGGTGTCCTGACGCCCCGGCGCGCGACGCTTCCGCTCGCCGCCCTGGGGCTCGTCGTGGCCGCCGCCGGCGGCTATTTCGTCACCCGCGCCCGGGCTCCCGCCTCCGGCGCCACCGCGGTCACGGACTCGGTCGCGTTGGCCGACTCCGCCGTCGGCAGATGCCGCGCGTCGTCCGGGGACGCGCAAATGGACTGCTACGACGCCTTCCTCGTCCCTGTCGTCGCGTCGCACGGCGTGCGGACGGCGATGGGAGCGTTGCACGTGCTCGGCACGCGGGACGACCAGGTCCGGGCCGACGGGCACGTCTACGCGCACGCCATCGGCATCGCGGCCGGGCGAGCGGGTCGCGCCGACGTGGGCCGCGCGTTCGCGGATTGCAACGAGATCTTTCAATCCGGCTGCTACCACGGCGTGATTCAGGCGTACTTCGAGGACGTCCGCGCGGTCGACACGGCCACCGCGAACCGGTTGTGCAGCGCCTTCAGGTCGCCCACCGCAGACCAGTGGTTGCGATTCCAGTGTGTGCACGGCATGGGGCACGGGCTCATGATGGTGTACGATCACGACCTGCCGCGCGCGCTGACGGGCTGTGACCTGCTGAGCGAGGGGTGGGATCGCGAATCGTGTTACGGGGGCGCCTTCATGGAGAACGTCGTGAACGCGACCCAGCCGCACCACGCGGCGCACGCACTCCACTCGCACGCCGCCGCACACACGCACGGCGCGGCGCCGGCCTTCAAGGCGCTCGACCCGAACGACCTGCAGTATCCCTGCTCGATCGTGGGCCAGCGCTACCTCGTCGCCTGCTACAACATGCAGACCTCCGTGATGCTGTACTTCACGCACGGCGACATGGCGGCCGCCGCCCGGAGCTGCCTCGGCGCGCCGCAGCCGCTCGAGCCGGTGTGTTTCCAGGGCCTGGGGCGCGAGGTCAGCGCCTACGCGCGCCAGGACCACCACGAGGCGATCCGGATGTGCTCGCTCGCCAGCGCGGAGTACCAGCCGTGGTGTCACGTCGGGGTGGTGAAGAACTTCATCGACCTGACCGCCAAGCCCGAAGACGGCATCGCGTACTGCCGCGTCGTGACGGGATCGGCCAACCGGCGCAAGTGCTATGAGGCGGTGGGCGAGCAGATCGCCACGCTGCGCAACAACCCGACCGAGCGCGCCGCGGCGTGCGGGCCGGTCGCGGCGGACTACCGCGACGCGTGCCGCTACGGCGCGCGGCTCACGAGCGTGCCCCCGCATTAAAGCGACGCGTGGCAGCCTGACCCTCCTACCGCCGGCCCGATTCGACCCATAGAATGACGCCGTGCTCGAACGCCTGCAGGCCGCTCTGGGAGAGCGCTACCGCGTAGAGCGAGAAGTCGGCGCCGGGGGAATGGCCATCGTGTTTCTCGCGACCGACGTGAAGCACCAGCGGCCGGTCGCGATCAAGGTGCTCCGCCCCGAGCTGGCCGCCGCCCTCGGCCACGAGCGCTTCCTGCGCGAGATCGAGATCGCCGCCAGGCTCCAGCATCCCCACGTCCTCCCCGTCTACGATTCCGGCCAGGCGGAGAGCATGCTGTACTACGTGATGCCGTTCGTGGAGGGCGAGTCATTGCGCGATCGCCTGGTACGCGGAGGCCCGTTGCCTCACGCGGAGGCGGCGCGCATCGCGCGCGAGGTGGCCGATGCGCTGGCCTACGCCCACCGCCAGGGGATCGTGCACCGCGACATCAAGCCGGCGAACATCCTACTCTCGCAGGGCCACGCGGTCGTGGCGGACTTCGGGGTCGCGCGGGCGGTGAGCGCCTCAGCGGCGCCCTCAGAGCTGACGCAGACCGGCATGGCCGTCGGCACACCGAAGTACATGAGCCCCGAGCAGGCCCTGGGCGAGACCAACCTGGACGGCCGGACCGACATCTACGCCCTGGGGGCGGTCCTGTACGAGATGCTGGCGGGCAGTCCCCCGTTCGAAGGCGCGAGCCCGCAGTCCGTCATTGCGCAGGCGCTGTCCCGCAAGGTGCCGCAGCTGAGGCACGACGCCCTGGGTCTGCAATCCGTGATCGAGCGCGCTCTCGCCAGAGAGCCGGGGGACCGCTTTGCCACGGCGGACGAGCTCAGCGCGGCGCTCGACGCGCGGTTGAGCGGTACCGGGTTCCGGGTTGCGACCCGGTGGCGCACGCGGAGCATCGCCACCGCCGGCGCGCTGGGGCTCGTGGCCGTGCTCGCGTTCACCCTCTGGCCGCGGGAGTTCCGTGCGGAGGGGGATCCGCGCAAATCCCTCATCGTTTTCCCGTTCAAGAACAAGACCGGCGATGTCACCCGCGATTACCTCGACGAAGGGGCGATGAACCTGCTCGGCCTCGGGGCGGCGCACTGGCAGGACATGCGCGTGTACGATGACGAGCGCACCGCCTCACTCATGCGGCGCCACCACGTGAGCGCCGGTGCCGGCGTCGACTTCGAAGCGGCGCGCGCCATGGCTCGCGAGGCCCGCGTGGGGACGTTGGTGCTGGGCGACGTCCGTCGGGAGGGCGACTCCCTCGCGATCGAGGCCAAGGTGCACGACGTACGCACCGGTGACCGCCTCGCGACGCATACCGTGCGCGCGGCGTGGGGTGCCGACCCGCGGCCCCTGTTCGACACGCTCGCCGCGCGCATCCTGGGTACGAGCGGCGCCCCGCCGGGCGAGCGACCCTCGGTGCTGGCTCAGACGACCAGCTCGATCGCCGCGTACCGCGCCTATCTCGAGGGAACTGCGGCGCTGCAGCGGTTCCAGCTCGACTCGGCCCAGCTGCTTCTCGAGCGTGCCGTGGCGCTCGACTCCAGCTTCGCGCTCGCTTACCTCAGGCTCTACAACGCCGGAGGGTGGGGCCTCGGAATCAGGGAGCACAGCGCCTCAGGGTGGGGCTCTGCCACCATCGACCGCCGCCAATTTCTCCTCGGCGCCGAGCGACACAGCGCTTCGCTGCCGCCCCGGCTGCGCGCGCTCGTCGCGTTCCACCGCGCCTTTGAAGACGGGCACTGGTCGCGAGCCCGCCGGATCGTCGAGGATCTGATCGCCCGCGATTCGACGGACGTCGAGGCATGGTATCAGCTGGGGGAAGCCCACTACCACGACCGGTCGTCCGACTTCCCCCATCCGGACACGCTGGGCAATCTGGGACGCGCGCTGCGCGCGTTTCAGCACACCCTCGCACTCGATTCGAGCTACGTGCTCGCCTATCAACACATCCTCGATGCGCTCTCGCGCTGCGCCGGGGGCGATGGGTCCGCGGCATTCCACCTCTGTCTCAGAGACTCGGCCGCCTATGGCACGCCCGACGTGCTGAACCGCGGGTTCGGGGCTCGGACGGTCGCTCGCTGGCGCGATGAGGCGCGCGCGGCGCAGATACAGACGGCGCGCGCGTGGGTGGCCGCCGTGTCGGGCTCGTGGCGACCGCGGCAGATGCTGCTGGACGTGCTGTACAGCCAGCGACGCTACGACGAGGTGGTGGACGAGGCGAGGGCCATGGACCGACTGGGATGGCAGGCCGAAGCCGCGTTCTTCAAGGGGATGTCGCTCTTCCTGCTAGGCCGCGCCGGTCAAGCCGCAACCGCCGTGCATGACGGGCTGCGCGTGACGCGCGACACCCTATTACAGATCCGGGAGGGGCGCTTTCGCGACTGGTCCCTCCCGTCCGCGTTGCTCGCGGGCGCCGGCGGCCGCTGGGCCGAGGGCCTGCGTTTCAGCGCGACGTTACAGGGACTCGGGCTCGACTCGACCAATGTGGGTAGCCTTCGAATGGCAGGGACGGACATCGCCTGGCTGAGCGATGGGTTTCTCGCTGCCCAGGTCGGCCAAACCCGTGCCCGACCGGGCGCGCACGACAACCTGGCGGATCAGTTGCGCGCCACGGTCGACCGCTACGCGGGTACCGATCCCGCGCGCCGGCGGCGCGTCAGCCAAGGACTCGGCACGCTGTCGCTCGCCATGTTCCTCGCGACACGAGACACCCTGCTCCTGTGGCCCCTCCTGGGCCACGTCGACACGTTGGCATGGAGCACCTGGCACGTCGCCGACGCTCACCTCGCCCTGGCGCGCGGTGACACGGCGCGCGCCCGGATGCGAGTCCAGCGCCACTATCGCACGGCTGGGGACGCTGAATTCAACGGCTTCGAAGGAGGGATCCGTTCGTTCGCCTGGGGCGATCTCTTGGCTCGCCTGCGCGAGCCGCGTCTTGCGATCGACGCCTACGCGCGCCTGGACAGTCTAGACGACCACATCAATACCGCCGGCCTCGTGGTGCGATCGTGGGCGGAGCGGGGCGCACTGTACCAGCAGCTGGGCGACGCACCGCAGGCCACCCGGTATTACGAACGGTTCATCGAGGCGTGGCAGCACGCCGACCCCGAGCTGCAGCCGTTTGTCGAGCGAGCGCGGCAGGCGGTCGCGGCGTTGCAGGGTGAGCAAGGGAGATAGGCCTCGATGTCAAAAGTGAGAATCGGGATCATCGGCTCGCGTTTTCAGGCGGAGTGCATCGCGGGGGCCGTGAAAGCCACGCCCGACGAAGCCGAGGTGGTCGCCGTAGCGTCGCCGACCAAGGGACACGCAGCCGGCTTCGCGCAGCGGCACGGCATCCCGCGCGTCTACACCGATTACCGCGAGCTGCTGCGCGATCCCGCGGTCGAGATGATCTCGATCACGGCGCCCAATCGATTGCACGCGCAGATCACGATTGACGCCGCCAAGGCCGGCAAGCACGTGGTGTGCGAAAAGCCCCTGTGCCTGACGCTCGAGCAAGCCGACGCGATGATCGACGCGTGCCGCCGGGCGGGCGTGCTGTTGCTCTACGCCGAGGAGCTGTTTTTCGCGCCCAAGTACGTGAAGGCGAAGCAGCTGGCGGACGAAGGCGCGTTCGGCCGCGTGCACTTGGTCAAGCAGGGCGAGAAACACTCTGGTCCGCACTCGGAGTGGTTCTGGGACGTGGAGCAGTCGGGCGGCGGCGCGGTCATGGACCTGGGATGCCACGGGATCGCATTCTGCTGGTGGTTCCTCGGCAAGCCGCGGATCACGAGCATCTACTCGCAAATGGCGACGCAGGTGCATCGGGCGCGCACCCAGGGCGAGGACGAGGCGATTACGATCATCGAATTCGAGAACGGCGCCGTTGGGATGGTCGAGAGCAGCTGGAACCGGCCCGGCGGCATGGACGACACCATCGAGGTGTTCGGCGACAAGGGGCAGACCTACGCGGACCTGCTGATGGGCAACGCGCTTCCGACGTACTCAGAGACGGGGTTCGGCTACGCCGTCGAAAAGGCGGCGACGACCAAGGGCTGGACGTATCCGGTGTTCGAGGAGCACTGGAACTACGGCTTTCCCCAGGAGATGCGGCACTTCGCGCGCTGTGTGCGCGGCAAGGAGACGCCGATCTCCGATGGCGAAACCGGACGCGTGGTGCAGGAGGCCCTGTATGCCGCCTACGCGTCGGCGGGAGTGGGTCGTAAAATCATGCTGCCCTTCCGCCCCACAGGCGTCGCGAAGCCGATCGATCTCTGGAAGACGCCCGCCCTGGCCGGGGCCGTGCCCTGATTGCCGCGCACCGGCACCGACCAGTTGAACCCCAGCGCACGCTTCTCGCTCACCATCGCCGTCTTGCTGCTGGTCGCTGGCGCGGTCGCGGCTGGACTGTTCGCGATCCCGCATCGGGCTGAGGCGCTGCGTGCAGACAACGCCGCGGGTGACGCCGTCTGCCTCTCCTGTCACCAGCAGAAGGCGCGCTTCGAGCAGACCGCCCACCGTTTGACCTCGACCCTTCCGACGCGCCAGTCCATCGCGGGCAGCTTCAGCCGTGGTGAGAACGTCATGCGAACGTCGAATCCGCAGCTGCACTTTCGCATGGACTCCACCGCCACGGGCTTCTATCAAACCGCGGTGCTGGGGCGCGCACCCGACACGTCCAGCCACTCCGAGCGCATCGCCTTCGTGACCGGCTCGCGGAAAGGACAATCGTATCTGTATTGGGGCGCCGGTGATCAACTGTACCAGCTCCCCGTCTCGTATTGGAAGGGCGTGGGGTGGGTGAACAGCCCTGGTTATCCGGACGGAACGCCCAACTTCGGGCGCCCCATCCCGCCGCGCTGCCTGGAGTGCCACGCGTCGTGGTTCGAGCACGTGCCCGACCCCACGGTAATCAATCGCTACCGACCCACCGGCGCGGTGCTCGGCATCAGCTGCGAAACGTGTCACGGCTCGGGCCGCGAGCATGCGAGACGCGAGCGTTCTGCGCTGCGCGCGTTGCTCCCGCGCGCGATGATCAATCCTGGGCGGCTCCCCCGCGTGCGACAGTTGGACGCGTGCGCGCTCTGTCACGCAGGGACCGCGGCGCTGCGCACCCTGCCGTTCGCCTATGTGCCGGGGCAGCCCCTCGAGCAGCGGTCAGACTTGTGGACGACACCGGACACCGGGGAGATCGACGTGCACGGCAATCAAGTAGCCCTGCTGGAACGGAGCAGGTGCTTCCGCTCCTCGCAGATGACCTGCGCCACGTGCCACGATGTGCACGGCGAGCAACGCGATGTCGTGGCACTCTCCGGGCGGTGCCTGACGTGCCACACCATGCAGAGTTGCGGTCTCTTTCCCAGCCACGGTCAGGAGTTGGTGGGCCGGTGCGTCGATTGCCACATGCCGGCGCTGACGTCGACCGTGTTGATCTCCAACTACCTTGGCCGTCCAGTGCGGGTGCAGGTGCGGACGCACTGGATCAAGGTTTACCCGCAGCTCCAGGCTCCCTGACTGCCGCCGCGTACACCAGGCGCGACACGTCCGCCACGAGATTGTGCGCCACGCTGTCCTGTTTGATCCCGCCCGTCAGCACCACTAGCAGGTAGCTCCCGCCGCTCGGCGGATACACGATCGCGGCGTCGTGATACACCACCTCGCCGATCCAGCCGGTCTTGTGCGCCACGCGCGTCCCGGGCGGCAGGCCGACGGGAATCCCCTCGTTGAACTCCTGCGCCTCGAGGATCCGCAGCATCTCCCGGCACGATGCCGGGCTCGCCGCGCGGTTCTGGGCGATCGCGGCGAGCAACACGCCCAGATCGCGGGCGGTGGTCGTGTTGTTGAGCCCCGCGCGGTACGCCTTGCCGTCCTCCACCCCACGCAGCACCTGGATCGACCATGCGCCGAGAGCGCGCGCCGACGCCTGCGCCCGCGCCGCGCCGATCCGCTCGATCAGGATGTTGGTCGCGAGGTTCGACGAGCGAGTGATCATCAGCTCGAGCAGGTCCCGAACCGACGCCGGGCGGGCGACGCGCCCATAGAGCGTCGAGTCCGAGTCGTCCGCCTTGTCCACCTCGAACGGCGAGCCGTCCACGAGCGACGGGAAGACCACGTGCACGGTGAGCGAGTCGTCCAGCCGGAGCAGCCCGGCGTCCGCATCCCGAAAAACCTGGATCATCACGGGGAGCTTCATCGTGCTCGCCGCGTGAAACCGCACATTGGCCTCGAGGACCAGCGAGTCCGGGCGCGTGAGGCTGCGGTAGTACAGGCCTACCCCTGTCGCGGGCGCCTGCGCGACCCGTGCCGCCAGCCGCTCGCGCAGCGGGCCGCGATTCTGCGCCGCCGCCGCAGAGCACTGCAGCAGGCCGAGCAACAGGAAGCCCCGTTTGAACATGGCTCGACGAATATACTGACGGCCGATGGCTGACGGCTGATTAAACGGCTGACGCCTGATTAAATTGCTGCTCGTGAGCGAGTTCGTCTTCGGCACCCACAACGCCGCCTTCGTGCAGGTGATGTACGAGCAGTACCTGCGCGATCCCGCCTCGGTGGGAGAAGAATGGCGGAACCTCTTCGACAACGGCAAGCTCGCGGAGCTGCCGGTGATTCCGACGAGCCGCGACGAAGTCCTCCGGGAGACGGGAGGCGGGAGACGGGAGTCAGCGGCCGCGACGGCCCCGCAGCCTACACCTCCCGCCTCCCGTCTCCCGGCTCCCGGCTTGACCCCAATCACCGGCCCGGCAGCCCGCCTCGTCCAGAACATGACGGATTCCTTGTCCGTCCCGACGGCCACTTCGTTCCGCGACATCGTAGTCGAGACGCTCGACGCGCGCCGCAAGGAGCTGAACGCCCAGCTGGTCGCCCGAGGGAAGAAGATCTCGTTCACGCACCTGATCGGCTTCGCGATCGTGCAGGCGGCGAAGCAGCTGCCCGGCATGACCCACGCGTTCCAGGAGGTCGAGGGCAAGCCGCACCGTCTCGACCCACAGGGTGTCAACCTGGGCCTCGCGGTGGATGTGGAGAAGAAGGACGGCAGTCGCGCCCTCGTCGTTCCCGTCATCAAGCACGCCGAGCGGATGGACTTCGCCGCCTTCCACGCGACGTATGAGACGCTGGTCGACAAGGCGCGGACCAACAAGCTCCTGCCGGACGACTTCGCGGGCGCGACCATCACGTTGACCAACCCCGGCACGATCGGCACCGTCGCCTCGGTGCCCCGTCTCATGAAGGGTCAGGGCACGATCATCGCGACGGGCGCGATCCGCCAGATCGGCCCGGCCAAGATCATGACGCTCACGAGCACCTACGACCACCGCGTCATCCAGGGCGCGGAGTCGGGGATGTTCTTGCGGCGGATCGAGGGCCTGCTGCAGGGCGACGAGCAGTTCTACGGCGCGGTGATTGAGAGCTTGGGATTGACGGCAGGCGGGAGCCGGGAGGCGGGAGTGGTCACAGCAACACCTCCCATCTCCCCTCTCCCGTCTCCCGATGATTTGCGTGCCGTCGCGGCTGCGATGGCCCTCGTCAAAGCGTTTCGCAACTTTGGCCACATGGCGGCGCGGCTCGACCCGCTCGGCTCCGATCCGCCGGGCGACCCGGCGCTCGATCCCGGCCCCCTCGGCCTCACGATCGAGATCATGGCGCGGGTGCCGGCCGACGTGCTGCGGATCTACGTCCCCGGCAGAACGCTGGCCGAGGCGTACCCCGAACTCCGCAAGACGTACTGCGGCACCCTCGCCTACGAGGTCGAGCACATCGGGAGTCACGTGGAGCGCTTGTGGCTGCGACAGGTGATCGAGTCCGGCCAGCACCGCGCGCCGCTCTCGGCGCGGGAGAAGCAGAAGCTGCTCCTCCGGCTCACCGCGGTGGAGGGGCTGGAGCGCTTCCTTCACAAGGCGTACCTCGGCCAGAAACGATTCTCGATCGAGGGGCTCGACGTGCTCGTCCCGATGCTGGACCAGACGATCGAGCTCGCCGGCGTGAGCGGGGCGCGCCGCGTCGTGCTCGGGATGGCGCACCGCGGCCGCCTCAATGTGCTCGCCCACATCGTTGGGCTGCCGTACGAGACCATCTTCGCCGAGTTCGAGGGGGGGCGCCCCGTAGAAGAGACACTCACCCCCGAGGGCGGCACGGGCGACGTCAAATACCACCACGGCGCCGACGGCGTGTACCAGACGGCATCGGGCAAACCGGTGAACGTCACGCTCTCGCCCAACCCCAGCCATCTCGAGGCGGTCAATCCGGTGGTCGAGGGCCGCGCCCGTGCGAACCAGACGAACCGCCGCGGGAAAGATCCCATCCACGACGGGACGGTCGCGCTACCGCTGCTGATCCACGGCGACGCGTCATTCGCGGCGCAAGGCGTGGTGGCGGAAACGTTCAACCTGGCGCGCCTCAAGGGCTACACCACCGGCGGGACGATTCACCTGATCGCCAACAACCAGGTGGGCTTCACGACCGACCCGAAGGAAGGGCGCTCGACCGACTACTCGAGCGACCTGGCGAAGGGCTTCGACGCGCCGATCGTGCACGTGAACGCCGACGACCCCGAGGCGTGCCTCGCGGCGGCGCGGCTCGCCATGATGTACCGCGACAAGTTCCACGCCGACGTCGTGATCGACGTCGTAGGCTATCGGCGCCACGGGCACAACGAGGGCGACGAGCCCGCCTACACGCAGCCACTGCTGTACGAGCGCATCAAACGAACGCCCACGGTGCGGCAGCGCTACGCGGAGCAGCTCGGGGCCGAAGGCGTCCAGGACGTTGCGCGGGCCGAGGCCGAAGCGGAGCGCTTTGCCCAGCGCCTCTCGGAGATCCAGCAGTCTTTGCGAGCCCATCTCTCCGAAACGGGGCAAGGTCAGGAGCCGCAGCGCATCTCCGACGCACACCAGCCGAGCGCGGAGCCCACCACCGCCGTCGCCGGCCAGATCCTCTCGAGCCTCAACGAGCAGCTGCTCGCGGTGCCGGCGGGCTTCAGCGTCAACCCCAAACTGCTGCGGCAGCTGGAGCGCCGGCGCGGCGCCCTCACCGAGGGCGGGATCGAGTGGGCGCACGCCGAGGCGCTGGCGTTCGCCTCGCTCGTCGCCCAGGGGACGCCGATCCGGCTGACCGGCCAGGACACGGAGCGGGGGACGTTCAGCCAGCGACACCTGGTCCTGCACGACACGGTGAACGGGCAGCGCTACGCGCCGATCCAGAGCCTGCCGGGCGCGCGGGCGCCGTTCGAGCTGCACAACAGCCCGCTCTCGGAGTTCGCCTGCCTCGGCTTCGAGTACGGGTACGCCGCGGCCGCGCCCGATGCGCTGGTGCTGTGGGAGGCGCAGTACGGGGACTTTACCAACGGCGCCGAGGTCATCATCGATCAGTTCCTCATCGCAGGCCTGGCGAAATGGGGACAGACCTCGCGCCTCAGCCTGCTGCTCCCCCACGGGTACGAGGGCCAGGGGCCGGAGCATTCGAGCGCGCGGATCGAGCGGTTCTTGGCACTCTGCGCCGAGGGCAACCTGCGGGTCGCCAACTGCACCACGCCGGCCCAGTACTTCCACCTGATACGACGCCAGGCGCGCCACGCCGAGCTGCGACCCCTGGTGCTGTTTACGCCGAAGAGCCTGCTGCGGCTGCCGCAGGCTACGTCCCGCCTGGAAGAGCTCACAGCCGGGGACTTCCGGCCGGTGCTCGACGACCCCGCCGGCGACGCGCACCGCGGGGCGACCCGGCTCGTGCTGTGCAGCGGCAAGGTATACTACGATCTGTCGCTTTCACCCCGCCGGGCGCAGGCGGCCCACGTGGCGATCGGCCGGGTCGAGCTGCTGTATCCCTTCCCCGCCGCCGAAATCGCCGAGCTGATTGAGCGCTACCCGAAGATCAACGAGATCGTCTGGGTGCAGGAGGAGCCGCGCAACATGGGGCCCCAGAAGTTCATGCTGCCGCAACTGCGCCAGCTCGTCGGACCGGGCGTGACGGTGCGCGACATCGGTCGGCCCGAGCACTCCAGTCCGGCGGAGGGATACCCCGCGGCGCACCAGGCCGAGCAGGCCAGGATCGTGGCGGCGGCGTTCGCCGCGGCCGACTGATGCGCCTCGCGCTCACGCTCGTCGCCGCGACATCGGTCTTCACCTCCGACGGCCGCTGGTCTCCTGCCACGCCGCTCCCCGAGCCGATCCAGGAGCTCAGCGCGGCCGTGGTCCACGGTAAGATCTACATCGCCGGCGGGTTCGATCGCTCCGGCAAGCCGATCGCCAAGGCGTTCCGGTTCGATCCCGCGGCCAACCGTTGGGAGCGAATCGGCGACTTGCCCGCACCGCGGCATCACATGCCGCTCGCGGTGGCGGGGGACACGCTCTACGCGGTGGGCGGGCTCGCCGAGGCGACGTTCGTCCCCGAGAACACGCTGTGGATCTACCGCGAGGACCTGAACCGCTGGGAGCCGCGGGCGCCGCTGCCGTCGCCGCGCGGAGCCTCCGGCGTGGGCGTCGTGAACGGCAAGCTCGTCCTCGTGGGCGGCTGGGGTCTCGGCCGTAAGCTCGTCGACTCGAGCGCGATCTACGACCCCGCCACCAATCGCTGGACCACCGTCGCGCCCATCCCGACCCCGCGCGATCACCTCACGGCGGCCGCGGTCGGCAGCATGGTGTACGCGATCGGCGGGCGCCCCTTCAACCCCGACCGCAACTATGATCTGGTCGAAGCCTACGATCCCGCGACGAACCGCTGGACGAAGAAATCGCCCATGCCCAGCCGGCGCGGCGGGCTCGCCGCGGCGGTGCTCGAAGGGAAGATCCACGCCTTCGGCGGCGAGACCAGATCATCGGTGTTCGACAAGCACGAAGTGTACGATCCCGCGACGGATCGGTGGACCAGCGCACCGCCGCTCCCGACCGCGCGCCACGGGCTGGGCGCCGCGACGCTAAGCGGCAAGATCTACGTGATCGGCGGAGGCCCGAAGGCCGGGTTCGCGCAGACGGATGTCGTCGAAATGTTCGTGCCCTGAGAGCCATGCACGACTACCGAGCTCTCGCCCGCTACGCCGTCTTCGCCGTCTTCGCGCTGAGCGTGGCAATCGCCTCCGCCTCGTGGCTGGTGCGCGCCCGGCACGTGTCGCCCTTCGGAACGCTGGGCCGGATGCTGCGCGCCGCAAGCGATCCGGTGATCCGCCCGGTGGAAGGGCGCTTGGTCCGGCTCGGCGGCAACCCGGTCAACGCCGGCTGGTGGCTCGTCGTGGTCGTCGCGATCGCCGGCGTGGTGCTGCTGTCGCTCTTGGACTGGGCGATGGGGACGTTCTACGGACTGGCCGCGGCGGCCGGGGGAGGCCCGCGGGCGATGCTGGCGTTCCTGATCGGCGCCGTCTACAGCGTGCTGTTCGCCGCTCTGATGGTCCGAGTCGTCGGGTCGTGGTTCGGCGCGTTTCGGTACTCCCGCTGGATGCGGCCCGCCTACGCCCTCACCGACTGGCTGGTGGAACCGATCCGCCGCGTGCTGCCGCCCATGGGAGCCGTCGATTGGAGCCCGCTGGTAGCCTGGCTGGCCCTCTGGGTGCTCAAGCAGCTGCTCCTCAGCGTGGTGTGAGTCTGAGCGCGGCCCGCATCGTCGTGCACGTCGCGCCGCGAGCCCGCCGCACGGAAGTCGCGGGCCGCCACGGCGACGGGATCAGAGTCAGGATCGCCGCCCCTCCGGTGGACGGCGCGGCCAACGCCGAGCTCACCCGCTTCCTCGCGGAGCGGCTCGGCGTGCCCCGCCGGGCCGTGACGATCGTGTCGGGCGCCGGCGGTCGCCGCAAGATCGTCCAAGTGGCGGGGCTGGCGACTGGCGCGGCGATCCACACACTGTTGGCAGACGGGAGGGGGGAACGCGCGTGAAGCTCCTCAAGGCGCTCGTCAGCTTCGTCGTGGGCACCGTCGTCGGCGTGCTCGCTGGGCATGTGCTCGGGGTCTGGGGCCAGCTGTTGGGATTCATCGCGGGCGCGCTGGCGGCATGGTGGGTGGCGCAACGGGTGTTCGACTCTTGAAGACCCGAAACAGGTAGTAGAGCGATGGCAACAATACCACGGCGCCGAGCGCCAGCGCGCCGAGCACGAGACGCAGCGTGACCGCCGGTGCCGCCGCGCCCGCGACCGTGAGGTCGGGCGGCAGGATGTAGGGATACTGGCTCAAGCCCCATCCCCACAGGATGAGAGACACCTGGCAGGCAGCGGCGATGCGGGCCGCACCGTACCGCCGACGCCACAGGGCGGCGAGCGCCACGACGGCGGCCACGCCGGCGAGGAGATGGAGCGGCGCGGCCCACGGCGCGAAGATCAGTCCGGCACGCACCCGCGGGGCCCCGGCCCCAACTCCCGACAACGCCAGCACCAGTAGCGCAGCGCCGAACAGCGCGACGCCCGCGCCGAGCGCGCGGCGGCGGAAGTCCTCCTGCAGCTCCCTGTCCTCCGCTTCGAGCGTCAGGTAGACCGCCGCCAGGAATGCGAACGCCACGAGCGCGAACACGCCGACGCTGAGCGCGAAGGGAGTGAGCCAGGGCGCGACGTAGCCTGTGAAGAACGCGGGGCCCGGGGCCCGGGGCCCGGAAACCGCGCCCGACGCGATGGCTCCCACCGTGACACCCAACAGCACCGGCGTAATCAGGCTGGCGACCGCGAAGGTGACGCCCCAGTGACGCTGCTCCGCATCCGTGTCCCCACCGTAGCGCCAGAACGTGAAGGCCGACCCCCGCAGCACGATCCCGATCAGGACGAGCGACAAGGGGATGTGCAGCACGATGCCGAGCCGGGCGAATGCCGCCGGGAAGCCGGTGAAGAGCAACACGATCGCGAGGATCAGCCACACGTGGTTCGCCTCCCACACCGGCCCGATCGCGTGCGCGATCAGTTCGCCCTGGCGCTGTTTCCGCGGGCCGCCCGCGAGCAGGGCCCACACGCCGCCGCCGAAGTCCGCGCCCGCGAGCACCGCATAGGCATTGAGCGTCGCGAATATGACGACGGCGAGCAGGTCGGCGAGGCTCACGCCGCGTCTCCCCTCTCCCGACTCCCGCCTCCCGGCATGTAGAACCCACGCCACTCCGGGATTTCCGGACTACGCAGGATCTGCCGGTACAGGAGCCACACGACGATCGCACCCAGGAAGCAGTACAGCAGCGTGAAGGTGAGGAAGGGCACGATCAGGCCCGGCATCGGCGTGACGGAGTCCGCGGTCTTGAGCACGCCGTAGATCACCCACGGCTGCCGGCCCAGCTCCGTCACCATCCAGCCGGCCTCGACCGCGATGAACCCCATCGGCGCGGCGAGGACGATCGCGCGCAGCAGCCACCGATCATGGGCGAGATCGGCACCGCGCCAGGCACGCCAGCCGGCCCACAGGGCGATCAGCGCCAGATAGCTGCCCAGCGCCACCATGAGCTGAAACGCGAGGTGCACCGCCGGAACGTTGGGCCACTCGTCGCGCGGCGCGGCGTCGAGCCCCTTGACGACCGCTCCCGGGTCGTGGAAGGCGAGGAGCGAGAGGCCGGCGGGGATGTCGATTGCGAACCGTGTCTCGCGCCGGTCCACGTCCGGCCAGCCGCCCAGCGTGAGCGGCGCGCCGGCCTGCGTCTGGAACAAGGCTTCCGCCGCGGCGAGCTTCACGGGCTGGTGCCGCGCCAGGTGCCGGGCGCTCAAGTCTCCTGAGATGGGCTGCAGCACCGCGGCGGGCGCGCCGACGATCAGCGCGACTGCCAGGGCGCGGCGATGGAACGCGTTCGCGGGGTCCTTGAGCAGCAACAGCGCGTGGATTCCGGCCACCGCGAAGCCCGTGGCGGCGTAGGCGGCGAGCGTCATGTGGAGCGCCTGCGGCAGCGCCGCCGGGTTCGCCATCGCGGCCAGAGGATCGACGTTGACCGCCTGCCCCTGCACCAGCTCGAACCCGGTCGGCGCGTTCATCCATGCGTTCGCGATGACTACGAACACGCCGGACGCCGCACCGGAGAGGGCGACAATCCCGCCGGCGGCGAGGTGCGCGCGCGGGGGAATGCGGTCCCAGCCGTACAGGTAGATGCCGAGGAAGATCGCTTCGGTGAAGAACGCGAACCCTTCGAGCGAGAACGGCATCCCGATGATGGGGCCCGCGAACCGCATGAACTCGGGCCACAAGAGGCCCAGCTCGAACGACAGCACCGTCCCCGACACGGCGCCTACCGCAAAGAGGATCGCCGTCCCCTTCGACCAGCGCTTCGCCAGATCCAGGTAGATCGCGTGCCCCGTCACCTGCCAGCGGTGCTCCGCCACGACCATCATCACCGGCATGGCGATTCCCGCCACGGCGAAGATGATGTGGAACGCGAGCGACACGCCCATTTGCGAGCGCGCCGCCAGAAGGTCGGACATGCCGAAACCTACTTGAGCTTGCCCAGGCGATCCTCGATCGCCCGGTTGTTCGAGAACTCGCGGGCCATCGCCTGCAGCTGGGCTTTCGCCGAGTCCGCCATCCCGGACGCCGCGAAGGCGTCGGCGCGCAGCAGCCCGACCCGGAACCGTAGGAAGCGGCTGTCGGGTGCCGCAGGGAACCATTTGAGCGCCGCCAGCGCCGCCTTGCCATCGTGCTGGTCGACGATCAGCGACTCGACCGCCAGCAGCCGCGCGCTCGTATCGTCGGGATATCGTTGGGCCAGTTGGCCGACGAGCCCCGCCGCATCGGCGGGCCTGCCCGCCTTGCGCTCGAGCATCGCCTGGTGATACAGCCCCGCCACCAGCAGCCGACCCACGTCGGCGGGATCGCCCGAGCGGATGCCCACGCCGCCGGCGTACGCGTACACGAGATCGCCGCCCAAGTCCGCCGCCTGGTACAGCGAGACCGCACCGCCGAGGCCCACGAGGGCCGAGGCCGCCAGCACCCATTTACGCCAGCGGCTCACCGCCGGCACGAGCGCGGCGATCTCGAGCGCCGCCACCACCAGGAAGATGTTCCGCGTGCGCTGTCCCCACTCCTCGTGCTCCATTACCGCGGCCCGCGCGCCCGGCACGCGCTCCACCGGCCCGTGCGCCGCCGTCCCCGACTGCACCGCCAGCACGGCGGCGCCGGTCCCGACGAGCAGCAGCAGCGCGGCGGCGGGCCCCGTGAACGGGACCCGCCCCGTCAGGGAGACACACCGCAGCAGCACGCCCACGAAGAGCAGGGCGATCACGAAGTGCACGATCTGGGGATGCAGGGCGGCGAGTGACACGGGTCCGTAGCTCCGGTGGCGGGTGGAGAAAGATACGGCTTGCGGCACGACGCCGTTGATCTAAATTTCGTGGACAACTCGAGTACGTGGTGATTTGCGGCCTATTGCAGCCACGTTAAACAATTCGCTAAAACGCCAGGATGACAATCACCCTTCGCGATCTCTTGAACGACGGCAAGGTCCACGTCCTCGACGGGGCGATGGGCACCATGCTGTACTCCAAGGGTTTCCTCCTCAATGTCTGCTACGACGAGCTGAACCTGAAGCAGCCGAAGCTCGTGCAGGAGGTCCACGAGGCGTACGTGCGCGCCGGCGCCGAAATCCTCGAGACCAACACCTTCGGCGCGAACCCCCTCAAGCTCAAGAGCTTCGGCCTGGCCGACGAGACCGAGCAGATCAACCAGGCAGCGGCCCGGCTGGCGCGCGCCGCCGCAGCCGGGCGCGCCAGCGTCGTGGGGGCGATCGGGCCGCTCGGCGTGCGGATCGAGCCCTTCGGAGCGTTGGCGCGCGACGAGGCGTGCGCCCACTTCTCGCGCCAGGTGAAGGGCCTGCTCGCGGGCGGGGTGGACGGGTTCATCCTCGAGACGTTCTCCGACGTGGAGGAGCTGCACGCCGCGCTCCGCGCGGTGCAGAGCCTGTCCGACCTCCCGGTCATCGCGCAGATGACGATCGGCGACGACGGACTGACCCACTACGGCACGGGACCGGAGACGTTCGCGCGGCAGCTCACCGAGTGGGGCGCGGACGTGATCGGCGTGAACTGCTCAGTGGGACCCGCCGGAGTGCTCGAGGCCGTCGAGAAGATGGTGAAGGTGACCGACCGCCCGATCTCCGGGGTTCCGAACGCGGGGCTGCCGCGCGACGTAGGCGACCGCAAGATCTACCTCGCCTCCCCCGAGTACATGGCGAGCTACGCGCGGCGCATGATCGAGGCCGGGGCCCGCCTGGTCGGAGGGTGCTGCGGCACGACCCCCGAGCACATCAAGAAGATCCGCGATTACGTCGCGAGCGTCGTGCCGCGCCATCAGCCTGCCGTGGTGTCACGCGACACGATCGCCGCGCCCGCCGGAGTCGCGGAAGTACCGCTCGCCGCTCGCTCGCGCTGGGGCGCCAAGCTGGCGCGGGGGGAGCTCGTGACCAGCGTCGAAATCGTCCCGCCCAAGGGCGTGGATGCGACCCCGATGCTCGCGCAGTGCCGGGCGTTGAAGGCGGCCGGGGTGGACGCGGTCAACGTCCCGGACGGCCCGCGCGCGCAGAGCCGGATGGGAGTGCTCCCCTCGGCCATCCTGATTCAAAGGGAAGTGGGGATCGAGACCGTGATCCACTACTGTTGCCGCGACCGCAACCTGCTCGGGATGCTGTCGGACATCCTGGGCGCGCACGCCGCGGGACTGCGCAACATCCTCATTATCACGGGCGACCCGCCCAAGATGGGGCCGTACCCTGAGGCGACGGCGGTGTTCGACATCGACTCGATCGGGCTCACCAATCTCGTGTTCCGGCTGAACCACGGGCTCGATCCCGGGAACAACCCGATCGGCGCCCCCACGCAGTGGGCGATAGGCGTCGGCGTGAATCCGGGCGCCGTCGACCTGGACCGCGAGCTGTCGCGGTTCGCGTGGAAGGTGGACGCGGGGGCGGAGTTCGCCGTCACACAGCCCGTGTTCGATCCCCAGCAGCTCGCGGCGTTCTTGAAGCGCGTCGAGCAGTTCAAGATCCCGATCGTGGCGGGGATCTGGCCGCTGCTCTCGCTGCGCAACGCCGAGTTTCTCGCGAACGAAGTACCGGGCGTGTCCGTTCCCGATTCGGTGCTCGCCCGGATGCGCCAGGCGCAGGAGAAAGGCAAGGAAGCCGCGCTCGCCGAGGGGGTGAAGATCGCCCGCGAGATGTTCGAGCAAGTGAAGGGGGGCGTGCAAGGCGTGCAGGTGAGCGCGCCGTTCGGGCGGGTCGAGGTGGCGCTGGAGGTGTTCGGGTAGCCCTATGTTCGTCGGCCACTACGGCATCAGCTTCGCGGCGAAGCGGCTCGACAAGACGATCCCGCTGTGGGTGCTGTTCCTCGCCGTCCAGTTGCTCGACGTGGGCTGGGGCATCCTCGTTCCGCTCGGCGTCGAGAAGGTCCGCATCGTCCCGGGGATCACGGCGTCCAATCCCCTCGACCTCTACTACATGCCCTTTACCCACAGTCTCGTCGCGGCGCTGCTGTGGTCGCTGGGTGCGTACGCCGCCTGCCGATCGCTGCGCGCCTTCGGCGCGTCGCGTCGCGCGGCGCTGCTCGTCGCCGCCGCCGTGTTCTCCCACTGGGTGCTCGACGTGATCGTGCACCGTCCCGACCTGCCGCTGTACGACGACATGCTCAAGCTGGGACTCGGCCTGTGGAACTACCGCGCTCCCGCCTTCCTGCTCGAGGTCGCGGTGTTGTTCGGCGGCATGCTGCTCTACCTCCGCTCCACGACGGCCGGCACGCCCCTCGGCCGCTACGGCATGCCCGTCTTTGGAGTGGTTATGGTGCTCGTCCAGGCGACCGTCTTCTTCGGGCCGCCACCCCCCAGCAGCGCTGCCGCGGCGCTCACAGCACTGCTGTCCTACTTCTTGTTCGCGGGGGTCGCAGGCTGGCTGGATCACAAGCGCAGCTGAGCGCGCTGTCGCATTTCCACCCCTCGTTGCCGCAAAAACGCCCCCAGCAAATGCGCCGCCGCTACACCTACCGGGCCGTCTATGGCGACGGCGCCACACCCGGGGAATAGTGTGTGTCCATGTCCTGATCCTCGTGAATGGCGTAGTTCGTGCGGCGCCACGGCAACACCCCGTCCCGGTTCAGGTCGTCCGTATGCCCATCACCGGACGCAGCGTGTCGAGGCTGTTCGCCGCTCTGACCCTTCTCCCTGTCGCCGGCGCCGCCCAGCAGTCCGGGCTCGATCGGCTCATTCACCGCACCACGCTCGAGAACGGGCTGGAAGTCGTGGTCGCCGAGAACCGAGCCGTGCCCCTCGCCACGGTGCTCGTCGCCGTGCGCAACGGGTCGTTCACGCAAGACTCCCTCGAAGCCGGGTTGGCCCACCTATACGAGCACCTGCTGTTCCATTCGTTCGGCCGCGACCCCTCGGCGTTCGGGTACGAGGTCTCGAAGCTCAACGGACGCTACAACGGGTCGACGAATCACGAGGTGGTCACCTTCTTCGTCGTGGTGCCCGCCCGCCACGTCGAGGACGGTATCAAGCTGCTGGGGCACCTGCTCGAAAACGCTCACTTTTCCGACGGCGACCTGAAGGACGAGCGCCCCGTGGTCCTGGACGAGCTGCAACGCGACGAGTCGGACCCGGAAGACCTGCTGGAGCGCCAGGTCGACCACGCGCTGTGGGGCGCGTCGTGGCCGCGCAAGGACGTGGGCGGCGACAGTGTGTCGTTGCGGGGGATCACCCCGGAGCGGCTGAAGGAGACCTACGCGCGGTACTACGTCCCCAACAACGCCGCGCTCATCGTCACGGGAGACGTAACCGAGGACCGCGTGGTCGAGGCCGCCCGGCACCACTTCGGGGACTGGAAACGGGGACCCGATCCCTTCGCCGACCGGCCGATCCCGCCGGTAGCGCCGCGCGTGGCCAGCACCGCGGTGCTGCTGGGCAAGGACGTGCTCGACGTCACGATCGTCATCGCCTTGCAAGGCCCGAGCGTACGGGCGGACCCCGCGGCGACCTACGCCGCCGACGCGCTGTTCGGGGTGTTCAACGACGCCGGCTCTCCGTTCCAGCGCCGGCTCGTGGACACCGGCCCGTTTCTGTCAGTGAGCGGGAATTATCTCACCCTCGATCACACCGGGCCGATCGAGCTCCGCGGCAAGACCACTCCCGAGCACGCCCAGGAAGCGCTCCTCATACTGCTCCACGAGCTCGACGATCTCGACCTGCTCGTCGGCGTCACGGATGACGATCTCGCGATCGCCAAGAAGCGGCGCGAGGTGGCGACCGCGTTGACCGTCGAGCGGACCGCGATGGTCGCGCCGCAGCTCGCCTTCTGGTGGAGCAGCGCCGGGATGGACTATTACTCGACCTACGGCGACCGCATGAACGCCCAGACCATGAACGACCTGCGGCGCTTCGCCACGACCTACGTCGTCTCCCGACCCCGCGTCATCGGCGTGCTGGCCACGCCCTCGGTCGTCGAGTCCTTCGCCGCCTGGCTGCGCGGCGGCGCTCACAAGACCACTCCGTGAGCTCCCGTCGCACGCCGATCCTGTGCGCCGCCGCGCTCCCGCTCTTCTGGGGCGGCGCGGGTTCCGGTGGCGTGGCACGCAGCGGTCCGGCGCCGGACACGCTCACCGTGGCCTACGACGTGGCCGGGTTGCGGGTGATCCAGCGGATCAATCGGGCGAGCGAGGTCGTGGCGGTGCGGCTGTACCTGCTGGGCGGCGCCCGGCAACTCACCGAGCGCACGGCGGGGATCGAAGCCCTGCTGCTGCGAAGCTCGGAATACGGCACGGCCCAGTTCCCCGACGAGACGGCCCGCCGGGCGATGGCGCGCACAGGCTCGGTCGTCTCGCTCGAGCCGGAGGTCGACTGGACGGTGTTCGGCTTCACCGGGTTGGCACGGGATCTCGACGCCGTCTGGCGCGTCTTCGCCGACCGTGTGACGCATCCGGCGCTGTCCGAGCGAGCGGTGGCGCAGGCACGCGGCAAACTCCTGAGCCGGGCGCGCACCCGCTACTCGAACCCCGACGAACGCATCCGTATCCTTGCCACCGCGGCCCTATTCCAGGACCACCCGTACGCGCTCGATCCCGAAGGGACCGAGGCATCCCTCGCCGCGCTGACGCCCGCCGATCTGCAGGCCTACGGGCGCGACCAGCTCGTCACGTCCCGCATGCTGCTGGTGGTGGTGGGAAACGTCGAGCGGGCCCAGGTGGAGTCCCTCGTGGGCGCGACGCTGGGACAGCTGCCGCACGGCGCGTATCAGTGGACCTTGCCCCCACCCGCCCCCGAGCTGAAGCCTCATTGGCTCGTCGAGCACCGCGCGATCCCGACCAACTACATCCTCGCCTATTTCACGGGCCCCCCGCCCACGAGCCGCGGCTACTGGGCGTTCCGCCTGGCGACCGCCCTGCTGTCATCCGAGCTGCATCGCATGGTGCGCTCCGAGCGCAGCCTGTCGTACGCCGCCTTCGCGCCGTTCATCGACCAGGCCATTCCGGTCGGGGGGGCGTACGCCAGCACGCCGAAGCCGCAGCAGGTGCTGCCGCTCATGACCGCGGCGATCGAGACGCTCCAATTCAGCCAGCTCGACTACTTCGCCCTGAGTCGCTTCGTGGACAGCTTCGCCTTCGATTACCTCGCCGAGAACGCGAGCGCCGCCGACCAAGCCGAATTCCTCGCCCGCGCAGACCTGTACCTCGGGGACTACCGCCTCGGGGACGAGTTCGTGAAGCGGCTGCGCAGCGTGCGACCGACCGAGATCCGCGCGGTCGCGAGCGGCTACATGCGGCGCATTCAGTACGCTTACCTCGGCGACACGGTGCGGATGCGCGGTCACTGGTGAGCCGCGGCACGACGCGCGAATGCTCCGGCAGAAGTAAGTTTGGCGGGACCTACAGCGTGCACCAAGGGAGCGCTCATGCCTACCGCCAACGTGAACATCCTCGCCGTCATCGTCGCCGCGGTGGCGACGTTCGTCCTGGGCGCCGTGTGGTATTCCCCCGTGCTGTTCGCGAAGCAATGGATGCAGGCGCACGGCTACACGCCGGAGCAGCTCGAGGCGATGAAGCAACGAGGCGTCGCCCGGGCGTACGCCGTGTCGGCGCTGTGCTACCTGGTGATGGCGTATGTGCTGGCGCTGCTCGCCTCGTACACCCAGGCCACGAGCTTCGTCCAGGGGCTGTGGCTCGGTTTCCTGCTGTGGCTCGGTTTCGCGGCGACGATCGGCCTCACGGCCAACATGTTCTCGGACAACCCGCTCGCCGTGTGGGTGATCGACGCCGGGTACCAGCTCGCCTACCTCCTGCTGATGGGTGTGATCGTCACGGTGTGGCACTGAACTCCTAATTCGCTTGGCCGCCGTGCCCGAAGCCTCGCTCACGCGCACGCTGCGCCTGCGGGACCTCGTGTTCATCGTCATCGGGACCGTCATCGGCTCGGGGATCTTCGTCGTACCCGGGGCGGTGCTGCGCCAAACCGAAGGGGACGTGGGGTACGCCCTGGTCGTGTGGGTCCTGGGGGGCGTGCTCTCGCTGCTCGGCGCGCTCACGTACGGCGAGCTGGGTGGGATGATTCCCGAGGCCGGCGGAGCGTACGTCTACGTGCGCGACGCGTTCGGCCCGCTCCCCGCGTTCCTGCTCGGCTGGACGCTGTTCTTCGTGATCTCCACCGGGTCGGTGGCGACCCTCGCCGTCGCGTTCGCGGAATACCTGCGTCAATTCGTGCCGCTCGGCCCCACGGCCAGGACGCTCGCCGCCGCCCTGATGATCTCCGTCGTAGGCGCCGTGAACGTGCGCGGCACCCGCCACAGCGCGAGTGTCCAGAATTGGAGCACGGGGATCAAGGTGGCCGCCATCCTCGCGATGAGCGTCGTGCTGCTCGGCTCGGGCCACGGCCTGCCCGAGCTCCGGTCCGCGACGTTCACCGCACGGCTCGGGCCGTCGCTCCTCTCGGGGGCGGGCGTCGCGATGATCGCCGTGCTGTGGGCCTACGAAGGGTGGGCGAACGTCGCCGCGTCGGCCGGCGAAGCCCTCGACCCGCAGCGCACGTTTCCGCGCGGCATCGTGATCGGCACGGTGACGTTGGTCGCGATCTATCTCCTCGCCAACGTCGCCTACATCGCGGCCCTGGGACCAGCCGCCGCCGCCCGGACCGATCGCGTGGCGGCGGATGCCGTGCGCGCATCGCTCGGACCGGGCGCCGGTACGCTGATCGCCGCCGCCGTGCTGGTCGCGATGTTCAGTGCCGCGAACGGTCTCACCCTGACGAACTCCCGGGTGTACTACGCGATGGCGCGGGACGGGGTGTTCTTCCGGAAGCTGGCGGAAATCCATCCGCGCTTCGGCACGCCGGCATTCTCGGTGCTCGTAAGCTCGGCGTGGGCCATCGCGCTCGCGGCCACGGGCAGCTTCGAGCAGCTGTTCACATACGTGATCTTCGCGGCGTGGGTCTTCTATGCGCTGGCCGGAGCCAGCGTCTTCGTGTTGCGGCGGCGCCGTCCGGACGCTCCCCGGCCGTTCCGCGTCCCCGGGTACCCGTGGACGCCGCTCGTGTTCGTCGCCTCGGCCGCGGCGATTGTGCTCAACACGATCTGGGCGCGCCCGCAGCGCTCGCTGCTCGGGCTCGGCGTCGTGGCACTCGGTCTGCCCGCCTACCACGCCTGGCGGCGGGCCCGGGCCCGGGCGGCCGACGGGTGAGCGGCTTCAAGTTCCCGCACCCGCTCGTCTTGCTGGTCGCCGGCATCGCGCTCGCCGCCGCGGCGAGCTGGGTGCTTCCGGCAGGTCAATACGATCGACGCGACGATCCTGCCACGGGTCGCCGCGTGGTGATCGCCGGCACCTACCACGCCGTTCCGCCCCACCCCGTCGGCCCGTTGTGGGCGCTGGTCGCCATTCCGAAGGGCATGGTTGACGCGGCGTCGGTCATCTTCTTCGTCTTCCTGATCGGCGGTGCGTTCACCGTGGTGGACCGCACGGGAGCACTGCGGGAGGCGGTGGAGTGGTTGGTGCGCCGGCTGGCGCGCCGCGACGCGCTGGTGATCCCGGCCGCCTGTCTGGCGTTCGCGCTGGGGGGCGTGCTGGACAACATGAAGGAGGAGATCATCGCCCTGGTCCCCGTGATGTTGCTCCTCGTGGGCCGGCTGGGCTTCGATACCGTCACGGCCGTCGCGGCGAGCCTCGGGGCGGCCGCTGTCGGCGCCGCGTTCAGTCCCATCAACCCGTTTCAGGTCGGGATCGCGCAGCAGCTCGCCCAACTCCCGTTACTCTCGGGCTCGCTGTTCCGCATCGCGGTGCTGAGCGTCGCGCTGGCGATCTGGACGTGGGGGACGATGCGGTACGCTGCCCGCACGCGCGTCCCCCCGGAGGCCGGCCCCGGCCCGCCGCCCGGGCCCCCGGCGCGCCGCGGGACGGTGCTCGTCGTGGTCCTGGTCGCGTTCGCCGCCCTGATCGTCGGCGTGCTGCACTACCGCTGGGGGTTCGATGAGATGGCAGCGCTGTTCTTCGCCATGGGGGTCGTCGCCGGCGTGTGCGGCGGCCTGGGCGTAGGCGGCACCGCCGCGGCCTTCGTGGAAGGGTTCAGGGCGATGGCCTACGCGGCGCTGGTGATCGGGTTCGCCCGCGCGATTTACGTGGCGCTCGACCAGGGGCGTATTGTCGACACGATCGTGCGCGGGCTGTTCACGCCCGTCGCCGGCTTGCCGCTCCTACTCTCGGCGTGGGGCATGATGGTGCTTCACGCCGTCGTCCACGTCGCCGTGCCGAGCCCCAGCGGCCACGCCGTGCTGACGCTGCCGATCCTCGTCCCCCTGTCCGATCTGCTGGGCTTGTCGCGTCAGGTGACGGTGCTCGCCTACCAGTACGGCGGCGGGCTGTGCGAGCTGTTGACGCCGACCAATGGCGCCCTCATGGCGATCCTCGCCGCGGCGGGGGTGCGCTACGAGCACTGGCTCAAATTCGCGTTGCCACTGTACGGCTTGCTGCTCGGGCTCGGCGCCGTGGCGATCGCCCTTGGCATCGGCGTGGGCTTGCGCTAGCGTCCGGGCGTAGTCTCCTCGGCAACGGGAGTCCTGGTCCTGGCATGTATCGCCGGCTCGACGGCGCGCATATCGTGGAAACCCTCGACCTGGTCCAGCGGCGGATCGAGGAGCGGTTTCCCGGCTCGGGGCTGAGTCAGGTCGGCGGGGAGCTGCTCGCCGTCGCCCGGGAGGCGATTGGTCGCGCCGTCGATCTGAGCCGGCCCAACCTCCCGCTGCGCATCGCGTCGGGCCTGGTGATCGCGCTGATGATGGCGCTGGGGGTCGGGGCGCTCCTCAGCCTCAAACTGTCGGCGGACCCGCGCACGCTGACGGACCTGATGCAGTCACAAGCCATCCAGAACTTCGTCTTCCTCGGGGTCGCCGTGGTGTTTCTCGCCACGGTCGACACACGCCTGAAGCGCGGGCGGGCGCTCCAGGCGCTGCACGAGCTGCGCAGCATCGCACACGTGGTGGACATGCACCAGCTAGGGAAGGCCCCGAACGAGTTTCTCCCCGGACGGGAGGAGATTCAGGTGACGCCGGACCGCCGCATGGCCCGCGCCGACTTGGCCCGCTATCTCGACTACTGCACCGACCTGCTGTCGCTCACAAGCAAAGTAGCGGCGCTGTACGTCGAGCACCTGCAAGACCCGGTCGTGCTGGAAGCCGTGAACGACGTGGAGAACCTCACTGCCGGACTGTCGCGCAAGATCTGGCAGAAGATCGCGATCCTCGACACGGCGACTCGATGAATCGGAACCAGTCGGGGCGGAGCCCTGTGAGGCCGCGATGACCCGCGATCGGCGGATCGCCCTGCTGCTGGACGTGTTGGACCAGGCATTCGATCACCGCGCATGGCACGGTACGGCGCTCGCTGGGGCGATTCGCGGGCTCGCGCACCGCGACGCGCTGTGGCGACCCCGGCCGGGGCGTCACAACATCTGGGAGATCGTGCTGCATGCGGCGTACTGGAAGTACATCGTCCGGCGGCGGCTGACGCGCGACCTCGGGCTGACCTTCCCTCGCGCGGGGAGCAACTGGCCGCGGCTCCCCGCGCCAGCCGACACTGCGGCATGGAAGCGGGACGTCGCGCTGCTTCGGGAAGAACACCGGCTGCTGCGCGCAGTGATCGCCCGCTTGCCGCCGTCGCGTCTCGCCTCACGCGGGTGGCGCTCGCGCTGGTCCACCGCGGAGCACATCTACGGCATCGCGTCGCACGACTTGTATCACGCGGGGCAGATCCAGCTGCTCAAGCGGCTGCGGCGCGGTGGGTGACGTTGCCGGACCAGACCGAAACGTCTGGCCCCGGACTCCGTACGCGTTATTATCGATTACCCACACGGGGAGGGGGCATGGCCCTCGGCGATTTCCTGCGCAAGCAGTTCATCGACGTCTTGCAGTGGACCGAGCCGGAAGACGGCATTCTCGCCTACCGCTTTCCGATGCAGGACATGGAGATCCAAACCGGGGCGAAGCTGACGGTGCGCGAGAGCCAGATGGCGGCGTTCGTGAACGAAGGAAAAATGGCTGACGTTTTCGGCCCGGGGCTGTACACGTTGAGCACGAAAACGCTTCCGGTGCTCACCAATCTCATGAACTGGGACAAGGCGTTCCAGTCCCCGTTCAAGTCGGACGTCTATTTCTTCTCGACGCGGCTGCAGCTCAACCAGCGGTGGGGGACCGCCAACCCGATGACAGTCCGGGACAAGGAATTCGGCGTCGTGCGGCTGCGCGGCTTCGGCACCTACGCCTACTGGCTCTCGAACCCGGCCACGTTCCACACGCGCGTGAGCGGCACGCGCGACATCTATCGCGTGGCCGACCTCGAGGGCCAGCTGCGCGACGTCGTGGTCAGCCGTGTGACCGAAGCGTTCGCGTCGAGCGGCGTTCCATTCCTCGACATGGCGGCGAACCAGGGCGGGCTCGCGCAGGAGATCGCCAAGCGAGTGCAGCCGGCGTTCGCTGACTTCGGGCTCACGCTCTCGACCTTCATCGTCGAGAATCTGTCCCTCCCCGACGAGCTGCAGCAGCGGCTCGATGAGCGGATCGGCATGAACATCGTCGGCGACCTCGGGCGGTACGCCAAGTTCCAGGTGGCGCAATCGATTCCGACCGCGGCGGCGAATCCGGGCGGAGGGGGCGCGGGCGTAGGCGCGGGACTCGGGGCCGGCATGGCAATGGCACAGTCGATGATGGACGCACTCAAGCCCGATGCCGCAGCAGCACCGAGGCCGTGCGTGAAATGCGGGAAGCCGGTGCCGTCCCAGGCGAAGTTCTGCCCGGAGTGCGGCGCCGCACAGGCCTGAGCAGTGGCGGGCCGAGAGTGGGTGGTCGAGGCGCTCGGGTGCGACCCGGCGGCGCTCACGAGCCTCCCCACCCTCCAGGCGCTGTTCACCGCCTTGATCGCCGACCTTTCGCTCCGCCCCGTGGCAGCCCCCACATGGCACCGCTTCCCCCCACCGGGCGGCGTGACCGGGGTTTGCCTGCTCGGTGAGTCCCATCTCGCGTGCCACACGTTCCCGGAGCACGGCTCCCTCTGCCTCAACCTGTTTTGCTGCCAGCCACGCGCGGAATGGGACTTCGCGGGACACCTGAAGCGCGCCTTCGGCGCGACCGCCGTCCGGGTACGGCGGCTGGAGCGCCCCTACCTCCGGCACGCGCTGCCCGCGCGCGGCTCATGACCCGATCCGAGGCGACCTGCCCCAACTGCGGCGCCCGGGTCGAGTTCCGCTGGTCGAGCGCGGTGCAGACCGTCTGCCCGTTCTGCCGCTCGATCCTGGTGCGCCAGGACGTGGATCTCAAAAAGGTCGGCACGGTCGCCGATCTGCCGCCCTCGAGCTCGCCGATCCAGCTTGGCACGGCGGGACGCTACCGCCAGAAGGGATTCGAGGTCGTCGGCCGGATCGTGTACGAGTGGGATCAGGGCGGCTGGAACGAGTGGCACGTCGTCTTCAACGACAGTGCCAGTGGCTGGCTGTCCGATGCCCAGGCGGAGTACGCCGTCTCATTCCTCGGGCCCCAGTCGGCCGCGCCGCCCTCCGGGGGCACCGTGCAACCGGGCGAGCACGTGACGTGGCAGGGGAAGGATTATGAGGTGACGGCGGTGACCGTCGCCCATTACCGCGGCGTAGAAGGCGATCTGCCGTTCGAGTACTGGGACAAGCGGGACGTGGTGTTCGCCGATCTCATGACCACCGACGGGGGCTTCGCCACGATCGATTACAGCGAATCCGCGCCGCTCGTCTTCCTGGGCGAATATGTCGAGTACCACGACCTCGCCCTCACCAATCTGCGCCGGTTCGAAGGATGGTAGACGCGCTCGTCCGGTCACTCACGTGCCCCAAGTGCGGCGCGCCGCTCACGATCCGGGCCGGGGACCTGACCGTGACCGTGGTGTGCGGCCACTGCAACTCGGTGCTCGACGCGAAGGATCCGAGCCTCAAGATCTTGCAGACGTTCGAGGCGAGGGTGCGTCCCGCGCCCCGGATCCCGCTCGGGACCCGCGGCAAGTGGCGGGGGGCCCTGTGGGAGGTGATCGGCTACCAGATCCGGACGATCACAGTCGAGGGCATCGAGTACAGCTGGTCCGAGTACTTGTTGTTCAACCCGTATGAGGGGTTCCGGTACCTGACGGAGTATCACGGGCACTGGAACGACGTGATCGTCCTAAAAACGCTCCCCAAGACCTACAGAGGCGGCGGTTTGGCGGGGGGGGGAAAGCCATCGGCGGAGGTGTTGGGCGAGCGGTTCCAACATTTCCAGACCGCGACGGCGACGACGACGTACGTCCTGGGGGAGTTCCCGTGGCGGGTGCACGTGGGCGACAAGGCGGAGGTGAAAGACTACGTCGACCCGCCGCGCATCCTGTCGTCGGAGCAGACTGCCGGCGAGACCACCTGGTCAATGGGGGAGTATGTGCCGGGAGAGCAGATCTGGCGGGCCTACAGTCTCCCCGGCAGCCCGCCCCCGCCGACCGGCGTGTACGCCAACCAGCCGGCGCCGTTCGCGCGAGCGGCGGGGCCAGTGTGGACGGCCTTCGGCGCGTTCGCCGCCGTCGTCCTCCTGGCCGCCGCCTGGCGCATGGGTTTCAGCTCGCCCCCGGTGGTGTTCGAGCACTCGTACCAGTACCTCCCACCCACCACACCTCCGTCGGACAGCGCCGCCGCCGCCGCGGCGTTCGTGACGGACGCCTTCACGGTGCGGGGCCGCACGTCGGACCTGGAGCTTGCGATCCGGACCAACCTCAAGAACAGCTGGGTGTACTTCGGCCTCGCATTGATCAACGACAGCACGGGCGACGTGTACGACTTCGGTCGGGAACTGAGCTCTTACTACGGCTACGACTCCGACGGGTACTGGTCGGAGGGCTCTCCCAACGACCGCGCACTCATTCCGTCGGTCCCTCCCGGCCGCTACTACCTCCGCGTGCAGCCCGAGGGCCCTCCGGGCGGAGCCTTCTGGGCAGTGACGTACGGGCTGCGGCTGCGTCGCGATGTGCCGTGGGGGTTGGCCTATCTCTTCGCCTTCATTTTGCTCAGCGTGCCACCGGCCGCACTGCTGCTGCGCAATATGAGCTTCGAGCACGCGCGCTGGCAGGAAAGCGACTATGCCGACGAGGACGACGAATGAGCGCGTTGCGGCTCTATCTATTGTACGGCGGCCTCGTACTCGGGTTGCTCGGCGCCGCCGAGTACCGCGGCTGGAGCCCGCTGTCGCCCAACGAAGGCAAGACCGCGCCGCGCACCGTGCGCGACAACCCCGGCTCCTACCGCCCTCACTATCGCGGGGGGGCGTACTTCTTCCGAGGGAAATGACATGAGCGACCTACTCCGGAACATGCTGGCCGCAACGGCCTTCGCGCTGCTCGGCATTGTGATCTTCATACTGGCGTTCGTGGTGGTCGATCGCGTCACGCCGTACAGCCTCTGGAAGGAGATCGTCGAAGAGAAAAACGTCGCGCTCGCGGTGCTGCTCGGCGCCGCGTCGATCGGGATTTGCGTGATCATCGCCTCGGCCGTGCACTAGTCGTTGGCCGCGGTCCTTCTCACCTCGGTTCTGCTGATCGCCGCGTGCGGGCTCGTCTACGAGCTCGTGGCGGGCGCGCTGGCGAGTTACCTGCTGGGCGACAGCGTGACGCAGTTTTCGACAGTCATCGGGACGTACCTCTGCGCGATGGGAGTCGGCAGCTGGCTGTCGCGCCACGTCGGCCGGGGGCTCGTGGCCCGGTTCGTCACGGTCGAGCTGCTCGTGGCCCTCGTGGGCGGCTGCTCGTCTGCCCTGTTGTTCCTGGCGTTCGCGTACACGGGCGCATTTCGGCTCGTGCTGTACACGCTGGTGGCCGTCATCGGCGTGCTCGTCGGGCTCGAGATCCCGCTCCTCATGCGCATCCTGCGCGACCGCTTCACGTTCAAGGACGTCGTCGCCAACGTGCTCACGTTCGACTACCTCGGCGCCCTCGGCGCGTCGATCCTCTTCCCCCTCCTGCTCGTGCCCCATCTCGGTCTAGTGCGATCGGCTCTGCTGTTCGGGCTCGTGAACGCGGCCGTGGCCCTGTGGTCCACCATCCTGTTCCGCCGTCAGCTCGGCGCGCCGCGCCTGCTGGTGGGCGCCGGCGTTATCGTCCTCGGGCTGCTCGCGGCCGGAATGGCGGGCGCGAACCGCATCACCAACCTCACCGAAGAGAACCTGTACGCGGACGACGTGATTCTGGCGAAGAGCTCCCGCTACCAGCGGATTGTCCTCACCGCGTGGAAGAACGACCTGCGCCTGTTCCTGAACGGCCATCTGCAGTTCAGCTCGCGCGACGAGTACCGCTACCACGAGGCGCTGGTGCACCCCGGGCTCGCCGCCGTGCCGGGCGCCCGTCGCGTCCTCATCCTCGGCGGGGGCGACGGGCTCGCGGCGCGCGAGGTGCTCCGCTACCCCGCCGTCGAAAGCGTCACGCTCGTCGACCTGGACCCCGTGATGACGCAGCTCTTCGCCACCCACCCCGTGCTGACTCCCCTCAACGGCGGCGCGCTCACCTCGCCGAAGCTGCACGTCGTGAACGCCGACGCCTTCGTGTGGCTCGAGACCCCCGGTGACCCGTACGACTTCGTGATTGTGGATTTCCCGGACCCGTCGAGCTACAATCTCGGCAAGCTGTACACGACCGCGTTCTACCGCCTCGCCGCCAAACATCTGTCCCGCAGCGGCCTCATGGTCGTGCAGAGCACCTCGCCGCTGTTCGCGCCGCGCTCGTTCTGGTGCATCGCACGCACCATCGCGGAGGCCGGCCTGCGCACGTATCCCTATCACGTGTACGTACCGTCGTTCGGCGAATGGGGCTTCGTGCTCGCCGGCCAACGGCGCTACGAGCCGCCCGCGGCGTTGCCTCCCGGCCTGCGCTATCTCACCCCGGCGACGCTCAACGAGTTGTTCGATTTCCCGAGCGACATGCGGCCGGTGCCGGTGGAGCCGAATCGCCTCAACAACCAGGTGCTGGTCCGCTACTATGACCAGGAGTGGTCCGAGATCAACCGGTGACGTCCCGCCGTCAGTTTCTCGGCACCAGCGCGGCGCTCGTCGGCCTCGGCTGCAAGACCGGCCGGTCCATCGCCGGCGGCTTCGTGGACGGCTCGTACGTGATGGGCCACCGGCTGCGAGACCGCGGCGCGTTCCCCGCCCCCGCGCGCACGGTTCGCACGCCGCTCGTCATCGTCGGGGGCGGCGTGGCGGGACTGTCGGCCGCGTGGCGGCTCGACAAGCGCGGCTTTCACGACTTCGTCGTGACTGAGATGGAACAGCGCGCCGGCGGGAACGCGCGCTGGGGCGAGAACGAGGTGAGCGCCTACCCCTGGGGGGCGCACTACGTGCCGGTCCCGGGCGGACGGGCGACCCTGGTGCGGGAGCTGTTCCAGGAGCTCGGCGTCCTCCGCGACGGCCAGTGGGAGGAGCGCTACCTGTGCTTCGATCCCCAAGAGCGGCTGTTCCTGCACGGCGCGTGGCAGGACGGCCTCGAGCCGGCGACCGGACTGGGCGCGGGCGACCGCGCAGCGTTCCGCCGGTTCGCGGCGCGGATGGCCGAGTTCCGCGCCACCGGCCAGTTCACGATTCCCACGGCGCTGGAGGTCGGGGTCGCTCCCTCGCCGCTCGATCGCGTGTCGATGGATGACTGGCTGCGCCGCGAGGGGTTCACGTCCCCCGCGCTGCGATGGTACGTCAACTATGCTTGCCGGGACGACTACGGCGCTCTGCTCGCCGACGCATCGGCGTGGGCCGGCGTCCACTACTTCGCGTCCCGCGAGCCGGAAGAGCGCGGGCCGCTCACCTGGCCCGAAGGAAACGGCTGGATTGTGCGGCAACTCCTCCGCCGAGTGGGGAGGTACCTCGAGACTAACGCCTTCGTGCATCGGATCGAGCCGATCGGGGCGCGCTGGCAAGTGCTGGCGGGGCGCACCGCGTACCTCGCGGACGCCGTGATCTTCGCGGCGCCCACGTTTCTGGCACCGCACGTCCTGTCGAGCGTACCGGACCCGGGCTTCGTCTACTCTCCGTGGCTCACCGCCAATCTGACCCTCGACCACTGGCCCCGGGAACGCGGGGTACCCGTGGCCTGGGACAATGTGATCTACAACTCGCCCGCGCTCGGCTACGTGGTCGCCACTCACCAATCGTTGCGCACCGAAAGCGATCGGACCGTCTGGACGTTCTATTGGGCGCTCGCCGACGGCGCCCCCGCGGCCAATCGTGCCCTCCTGTTGCAACGTGACTGGGGCTTCTGGGCGGAGGCGATCCTCACCGATCTGGAGCGGGCACATCCCGACATCCGACAATGCGTATCGCGAATCGACGTCATGCGCCTGGGTCACGCCATGGTGCGACCGACCGTCGGCTTCCTCGCCGTCCGGGATCGGTTTCGGCGCTCGCGGCTGCCGGAGCGCCTCTTTTTCGCGAACTCGGATTTGAGCGGCTTGTCGCTGTTCGAGGAGGCGCAGTATCGGGGTGTGACGGCGGCAGATCGTGCCTTGGCCGCGCTCAGTCGCCCCTGAGTCTCTCGATCTCGCGGCGGTCCTTCTTGGTGGGTCGGCCCTTACCCTCGTAGCGCAGCGACGGCGCCAATCTGAGCTGCTCGGCGAGCCGCTCGCGCAGCCGCTTGCCTTCCGGCGCCTCGTCGTACAGGCCGGCGGCGACCCGCGGCGGCCCGCGGTGCGTCGCGAGCGCGCGGACCGTGACGCGGTACTCGAACGGGCTCTTCCGGATGCGCAGCTCGTCGCCCGGTGCGAGTGGCTTGGCGCGCTTGGCGCGCGCCCCGTTCACGTCCACCTTGCCGCCGTCGATCGCGGCGGCCGCCTGAGCCCGTGTCTTGAAGAAGCGCGCGGCCCAGAGCCAAGTGTCGAGGCGAACCGGTTCACTGGCCATTCCGCCGCAATGTAATGCCTCCGGAGCCCGTCTCGATCTTCAGGCGTCCCTTCCCATCCCCGATATCCCCCACCAGGTGCTCCCGCTCGAGCCGCGTCGTCTGGATCGACACGCCGCGCAGCTCGATGCCGCCGCTCCCCGTCTCGATGTCGACGTGCGCGCCGAACTGCGGCGGCAAGGTGAGGCTCACGTCGCCCGAGCCCGTGTCGACGGAGAGCGATTCGATATCGGTGAGCAGCTCGAGGCGCACGTTACCCGACCCGGTGTCGATGTTCGCATCGGGCGCCTTGACCCCCGAGGCCGTCACGTTGCCCGATCCGGTGTCCACCTTGAGCACGTCCACCTCCACGCGCTCGGCCGTGACATCCCCGGACCCGGTGTCGAGCTTCAGCTGGCGGCCGTGCGCCGCCGTGACGATCACGTTGCCCGATCCCGTATCGAGCGTGACGTCGCCCGCGGCATCCGTGACCTTCACGTCGCCCGATCCCGTATCGATGCGGAGCGAGCCCTTGGTGTGGTCGGCGGTCACGTTCGCGGCCGACACGTCGACCTGCAGATCCCCGTCCACGTTCGAGGCGAACACGCGTCCCACTGCCAGATACACGGCCACGCGCTTTCCCGGCGGGATCGCGACGCGCAGGTCGGCGTGGGCCTCGAGCCCCCGCCCCGAGCCGGAGATCCGCACCCGGTGGCCGCCGCCCGAGCGGCGTCCCTCATGGTCATTGAAAGTGCCGTCCTCTCGGACGTCGAGCGTCGTGTTGCCGTCGAAATCGAGCCCCCGGTACACGATGTCGTCGTCGGGATAGATCACGCGCAGCGTCTCCCGGCCGCGTACGGGACCGGTCTCGACCCGGAGCTTGTCGAGGTCGCGCCCACCTCGGGTGAGCTCCACGACGACTCCGGAGCCGGATCCGCCTTCGATCCGCGTCACGCCGACCAGATTGTATACGGCGACGTTGTCGCCGGAGATGGTGTGCCGCTCGGGCTGTTGCGAGACGGCGAGACCGGGCGCGAGCAACGCGCCGAGTGCGAAGATCGGAACGGCTAGGCTGGACAGCTGCATGGACCCTCCCGCAGGATTGAACGATGCACCCGGTGGTACGACCGTCGTGGGGGAGACGTTTCAGCTACCGCCACCCGGGGTGTTGGATAGCCCGGGCGCCGCAAAGGTTGCGGGTCGCTGGCGCGCCCTGCGGGCGATACTTTCATGGTTCTGGGGGGACCGTAACCGTGTCCGAATGGCAAGTCTGGCTCGTGGCCGCGCTGCTCCTGTTCGTCGCCGAGGTCCTGGCGCCGGGGTTCTGGCTGCTGAGCGTGGCGGTGGGGTGCGTGGTGGCGGGCGCCGTCTCCCTCGTCGTGCCGGGAGTCCTCGCGCCCGCCCTGAGCTTCGCCGCCGGGACATTGCTCTCGCTCGCGGGGATCCGCCCCTTCCTGCTGAGGCGCCTGCACCCACCCGGACGCGAAATCAAGACCAACGTGGACGCGCTGGTGGGCCGGGTCGGCGTGGTGTCCGAGCGGATCGACCCCGCCACGGGCCGCGGTCGGGTGGTGGTGGAGGGTGAGGACTGGCGCGGCACGTCGCTCATGGACACCGTGATCGAGCCCGGCACCCGGGTGATGGTGGTGCGGGTCGAGGGGACAACGTTGTACGTGGACAAGGAGGGCTGAGATGGACAACATCGGCGCGCTCATCGTCCCGGTCGCGATCGCGCTGTTCGCGATCTCGATCGTCGCGCGCGGGATTCGGATCGTGCAACAGGCGCAGACGATGATCATCGAGCGTCTGGGCAAGTATCACCGCACGTTGTCCTCCGGGGTCAATCTGATCATCCCGATCATCGACAAGCCACGGGCGATCGACTGGCACCAGGTGATCGTCACGCCCGCGGGTGAGTCGCTCGCCCGTCATTTCCGCACCGACAAGATCGACCTGCGCGAGACCGTGTACGTATTCCCGCGCCAGAACGTGATCACGAAGGACAACGTGGTGGTGGAGATCGACGCGCTGATCTATTCGCAGATCACCGATCCCGTCCGCGCGACCTACGAGATCGCCAACCTGCCGGACGCGATCGAAAAGCTGACCCAGACCACGCTGCGCAACGTGATCGGCGAGATGGAGCTGGACCACGTGCTCTCGTCGCGCGACACGATCAACGCCAAGCTGCGCGAGATCCTGGACGAAGCGACCCACAAATGGGGCGCGAAGGTCAGCCGCGTGGAGCTCAAGGACATCAATCCGCCGCGCGACATCCGCGACGCGATGGAGAAGCAGATGCGGGCCGAGCGGGACCGCCGGGCCGCGATCCTCACCGCCGAGGCGGAGAAGCAGTCGCGCATCCTCCAGGCGGAGGGCATCCGCCAGTCGGAGATCAACCAGGCGGAGGGGCAGAAGCAGGCGAAGATCCTCGCGGCCGAGGCGGAGGCCAACGCGCGGCTGAAGGTCGCCGAAGCGGAAGCCCAGGCGATCGAGCGCATCACCAGTGCCATCAAGGGAACCGGCGGCGACCCGGCGCGGTACTTGATCGCGATCCGCTACATCGAGGCGCTCAAGGAGATGGTCACGAGCCCACAGAGTAACAAGGTCATCTACCTGCCGTACGAGGCGACCGGCGTGCTGGCGTCGCTCGGCGGCATTCGCGAGATGCTCGCGGGGGCATCCGACAAAGGAGAGAAACGGGCATGAACTGGAAGATGATCGCGGGGCTCTCACTTACCGCCGCGCTGTTATCCGCCTATCCGGCCAACCGCCTGCCTTCCTGCGATCCCGACAACGGGGGCATCACGCTCCCCGACGGATTCTGCGCCGTCGTCGTCGCCGACCAGGTCGGGCGCGCGCGACACCTCGCCGTGGCCGCCAACGGCGACATCTTCGTCGCGCTCGAGGACGGGCGCGGCGCCGCGGCGAAAGGCGGCGTCCTCGCGCTGCGCGACACGAGCGGCGACGGGAAGGCCGACGTGCGCGAGACCGCCGGCACGGGGGGCGGCACGGGCATCGCGTTGAGCAAGGGTGCGCTGTACTTCAGCACCGCCACCACGGTGTACCGGTTCGCGCTCCCCGCCGGACGGCTCCAGCCGGTAGGCGAGCCGAGCGTGATCGTGAAGGATCTGCCTCCGGGCGGGCACAATGCGCGGAACCTGGCGCTCTCACCCGACGGCAAGACCTTGTTCGTCAACGTCGGCTCGCCCTCGAATGTGTGTCAGGTCGCCGATCGCTCCAACGAGTCCTCAGGCAAGGACCCCTGCCCCGAGCTCGCCACCCGGGCGGGCATCTGGCGCTTCGACGCGGATAAGCAGGATCAGACCGAGGAGACCGGGACGCATTACGCCACGGGGATTCGCAACGCCGTGGGGATGGTGGTCGCGCCGGACGGCCAACTGTGGTCCACGCAGCACGGTCGCGACCAGCTCTTCCAGAACTGGCCAAAACTTTTCACCGCCGAGCAGAGCGCGGAAAAGCCGTCGGAGGAGCTGCTGCGCGTCAATCAGGGGGACGATTTCGGGTGGCCGTACTGCTATCACGACCTCGAGCTCGGCCACCTCGTGCTCGCGCCGGAGTACGGGGGCGACGGCAAGCAGGTAGGGCGGTGCGCCCAGAAGAAAGAGCCGGCACTCGCGTTCCCCGGCCACTGGGCGCCGGACGGCCTGCTGTTCTACACGGGCTCGCAGTTCCCCGCGTCCTACCGGGGGGGCGTATTCATCGCGTTTCACGGCTCCTGGAACCGCGCGCCGCTGCCGCAGGCGGGCTATCGCGTCGTGTTCGTCCCGTTCAAGGACGGCAAACCGGTGGGGACCTATCAGACGTTCGCCGACGGGTTCTGGCACGAGAACGGAACCGGGCCGCAGCACCGACCCGTGGGACTGGCGCAAGGGCCGGACGGGTCGCTGTACGTCACCGACGATGCGGCGGGGAGGATCTGGCGGGTCGTCTACAAAGGCCGGTGAACAAGCGGGTGGCGGGTTACTCCAAGCGGCCGCTCGTCGACAAGCTCGGGATCAAACCGGGAGCGGCGATCGCGATTCTCAACGCGCCAACGGGGTACGATCGCATCCTGGGCAGGCTGCCGTCGCAGGTGACGCGCAAGGCGACGGCGGCCCGCCCGCTTGATGTCATCCAGTTCTTCACGAAGGACAGGCGGGAGCTCGAGCGGAAGTTTGCCGGGCTGGCGCGTGCGCTCGCTCCCGCGGGGATGCTGTGGATCTCCTGGCCCAAACAGGCGTCCGGCGTGGCGACCGATCTCACGGAGGACGTGATTCGCGCGGTCGGGCTGGGACACGGCCTGGTGGACGTGAAGGTGGCGGCGGTGGACGAGGTGTGGTCGGGGCTCAAGTTCGTGCGGCGCCTGGAGGATCGATGACTCGAAGCCCCGAGCTGACGACGGCGGCGCCCCTGACGAAGCTGTCAGAGGAAGAAGGCCTGTTCCGCGACACGGTGCGCGACTTTGCGGAGCGGGACGTCAAGCCGCGCGTCGCCGCGATGGAGCAGGCGTCCGCGCTCGACTCGGCCCTCATCGCCAAGTGCTTCGAGATCGGGCTCATGGGAATCGAGATTCCCGGCGAATTGGGGGGCGCTGCGGGGAGCCTCCTCATGACCGTGCTCGCGGTCGAAGAGCTGTCCGCCGTGGACGCGTCACTCGCGATCTGCGTGGACGTGCAGAACACACTCGTCAACAACCTGCTCCTCAAGTGGGGGAGCGACGAGCTGCGGCGACGCTATCTCCCCCGCCTCGCCGCCGACCTCGTGGGTGCCTACGCGCTATCGGAGCCCGAGTCCGGCTCGGATGCGTTCGGCCTGCAGACGAAGGCCACGCGGCGCGGCGACCGGTGGCTGCTCGAGGGCCGCAAGCTGTGGATCACCAACGGCGCCGAGGCGGGGATGTTCGTGGTGTTCGCCAACGCGGACTTCACGCGGGGCTACAAGGGCATCACGGCGTTCGTGATCGAGCGCGGCTACCCCGGGCTCTCAGTCGGTAAAAAGGAAGACAAGCTCGGCATCCGCGCGTCGAGCACCTGCGAGCTGATCCTCGACGGGTGCGAGCTGCCGGCGACGAACGTGGTGGGCGAGGTGGGCCACGGATACAAGGTGGCGATCGAGACGCTCAACACCGGCCGCATCGGGATCGGCGCCCAGATGATCGGCGTGGCGCGGGGGGCGCTCGCCGCGGCACTCCGGTACGTGAAGGAGCGCCACCAGTTCGGCCATCCCATCGCAGAGTTCCAGGCGGTGCAGTTCCAGCTCGCCCAGGCCGCGACCGAGCTGGAGGCGGCGCGTCTGATGGTCTACAACGCCGCGCGCCTCGAGGACGCGGGCGACCCGTACACGATGCAGGCCGCGATGGCGAAGCTCTTCTCCTCACAGGTCGCGGAGCGGGTGACGTCGCTCGCCGTGGAGCTGTTCGGCGGGTACGGGTACACGAAGGAATACCCCGTCGAGAAGTTCTATCGCGACGCGAAGATCGGCACGATCTACGAGGGAACGAGCAACATGCAGTTGAATACCATCGCCAAGCAGCTCCTGAAGTAGCCCCCCGCCTCCTGGCCATGCACACCGCCCGACGCACGCACGGCTTCACTGAATCGGTGATCCGCGGGATGACCCGGCTCGCCAACGAGCACGGGGCGATCAACCTGGCGCAGGGGTTTCCGAACTTCCCGGCGCCCGACGCGCTGAAGGACGCCGCGGCGCGCGCCATCCGCGATGACATCAACCAGTACGCCATCACCTGGGGCGCGAAGCGGCTGCGCGATGCCCTGGTGCGCAAGTACGCAGAATGGTACGGCATGACGGTGGATCCGGAGACCGAGGTGACGATCACCTGCGGCGCCACCGAGGCGATGGCGTCAGCGATGCTGGCAGTCGTCGATCCGGGAGACGAAGTGATCGTGTTCGAGCCGTTCTACGAGAACTACGGCCCCGACGCGATTCTGTGCGGCGCCCGACCGGTCTACGTGCCGCTCGCGGCGGGCGAGCCACTCGACCTGGACCGTCTCGCGTGGGCGTTCTCGCCGCGCACGCGCGCGATCATCGTGTGCACGCCGAACAATCCGACCGGTCGGGTGCTGTCCGGGCCGGAGCTCGAGGGCATCGCCGAGCTGTGCCGGCGCCACGACGCCTACGCGGTCACGGACGAGATCTACGAGCACATCTATTACGAAGGCAAGCACATCCCGATCGCCACCCTCGACGGGATGCGCGAGCGCACGATCACGATCAGCGGCGCGTCCAAGACGTTCAGCGTGACGGGATGGCGCGTCGGCACGATCGTGGCCCCGCCGCCAGCGACCGACGCGATCCGCAAGGTGCACGACTTCCTCACGGTGGGCGCCGCCGCGCCGCTCCAAGAAGCCATCGCCGTCGGCCTCGAGACGCTGGGACCCGAGTATTACCGGGGGCTCGCCACCCAGTACCGGATCCGGCGCGACCTGCTGCACGAGGCGCTGCTCGCCGCCGGCTTCCGCTGCACCCCTCCCGAGGGCGCATACTACATCCTCGCCGATTTCTCGCGGCTCTCCGACCGGCCGGACGACGAGTTCGCCCGCTGGCTCACGTGCGAGGCGGGTGTCGCGCCGGTGCCGGGCTCGAGTTTCTTCAGCCGCCCCGAACTGGGGCGGCACCTCGTGCGGTTCGCGTTCTGTAAGACGGAAGACCAGCTGCGGGAAGCGGGGGAGCGGCTGCGCGCGGTACAGAGCGCCCGCTGAGCCGGAAGAGCCACCGTCCGAGCGGCCCATCCCAGAAGCGCAGGCGACGCTCCGATCTCAGATCGGTGCGATGTTCCGTGCACGCCCGTGCCGCGACACCGGCGAGCAACGCCACCACTGCCCCGGCGCCCCACGCCGCGAGCAGTACCGTGGGCGCAGCGAGCTCCGGCGCACGCAGCCCTACTGCCGCTGCGATTCCCGCCACCGCGAGCCCCGCATACGCCAGCATGCCCAGCACGCGCTCGACGCGGGACTGTCCCTCTCCGTACAGAAACGCCAGCTCCTCGCGGTGGCGCGCCAGCTCCGCGGCGAGTGCGTCCGTGAGATCGTCGCGATCGAAGCCGGCGGCACGCAGCCGCCGTACCCGCGCCAGCATCAGTGCGGACGGCAACAGCAAGAGCCAGACGATGAAGCCTGCGGCGACGAGCCGCGGGCCCGGTTCGACGGCGGTGACGACCTGCAGCGCGAGCAGCGGGATCGCGAGGCCGAGGATCATCCCATACAGGAGCGTGGGCACCGAGAGGTGCCGGCTCTCGACGAGAAAAGCCCGCAGGGCGAGGGGCGGTCCCACCGGTGTGGCGACGGCGAACTGGACGGCGTCGGCGAGGTGGAAGCCGCTCGAGAAGCGCGCCGACGGCTCCTTCGAGAGACAGCGGTCGATCACCCGCGCGAGCCGGCGCGGCACGCCGGGCGCGACCGAGGCGAGGGGCGGCGGCGGCTCGGTGATGTGCCGCGCCAGCATCGCAAAGCAATCGGGCGCCTCGAACGGCAGCCGGCCCGACAGCGCGTAGTAGCCGACCACCCCAAGGGAGTAGATATCGCTGCGCGCGTCCACGACCAGCCCACCCGCCTGCTCCGGGCTCATGTAGTCGGCGGTTCCCACGACTTCCCACGGCCCCGTCGTGCCGCCGCCGCCGGCGACCCGGGCGATGCCGAAATCGGACACCAACGCGCGGCCCGTCGCCGCGTCCAGCAGGATGTTATCGGGCTTCACGTCGCGGTGCACCACGCCCCGCTCGTGCGCGTGCGCCAATGCGCGCGCCACCTCGCGCACCAGCCGCGCGCCCGCCTCGGGCGACAGCGGTCCATGCTCGCGGATGCGCTGGCCCAGTGTTTGGCCTTCCACGTACGCCATCGCGAAAAACACCACGTCGGCGAGCTCGTCGACGGAGAAGATGGGGACGATGTTGGGGTGGGAAAGCTGCGCTGCCGTCCGCGCCTCCCCGAGGAAGCGCTGCCGCGCGACCGGGTCGCCCGCCTTTGCGGGGGCCAGCAGCTTGATGGCGACCGGGCGATCGAGCCGCAGCTCGCGCGCGAGAAACACCACGCCCGTCCCGCCCCGGCCGAGGCGGCGTTCGAGCACGTAACGACCGGCCAGCGCGCGGTCGAGCATGCGGACGTGGGGGTCCAGTTCTCGTAGCATCGATTGCGCTGCGTGGCGGCGACGCGACAGTCTGAAGGACGGGGTCGGGTCTAGCCCAGTGGCGCGGACTCAGTACCCCGGGGGGGCCAGACCGAGTTCCCGCGCGGTGCGCCTGCTCTGCAAGGTGAAACGCCGCTGGTGTGATCCCTCTATCGCGTCCTGCCGGCGGCGACCAGATTCTCCGCCGATGGCCAGCCACGAGCCGTACATCCCCGCCACTCACTTTCCCGCCGAGCTGACACCCCGCGCCCTCATCCTCGGCGTGCTGCTCGGATTGATCTTCAGCGCCTCGAGCGTGTACCTCGCCCTCAAGATCGGGCTGACGGTCAGCTCCTCCATCCCGATCGCCGTGCTCTCGATTACGATCTTCCGCGCCCTGGGTCGCACGTCGATTCTCGAGAACAACATCGTCCAGACCACCGGGTCGGCCAGCGACTCTGTCGCGGCCGGGGTGGTCTTCACGATCCCGGCGATTCTGTTGATGGGCTACGACTTGGACATCGGCCGCGTGGCGATCCTGGCGACGGCCGGCGGGCTGATGGGCGTGCTGATGATGATCCCGCTGCGCCGCGCGCTGATCGTGAAAGAGCACGACACGTTGATCTACCCGGAGGGCACGGCGTGCGCGGAAGTGCTGATCGCGGGCGAAGAGCGCGGCCTGCAGGCCAAGCGGGTGTTCCAGGCGTTCGGCGTCGGCTTCGTCTACAAGTTCCTGATGGGCGGGCTCAAGCTGTGGCCCGACGTGCCCGGCAAGGCCCTCGCCTTCTATCCCGGCGCTGCCATCTCGTCCGAGATCTCCCCGGAGCTCCTGGGGGTGGGCTACATCATCGGCCCGCGCATCGCCGGCTATCTGTTCGCCGGCGGCTGCTTCGCCTACCTGGTGCTCGCACCCGCGATCAAGCTCGTGGGGTCGGGCCTCACGGAGCCGTTCGGGTTCCCCGCGGTGAAGCTGATCCGCGACATGAGTCCCGGTGAGCTCCGTTCCAGCTTCGTGTTCTACATCGGGGCCGGGGCCGTCGCCTCCGCGGGAATCATCGCGCTGGCCCGCTCGCTGCCGACGATCATGAGCTCGTTCGCCTCGAGCTGGAAGGAGCTGCGCGCGTCCCGGCTCGGCCAAGCCGTCACCCGACTGCGCACCGAGGACGATCTCCCCCTTTCCCTCACCGTCGGCGGCTCGATCGCCCTCGCCATCGTCCTCACGCTGCTGCCGCAGCTGGGCGTCAACCTGCTCGGCGCCGTCCTGATCGTGATCTTCGGATTCTTCTTCGCCACCGTGTCCTCCCGCATCTGCGGCCAGATCGGCTCCTCGGCGAACCCGATTTCCGGCATGACCATCGCGGCCCTGCTCGGGACGTGTCTGATCTTCGTCGCCATCGGCTGGACCGGCGTCGATCACCGGGTGCAGGCGATCTCGATCGCCGCCGTCGTGGCCGTCGCCACGGCGAATGCCGGCAACACGTCGCAGGACCTGAAGACCGGTTTCCTCGTCGGCTCCACGCCGCGAAACCAGCAGATCGCCATCCTGATCGGCGCCCTGGGGTCGGCGCTCGTGGTCGGCTGGACCCTCACGCTGCTCAACCGGGCGTACACCTATCCCGTCCCCGAGACACACGCCCCGTTCCGCGCGCAAGCGCTCGCGCCCACGGCGGTTGGCCGGGCGCCGGTCGAGGTCCTGCCCGCGACCATGGCGGGGTTTCGCATCGCCGGCAGCGACTCGGTGGACCACGCCACGTATCAGGTGGTCCGCGTGTACGTCGTCACCGACGGCGTCGCGGCAGGCAAGTACCTGATGGATCCCAAGAGTCGCGAGCTGCGCTACGTGCTCGATCCCGGGATCGGCGGCCGCGTGCACGAGTATCGCGGCAAGGCCATTCCCCGGCTCGATTCGCCCAAGGCGACGATCATGGCGCTCATCACCGACGGCATCCTGACCCACAAGCTGCCGTGGGTGTTGGTCCTGCTGGGAGTGTTCATCACCATCGCGATCGAGCTCATGGGGGTGCAGGCGCTGCCGGTCGCGGTGGGGGTCTACCTGCCGATCTCCACCTCGTCGGCGATGTTCGCGGGCGGCGTGGTCCGGTGGCTGATCGAGCGGCGGGCTCAGGCGCGGCAGCAATCGCTCGCCCAGGTCGAGTCGGGACCGGGAGTGCTGTTCGCGAGCGGCCTGATCGCCGGCGGAGCCATTTGTGGGATCGTGCTGGCGGCGGTCGCGGGGGTCCTGGGCTCCGCGGACGCGCTCGCCGAGCGGGTGCCCGTGTTCAACGCGCTCGGGAACGTGACCAATTCCAACGTCCTCGCCTTCGGGCTCTTCGGACTGCTGGGAGCGCTGCTCTACTGGGTGGGCCGGCGCGAGCAGTGACCGGGCCGCGCACCGTAGGGGCGCAGCATGCTGCACCCCTACATTTCGGCATGCGTGCTCTGCGTGGATAGCGATGCGCGTCATTTCGCTGTTGCCCGCCGCCACCGAGATCGTGGCCGCCCTGGGGGCGCTCGGGCGCCTCGTCGGCGTGACGCACGAATGCGACTATCCGCCCGAGGTGCGCGCCCTGCCGCGCGTGACCCGGTCGCGCCTCGACACCGATCTCCCCTCCGGCGAGATCGACCGCGCGCTGGCGGCGGCGAAGCGCGAGGGTGCCGCGACGGTCGAAGTGGACGTGGAGCTGGTCGGCCGGCTGCGCCCGGACGTCATCATCGGACAGGCGATCTGCGACGTCTGTGCGGTAGGCCAGGAGCAGCTCGCTGGTATCGTCGCCTCGCTCCGTCTCACACCCTGGGTCGTGACGCTCCACGCGCACACGCTCGGCGAGGTGCTCGTCGACGTGCGCAAGGTGGGCGAGGCCATGGAGCTGCGCGACGAAGCGGACGAGCTGATCGCGGGCCTGGCCTACCGGGTGCGGCGCATACGGGAGGCAGCCCTGCCCCGTTCGAACGGTCTAGGGGCGCAGCATGCCGCGCCCCTACCGCGGCCCCGGGTCCTGGTTCTGGAGTGGCTCGACCCGCCCTACGTCGCCGGGCACTGGGTGCCCGAGCTGATCGAGATCGCCGGGGGCGAGGACATCGGCGGCGTAGCCGGGGGGCGGTCCGTGAAGCGCTCGTGGCGGGAGCTCAGCGCGCTAGTGCCCGATCTCGTGGTCGTCGCGCTGTGCGGCTTCGACGTGGAGCGGGCGCGCCGCGAGCTGGCCCTGATCACGGACCGCGACGCGCGGACCCTGTTCGACCGGCGCGTCGAGTTTCTCGACGGCAACGCCTATACTTCACGCCCGGGGCCGCGCCTCGTCGAAGCCGCGAGCATCCTCGCGCGGTTGATGCACGGTTGACGGTGGCACGCAAGTTCGTTGAGATTCGACGGCTATGACGGGGAACGTCCTGGCTGCGTGCAACGTGCTGCTGGCCGTGCTGCAGGCGCCCCCGGCTCGGGGCACGCTCCGCCTATACGCCGTCGGTGACATCAACCTGGGGCGGCGCACGGCGCGTGAGCGGCTGATCGCGGGAGATACGTTGTACTCGTTTCGCCCGCTGCTCGACACGTTGCGCGGCGCGGACATCACCTTCGGCAACCTGGAGAGTCCGATTGCGGCGGACACCAGCCAGGTGGACGACTCGGGCGCGGCCTTCACCGCCCCGCCCGTCGCGGCCGCGGCCCTGGCCGAAGCCGGGTTCGACATCGTGAGCACCGCCAACAATCACGCGTGGGACGGCGGAGAAGCCACGCTCCAGGAAACGATGCGTCAGCTCACGCGGGCCGGGGTGCTGTTCGTGGGCTCGGGGTTCGGTCGCGACATGGCCGAGCAACCGGTGATCGTGCGGCGCGGGGCCTGGCGCGTCGCCTTTTTCGCGATCACGCGTGCCTGGAACCCGGCCCCGTATACGTTTTACCGCCATGCCGGCGCGAACTACGTCGCCTGGGGAGACACGGCGTGGATCTTCCCGGCGATCCGCGACCTGAAGCAAACCGGCCGCGTCGACCTGGTCGTCGTGAGCGTGCACGGCGGCAAGGAATTCGTGGACACGCCGCCCAAGTACCACCAGGATCTCCTGTACGGCCTCGTCGACGCCGGCGCCGACCTGGTGCTCGCACATCACCCCCATGTCCTGCAGCCTGTCGTACGATACAAGGGCAAGCCGATCGTCCAGTCGCTCGGCAACTTCGTCTTCCTGCAGAACGATCCGTGGACACGGCTCTCGGCGATCCTGCGGGTCGTCGTGAGACCGGACAAGCGGATGCGCCTGTCGGCGATCCCCGTCCGAGTCGACCACCAGCCCACGCTTGCGACCGGTGCGGCCGCCGACAGCGTCCGCCGCCGGCTCGGCATTCCGCTCTCCACCTCAGCGCACCCATGACCAAACCGACGTTGGAATTCCTGAAGCACCTGCTGGACAGCCCGGGACCCTCAGGCTTCGAGACCGCGCCCGCCCGCGTGTGGCGCGAGGAGGTGAAGGCGTTCGCGGACGAGGTGAAGGCCGATGTGCACGGCAACTCGGTTGCCGCGTTGAACCCCGGGGGCACGCCGCGCCTCATGCTCGCCGGTCACATCGACGAAATCGGGCTCCAGGTGACACACGTCGATGACGATGGGTACCTCTACTTCGCGGGGATCGGCGGGTGGGATTCGCAGGTGTTGGTCGGGCAGCGGGTGGTGATCGCCGGACCGAAGGGCCCGGTGCGCGGCGTGGTCGGCAAGCAGGCGATCCACCTGATGAAGAAGGAGGACATGGACAAGGTCACCAAGATCACCGACCTGTGGATCGACATCGGCGCCGCCAACCGGGCGGAGACGCTCGAGCGCGTGCGGGTGGCCGATCCGGCGGTGCTCGACGCGGATGTGCAGGAGCTGCCGAACGGGCGCATCGTGTCGCGCAGCATCGATAACCGCATCGGGGCATACGTCGTGGCCGAGGTGCTGCGGCTCTTGGCGAAGGATCGGCCCAAGCACGCGGCGGTGTTCGCGGTGGCCACGACGCGCGAGGAGATCGCCTGGACGGGCGGCGGCGCGCGCACCAGCGCGGTCGGGCTCGACCCGCAGGTCGCGCTCGTAGTGGACGTCACGCACGCGACCGACTACCCCGGCGCCGAGAAGAAGCGGGCGGGAGAGCACAAGCTGGGCGGCGGGCCGGTGCTGGCGCGCGGCTCCTCGGTGAGCCCGGTGGTGTTCGAGATGCTGGTGCAGTGCGCCGAGCAGGAGCAGATCCCCTACAGCGTTCAGGCCGCGCCGCACGACACCAGCACTGATGCGGACGCCATCTACAACGTGCTGCGCGGCGTTCCGACAGGGCTCGTGAGCGTCCCCAACCGCTACATGCACAGCCCCAACGAGATGGTCGCCGTGGAGGACCTGGAGCGCGCGGCGCGGCTGCTCGCGGCGTTCGCGCGCCGGCTCGATCCCAAAGTCAACTTCATTCCCGCCTGACGGGAGGAGGGACGCCATGAAGGGCAACAATGCGGCACTCGGCCTCTTCATTCTGCGCGTTGTGGTGGGGGTCGTCTTCCTGATGCATGGCCTCGGCAAGCTCATCGGTCCCCCGTTCCCGGGACCGGGCATGGCGGGGTGGTCGGGGATGCTGCGGGACGTGCTGCACTTCCCGATGCCGGGACTGATGGCCTGGGTCGGGATGCTGATCGAGGCAGGGGGCGGCCTGGCGTTGATCCTCGGGGTCGCCGCGGCGCCGCTGGGCTGGCTGCTCGCCCTCTACATGGTCATCGCGGGCGTAACGGGCGGCCACTTCGCCGCGGGGTTCGACGTGTTCCACTTCGGGGACCCGATGCGACGCGGCTACGAGTACAACCTGACGCTCATCGCGGCATCGCTGTGCATCGCCTTCGGCGGGCCGGGGAGCTGGGCGCTGGGCGGGTCGAAGGGCCGGTCAGACTCGTCACGCATGATGTGACCGGCATCCGACCTAGGACGGTTTCTTCTTGAGCTCCCCGAGGGCGGCCCGCGCGGCCGCCCTCACCTGTTTATCCCCGTCGTCGGAGAGGCCCTGCAGCGTCCCGACCGCCGCGGGGGTCGCGGCGAGCCGCAGCGCTTCGACCGCCGCGGCGCGCAAGCCCGCCGGCTTGCGACCGAAGATCCGGCCCGTGGGCTGCGCGAACTTGATCAGCGCCTGCACTGCGTCCGGGCTCCCGATCCGCCCCAGCGCCAGCACCAGCTCCCGCTGTACGGCCTCATCCGTCTCCTCCTCCATCGCGACGACGAGCGGCATCGCCAGGGCGCTCGACTTGCGGCCGCCGATCCCGAGCGCCACCTGCATGCGGACTTCCGGCGACTTGTCGCGCAGCGCCCGGCGCAGCGGCTCGGCGGCGTTGCGCGACCCGATTTTCGCGAGCCCCATCGCCACCGCTTTACGGACGCGCTCGTCGGCGTGATCGAGCTGCCGGCTGAGCGCCGGGATGGCCGCTTCCATCCCCAGCTCCCCCGCCAGCTCCGCCACGTTGCGGACCACGAACCACTCGGGGTGGTCCAGCATCTGCACCACCTGCTCCATGCCCTCCGTCATTTGCGTCAACGCGTCGAACACCGCGCGCCGCTCGCTCATGCCCGGCGCCGCGACCAGCATGCGAAGCAGCACCTCCACGGCGTCGGCGCCGGCCCGCCGCAACGCCAGCGTCGCCTCGGCGCGGTGCTTCGGCGCGCCCACGAGGCGCGCCACCGCTTCCACCACCGGTTTGGTGCAGATGCGGCGCACGGCGATCGCGTACTGGCGGCGCGCGCCGCTCCCGTCGGGGAGGCCCTCCTCGATCCGCGCGATCCCCGCGACGAGCCGCAATACCTCCTCGAGACGGTTGCGCTTGAGGGCGGCCTCGGCCTGGTCGATCACGGTGGCGAGGAGGTCCCCGACGTTCGCGCCTGCCGGGTTGTGTGCCAGCTCGGCGAGCACTCCGACGGCGCCGGCCGGAGGTTGCGGGGACGCCGCGCGCGCCCCCGGCGTCGCCGCCGATCGAGCCGCTGGTGGCGCGGCAGGAGGCACCGGGGCGGCGGAGGGGGTCTGGGGCGTCTGGGGGTGCGACGGGGAGAACGTCGGCTCGTGGGGCTCGGCGGACTGCGCTGCCTGCTCGCCAGGCAGCGCGCGCGCGGCCGGCGGGGGCGGTGGATCGTGCGTCACCATCGGGACGCCGCTCAGGTGTACCGACCGGATGTCCCGCATCGCTTCCCCGCGGAGGATGCCGTCGGTCCCGAGGGTCGGCACGGCGGGCCGGGTGGCGTCCGGGGAAGGGATGACCGGCGCGACAGGGCCGACGCCATCTTGCGGGGGACGCGGCTGGGCCGGCGGTGCGGGGGGCGGGGCCTCGCCCGCACTCGTGACGCGAATCTCGGCCGCGCCCGACCCGCCGAGGCGCGTGGCGAAGTCTTCCAGGCCGGGCTGGTCGGCCAGCACTCGGAGCACGTCGAACAGCGGGGCGGGCGCCGGGTTCTGCGGCAGGGCGATCGTGCCCACGCCGTGCAGGTCGAGTCGCTGGATCAGTCCGGTGAGCGCGGCCGCCTGGCATGGCACGCCGTTCAGCTCGAGCCGGCCGGCCACGACCGTGAGTGTGACCGGGAGCTCCTTGAGCAGCCCGAGCAGCGCCCGGAATTCCAACTTCTGGGCTTCCTTCGCCCCCGGGTCGCGAAACAGCTCTACGCAGCGCGCGAAGCGTGTCGCAATCGTGTCGAGAGTCGCCATACAACGAGCGAGCAATCTAGGATGCGGAACGACCCCCGGCAACGCGGGCCAGCGTGTGAGCGGCGTCACGTTCGCGCACCGGCCGCCCCGGCAGATCGAGCGCGACCGACAGCGCGGCAATCGGTGGCGGAACGAGACCGAGCGGCTTGAGGCGCTCCGCCGAGGTGAGCAGCCGCTCGAGCGGCTCGTCGCAGGCGAGGCGTCCGCGGTCGAGCACGATCCCGCGCTCCAGCGTCTCGGCGGCGAAGGCGAGGTCGTGCGTCACCACCAGCAGCGCCGCACCCCGCTCGGCGTGCTCGCGCAACGCGTCCGCCACGCGCGCGCGCCAGGCGCGGTCGAGCCCCGCGGTGGGCTCGTCCAGGACCAGGAGGGAAGGCTCGAGGGCGAGGGCTCCGGCGAGCGCCCCGACCTTCCGCAACGCCGGCGACAAGTCATAGGGGTGTTGCTCCGCATGGGCGTGAAGATCGAGCGCGTCGAGGGCCTCGTCGGTGCGGCGCCGGACTTCGCGCGCCGGGAAGCCGAGCGCGCGCGGTCCGAAGCCCACGTCCTCGCGCAGCGTCCGCGCGAACAGCTGCTGGTCGGCGTGCTGGAACACCGAGCCGACGCGCCGCGCCAGGTCCTCCGGTGCGAGGTCCGCGGTGTCCCAGTCACCGATCCACACGCTCCCTGCGTCGGGGTGGACGAGACCCGTGACGAGGCGGACGATGGTCGATTTGCCGGCGCCGTTGCGGCCGAGCAGTGCGACGCGCTCCCCCGCGGCGACCTCGAACGAGACGTCGCTCAGCGCCGCGACGTTCCCGTATGAGAACGCCACCCCGTCGAAGGCGAGTGCCCGACTCAGCGCCATCGTTGTACCGCGTCGACCACCGTCAGCGGATAGGGTGCGGGCAACGCCGCCGCGCGCCACAGGTCCGCGACGGTCGTGCCCAGACCCGCCTCGCACAGCGCGTCCTCGGCGAGCAGCGACGGCTCTCCCATCGCCCGCACGCTCCCCTGCTCGAGCCAGACGATGCGGTCCGCCACGTCCGGGAGGGCGTCGACGTCCGACGTCGCCAGGAGCACGGCCTTCCCTTCCCCCGCGAGCGAGCGCACCAGTCGCCACACCGCCCGGGCACCCTCGGGGTCCAGCTCGGCGGTCGGCTCGTCCAACAGCACGAGGTCCGGATCCATCGCCAGAATGCCGGCGATGATCACGCGCTGCAGCTCGCCACCGGACAGCGTAGCCGGATCACGCGACGCGAGCGGCACGATCTCCAGCCGCTCAAGCGCATGGTCGACGTGGCGCGTGATCGCGTGTCCCGGCCACCCCAGGTTCGCCGGGCCGAACGCCACCTCGTCCCACACGGTGAACGCCATGCCCGACAGTTGCGTCCACGGCGTCGGCAGCACGATCCCGGCCCGGGCCCCTCGACTCACCGTCCCCGCGAGCCGTCCGCCGGTCACACGCGGGGCCAGACCCGCTGCGACGAGCAGCAGCGTGGACGCCCCCGCTCCGCCCCTCCCCACCAGTGCCACGATGTCTCCCGGCCCCACGTCCAGCGTGATGTTCTCGAGCGCCGGGTTCGCGGTGGCGGGATACCAGAACGTGACGTCGTCGAGCCCGAGGGTCCTCATGCCAGGCGCCAGATCACAGCGGCGAGGCAGAGCAGCAGCAGGGCCCAGCGCGCGGCCCGCTCCAGCGGGCGATCGGGCGGCGCGGCGAGCGGCGTACGGTGCACGCCGCTCCCCATGCCGCGCGTTTCGAGCGCCAAGGCGCGCTCATCCACCTCGTGGAGGGCAGACAACACCAGGGGGAGGGCGAGGGCGCGCAGCGCCCGCAGCCGGTTCGCGACGCTGCCGCGCGGCGAGAGCCCGCGGCAGCGCTGCGCCTCGACGATGCGCCGGGCGCGCGCCTTGAGCACGGGAACCGCCGACAGCGTCGCGGCGAAGAGATACGCGAGCGTGAGGCTCCAGCCGCGCGCCACCATCGCCTCCACCAAGCGGTCGGGAGGAAGGGCCGCGACGAGCCACGCGAAGCTCGCGACCATGGTGGTGATGCGCAGGCCCATGGCGACCGTCGTGGGGAGGTCGTGGAGCAGCAGCAGGAAGAGCCAGAACGGCGCCGCCGTCAGCACGGCGACCCGCACCACGCGCGCCCCCGCCCGCACGTCCGGGACCAGTGCGAGGACCAGCGCCAGCGTCGCAGTGGCGAGCCCTCCCCCAGGAGCCGGCAGGATCCACGCGAACGCCGGGAGCGCCGCGGCGATGGCCAGGAGGGAGAAGGGGTGCAGTGCGCTCACGTCGCGCCCATGGCGCGCAGCGCGAGCGGGAAGCGCGCCGCCGTGCGACGCGGCAGGGCGTGCAGCACCGCCGCCACCAGGGCGAAGGTGACGGCCTTGTCGCCGAAGTCGGAGACGAAGCTCCCAAAGAAGCACGCACCCAAGGGCGGCAGGCCGAGCGCTCGGCCGAGCGCAGTGGTGAGCGCGATCCCGCCCGTCGTCGTGCAGCCGAACACGAAGTACGAGATGGGTGTAGAGGTGAGCGACGCGATCACGCCGAGGCCGAGCCCGGTCGGCACCGCCGTCTTGAGGCTGCGAAACAGGCCGGCGCGCGTCGCGAATCCGGCGTACAGCGCCACGATGATTTGGACCACCACGAACGGCCAGAACGTCGGATTGCGGAGGGTGTTGACGGCGGAGGTCAGCACGCCGACCGCGATGCCCACGACCGGTCCGGCGAGCGCCGTCGCGAGGATCGTCCCCGTGGTGTCGAGGAAGAGCGGCAGGGCCACGGCGTCCACGGCCGCGGAAAGCGCCAGGCTGATCGCCACGGTCACAGGGATGAGCGCGAGCAGTCGGACGGACACCGGCCAACTTCCGTGAGGGTCGCGCCAAAGATAGATATAGTCTTGGCGAAGCGACACCGATGACCACCACATTCGCAGCGAACAAGATCGTGCGCGCGCTCCGCGCGGCGCAGCTGCACGATGCCCCGCGGCCGCAGCTACTCCGGCTGGCGTGCGAGCGCATCCGGGCGGAGGGCGCGCCGTACACGTCGGTCTACGCGTACATGCTCCATGGCGACGAGCTGGTGCTCGAGGCGTACGCCGGCCGCGAGACGCCGCACACCCGCATCCCGGTGGGCCAGGGCGTGTGCGGTACCGCGGTCGCACAGGGGCAAGACCAGAACGTCCCCGACGTTGGCGCCGTCGGGAATTACCTCGCGTGCAACCTGGACACCAAGTCCGAGCTCGTGGTGCTGATTCGCCGTGGGGCGAACATCCTCGGTCAGATCGACGTCGACTCGGACGTGCCGGCGGGCTTCACGGACGCGCATCACCGCGCCGTGAAAGAAGTGGCGGATGCGCTGGCGGTGCTGCTGTGAAGGTGCGTGCCCCAGATCACCGGCCCCGCGTGGCCGCCGCCGAGCGACAGCGCCGGGGCGACAGACGTGAGCCACACTGCGCGGCCCGTCAGCCACAATCGCAGCCTTCGCACGTGCGCGACTGTCTGGTACGCTCTTTGCCGCGAGCCCCCCGCCGGAGCGCGGCAGCGCTCCATTCTCCAGGTTTCACCTTGAGCAAGGAGGAGGTACAAGACGATCAGATCGGCTGCGCCGGCGCGCGGTGCTCCTCCTCCCCCGAGGCGTGCCGCGCGTCGTCGTTTCAGTCCGCCCGGACGTCCGGCGTCCCCTCGACGGCTTCAGCGAGCATCAGCCGCCCCGCGGCGGCGTCGTGGTCCAGCAGCTCGGCGTAGCGGCCCCACTCGACGATCGTCTGAAACAGCGAATCGGCAGGGATGAACGGGAAATAGATGGTGATGTCCGCGAGCACCTCTTCGTCTTCCACCGCCCCTTCGCTCTCCGTCAGCATCGCGATGACGCGCCCGAACAGGGGATGTTTCTTGAGCCGCGCCCGCAACGCGTCCTTGCGGGCCGAGTCGTCCATCGCCATGACCTCGCGCCCGGCCAGCGTGAGCTGCACGATCTCACCCGGCGTCGTCACCCACCCGAGCTGCTCCGCGCCCCGCACCACGGCGGTCATGCGGTCGTAATCGACGCCCAGGTCTTCGGCGAGCTCGAACACGTGCCCCTTGCCCTCGGGCCGCGTGAGCAGGTGGTCGAGCAAACCCGTGACCTCGGACACGTGCACCCGCGGAAACGGGATCAGCCGCTGGGGCGCCGCCGGCGCGGCTTCCGGGAGCAGGGTCGCCGTGAGCACCGCGTGCAGCCGGTCGACCATCGCCTCGAACTCCGGCGTGCGCTCCTGCCGCGGGTAGGGGATCGGATTCACCAGCACCTCCCGCACGTGCCCGGGGTGCGACCCGAATACGACGATCCGTCCGGCGAGAAACACCGCCTCCTCGACGCTGTGCGTCACGACCACGAGCGTGTTCACGCCGGTCGACGGGTCGCGCCACAGATCCACCACCTGGCTGCGCAGGTTTTCGGCGGTGAGGGGATCGAGCGACCCGAACGGCTCGTCCATGAGCAGGATCTCGGGCGCCACGGCGAGTGCCCGCGCGAACCCCACGCGCTGCTTCATCCCGCCCGACAGCTCCTTCGGGTACGCCTGCTCGAACCCATCGAGCCCGACCAGATTGATGGCGCGAGCCACCGCGTCCCGGCGCGCCGCGCCGCCCACGCCGCGCGCTTCGAGGCCCATGCCCACGTTCTCCGTCACGGTGAACCAGGGAAGCAGCGCGAACGATTGGAACACCATCGCGGCGGCGCCGAGCACTCCGTCGAGCGGGCGCCCGCGGTACTCGACTGTCCCCTCCGCCGGGCGCGCCAGGCCCGCGAACAGGCGCAGCAGGGTGCTCTTGCCGCACCCCGACGGGCCGACCAACGCCACCACCTCGTGCTCGCACACGCTGAGCGACACGTCGCGCAGCGCCTCGAGCACCTGTCCGTTCGGCAGCCGGAACCGCTGCGTCGCGTGCCGCGCCTCGAGCAGCACCTGGCCCGGCGTCATTGCGCCATCCCGAACCGCGTCTGGGCCCAGCCGGCGAGTGCGCGCCAAACGAAGCGGTTCCAACCGACCACGATCAGGCTCATCAGCACGATCCCGCCCGCGAGCAACGGAAAGTTGGCATGCGCCGTGGCGTCACTGATCAGGCTCCCGAGTCCCGGCGTGGTGCGCAGCGTCCCCCCCGCCTCCATGTATTCCGCGACGATCGAGCCGTTCCATGCGCCTCCCGCCGCCGTGACCCAGCCCGTCACGAGCGCCGGGAACGCCGCGGGAAGGTACAGCGAGCGCCAGCGGGCGAGCCGCGGCAGCTGAAACGCATTGGCCGCGTCTTTGAGCTGTTCCGGGATCGCGGCCACCGCCGAGATGACGTTGAACAGGATGTACCACTGTCCCGCGAGCACCATCAAGGCGACGGCGCCGAGTCCCAGCCCCACGCCGGCGCGCTCGAACAAGAGGACGACGAGCGGGAACAACATGGGCGCCGGGAACGACGCGACCACTTGGATCACGGGCTGCAGCAGCCGCGCGAGGCGGGGCGAGCGACCGATCACTACGCCGGTCGGCACCGCCCATGCGGTGGACACGAGCACGGCAGCCATCACCCGCGTGAACGTGAGGGCCGCCGACCCGACCAGTGTCCCCCAATCGCGCACGCCAAGGTGGCGCAACAGCAGCCAGAGCTGCCAGACTCCGGCGAGCGCCGCCACTGCGATCCCGGCGCCGAGGAGAGATGCGCCGATCAGCCGCGCCACCGGGTGCGCGAGCGCGAAGCGCGGCGCGCGCAGGATCACAGGCCCGGCGAGCGCGAGCGGCCGCTCGAACGGCCGCGCCGCCCGACGCGCCGTGCGATAGGCGCGCCGCCGCAGCTGGGCCGCGCGCCGCGGCAGGCGCGCGTGCCGCAGGAACTCGAGCACCCACGAGGTCGCCGGCGGCCCCCCCTCTCCCCCCGCCGTTTCGTCCAGCCGGAACTTCTCCACCCACACCACGAGCGGTCGCCACAGCAGCTGGTCCACGCACACGATCATCGTCACCATGGCGAGGATGGCGAGCGCCATCGCCGGGACGTTTCCCCGATCGAGCGCCACACTCATGTAGGAGCCGACGCCCGGGAGACGGAAATCGCGGTCCCCGAGGCGGAACGCTTCGTTGACCATGAGGAAGAACCAGCCGCCGGCCATCGAGAGCATCCCGTTCCACACCAGGCCCTGCGCCGCCGCCGGCACCTCGAGCTGCCAGAACGTCCTCGAGGGCCGCCACCCCGCGACTTTGCATGCATCACGCAGCGGGTCGGGAAGCGTCTTCAGCGAATTATAGAAGGAGAACGCCAGATTCCATGCCTGCGCCGTGAAGATCATCAGGATCGCCGCGAGCTCGAGGCCGATGTTGCGCGTGGGGAAGAGCGACATCAGCCCCAGCACTAGGCCGGGCAGGAACCCGAGCACGGGAATGCTCTGGAGGATGTCGAGCATCGGCAGCAGCACGCGCTCGGCGGCGCGCGACTTGGCCGCCGCCCAGCCGAAGCCGAGCGCGAAGAGATACGAGATCGCGAGCGCGATCACGCCGCGGGCGAGCGAGTACAGGGTGTATCGCGGGAGCGCGGTGGGGCGCAGGTCGATCTGCACCGCCTGCCGGAGCGGCGCCTCGAACTCGCGCGCGAACGCGATCAGCGCCGCGATCGCCCCGCCCACGAGGCACAGGATCGCGACGTCGGCGAGCCCGAGTCGCCGGATCCCCGGCGCCGTCAGGACCGGCGGAAGGCGAAGTGGCTTCATGACCGTGTAACTTGTGACCCCATGACCGGCACCGAGCACGGCGAAGCGGTCGACGCGTTGGTGGACCTGGGCGGCGTCCGCCTCCACACTCGGCGCGTGGGAACCGGCCCACCGGTCGTCGTACTGCATGGCGGGCCGGGCGCAGACTTCGCGTACCTCCTGCCCCAGTACGATCGGCTGGCGCACGGTCGCGCCCTGCTCTTCTATGACCAACGCGGCGGCGGGCGGTCACCCGTCGCCCGCGACGTGCCGGTCGGCTGGCAGGAGCACGTCGCCGACTTGGACGCGCTCCGCAAGCACTGGGCCATCGACCGCCTCAGCCTGCTGGGCTATTCCTGGGGCGGCCTGCTCGCCGTCTTGTACGCCCTGGAGCACCCCGATCGGGTGGGGCGGCTGGCGCTCGTCGCTCCGGCGCCGCTGACGGCGCGGTGGCGCGAGGAGTTCGAGCGCCGGCTCTCGGCCCGCCTGGCCGACCGGCGCATCGTGCGGGCGCGGGCCGAGCTCTCCGCCTCCGGACTGGCCCAGCGTGATCCCGAAAAGTATCGCCGCCTCGCGTTCGCGCTATCGGTCGCGGGGTACTTCAAGGACCCGAGCCGCGCGAAGGAGTTGACGCCGTTCCGCGTCACGGCCCGGACCCAGCAGGCAGTGTGGCACAGCCTCGGCAACTACGACCTGCGGGACCGGCTCCGCAGCACCTTTCCCAAGGGCAAGGCCCCGCGGGCTCTAGTCATCCACGGGATCTACGATCCCCTGCCGCTCGAATCAGCCCGTGAGACCGCCGCCCTGCTCGACACGGGAGTGATCGAGCTGGCGACCGGTCACGCCCCCCACGTGGAAGCGACGGAGGACTTCGTGCGGGCGCTGGATGGATTCCTGCCCCACCGCTGAGCCGTTAGCTTCAGCGCACGCATGCCGACGAAGCCACGGACCAAGCGGCGCCGGGCACCCGAGACCCCCGCCCAGCTGCGGGCGCGGCTCACGCAGATCATCGCGAGCCTCGAGCAAGCCTACCCCGACGCGACATGCGCGCTCCACCACCACAATCCCCTGGAGCTGCTCGTCGCCACAATCCTGTCGGCGCAGTCCACCGACGCGCGTGTGAACATCGTGACCCCCGCCCTGTTCACGAAGTACCGGACGGCGCGGGATTACGCCGCCGCCGACCCCCGGGTGTTCGAGCAAGAGATCCACAGCACCGGGTTCTTTCGCAACAAGACGAAATCGATCCTCGGCATGGCGCAGGCGCTGGTGGAGCGGCACGGCGGCGCCGTGCCGGCCACCATGGAGGAGCTGGTGGAACTCCCCGGGGTTGGCCGCAAGACCGCGAACGTCGTGCTCGGCACGGCGTTCGGCAAGAACGAGGGCGTCGTGGTGGACACCCACGTGCAGCGCCTGACCACACTGCTCGGCCTCACGCGGGAGCGGGATCCCGTGAAAATCGAGCGCGATCTGATGGCCCTCGTGCCGCGCGACCAGTGGACCTGGTTCTCACACACGCTGATTCAGCACGGGCGCAAGGTCTGCATCGCGCGGCGGCCGAAGTGTGAGCAGTGCGTGGTGAACCGGTGGTGCCCGAGCTCGCGGGTGTAGATTTCCTGTAATGCCGAACCTCCTCGCCACCGAGCCGTCCGCCTACTTGAAGTCCGCCGCCCACCAGCCGGTGCACTGGCATCCCTGGGGCGAGGCGGCGCTCGAGCGGGCGCGCGTCGAGGACAAGCCGATCCTGCTGGACATCGGCGCGGTGTGGTGCCACTGGTGTCACGTGATGGACGGCGAGTCGTACGAGGATCCTGAGGTGGCCGAGCTGCTGAATCGCGATTTCGTGTGCGTGAAGGTCGATCGCGACGAGCGGCCCGATGTGGACTCCCGCTACCAGCGCGCCGTGCAGGCGCTCACCGGGCAGGGCGGCTGGCCGCTCACGGCGTTCCTCACGCCCGCAGGGGAGGTGTTCTTCGGCGGCACGTACTTTCCGCCCGAGGACAACCAGTTCGGGCGTCCCGGCTTCATTTCCGTTTTGAAGCAAGTCGCGGAGCTGTACCAGGGCGACCGGGCACGCGTGGCCAAGAACGCCAAGGCGATCCGGCAGCACGTCACCGAATCGCTGAACGAGGCCAAGGCCGGACAGGTCACCCCGGCGATCCTCGCCGACGCGGCGGGCCAGATGGCGCGCCTGTTCGATATCCGCTACGGCGGCTTCGGGACGGCGCCCAAGTTCCCGCACCCGGCGGGGTGCGATTTCCTGCTGGCCCGCTGGCACGACACCCACGAGGCCTGGACCCGCGAGGTGGTCGAGAAGACCCTGACCGGGATGGCAAAGGGGGGCATCCGCGATCACGTGGGCGGCGGCTTCCACCGCTACGCGGTGGATGAGCGCTGGATCGTGCCCCACTTCGAGAAGATGGCGTACGACAACTCGGAGCTGCTGCGCTCGTACCTGAACGCGTACGCCGCCTATGGCACGACGCTCTTCGCCGAGGTGGCGCAGGGCACCGTGACGTGGGTGCTGGAGACGCTCTCGGACCCCGCACGCGGCGCGTTTTACACGTCTCAGGACGCGGACATCGCGTTCGGCGACGACGGCGACTACTGGACCTGGACGCCGGATGAGCTGCGAGAGGCGTTGCATGACGAAACGGCGTATGACGTGATACGTCGCGTATACGACGTCGCAGTGCCCGGCGAGATGCACCACGATCACGAGAAGAACGTGCTGTGGTGGAAAACGGATCCGGCGGATGCTGCCGAGTGGCAGACACTCAAGGCTGCCATCGGCCGGCTCAAGACGGCCCGTGCCCAGCGCAAGGCGCCGTACGTCGACACGACCCCGTATGTGAATTGGAACGCGATGATGGCCGCGGCGTTCCTGCACGCTGGCGCCGTGCTGGACCGCCCGGAATGCAACGCGCTCGCCTTGAAGGTGCTGAGCCGCATCTGGGCCGAAGCGTGGGACGACGCGCGCGGCATGGCCCACGTGATCGGCCGGACCGAGCCGCACGGCCTGCTGGACGACAACATCCAGGCGGCGGCGGCGTTCCTCGACGCCTACGAGGTGACCGGCGACGAGGCCTGGCTCACCCGCGCGCTCGCGGTCGTACGGCATTGCCTACGCGTCCACTGGGACGAAGCGGACGGCGGGTTCTCGGACTTGGCGCGCGATCGCGCCGGCGCCGCGTACCTGGCGACCCCCGCCAAGCCGATTCAGGACGCCCCGACTCCCTCGGCCAACGGCGTCGCCGCCCTCGTGCTGGCCCGGGCGGCGGCGATCACCGACGACCCGGAGTGGCGCCGGCTGCTCGACCGCCAGCTCGCGACGTTCGCGGGCGGGGCGGCCCAGCTCTCGCTGTACGGCGCCACGCTGCTCCGCGCCGTCGATTGGGCGCTCAGCCCCGTCACCCGCATCGAGGTGGCCGGCCCGCGCGGCGAGGGACCCGCGTGCGCCATGCACCTCCTCGCGCTCCAGACGTACCGGCCCCGCAAGGTCGTGATCCGGAAGACCGCGGAGCGGCCAGCCGCCACGGTGTGCGTGGGCACGACGTGCTCCCTCCCCGTCGCGACCGCCGCCGACCTGAAACCGCTGCTCACCTAGCCTAGGAGACCCGATGCCGAGCAAGAAAGCGATCGTCGAGACCGCGCGGGGCACCATCGAGGTGGAGCTGTTCGCCGACGAGGTGCCGGACACGGTCGCCAACTTCGTGAAGCTGGCGAGCTCGGGCTTCTACGACGGCACCAAGTTCCACCGCGTGATCCCGAACTTCATGATCCAGGGCGGCGACCCCTACTCCAAGACCGGCAAGGGGCGCGTCGGCAGCGGTGGACCGGGCTACACGATCAAATGCGAGACCCAGAAGAACGTCCACAAGCACGTGGCCGGCACGCTCTCCATGGCCCACGCCGGCAAAGACACCGGCGGCAGCCAGTTCTTCATCTGTCACTCCCCGCAACGCCATCTGGACGGCGTCCACACCGTGTTCGGACAGGTCACCAAGGGCATGGACGTCGTGAACGCGATTGCGCAGAACGACGAAGTGAAGTCGATTCGAGTCACATGATTCCACGGAGTCGCGTCTCGTGCGCCGCCGTACTCGGGGCGCTGCTCGTGGCCCCGGCGCTCGCCGCCCAGGGCGGCGCGTTCATCGTGCGGCGTGGCACGGATACCCTGCTCGTGGAGCAATACCGCCGCAGCGCCACGGCGCTCGAGGGCGATCAGATGCTGCGGTCCGCCCGGGTCACGACCGTTCGCCATTTCACCGCCGCGCTCGACCGCCGCGGGGGCGTGGTGCGTTACGAACTCGCCGGCCGCCGGGCGGCCGACCCCGCCGCGCCCCCGCAGACGTTGCGGGTGGACTTCGTGGGCGACACGGCGATCATCGAGCTCGTGATCGGCGACTCGAGCCGCTCGGAGCGGTTGTTCATACCGGGCGGGGCCATGCCGTTCGTCAGCCATTCCTACGCCCTGCTCGAGCTCGTGACGCGGCAGGCCGCCGCCTCGCGTCGCGACCCGTACGTGGCGCCGCTCCTCTCCCTCTCGAGCCTCGCCCCCGTCGCCGCCACCGTCGCGCGCGGCAGCGGCGACTCGCTCGTGGTCGCGATCGGGGACGGCGGCCCGCTGCGCATCCGTGCGGACTCGACGGGAAACATCCTCGGCGCGCGAAGCACCGCTCCGACGGAGCGCATCACCGTGGAGCGCGTCGCCGCGGTGGACGTCGCCGCCATCGCCCGCGCTTTCGCCAACCGCCCACTCGCCGGCAACCTACCGGAGCGGGGCACCTTCATCGTGCGCTTGGGACGTGACACGGTGGCGCTCGAGCGGTACTCCCGCACCGCCGCTCGGCTCGAAGGCGAGCAGGTCGCTCGCGCGCCGAGCACGGTGCACCGCATTTACACGGCGACGTTCGGCCCGGGCGGCGCGGTCGAGCGCTTTGAATTGGTCGAACACAATGTCTCGGGCGCGCCCGGCCCCGGCGAGACCAAGGCCACGGTCGAGTTCGCCGGTGACACCGCGATTTCGACGCTGCCGGACGGCGACTCCACACTGCACCAGCGTGTGAAGGTCCCACCGGGCACCCTGCCGTGGTATTTCCAGAACTATGCCCTGCTGGAGGAGATCGCGCGGCGGGCGCGCGCGGCGGGCGGCGCCAGCTACACGACGACCCTGCTGCCGCTCGGCAACACCGAGCCCTGGACCGTGACGCTGGACCCGATCGGCCATGACTCGATGACGATCCTGCTCGGAACCATCGGCCTGCTGCGCGCGCGCGTGGACGAGCGCGGCACGCTGCTGGGGCTCTCCGGGCTGGGCACCACGATGCAGGTAACCGTCGAGCGCGTACGCGGCGCGCTGGACTTCGCCGCACTCGGGAAGTCGTTCGCGCCGCGCTCGCTCGGCCCGCTCTCCCCCGCCGATTCGGTGCGGACGAGCGTGGCGGGCGCGGCGCTCGCGGTGCGCTACAGCCGGCCCTCGATGCGGGGCCGAGTCATTTTCGGCAACGCGGTGCCGTGGAACAAGGTCTGGCGCACCGGAGCGAACGCGGCCACGGTGTTGGAGACCAGCGCCGACCTGCTGGTCGCCGGCACGACCGTCCCGGCGGGCAAGTACAGCCTCTGGACGATCCCCTCCCCCGACCGCTGGCAGCTGATCCTCAACCGCAACACGGGGCAGTGGGGCACGCAGTATGACGCGCAATACGACTTCGCGCGGGTCGACATGACGGTCGAGCGACTGCCGCACCCGGTCGAGCAGTTCACGATCGCGATCGCGCCGCGCCGCGACGGCCGGGGCGGCGCGTTGCAGCTCGAGTGGGAGAACACGCGGGCGTCCGTTTCGTTCGCCAAGAAGTAGCATTTGTACCTCGACTTCGCCGTCATCGCGGACTATGCGCTCGTCGATCAGGCGGGCAAGCTCTCCGTTCTGGGGATCTTCCAGCACATCTGGGTGCAGCAGTTTCCCGCCATGCACCCGCGGCTGCACCTCGTGCTGCGTCTCAAGGGGAAGCGCACCGAGGTCGGCGAGCATCACGTGCAGATCCGCCTGCTCGACGAGCAGGACACGGAAATCCTCGGCGGCACCGGCAACGTCACCTTCGCCGAACCCCCGGCGGGCGTGACCGACATCGAAGCCGGGGCCATCCTGGTCTTCGACGTCCCGTTTCCGCACGCCGGGCCGTATCGCTTCGAGATCACCGTGGACGGAGAGCGGAAGGCCGCCGTGCCGGTGACGGTGTCTCAACTGCCCGCGCAGCCGGCCGGCGGATCGCAGTTGCATTGAGCGCGGCACCGCCGACGAGCCGACCGTACCCGGGCCTGCGGCTGCTCCTCTTCCTCGCGGCGGTCGCGCTCGGCTGGAACTTGGACGGTTACCGCCTGCTCGATCCCGACGAGGGCCGCAACGCGGAAGTGGCACGCGAGATGGCGCACACCAACGACTACTTGGTGCCGCACCTCGATGGGCTTCCCTATCTCGACAAGCCGATCGTCTACTTCGCCGCCGCCGCCGCGTTGATGGAGCTGCTCGGACCGACGGAGCGCGCGGCGCGCCTGCCCGCCTACGTGGCGACGCTCGCGACCATCGGCCTCCTCGTCGGCTTCGCGCGGCGCCGCTGGGGCCCCGACGCCGGCTGGCTCGCCGGGATCGCCTACGCCACCACCCTGCTCCCGCTGGTGTACGCGCGCACGGCGATCTTCGACAGCACGCTGACGCTCTGCACCACCGCCGCCATCCTGTGGCTCTTCGAGGAGCGTCCCGTCCCCGCCTGGGCGGCGATGGCGGTTGGCGCGCTGACGAAGGGTCCGCTCGCGATCGCGCTCCCGCTGCTCGTGATGATCCCGCACGCACTCGCCACCGGGCTGCCGGTGCGTCGGCTGTTCTCATGGCGGGCCCTCGGGGTGTTCGCGCTGATCGCCCTGCCATGGTTCATCGCGGTCTCGATCCGCATCCCGGCGTTCCCGTACTACGTGGTCGTGCGCGAGACGCTCCAGCGCGTGGCGACCGGCACGTTCCACCGCACCGCCCCGTTCTGGTACTACTTCCCTATCGTCCCGGTAGCCGCGTTCCCATGGATCGTGCCGGCGCTGGCGCGCGCGCGCGGCTGGCGCGCCACGTGGCGCGCCCGCGGAGCGCCCGTCGCGCGCGAGCCCCTCCTGCTCGCGAGCTGGATAATTATTCCCCTCGTCTTCTTCACCCTCAACCACTCCAAGCTCCCGCAGTACGTGCTGCCGCTGATGCCGGCGTTCGCACTCGCCGCCGTGCGCAACCTGGTGACCCCCCCCCTCCCTGCCGGCCTCGGGGGCGCAGGCCAGGGTGGGCGCACGTATCCCGTCGTCGCGATGCTGGCGGGGGCGGCGCTCGTCGCCCTCACGCACTGGCTCCCGGCGCCGATCGATCTGACGCCGGCCGAGAAGGCGGCGATCCCGCCGACGGCGCTTGCCCTCGGCGTCGTGCTCTTCGTGTCCGCCGCGTGCGTGGCGGCCGGCGCCCTGGTTCGCCGACCGCGTGCGGTGATCGCGGGCTACGCCATGGTCGTGATGGCGATCCCGCTCGTGAGCGGCCGCCTGCTCGCCGCCGTCGGCGACGACCGCTCCGCCGCTGCCCTGGCCCGCGCCACGGCGGCCGCGCTCGGTCACGGGAGCGCGTCGGCCGGCACCACGGCGGTCCTGGGCATCCTCGCCTACCCGCCCTCGCTGCCCTTCTACCTCGGACGGCCGGTCGCGGTCGCGACGGCGACGGGGATCGAGCTGACCAGCAATTACATCGCCGATTACCAGGACCGTTACCGCGACGTGCCGAGTTCCCCGCTGCTGCCGGAAGGGTATTGGCGCGAAGCGCTCGCTCGCTGCCCAGTTCCTACGGTATTCGTCGCGACCGCGGCGAATCGCGACGCACGCCAAGTCCTCGCAGCCGCGCTCCCGCTCCTCGCGCTCGACGGACATTACGCCGCCTACGGTCCGTGCCGACCGACCCAACATCCGCAATCTCCCCAACCTCCACGGCGGGGCGGGAGGGGAGTGCCGTAGTGTGCGGCATCTTCGGTGCCGTCTCGCTCGCCGGGCGGCCGCTGCGTCATCCCGGCTGCATCGGCGCCATGGCGGCCGCGCTCGCGCACCGCGGACCCGACGGCGAGCAGATCGTCGGCCACGAGCGCGCCCGGATCGGCGCGCGCCGCCTCGCGATCATGGACTTGACCACCGGCGACCAGCCGTTTGTGAGCCCCGACCGCGCCGTATGGATGGTGTGCAACGGCGAGATCTACAACGCGCCCGAGCTGCGCCGCGAGTTCGCGCAAGGGGGATATCCGTTCCGCTCCACCGGTGACATCGAGACGATCGTACCGTTGTACGAGCGCCTCGGGCCGGATGGCGTGGGACGGCTCGAGGGAATGTTCGGGCTCGCGGTGTGGGACGACCAGCGGCGGCGCCTCGTGCTGGCGCGCGACCGCGCAGGCGAGAAGCCGCTGTTCTGGTCGCAGGTGGGGGGAGAGCTCCGCTTCGCCTCGGAGATTCAAGCGCTCCTCGTCTTTCCCGACCAGCCCCGGCGTGTGAACCCTGCGGCGGCGGCGCTGTACGCCGCGCTCGGCTACGTCCCCGCCCCCCACACGATGTTCGCTGGGATCGCAAAGCTCGAGCCCGCACACGTGCTGATCGCGCAGGAGGGAGGCGTGACCGAGCGCAGCTACTGGGATGCGGCGGCGGTGGCGGCGCGCCCGTCGCGCCTCGATGCCCCGGCCACGCTGCGCACCGCGCTGTTGCAGGCGGTCGAGCGCGAGCTCATGTCCGACGTTCCAGTCGGCGTGTTCACCAGCGGCGGGCTCGACTCGTCATTGCTCGCCGCCGCCGCCGCCCGCGTGATGCCCGGCGAGCAGATCCACACCTACTCCGTGCGGTTCGTCGAGCCCGGGTACGACGAGAGCCCCTACGCCGAGGCGGTGACGCACCACATTCGCACGAAACATCACGTCGTCACCGCCGACCAGCCGGCCCTGGACCGCGCCTTCACGACGGTCACGCGCGCGCTCGCCGAGCCGGTGGGCGACCCGGCGATCCTGCCGACGTACCTGCTCGCCCTAGCGGCACGGGAGCACGTGAAGGTCGTTCTGTCAGGCGAGGGGGCGGACGAGCTGTTCGGGGGCTACCCGACGTACCTGGGGCACAAGGCGGCGGGGCTGTTCCGCCGCACCCCGGGGCGAGCCGTGCTGCGCTGGCTCGTGAACCGCCTGCCCACCTCAACGGGGAAGGTCACGACCGAATTCCTGCTCAAGCAGTTGGTCGCGGCCGCGGAGTTGCCGCTCGTCGAGCGTCACCTGACGTGGTTCGGCGCGCTCGGGCCGGATCCTCGGACGCTTGCCTGGGCGACCGGCGTGCTGGACAGATTTCCCGCGGACCCGTCCCTCAACCGCCTGTTGTGGCTCGATTTCCTCTCGTATCTGCCGGATAACCTGCTCGTCAAGGTGGACCGCGGCACGATGCTCGCCTCGATCGAAGCGCGCGCGCCCTACCTGGACCGTGCCGTGCTGGAGCTCGTCCTGCCCGCGCCGGCCGACATGAAGGTGCGGGGTCTCACCACCAAGGCGATATTAAAGGAAGCGGCGCGCGGGCTGGTGCCGGGCGACGTGATCCGGCGGCGCAAGCGGGGGTTGTCAGTGCCCGTGGCGCGGTGGCTCAATGCGGGGCTCGCGCCGCTGGCCGATCGGTATCTCGCCGCGCCCCGGCTGTATCCGGCCGCCCCGACGGCGCGTTTGCTCGCCGAGCACCGCGCCCGGACGCGCAACAACGCCCGCAAGCTCTGGCCCATCCTCATGGCCGAGCTGTGGGCCGAGCGGTGGAATGTGGAACTCGAACCGGGCTCCAGGTTGACGTGACGCGCGACGAAGCACTGCAGCTCCTGCAAGAGCATACGGCCTCTCCCTCCCTCCGCCAGCACATGCTCGCCGTGGAAGCGGCGATGCGCGCGTCTGCGCCCCGGTATGGGGAGGACCCGGATACGTGGGGCATCGTGGGCCTGCTGCACGATTTCGACTATGAGAAGTTCCCCAACAACGAGCACTCTGCGACCGAAGGCCATCCCGCTTGGGGCGTGCGGTTGCTGCGGGAGCGGGGCCTCCCCGACGCGCTGTGCCGCGCGATCCTCGGTCACGCAACGTATTCGGGCGTGCCGCGCGACACGCCGCTCGCGAAGACGCTGTTTGCAGTGGACGAGCTGTGCGGATTTCTGGTGGCGTGCGCCCTGGTGCGGCCCTCGCGCAGCTTCGCCGACCTGGAGGTGGCGTCGGTGAAGAAGAAGCTCAAGGACAAGGGGTTCGCGCGCGGCGTGAATCGCGACGAGGTGCGCCAGGGCGCGGAGGAGCTGGGCGTACCGCTCGACGAGCACATCGCGTTCCTGATCCAGGCGCTCCGTCCCGTCGAGCGCGCCCTCGGGCTCGGGGGTGGGACCGGGGCGCCGCCGGTGGTGCCGGTGGGGTGAGGGCGTCACCCCGGGCGCCCAGCCGCCCCGTGAGCGGGCACGCCCCCGATGCCCTCGGCCTCGCGATCGACCGCGCGGCGGGGGCCCGCGCGATCGGGGGCAACCGGCTCGAGCATCACCCCGACAGTCCGCGCGCGCTCGACCTGATGCTCGAGCTCATCGCCCAGGCCAGCCGCTGGGTGCATTTCGAGAACTACATCATTCGAGACGACCGTACCGGGCGCCGCTTCGCCGCGGCGCTCGCCGAGCGCGCGCGGGCCGGCGTATCGGTCCGCGTGCTGTACGACGCGCTCGGCTCCCTCGGGACGTCGGGACGCTACTGGCGCGGTCTGCGGCAGGCGGGAGCGGAGGTACGCGCGTTTCACCCGATTCTCTCGCGGCTCCCGTTTCGCATCATCCAGCGCGACCACCGTAAGCTGCTCGTGACCGATGGCACGCATGCTATGGTCGGGGGGCTGTGCATCGGCGACGAGTGGGCGGGGGATCCCGAGCGCCGCCGCCGCCCCTGGCGCGATACCATGGTCCGGGTGGGGGGTCCCGCGGCGGCCGCGTTGGATCGGGCGTTCGCCCGGATCTGGAGTCGCGCCGGCGGGTCGCTCTCGTCCGACGAGCTCGCGGCCGACCCGCCGGTGTGTGGCAACTCCACCGTCCGCGTGGTGGAAGGAGCGCCGCGACGTGCCCGCGTGTATCGCGCCGTGGAGCTGCTGGCGGCGAGCGCGGCCGAGCGCCTGTGGATCACCGACGCCTACCTCGTCGCGCCGGCGCCGCTGTACGCCAGTCTGCTCGACGCCGCCCGAGGCGGCGTCGACGTGCGCCTCCTCGTCCCGGGCACCAGCGACCTCCCGGTGCTGCGCAGCTTCACACGCGTGGGCTACCGCGAGCTGTTGCGGGCGGGGGTGCGCATCTTCGAGTATCAGGGCCCGATGGTCCACGCCAAGACGATGGTCGTCGACCGCCGCTGGGCGCGCGTCGGCTCGACCAACCTCAATGTCTCGAGCCTGCTCACGAACTACGAGCTCGACCTGGTGGCCGAGTGCGAGCAGCTCGCCGAGGAGCTCGCGGCGCAGTTTCGGCGTGACCTGGCGTCGAGCCAGGAAATCGTGCTGCAGCCCCGCCGCCTCAGTCTCCCGCCCCGCCTCGTCGGCGCGCCGGCCGAGCCCGAGCCGCCGGATCCGGCGCACAAGCGCTCGGGGTACGAGCTGGGCGCGGTCGCGGTGGTTGCACTGCGACGCGTGGCGGGCGGACTGCGGCGGGCGATCGCGGGCACGGCGGCGCTGACCCTCACAGGGATCGGGACGCTGCTGCTGCTCTTCCCCCGGGTGATGAGCATCACGCTCGCGGCAGGCACGTTCGGGCTCGCCTTCTGCTTCGCCCTGTACGCCGTGGAGCGGCGGCGCCGCTCGCGGGAAGGCCCCGATGAAACCTGAGTCCCAACCCCCGCAGCCCGCCGCGCGTATACCCGGTCAGGACGAGGCCGCGCTCGTCGCGCGGGTCCGCGCCGGGGACCGGACGGCGTTCGGGGTGCTCGCGGAGCGATATGCCGGGGTCGCGCGACGCGTGGCGCGCGCCGTCCTGGGAGATCCGGACGACGCCGACGACGCGGCGCAAGACGCGCTGCTGTCGGCGCTCGTGAAGCTCGATCAGTACGATCCCCGCCGACCGTTCGGGCCGTGGCTGTTGCGCATCGTCGCGAACGCGGCGACCGATCGGCGGCGGCGCCGCAAGGTGCGCCGGGTCGAGCCGCTCGATCCCGCGCTCGTCGCGGGTGGTGCCCGCCCCGATGCGACCACCGAGCAGCGCGCCTTGTCCGAGCGACTGCGGACCGCGCTCGCCGAGCTGTCGCATCGGCGTCGCATGGCGGTCGTGCTGTTCGACGTGGAAGGCTACTCCCACGCCGAGATCGCAGCCATCCTCGGCATCCCCGAGGGGACCGTGCGCTCGGAAGTGTTCCACGCGCGCCGTCGGCTGCGCGTACTGTTGGCAGACTGGAAGGAGCAGGAATGACCCGAGAACCGCTGCCGTTCGATCACCGGCCCGATCCGGCGCTGGGCGCCGCGCTGCGGCAGGCGCTCGAGCCGGCGGAGGGAAGTCACACCGCGTTCGTGGCGCGACTGCTGGCGCGGGTCGACGACCTGCGCGGCACCGGCTCCTGGGACAGGGTGCTCGCCCGCTGGGCCCGCGTGGGGGTGGCCGCGGCGGTGGTCTTCTCGCTGGCGGCGGGGTATCTCGTGGGCCGCGCGACGGCGGCGCCCGCGCGCCCGTCGGTCGCGGAAGCGCTCATCGCGCCGCGGACGCCGGTCGTCGAGGTAGTGCTGGCCTCGGTGCTGGGCAACTAGAAAGGAAGTTGCGTGATGCTGAACCGTTCTACCACGTGGGCAACCCTGCTGCTCGTCGCAACGTTCATCGCGGGGATCGTGGTCGGTGTGGGCGGCCGAGCTCTGTGGGTCCGCTCCGCCTACGGCGGCGCGCCCGAGCGCGGCCGGGGAGTCGACCGGCTCGTGGCCGAGCTGACCGACGAGCTGGCGCTGACGCCCGTGCAGCGCGACTCCGTCCACGCCATCCTGCAGCGACACTGGACCCGCATGGCCGCGGCGTGGGACACGGTACGACCGCGCTTCGACGCCCTGCGGGCGGAGATGGACTCGGAGGTCGTGGTGCACCTCTCGCCGGGCCAGCAGGCGAAGTACCGCGACCATATGGCCCGGCATCGGCATCAGAGGGAGAAGACCGACTCGAGCGGGAAGAGGCAATGACGTCAGTCCGGCTCCACCCGGTCGCCGCCCTGGCGACGATCGTCTTGCTCGCGCCTGGCGCGGCGGCGGCCCAGGGACAGCAACCGCTCGAGGTGACGCTGGCCGAGGCGATCCGGCGCTCGCTCGACGTGCAGCCGGCTATGGTCCAGGCGCGCGGCGCCGCGCGCAACGCGGGCGCCGGCGAGCGCAGCGCGTGGGGGGCCTTTCTGCCGACCGTGAGCACCAGCGCCTCGGCCTCGCGCAGCAATCAGTTCCGGTTCGATCCGAACAGCACCCAGCAGCTGCCGCCCGTCTACACCTACGGTGGCGGTTTGTCCGCGAGCCTCGTCCTGTTCGATGGCTTCAGCCGGTTCGCCAACCTGCGCGCCTCGTCGGCGACCCAGGACGCCGCAGCCGCGGGGCTCGTGAACCAGCGCTACCAGACCACGCTCGCGACCCAGCAGGCGTTTTTCGGGGCGCTGGCAGACGAGGAGCTGGTGCGCGTGGGGCAGGCGCAGGTGCAACGCGCCCGGCAACAGCTCCAGATCTCGGTCAACAAGTTCCAGGCCGGGGCTGCTACCCGCTCCGACACGCTCACGTCCACCGTGGACCTGGGCACCGCCCGGCTCACGTTGCTCCAGGCGCAGGCCAACCTCGCCACGGCTCAGGCCGCGCTCGGCCGGCAGATCGGTGTGGACCAGCTGGTCCGGGCGGTGCCCGACACCACCTTGCCGCCGCTCCCCGACACGATCGCGGTGCGCGCGTCGGCGCTCCAGTCGGCGCCGCTCGTGAATCAAGCCGAGGCACAGGTGCGCGCGGCGGGCGCCCAGGTGTGGAGTGCCCGCTCGCAGTACTGGCCGTCCGTCGCGATCTCCTACAACACCAACCGGACCGGCGTGGGATCCCCCGAACTGCCCCTGTTCGGCAACTACCCCGAGACGTTCTCCTGGCGGTTCGGGTTCTCCTGGACGCTGTTCAACGGGTTCCAGCGCGAGCAGTCCCAGGTGTCGGCGAGCGTCGCGCGCGATATCGCCGCCGCCCAGGCTGCGGACGCGCGCCGCCAGGTGAACGCCCAGCTCACCCAGCAGCTTGCGGCCCTCACCACCGCGAACGCGCAGATCGAGATCGCCGGCGCCAACGTGGCCGCGGCGACCGAAGCGTTGCGGGTGCAGCAAGAGCGCTATCGGGTGGGCGCGGGGACGCAGCTGGACGAGGTCACGGCCGAAGCGAATCTGACCCAGGCCGAGGTCAACCAGGTCCAGGCGCGCTACAACTACCGCATCGCCCGCGCCCAGCTCGAGGCGATCGTGGGACACGCCCTGTGACCAGCACCCAGGCGGAGACGTTCCGGACCGGCGACACGCCCCAGCCGGACATCGTCATCCTGACGCACAAGCTGACCCGGGACTACGACATGGGCGGCGAGGTGGTGCACGCCCTCCGAGGGGTCGACTTCCAGATCCGCCGCAACGAGTTCGTGGCGATCATGGGCCCGTCGGGATCCGGGAAGTCCACGCTGATGAACCTGATCGGCTGCCTCGACACGCCGACGGCGGGAGAGTACTGGCTCAACGGGCAGAAGGTGAGCGACTTGTCGGACGACGACCTGGCGCACATCCGGAACAAGGAGATCGGGTTCGTCTTCCAGACGTTCAACCTGCTGCCCAGGGCGAACGCGCTGCACAACGTCGAGTTGCCCCTCATCTACGCCGGGAAGCCTGCGCAGGCCCGGCGGGCGCAGGCGGCACGGGCGCTCGAGCGCGTGGGGCTGGCGGACCGCATGGGCCACCGGCCCAACGAGCTGTCGGGCGGCCAGCGCCAGCGCGTGGCGATCGCGCGCGCGCTCGTGAACGAGCCCTCGATCCTGCTCGCCGACGAGCCGACCGGGAACCTCGACTCGGCGACGGGCGAGGAAATCATGCGCCTGTTCGAGGAGCTGCACGACGGCGGCCAGACGATCGTCCTGGTCACGCACGAGCACGACATCGCGGCCCACGCGCGCCGACAGATCCACCTGCGCGACGGGCTGATCGAGCGCGACGTGCGGACGGAGCGGCCCACGTGAAACGATACCCGCGCAGCGCCGCGGCCGCGGCGCTGGCGCTCGGCTTCGCCGCCTGCAAGCAGGCCGAATCCGCGCCCTTGTACGAAAAGGTCCCGGTCGTGCGGCGCGATATCATCGTCGCGGCAGTCGCCGACGGCGTGATCCAACCGTCGCTCACCTTCATCGTGAAATCGAAGGCCTGGGGCGAAATCATCGCCATGCCGGTCCAGACGGCGGATGAGGTGCAGAAGGGTCAGCTGCTCGCGAGGATCGACCCCCGCATTCCGCGCGACAACCTGACCCAGGCGCAGGCCAACCTGGACAAGGCCCACGCGCTGCTCGAGAACGCCACCGCGCAGCTCAAGCGCAGCGAGGCCCTGTACCACGGCAATGCGATCCCGGAAACCGATTACGAGGCATCCAAGCTCGCCTACGCGACCGCGCAGGCGGCCGTCGTCACCGCCACAGCGAACCTCCAGACCGCCAAGGACGCGATGGAGGACACCCAAGTCCGGGCGCCGATCACCGGCACCATCCTCGAGATCGACGCGGTGCTCGGCACCGTGATCTCGAGCCCGACGCTCGGTGGCGGCACGGTCATCATGAAGATCGCGAACCTCGATACCGTCCAGGACTCGGCGCTGGTCAATGAGACCGACGTCGGGAAGATCCAGACCGGGATGCCGGCGACGATCACCGTCGATGCGTTTCCGGACCGGCAATTCGCGGGCGACGTCGTGAAGATCAAGCCGCAGGCGCAGGTGGTCCAGAACGCCACCATGTTCCCGGTGCTCCTCGACATTCCCAACCCCGGCCACCTGCTGAAACGGGGGATGAACACCCAAGTCAAGATCCACACCGGGCAGCGCCAGGGCGTGCTGGCGGTGCCGAACGCCGCGCTCCGCACGCAGCGGGACGTCGCATCGGCGGCGAGCGTGCTGGGCCTCGACCCAGATCTGGTGCTGCAACAGCTCGCGGCCGGCCCGCCGGCCCCGCGGGTCTCCGGAGACA
>QHUM01000041.1:0-51426 GCA_003222135.1 Gemmatimonadota bacterium | reverse complement strand
GGGGGGGGGGGGGGGGCGGGGGGGGGGGGGGGACGGGGGGGCCGGGGAGCACGGGGCGAGCTCGGCAGCAACTTCATCGTCTTCGTCCTGCGCCACGGGCAGCTCGTGCCGGTGGCGATCAAGACCGGGCTCACCGATCAGGACTACATCGAGGTGACGAGCGGCTTGACGGAGCAGGACACCGTTCTCGTGCTGCCGAGCGCGTCCCTCGTGCAGGCGCAGCAGCAGTTCCGCCAGCGCTTCCAGAACGTCACCGGGGGCGGGCTGCCGGGGCTGCGACAACAGCAGCAACAAGGCACACCGGCGAGATGACGAGACGGATCGTGATACGATATCGCGCGGCCGCGCTGGTGTTCGCGCTCGTCGCCATCGCCGCCTGCACCAAGGCGGAGTCGGCACCGCCGTACTCTCTGGTTCCGGTCGCGCGCCGCGACATCGTCGTCACCGCCACCGCCTCCGGCGCGATTCAGCCGATCCTGACCTTGAGCGTGAAATCGAAGGCCTCCGGGGAGATCCTCCAGATGCCGGTCCAGACCGGGGACGAGGTCCGGAAGGGTACGCTGCTGGCGAAGATCGACCCGCGCATCCCGCAAAACAACCTGACGCAGGCCCAGGCGAACCTCAACGTGGCCGAGGCACAGCTCGAGAATGCGACCGCGCAGCTCAAGCGCAGCGACGCACTCTACCAGAGCAAGTCCATCACCGAGAGCGACTACGAGGCCGCCAAGCTCTCCTACGCGACGGCCAAGGCGGCCGTCGCCACGGCCCAGGCGAACCTGCAGACCGCCAGGGACGCGATGGAAGACACCCAAGTCCGGGCGCCGATCACCGGCACGGTGCTCGAGCTCGATGCCGTGCTCGGCACGGTAATCTCGAGCCCGACCAACGACGTCGCCGGCGGCACGGTCATCCTGAAGATGGCGAACCTCGATACGGTGCAGGTCTCGGCGCTCGTGGATGAGACCGACGTCGGCAAAGTGCGGGCCGGCTTGCCGGTGACGATCACGGTCGACGCCTACCCGAACCGGCGGTTCGACGGCCGCGTCCTGAAGATCGAGCCCCAGGCACAGGTGACGCAGAACGTCACCATGTTCCCGGTCGACGTGAACATCTCGAACCCCGACCACCTGCTCAAGCCGGGGATGAACACCGAAGTGGAAATCCACATCGGACAGCGCCAGGGGGTGCTGGCCGTGCCGAACGCCGCGCTCCGCACCCCGCGCGACGTCGGCTCGGCGGCGAAGGTACTCGGCCTCGATTCCACGATCGTCCAGCGCGAGCTGGCCGCCGCCCCGGCGACCGCGGGGCCACGGGCCGGCGCGGACACCGCCGTGAGCGACGGCGGCAAGCTGCACGCGGCGGAGCCGCCGAAGGGGGGCGCGCCGTTCACGACGCGCGACGGCCGCACGATTACCCTCCCCGGCGGGCCGGCGGCCGGCGGCGCCAGCGGCAGCTACATCGTGTTCACGCGGCGGAGCGGCAAGATCGCGCCGGTCCCGATCCAGACGGGCCTCACCGATCAGGACTACATCGAGGTGACGGGCGGCGTAACCGAAGGTGACACGGTGCTCGTGCTATCGAGCGGGGCGACGAGGTAACGATGCTGCTGGGCGAGATCATCGTGGTGGCCCTGGAGGCCCTGCGGGCGAACAAGCTGCGCTCGCTGCTCACCATGCTGGGCATCATCATCGGCGTGGGCGCCGTGATCACGATGGTCGCGTTGGGGTCGGGAGCGCAGAAATCGGTGCAGGACCGGATCCAGTCGCTCGGGCCGACGCTCCTCAGCGTGTACCCCGGCCAGAGCTTCATGCGCGGCGTCGCGAGCGGCTCGCGCGTCAGCCTCACGTTGGACGACGACACCGCGCTCGCCAATAACGCCCGCTACGTCGCCGCCGTCGTGCCCGAGCTGAGCGCCAACCTCCAGGTCCAGCAGGCCAACCAGAACGTCAACGTGAACATCGTGGGTACGACGCCCGCCTACGTGACGGTCCACGCCTACAGCGTCCCGGCCGGCCGCATGTTCACGGCCGGCGACGACGCGGCGCGGCGCCGCGTCGCCGTCGTCGGAGCGGCGATCCCGCAGATGCTCAACTCGAACCGCGACGCGATGGTCGGTCAGGAAATCCTGATCCGGGGCATCTCGTTCGAGATCATCGGTGTGCTCTCGGAGAAGGGCTCGCAAGGGTCGTTCTTCAACCCCGACGAGCAGATCCTCATTCCCCTCCAGACCGCCCGCTACCGCGTCATCGGCACGGACCGGCTGCGCAGCATCACCGTTCAGGCGGCCGACTTGAATTCCATGAACCTGGCGATGATCGAGATCGAGCGGGTGCTGCGGCGCCAGCACAAGATCCGTCCGGGCCAGGACGACGACTTCCAGATCCGCAATCAGACGGACATTCTGGCCACGTTCCAGCAGACCACGGAGACCTTCAAGTACCTGCTCGCCGGCATCGCCGCGGTGAGCCTGCTCGTGGGCGGCATCGGCATCATGAACATCATGCTGGTGTCGGTCACCGAGCGCACCCGTGAGATCGGCGTCCGCAAGGCGCTCGGCGCCACGCGGTTCAACATCCTGTTCCAGTTCCTGGTCGAGGCCCTGGTGTTGTGCCTGGCCGGAGGGCTGATCGGCGTGCTGCTCGGCTCGCTCGGCGCCATCGTGTTGTCGCAGCTGGCGCACTGGAATACCCTGATCTCGCCGCTCGCGATCCTGCTGGCGTTCGTGTTCAGCGCGGCCGTGGGCCTGTTCTTCGGCATCTGGCCCGCGCGGCGGGCGGCGGCGCTCGATCCGATCGTGGCGCTGCGGTACGAGTAAGCCATTGCGGATTGCGGATTTCGGATTGCGGAATTGAATCGACTGGCATCGCATCGTCACCTACGAATCGTCAGCTCGATTGACCAATCCGCAATCCACAATCCGCAACTTATCTTTGCGCCATGCTCGCCCTCCTCTTCGCCCTTCAATCCGCCGATCCGCCGACCTACAGCGGCCTCGCGAAGCAGCTCGCCGTCGCGATCCCCCGCATCGCCGCCGACGCCCGTGTCGATGGCGTGCTCGACGAGCCGGTGTGGCAGCGCGCCGCGCGTCTGATCGGCTTCTCACAGTACCGGCCCGTCGACGGCCGGCCCGCCGAAGATTCGACCGAAGTGCTCGTGTGGTACGCACCCGACGCCATCTGGTTCGGCGTGCGCGCCTACGAGCCACACGGCAACGTGGTGCGTGCCACGCTCGCCGACCGCGACAACATCGACGCGGACGATAACATCCAGATCCTGCTCGACACCTACAACGATCACCGCCGGGCACTGTTGTTCGCCGTGAACCCGCTCGGGGTGCAGGAGGACGGCGTGCGCAGCGAGGGGCAGGACGCGGGCGCCGCGGGCGGTGGCGCGTCGGCCACCGGACGGTTCGACGGCGTCGTGGACCTGAGCCCGGACTTCGTCTACCAGTCGCGCGGCCATCTGACCGAGTGGGGGTACGAGCTCGAAGTGCGCATCCCCTTCAAGAGCCTGCGCTACCAGAGCGCCGATCCGCAGTCGTGGGGCCTGCAGGTGGTGCGGGTCGTGCAGCACTCGGGCTACGAGGACACCTGGACGCCGGTGTTCCGGGCGAGCGCGAGCTTCCTGATTCAGTCCGGCCGGCTCACGGGGCTCACCGAGCTGAAGCGCGGCGTGGTCGTCGATCTCACGCCGGAATTCACGTCCAAGGTCGACGGCGCGCCGGCCGGGGCCGGGTACGACTACCGCGGCACCCCCGAGCTGGGCGGCAACGTGCGCTGGGGGATCTCGCAGAACCTGGGCCTCGCCGCCACGGCCCACCCGGATTTCTCGCAGGTCGAAGCCGACGTCGGCCAGGTCACAGTCAACGAGCGTTTCGCGCTGTTTTATCCGGAAAAGCGGCCGTTTTTCCTCGAGGGGCTCGAGCAGTTCGACACGCCGAACCGGTTGATCTATACGCGGCAGATCGTTCAGCCCGTCGCGGGAGCGAAGCTCACGGGCAAGGTGGGCGCCACAGCGGTCGCCTACCTCGGCGCCGTGGACGACCACACGCAGTCCACTGCCGGCAGCAACCCGGTCTACAACCTGCTGCGGCTGCGACGGGACCTCGGCGCGAGCTCGACCGCCGGGCTCGTGTACACCGACCGGATCGATGGCGACGACTACAACCGCGTGCTCGGCGGCGACGCGATGGCGGTTTGGAAGAAGATCTGGTTCTCCCAGGCGCAGCTCGTCAGCTCGTGGACGAGCGACGCGGGCGGCGCGCGGGCGGGCCAGTTCTGGGCGGTGACGTTCGCCGACCGCACCGGACGCAACTATGGCAATCACTTCGAGCTGCTCGGCGCTACGCCCCGGTTCGCCACGCGGAGCGGCTTCATCAACCGCGTCGCCTTCGTGCAAGCGCGAATCGCCAACCGGTTCACGTGGTACGGCAGGCCCGGGGCGCTCGTGGAGCAGGTCACCACCTTCATCGCGTTGCTGCCGCTCTGGCGCTATGACGACTTCTTCCGGCTGCGGGGCATCTTCGAGGGCGGGCCGCAGATGACCTGGACCGCGACCCTGCGCGGCGGGTGGAACCTGAATACCGTCGTCACCAACAGTGCGCAACGGTTCGACCCCGACGTCTACGCCGGGTACCGTGTGGACCGCACTGTGGATACGATCTCGTTCGCCGTCCCGCACGGGCTGTACAACCTGTGGAGCGTGAACGCAGGCGTGGGCACGCCCAACCGCGCCTTCACCTTCAACGCGAACGTCGGCTACGGCGCGACCGCGATCTTCGCGGAGGCGGCCGCCGGCCGGCGGGTCGTCGTCCAGGCGACCGCCGGCTGGAAGCCCACGCCCGCCGTGCGGATCGAAGCGCGCTGGGCCCACGTGCGGCTCACCCGGGCGCGGGGCGGAAGCCGCTTCTCGACGGCGAATATCCCGCGCTTGAAGCTCGAGTACCAGCTCTCGCGCGCCGTGTTCTTCCGATACGTGGGCCAGTATTTCGCGCAGGACCAGGTCGCGCTGGAAGACCCTCGCACCGGCCAGCCGATCGTCGTGAGCGGGGGCGGAGGCGCGGCGGCGGTGACGAACGATTTTCGGAACGACTTGCTGTTCTCCTACAAGCCGCTGCCGGGGACGCTGGTCTTCTTCGGCTACGGCACGTCGCTCATCGAGCCCGAGGCGTTCCGCTTCCAGAACCTGAGCCGCGCCTCCGACGGCTTCTTCTTGAAGATCAGCTACCTCCTGCGGATGTAGCCCACTACCCCCGGCCGCGGGCGCCGCTCATCTTGTCCCCATGCCCGCGCCCGTCGCACTCGCCGCACAGCTCGCCGAGGAGAGCCGCGCCACGCAGCGCCACTACGTGCTGGCGAACACGCGGGCGCGCTGGACGTGGTTGGCGGTGGGCGTCGCCCTCCTCGCGGCAGTGCGCCTCGCGCGACTCGCCCCCGTCCCGTGGTGGCTGATCCTCGGCTTCGCGGCGGTGTTCGCGGCGGCGAACTTCGCCATGTACCGGATCACGCGCGATACGTCGTTCCGCCCGGGGTACGCCCATCTCAACATCGCCATCGGCTCGGGCGTGATCTCCACCGTGCTGTATGCGCTCGGCCCCACCGGGCACGTGCTGTACGCCGCCTATCTCATCGCACCGCTCGAGGCGGCGTGGTGTCTCGGGCGCACCGAGGCGTGGCAGGCCTTGGCGCTCAACCTGACGGGGTTCGGGTTGGCCACAGCGCTCCGCGCGGCGGCGGGCGATTGGAGCTGGAGTGTCTTCTTTCAGGAGTCGCTCGGGCTCGCGTTCGCCTGTGTCGTCCTGGTCTCCATGCTGACGCGGATCGTGAGCCGGCTGCGAGCGACGCGCGAAGCGCTGGCGCAGGTGGAGCACGGCGATCTGACCGTGCAGACGGCGGACCCGGAGTCGGACGAGCTGGGCTACCTCGGGGCGAGCGTGAACCGGACCACCGAGGCGATCGCGGAGATCGTGCGCCAGGTGCAGCAGCAGGCCCAGGAGCTCGCGGCCATGGCGCAACAGCTCGCCGCTTCGGCGCAGGAGGTGCAGCTGACATCGCAGCAGATTTCTGCGACGGCACAACAGCTGTCCCGCGGCACGGCGCGGCAGCGCCAGCTCATCGGTCACGGACGGGAGGATTCTGAAGCGGCGGCGGGTGTCGCCTCGCAGCTCCACGGCCGCGCGCAGGAGGCCGAGCGGCAGATCAACGCGGTGGCGCAGCAGGCCCGCCGTCACGGCGCGGAGATCGCGCGGGCGAGCGAGCTGCTGGTGAGCCTGGTCGCCCACCTGGACCAGGTATCGCGCGCCGCCGGAACGTTGGAGCAGGGATCCCGCGAGGTCGGAAAGCTCGTCGACAGTATCGCGCGCATCGCGAGCCAGACCGATCTGCTGGCCTTGAACGCCGCCATCGAGGCCGCGCGGGCGGGGCAGCACGGCCTGGGTTTCCGCGTCGTGGCGGACGAGGTGCGCAAGCTGTCCGAGCAGAGCGCCCGCTCGGCCGAGGAGGTGCGGGCCCGGGTGCGCCAGACCCAGGAGCAGATTACCCAGGTAGTGGCGGCGATGGACGAGGGGCGGCGCACCGCTCAGGGCGTGGACGCCGTCTCGAGCGCCGTGCGGCAGGCGCTCGACGCGATCTTCGCGGACTTGAACGCGACCGTGCTGTTCGCCACGGCGTTCGCCGGTGAGACCGAAGGGCAGGTGCGCCGCATGCGCGACGTGGTGCGACAGATGGAGGAGGTGGCCGGCATCGCCGACTCGGCCGCCCAGGGCGCGGAGCAGACTTCGGCCGCGACCGAGCAGCAGATCGCCTCGCTGGGCGAGCTCACGACCACATCGCAGCACCTCTCCGTGGCCGCCGCGCGGCTCACCGAGACGATTCAGCGCTTCACTGTCAACGGGAAGGCGTGAGGCGCGTCGCTGAGCTCCGTCTCGGGGTCGCTGAGGCCGACGCGCACCGCGTAACGGACCAGGCCAGCCACGTGGTGCACGCCCAGCCGGCTCATCACCTTGGCGCGGTGCGTTTCGACGGTCTTTGGGCTGAGCGCGAGCTGGCGCGCGATCTCCCTCGTGGAGCGTCCGTGCGCAATGAACTGCAGGACCTGGACCTGCCGTCGGCTCAGGGTTCGGAGCGGCTGGCGCACAGCCAACGCCGCCTCGACGGCGGACACGAGGCGGGTGGGCCGCCGCTTCACGACGACGTCCGCCGCCCCGGCCCTCAGGCACCGCACGAGCGCCGCTTCGTCGAGCTCGTCCGTCACGAGAATGAACGGGACCGCGGGCCGCAGCGCCCGCCATACGTCCAATGCGGCGGTCGCGTCGCAGTGGCTGAGGCAACAGCCCGAGAGGACAACATCCGGGGCGAAGGCCTCCAGAGCGTGCGCGAACGCCCGCTGCGAGTCGGCCCGCTCGGTGATGACGTGGAGACCGGCGGCGGCGAGCTCCTGCCTCACCAAGTCTCCCGCGGCAGCGCAGTCTTCCAGGACGAGCACGCGCAAGGGTTCGTTCATCAAGTTGGGGTCACACATTGTTGCACACAGGGACGTAGCCGGAGGGGACCGTCTCGAGTCCAATACTTCTTTAGTTCACGGAAATAGCGCTCCGTGCGATAGGTAGGGCGGGGGCGGCCGCGTCAACTCACCAGCGTGCCCGCTGGGTGTCGGAGCATGTCGGGGTGCACCTGCAACACGCGGGAGGCCTCCACGCCCGAGAGCCGCCGGGCATCGTACAAGCACAGCGTAGCCACGCCGAAACGCCGCGACAGTGCGTCGTACCCGCGCTCGTAGACGAGCACGTCACCGAACGAGCGGCGGCGGCCGAGGCGCCCGCCCGAGACGTCGCCCGCCACGCGCAGCTCCCGCGCGCCGGCGCGCGTGGCGGTGGCAAACCCCGCCTCCCAGTATTCGAGCTGTGCGGCCGGGGAGCGGGCGTACTGCGCGACAACGAGCCGCTCGCTCCGGGCGCCGGCCCGCGCTGTGGGCCAATCGCAGGCGACCCGCGCCAGCACACCCTCGCGAACGGTCGGCTCCGCCGCGAGAAAACAGGTGCCGCCGGCCTCCAGCCCCTCCGCCAAAAAGGCCGCGGCCCGCCGCTCCCGCGCCGCCACGCTCGTGTACAGCCCGCACAGGTGCCCAAGGACCGGGGTCGTCCGCGTGGGCTCGTCGCTCCGCTCCAGCAGCGCCAGCAGATCGGCGCGGCGGAAGCGCCGCTCCCGCCGCCCGCCGACGCGGAAGCAGGGCAGCCGGCCGGAGTTAGTCCAGCGGCGCAGCGACATCCGGCTGACGTGCAGGAACGCCGCCGCCTCGGCGATGTCGAGTAGCTCGGGTTCGTGCGTCATCGCGCTGTCGCGGACCTTTTTCTCGTTGACGACCGTTGTACAATAGAGTATATCAAAGGTCACTAAAGGACAAGATGGAGCTCCGCCACCTTCGCTATTTCGTCGCCGTCGCCGAGGAACTCGGATTCGCTCGCGCCGCCCGGCGGCTGCACGTCGCCCAACCCGCCCTCTCCAAGCAGATCCATGATCTCGAGGCCGAGCTGGGGGTCGCGTTGTTCGCGCGACTCCCCCGAGGAGTCCGACTCACCCGCGCCGGCGAGGCGTTTCTCACCGAGGCCCGCAACACGCTCGACGGCGCCGCCCGAGCCGTCGTCAGCGCCCGCACCGCGTCCGAGTACCGAGCGTCCACACTGCATTTCGCGCACGGCGAGCTGTCGCTCTACGCCACGACCATCGAGGGCCTCCTGGCGACATTTCGCGACGCCTATCCCGAGGTGCAGCTGCAGGTCTCCAGCGAGACCGACGCGGAGGTCTACCGGGCGCTGCGTGAGCGGACGGTCGACGTCGCGATCGTGTTTCTCGCGCGGTGGCCCGTGGCAGGCTTTGGCGCGCACCGCCTGATCGACTGTGCGACGACGGGAGTGCTGCTCCCGGCGAGCCACCCGCTCGCGGCCAAGCCGTCAGTGCGGTTGCCGGAGCTGCAGACGCTCACCTGGCTCCAATCTGCCTCGCAGCGCTGGCCCGGCTTCCTCCAGGTGTTCGAGGAGGCCCTGCAAGACCGTGGCCTGCTGCCGCAGCGGCGGCGCGAGCGTTCCAAGGACGCGCCCTCGCACAACCTGCTGATCGCCGCGGGGGAGGCCTGGGCGCTGGCGAGCGAGGCGGTCGCCGCGCCCTACCGTACGGGCTCGCACGCGATCGTGTATCGTCCGTTTGTCGAGCCCCCGATCCCATGTTGGCTCGCGCTGGTGTGGCTCCCGGAGGCATCGGCGGCGGTGCAGCAGCTCATCGACGCGGCCCGCCGGAGCGGGCTGGCGGTGGAAGATGCCGATGACTCGGCGAGACCCCCGGAGACCGGCGAGGCGCTCGCCCGGCGCCCCCCTCCGACCCCTACCACCCGTGCAAGAGCGGCGCGTCCCCGTAGTCCCAAAGCACGAACGCGATGAGCCGCGGATGGCGCGGTTCGGGCCCGACCGCCGGGACTAGGGCGCCGACGGATGCCGCGACATGGCCCAAACGGGACAGGCGCACCCATAGCTGCGGATAGAGGGACAGCGCGTGCTCGCCTTGCCGCGGTACCGTCCACCCCGCTTCGAGCATCGGCACCACCCGGCCGACTTCGTGTCCCACTCCCAGCCGATAGGAGAGTGCGGTGACGCCCGCGGCCTCCTCCCACGAGGCCACGACTTGGCCCTGCAGCACGAGGGCCCGACCGGGACTGGCGCCGAACGACAAGAAGGGCTCGATCTCCCACTTCTCCTGACGTCCCAGCGGCGGCGTCGCTTCCACGCCCAGGCTCGCCAGCGCCCGGCGCTCGAGGCTGTGCCACACGTTGTACTTGAGCGATGCCGTCACGCCGTCGAACGGCCGATCGACTGAGTCGAACACCGTGCGGGCTTCGCCCTCGATCTGCAGCCGCTTGCCGAAGCGACGCTCGTAGATGAGCGCCTGCCCGCGCCCCGCTTCCGTCACCACCCACTCATTTTCCGGAAACGCCTTTTCGACGAGGAATGGCCGTGGGAAGTTGAGCTCGCCGGGAGGCCAGCCGGACTCGCCGCACAACGAGCGGGCGTAGCGGACGACGGCGCGGATTTGCGCCGGCGTGCCGGCTTCTCCGAAGGCCGGCATGTCGAGCGACAGCCCGAACGCCGGCCCGCCTTGCGTCACGATGCCGATCCAGCGGGTTTCGGGCTCGGCGGTGCTCGCCTTGCACTCCTGCAGATCGGCGGGCGGGACGGCGAGCCGCGTGCTCGCCGCGGCCCGGCCGCGGCCGTCCGTTCCGTGGCACTTGCTGCACCACGCCTGATACAGCGCGGCAGGCCCCGAGTCGGCGGGCGCCTGAGCGGCGAGCGCGAGGAGTACCATCAGGCGTATCACGCGAGCTGCGCCCTCTGCCGCAGCTCGGCGGCGCAGCGGCCCGCCTCGTGGACGATCTCGTCGACGGAGACCGCCACCAACTCGTGGCCCAGCACGAGGGCGTGCCCGTCGACGAACACGTCGCGCACGTCGCTCGCGCACGCGGCATAGACGAGATGGGACACGGGGTCCGCGCCGGCCGGCGTCACGTGCGGCTCGCGCAGGTCCATCACGAGCAGGTCGGCGCGCTTGCCGACCGCGATCGACCCGATCTCGTCTTCCAGTCCGAGCGCCCGCGCCCCACCCACGGTCGCGAGCTCGAGCACCTTGCCGGCGGGGAGCGCCTCCGCGCCGAGCCGCGGCTTCTGGATGAGCGCGGCGAGACGCATCTCCGCGAACACGTCGAGCCGGTTGTTGCACGCCGCGCCGTCCGCCCCGATCGACACCCGGCACCCTGCCTCGAGCAGCTCCGGCACCCGCGCCACCCCGCTGCCGAGCATCAGGTTCGACGACGGGCAATGCACTACGTTCGTCCCCTGGCGCGCGAGCCGCGCGGTCTCGTGCTGGTCGACCCAGACGCAGTGCGCCAGGGCGGCGCTCTTCCCCGAGATCCCCACCGAGTCGAGGTAGGCGATTTCCTCCATTCCGGTCGTGCGCAGCACCGTCTCCCGCTCGACGATCGTCTCCGCGGCGTGCGTGTGGACCTGCGCGCCGAACAGCTCCGCCAGCTCGCTCGCCGCGCGCAGCAGCGGACCGGAGCAGCTCGGCACGAAGCGCGGTGCGAAGCAGACGCGCAGCCGGTCGCCCGCCGCCCCGTGCCAGCGGCGGGCCAGGCTCTCGGCCTCCGCCAGCGCCGCGTCCGTGGACTCCGCCAGCTCGAGCGGCGCCCCCTCGGGGTGCGCGTCCATGAGGCACTTCCCCACCACGGCCCGGAGACCGATGCGCTCGAGCGCCCGGAACGCGGCCTGCGTGTGATGCACCGTTTCCATGTCGAGGATCGCCGTCGTGCCGCCCAGCAGCAGCTCGGCGCCACCCAGCATCGCGGACCAGTACACTGTCTCCTCGGTGTGCGCCGCCTCGAGCGGCCAGATGCGCCGGCTGAGCCACTGCTCGAGCCGTAGATCGTCCGCGAGCCCGCGAAACAGCGTCTGGCAGAGATGGATATGCGCCTGGATGAGACCGGGGATGACGAGACAACCCGTGCAATCGCGAACCTGAAGAGCGCGGTGCTTCTCCCTTCCCTCTTCCCCCTTCCCCGGCCTTTTCCCCGGCCTCTCGACCGCAGCGATGCGTCCGCCGGAGACGACGACGTTCGCCCGCGTGACTCGCCAGCCGCTTTCGTGCAGCAGCACGTCGCCACCGGCGAGGATCAGATCGGGCGTGGAGGACCGACCGGCGCTCAGGTGGTAATCCGCGGCCGCACCGCGGTGGAGTCGTCCGAGATGTCGAAGTAGGCGCGCAGCTCGTCCATCAAGTCGTCGCTGGCGTACACGCCCGTGAGGATGCGCTCAGGACCGCCCGGATCGATGAAGAGATATCCGAACGGATAGTCGAGGCCGGATAGGAGGATGGGACGGAGCTCCCGGTTCGGGAGCGCCACGTACACCGTGTCGGCGTGGGTCGCGAGCAACCGGATCCCGTTCGCCTGGAGCGCCGCGGCGACCTGCTCGGTATAGTCCTTGAGGTCGTCGAACGCCTGCGCCCGGTCGTCGGCGCCCAAGGTGTCGGCCGCGCGCAGCCAAAACAGCACCACGCTCGGCTCCGCGATCACCTGGGGGACGAGCAGCGCGCTGTCGCTCGAGTCCCGCGGCACGAACCCGGCCAGATCGACGGAATCGGCCGGGTGCGCTGTCCGCATGCCCCCACGCCCCTGGCATGCCGAGACCCATCCAAGTCCGAGCAACATGACGTACTTCATGGCGTGGAATATATTCGAGCGATGAGCGACGGCCCGGCCCCCACCGCGCACACGGCGCCCTCCACTGCGCGCGCCCCGGTGCGCCGCCACCACTGGATCGTGCGGCTTACCCACTGGGCGACCCTGGTCCTGGTCAGCGGGATGATCGCGAGCGGGCTGCAGATCTACGAGGCGTATGCCCGGTTCGGGAACCGCGGTGGCCCCCTCTTCCCGAGCCCGTTCGACGGGGCGCAGTTCCCTCACTGGAGCCGCCTCGGCGGCTGGCTCGCGGGCGCGTTGAACTGGCATTTCGCCCTGATGTGGCCCCTCGTGACCGTCGGCCTGCTCTACCTCGGCTATCTCGTGAAGAGCGGCGAGTGGCGCGCGCTGTTGTTCCGCCCACGCGACGTGCGCGGCGCGATCGACATGACGAAGTACTATCTCCGGCTCCGTCCGGACCACCCGCCACAGGGCAAACACAACCCGCTCCAGAAGCTCGCCTATACGAGCATCTACCTCCTCGGCGCACTCGCGGTTCTGACCGGGCTGGCTATCTACAAGCCGGTGCAACTCTCCTGGCTCACGGCGCTGTTCGGCGGCTTCCAGGCGACGCGCTACTGGCACTTCTGGATCGTGTGGATCTTCGTCGCCTTCACGATCACCCACGTGATCCTCGTTTTCGCCGTGGATCCCGCCTCATTCCGGGCGATGCTCACGGGCCGCTACCGGGGGAGATTTCCGAGCCATGACTGAGAACCGGACGTCGGGACTGGATCGGCGGGCGTTCGTGAGGCTCGGCGTGGCCGGCGGCGCCGCATCGCTCGTCGCGGCGTGCGGGTGGGACGGCGGCAACGCACTTCGCCCGCGGCTGCTCGACATCAGCCGGCTGAACGACTGGGTCGGCGAGAAGATTCTTTTCGCACCCACGCGACTGGCGCGGACCTACACTGCGGCCGAGCGGAGCGCCATGCTGCCGGGCTACTTCATCTCGAACAGCCTGCCGACGCTGGCGACGCCGAGCGCCTGGCGACTGCGGGTGGACGGCCTCGTGCGGCAGCCCCTCGACCTCTCGCTCGATGATTTGATGGGGATGCCGCGGGTCACCTACACGGTGAAGCATCACTGTGTCGAAGGGTGGTCGGCGATCGCGACGTGGCACGGCGTGCCTGTGTCGGCGGTCGTGCGGCGCTGCCAGCCGCTCGACGCGGCGCGCTACATCCGCTTCGTCTCGTTCGACTCCGACTACTCGAACGGCTGGGACATGGCGAGCGCGCTGCACCCGCAGACGATTCTCGCGTACGGCTTGAACGACCACCCGCTGCCGCCGGCGCACGGGGCGCCGCTGCGGCTCTACGCGCCCACCAAGCTGGGCTACAAGATGACGAAGTACCTGGTCTCGCTGACGTTCACGGACAAGCGCCCGGGTGGCTACTGGGAGGACCAGGGCTATCCGTGGTTCGGGGGGATCTAGACGCGATCCGGCGCGCGGGCGCCATGACGAGCGTCAATCCGGCATCTCACAGCGACTTCAGGAACTGCACCAGATCCGCCTGCTGCGTACTGTTGAGCCCGAGGTTCAGGCAGGTGTTGTAGTGCGTCACGACGTCGGCGAGTGTGGCGAGGCTGCCGTCGTGGTAGTAGGGCGGATGCAGCGACAGCGCACGCAGCGGCGTCGTCCGGTATTTCCCCGTGGTGCCCCGCGTCGCCAGCCCTCCATCGGCGCAGACCTCGGCGGGATTGTGCAGGCCGAATCCGCCGTCGCTGTATTGAGGTGGGACGTGACAGTTGGCGCACGTCCCCGCACCGAAGAACACCGTCTGTCCCCGGGCCGCGGCCGCCGCGTCGAAGTTGTCGGCGGGCGCCGGTGGCGTCGTGAGACTCAGCTCGTACTGCTGCAGCGCCGGCAGCTTGGGCGTCACGAGATCCGGGTTGTAGCGAACCGCGTCGCCCGTACGCGGATCCACGAAGGTCCCATGCCCGTGCATCTGCGTCACGGCGACGTAGGCGTTCCAGTAGGGAATGCCGCCCTCCCCCGTGTACGTCTCGAGGTTCACGCCGGCCAGGCCGTACGCGGGGGGGATGAGCACGGGCCCGTTCTGGTTGTCGTGGTTCCAGTGCGCGTCGTACTTGCCGGGACCCCACGATGTGAGCACGGCGTGCACAGCGGGCGCCTGCAACGCCGGTGAGAGCGACAGGATCAGCCCCGGGTTGAGATCGCGATTCGGCCAGCCGTCGAGCCGCCGGCCAATCCCGGGAGCGAGCGAGTTGTCCACGGTGGCGTGGCACAGGGCGCACGTGACGCCGAAGCGCGTAATCCTGTTGGTGGCATCGACGCTGGCCTGCACGCCGACGACGGCGTTCAGCGCGAGCAGGGCGACGGTGGTAGCCGGGTCGTCGAGATTGACCTGCCCCGCCTTGAGCTGCGACACGAGCGCAGCGGGCAGCGCGTCTACGTCCACCTTGAGGCCGACGCCGAGCGCCGTCTTGGGGCTGATGCCCTGCACCACCTGGTGCATCTTGAGCGTATCGGTCCAGAACGCCTCGTCGCCGAAGGTGTCGAACCGGAAGATGTGCTGCCCGTCGAACAGCGTGCGCTCGATCGGGGAGCTCGTCGGGGACGCGGTGCAGGCCACGACCGCGACCAGTACGGTCGCCAGGAGCCAGCGCTGCCTCATACGCACCTCGCTTGCGTGGGGAGGGACCGATCTCTATAAGAAGCGTAGAGTTGTTAAATAGAGACGCCGCGAAGCGGGCAACTGGATGCCGGCGCGCGACCGGCTGGGTCAGGCGGGGAGACGGCCCTTCAGGTCGGCGGGGCGGAACGGTCCGGGCTGGGCGATGAGCGCACGGGCGTGGTCTACCTGGCCCCAAGTGTTCCACAGGAGCACCCCGCGCACCCGTCCCGCGTTCAGGTAGTAGACCACGCCCTCACGGAACGGGGTCTTCCAGTCGGCCACGGCTTCGAGACGCGAGTCGAGCTCCCCCACCGCTTCGTAGCCGAGCTCGAACAGGTCCGAGTAGAAGAACGGCAGGTGCGTATAGGGCGTCGCTCGGCCCGCCATGTTCTGCCCGGCGATCTTGCCCATGGTGTTGGCGTTGTCTTCGTGCTCCACCCGGAGGCGGGCGCCGAGGGCGGGATTGGGGAAGCTCGCGACGTCCCCCGCGGCGTACACGTCCGGATGGCTGGTGCGGCAGAACTCGTCGACGACGATGCCGTTCTCCACCAGCAGCCCCGCCTGCTCCGCGAGCTCGACGCTCGGCTGGATGCCCAGCCCGGCCACCACGATATCGCCGGTGACCTCGGCTCGCGTCGTGGTGCGCACGACGCACTTGCCGCCGCGCGACTCCAGCCCGACCATCCCTTCGCCCGTGCGCAACTCGACGCCCTTTTCGCGATAGTAGTCGACGAGGAAGCGCGACAGATCCGCAGCAAAGACACGCGCGCCCAACCCCGCCTCGGGCACCAGCATCGCCACGTCCCGGCCCTGCAGGCGTAGCGCCGCCGCGACCTCGCTCCCGATGAACCCGCCGCCCACCACGGTGAAGCGGAGCGGCTGCTCGGCGAGGCCGCGCAGGCGGCGATAGTCGTCCAGCGTGCGGAAGTAGATCACCTGGTCCGATTGGAGCGGCAGGCGGCGCGGCGCACCCCCGGTGGCGAGCAGCAGCTTCTTGAAGCCGTACTCCGCGCCCCGGTCGTCAGTGACGCTCCGCGCCCGCAGATCGATGCCGATCACGCGGCGGCCGAGGTGCAACTCCGCGCCGATCGTCGCCGCCTTGCGCCAGATGCCGTCCTCGGGGTCTCCCTTCCACAGACCCTTCGAGAGCGGCGGGCGGTTGTACGGAGGGTGCGGCTCGGCGCCGATCACCGCGAGCGGGCCGGCGGAATCGGCCACCCGGATCCCCTCGACCGCGGCGTCCGCCGTCATGCCGCCACCGACGATCACATACGTGTAGTGCCGCATTCCTCTTCCAGGCTCCCTGTCTAACGGCAATATACGCTGTGATTACAAGCATCAGATTGGTAGATTTGTCCCGTGCATCGATCCGAGCTCGAGCGCCAGATCGCGGCCATCGCGTCGCTGGACGAACCGGTCCGGAGGGGTCTTTATTGCTACGTCGCCGGCCGGCGCCGCGAAGTGGGCCGGGACGAAGCGGCGCGAGCGCTGCGCATCTCGCGCGCCCTCGCCGCTTTCCACCTCGACAAGTTGGTCCGGCAGGGTCTGCTCGAAACGTCCTACCGTCGCCTGACCGGCCGACGCGGGCCGGGCGCCGGCCGGCCCGCCAAGCTGTACCGCCGGTCCGCACAGCAACTCGACCTGACGCTCCCGCGGCGGCGCTACGAGCTGGCCGGACGCATGCTGGCGCAGGCGCTTACCGAGGCGAGAGCACCCGCCGCCCTGCGGGCACTGCGCCGCGCCGCCCGCGCCGTGGGGCGCGGCCTGGGAGCGGACGCGCGCCGCGGGCGGCGCGGCGCCGCGACGGCGCGCGGCCGGCTGGCTCGCCTGCTCGCCGTGCTGGAGTGGTGCGGCTTCGAGCCCGCCCGGAGCAACGGCTCCGTGCATCTCGCGAACTGCCCGTTCGCGGCCCTCGCGAACCAATCCCGGGCGCTCGTGTGCGGGATGAACCTCGCGTTGCTCCAGGGCGTGCTCGAGGGCGTGCAGGCGCGAGGCATGCGGGCCGTGCTGGACCCGCAGCCGCAGTCGTGTTGCGTGGTGTTGCGAACCGCCGGCCGGGGCTACTCCCCTTCCGTGAGTGGGCGCTGATGCTTGTCGCGCCGTCGATACTGCTTGGCGTGCCGGTGCACTTTGTGCGACGGCGTCTTCAGCCGCTCTTTGACGGGGGCGCGCGGGTTCGGGACGCGGACCGTGAGCTTCCGCTTCTTCCGACTCATGACGCGAGGCGCGCGCGGATTTGTTTCGCGTGATGCACGCAGTGGCGAACGTGAAAGCGCAGCCACTCCGGAAGCGTCAGATCCCCGAAGGCCGGGTTCTTGACGAAGAGGTCGTGACGGCGCGCCGGAAGCAGCTCCCGCTCGAGTGACAGGAAGCGGGCCACGCCGTCGCGGAACTGCCGTTCCACCGCGCGCGCGTCCGGCCGCTCGGCGGGTCGCGTTGCCGAAGGAGCCTCGCGCCCCGTCGGCATCCACCCGAGCTGCAAGGCGAGGAGATAGGCGAGCCGCTCACGCGGTGTGCGGCGTCGCCGCTGCATCGGGGGCTTGCCGCGACGCGCCTCGAACGTGCGCCCGCTGAGCTCGAGCGAGATCGCGAGATGGTGCACGATCTGCGCCGGGCTCCATTTCCCCGGCGGCGCCCTGTACCAGTCGGCCTCCGGACGCCCCGCAAGCGGTCCGAGCACGACGTCCGGAATGCCGGCGAAGTCGCTCACTTGAACACCGCGTCCGCCAGTTGCCGCGCCTGCGCCGCCGCCAGAGACCCCGACCTGAGACGTGCGACGAGCACGCCGGCGCTGTCGGCGACCACGAGGTCCGCCTCGGCGACCGCCGCGCTGTCGGTCCGCAACGAGAGCGCCCACTCGTGGCTGGCCGCGACGCTCGTCAACCGGCCCATCAGCCGATCGATGGCCTGGGGGGTCACGTAGACCGTCACGACCGTGCCCGCATCGGCGGGCGGCGTCCGGGCCCGCGCCGGCCGCCGGCACGCGAGCCCGACGACGGCGAAGATGAGGACCGTGGCGTCCATCGCTCGCATCACCAAGATTGTACGAGTGAATCTCGTGCGCCGCCACCCGATCGCACTCGCTCTGCTCGCGTTGTTGCTCGGCTCGGCCCTGCAGCCGTTGCCGGGGCTCGTGGACGCCGTGACGGGCACGGTGCCGGCCGGCGCCGATCTGGTGCGGCCGATCGCCTACACGGTGCTCTCCCCCCTGTCGAACGTGCTCGACACCCTGACATTTCTGAGCGTGCAACGCGCCAAAGCGCTCCTCGTAGGTTGGGTCCTCGCGCTCGCGCTGTGGGGCGCGCTGCGCCGAGGCACCCTCGGGCAGCGGATCCGCCGCGCGCTCCTGGGGCCGCTCACGATCGTGCTGTTGGGCGTCGCGGCGGTGCTGCTCCCGCGGCCCGTGCCGTGGCTCGCGACCTCCGACCCCTCCGTCACCGTGATCGACTATCACGCCCACACCGCCGCGTCTCATGACGGTCGCCCCGGGTGGCGGGCCGAAGACCTTGGCGTCTGGCACGCCGCGCAGGGGTTCCAGGCGTCCTACGTCACGGACCACAACGTCATCTTCAATCAGCCCGTGGACGAACCGATCCGCCTGCTCCCGGGCGTCGAGTGGAGCGTGTACGCCCAGCACGTCGTAGCGCTCGGTGCCGTCGCCCCCATCGACCGCGGCGTCTACAACCGGGACACGCGCGCGATGCTCGGGCTGTTCGCCGAGCTGCACCGCCAGGGGGCGCTCGGGCTCGCGTCGCTCCCCGAGTACTGGGAACATCACTGGGGCGACCTCAACGATTTCGTGGCCGCCGGTGTCGATGGCTTCGAGGTCGTGAACTGCGCCCCCCGGGCGATCGGGTTCCCCGCCTCCCTGCGCGCCCAGGTGCTGCAGCTCGCCGCGCAGCACGACCTCCTCGTCGTCGGCGCAAGCGACAACCACGGGTGGGGCAAAGTCACCTGCGTTTGGAATCTCTCGAGCCCCAGCGCGCACGGGTACAGGGCAAATCACGTGATCGCGCGGTCGACCGCCCTCGCCCAGGGTGACTGGGAAGCATGGACGGCCCCATACACTCAACCCTGGCTCATGCTCCGCAGCCTCTCATGGAGCGAGCGGTCGAGCTGGATCACCTGGATTCTCGTGATCCTCATCTATCGCGCCGTGCCGCGGCGGGCGGGTGACTCGGCGGGGATCGGGATCCTCGCGCGCTCGCTCGAGCTGTTCAAGGTGCGGCGACCCGAGGGCTGAAGCACACACGCTCGTCCGCGGTGGGAGCCAGCTCGGTGACGTCCGCCGCAGTCAAACCGCGCATGGGAGCGGTGGAATTGTACGCGGAAACGGCGCGACACGATACCGGCCGATTCGGTATCGTTGCGGCGTGATGCCGGAACTCCGCTGACGTCCGCTGACCGCGCTACACCACCGCCGACAAGTTGAGCATCGCGCGCCAGCCGCGGAAGACTTCGCGGTAATCCTGGTGGGTGAAGGCCACCGTGCGGCCGGCGGTGCGCGTGGCGCCGGGACACAGCTCCGCCATGTCGGCGTGGATCGTCAGGGCGAACTCCACCTCCACGGTGATCGGTGGAGGGAGCACGAAGGGCGCGTGTTTCTGTTTGAGCGCCGCGCTCACACCCTCGCGGATCATGCGGCACGCGACCGCCGGCGCGACGCTCCGGGCCGCGTGGCGACTCACCGCCTCCTTGACTACCACCGTTGCGACGGCGTCCCCGAGCAGCGCTTTCGCCTCGGCGGCGACGCTCGAGTCGCCGCTCACCAGGGCCACCGGCACTCGGGAGACCCCGGCGAGCGCGGCATTGATGCCGAGCTCGCCGACCGGGCGGCCGTTCAACCGCACTTCGTGGACGCGGTCGGCGTAGGTGTGGTCGAGGACCGCGTGGCGCGTGCCGGCCCGGGCGTGGTATCCGATGAACAGCGCCGCATCGAAGCCGCCCGCGTCGTCGATGCCCTCCATCATGGAGCGCGGCTTGGGATCGCCCGACAGCAGCTCCGCCGCCTGATGCAGCTCTTCGGCGAGCAGGTTGCGCATGAACCAGTGGCTGTCGTTCACGAGGACCTTGCTCGCTCCGGCGGCGAGCGCCCCCTCGATCGCCGCGTTGGCTTCCGCCGTCATCAGCCGCCGGAAGCGGCCGTACTCGGCGGCGTGGGCCGGATCGGTCGGATCGGTCTGGGATTCGTGGACGACACCCGCGACGCCTTCCATGTCGACGGAGATGTAGACGCGCACGGCGGGGCCTCGATTGGGACGGGGGAAGCCTAGTTACTTTATACTACAAAGTACTTGACAACAGCTGGGGCTGCGGCTATTCTGAGGGCCATGGCGTCGCCCCGTCCCCTGCACGACCGCGCGCTCGACAACCTGCGCTACATCCGCCAGACGATGGAGCGTGCGGGGTCGTTCACGGCGGTGCCGGGGTGGGGCCAGATCGCGGTCGGGACCACCGCGCTCGCCGCGGCGCTGGTCGCCGCCCGCCAGCGTACCCCCGAGCTGTGGCTGGCGACCTGGCTGGGCGCGGCGATCGTGGCGCTCGCCATCGGCGGCTGGACGATGGTGCGCAAGGCCTACGCGGTGGACGACCCGATTCTCTCGGGGCCCGGCCGGCGCTTCTGGCTGAGCTTCCTCACGCCGATGGCCGTGGGGGGCTTGTTGACGGTGGTGCTGTACCGCGCCGGCCTGTGGCACGCGCTGCCCGGGACCTGGCTGCTGCTGTACGGCACCGGGTTCGTGACGGGCGGCGCCTTCTCGGTGCGGGTCGTGCCCGTGATGGGGCTGTGCTTCATGATCGTCGGCGCCCTCGCGCTGCTCGGGCCCTCGGCCTGGGGAAACTGGTGCCTGGCCGCCGGATTCGGCGGCCTGCACATCGTGTTCGGTGGCATCATCGCACGGAGGTACGGTGGCTAAATCGGGAGCGGTACGGAAGACGGACGCGGTGGCGGCGCCGCCGCGCGGCGAGCGCGCGCTGCGCGCGGCCGACCTCGACCGGCTGATCCACGAGCGCGTGCGTCTCGGCATCGTGAGCGCGCTGGCGGTGAACGACGCGTTGACCTTCAACGAGCTGAAGGGGCTCCTCAAGACGACCGACGGCAACTTGAGCGTGCACGCCCGCAAGCTGGAGGAGGCGCAGTACATCACGTGCAGCAAGTCGTTCGCCGGCCGCATCCCCAAGACCGAGTACCGGCTGACGGCCGCGGGCCGCCGCGCCTTGGAGCGCTATCTCGACCACATGGAAGCCCTGATCCGCGCGACACGTCAGGGCTGAGCGAAGCCGACGCGGTCCGCCGAATCGTCGAAGCCGCTCCCGATCAGGGCGTAACCGCCCTGACGCTGTTCGCCTTCTCCGCCGACAACTGGAAGCGCCCGGCGAGCGAGGTGGCGACGCTGATGCGCCTGTTCGCCCGCCATCTGCGCACCGAGACCCCGCAGCTGATCGAAAACGGCGTCCGCCTCGAGGTGGTCGGGCGGCGCGACCGGCTCCCGGCTCCGCTCGTCGCCGCGGTCCGCGCCGCCGAGCACGCCACCGCCGCCGGCACGCGGCTCCGGCTCCGGCTCGCCGTCGACTACTCGGCGCGCGCGGCGATCGCGGACCGCCACATCCTCCCGGACGTGGACCTGCTGATCCGCACGGGCGGTGAGCAGCGCCTCTCGGACTTTCTGCTGTGGGAATGCGCCTATGCGGAGCTGTACTTTACCGAGATCATGTGGCCCGACTTCGCGGCGGCCGACCTGGCGGACGCGCTGCGCGCCTTCCACGCGCGCCAGCGGCGGTTCGGCGGGCTGCCGGAAGCGGCCGCGGGATGAGCGCGCTCACCGAGCGAACGAGGCTCGGCATGGAGGTCTTGGCTACGGGCGTCGTCCTGGGGATCGCGGGCGACGCGCTGCTGCGCGCGACACCGTGGGGGCTGAACGCGTTCCTCTGTACTGTGGCGCTTGCGGCGGCGGCCGCGTGGCTGGTGCATCGCCGCCGGATCGCCGTCGGGCGCGACGCGCCTTGGCTCGCGATGGCCGCCGTGCTGCTGGGCTCGAACTTTGCGATCCGCGACTCTGGCGCGCTCCGCGCGCTCGATGCGATGGGGCTCGCGATCCTGCTCGCGCTGGCCGGTCTCAGCCTGCGCGGCGTCGCGCTGCGCGGCCGCGACGCCTGGGAGTACGTGCGTAGCGGAGTCGTCGCCGCCTTGAGCGCGTGGTTCGGCGTCTGGCCACTCATGGCCAGAGACATCCGGTGGAGCGAGCTGCCGACCGGTGGCGCCCTCCGACACGCGCGCGGCGCCATCGGCGGCGCGCTGCTCGCCTTCCCGGTGCTGCTCGCGTTCGGCGGCCTGTTCGCCGCCGCCGACCCGGTATTCCGCAACGTGGTCGCGACCGCCCTGCACGTCGACTTTAGCGCCGTCGCGTCACACCTCGCGCTCACCGCACTCTGGACGGCCCTCACCGCCGGCTACTTCTGGGGGGCGCTGATCCGTAGGGCGCCGCCTCCCGCAGCGGACGCTCAGGCGTTGTCTCTCGGGATCGTCCCGGTCGGCACCGCGCTGGGTCTCGTCAATCTGCTGTTTCTCGTCTTTGTCGTCATCCAGCTCCGTTACTTCTTCGGCGGCGCCGAGCTGGTGCAGAGCGCCACCGACCTGACGTACGCCGAATACGCGCGGCGGGGGTTCTTCGAGCTCGTCGCCGCCAGCGGCCTGGTGCTCCCCTTCCTGCTCGGCGCGGAGCGGCTGCTGCGCGACGCGTCGCGCGAGCACCAGCGCACGCTGCGCCAGCTGTCGGGGCTGCTGCTCGCCCTGCTGGGCGTCGTCATGGCGTCCGCGCTCCAGCGGATGCGGCTCTACGTCGCGGAGTTCGGACTGTCCGAGACCCGCCTCTACGCCACCGCCTTCATGATCTACCTGGCGGGGGCGTTCGCATGGTTCGCGGTGACCGTGCTGCGCGGGCACTGGCGCCGCTTCGCCTTCGGCGCACTCGTCCAGGGATTCGCGGTGCTCGGCGGATTGCACCTGCTCAACCCCGACGCCCTCATCGTCCGGACCAATCTCGCCCGCCCGGCGGTCCAACGTCCCTTCGATGCGGTGTACGCAACCTCGCTGGGCGCCGACGCCGTGCCCGACCTGCTCGCGGCATTCGCCCGCCTCGGCGATCAGGACAAGTGCCGGGCGGCGGCGGCGCTGCTGGCACGCTGGACGCCCGAAGGGAACGGGGGGAAGCAACCCGCCGCGGACGGCTGGCGGAACTGGAATCTGGCTCGCGCTCGCGCGCGCCGCGCCGTGCACGAGCACGCGGCCCTCCTGAAGGCGACCCCATGCCCGGCGTCACGACCACCGACGGGCTGAACCCCCTCACAGCTTCTTTCACGGGAAGACAACGTTCCGCCTGAGCGGGTAGATTAACGGCGCATGGGCCTGACGATCGTCCAGGTCGACGCCTTCACGAGCACGCCCTTCGCCGGCAATCCCGCGGCGGTGTGCGTGCTGCCGGCTCCGCGCGACGAGCGCTGGATGCAAGACGTCGCCCGCGAGATGAATCTCTCCGAAACGGCGTTTCTGCTCGCCGAAAACACCGGCTACCGGCTGCGCTGGTTCACTCCCGCCGAGGAGGTGGCGCTGTGCGGGCACGCCACTCTCGCGAGCGCGCACGTCCTGTGGGAAGACGGGCACCTCGCCGCCGGGGCGCCGGCCCGCTTCCACACCCAGAGCGGCCTGCTCACGGCCGAGCGGCGCGGCGACTGGATCGAGCTCGACTTCCCGGCCACGCCCGCGGCCCCCGCACCGCCACCCGCCGGGCTCGCCAAGGCGCTCGGCGTGACCGCGCGCTGGTGCGGTCGCAGCAAGTTCGACTACCTGGTCGAGCTCGACTCGGAAGCGACCGTGCGCTCACTCGAGCCCGACTTCAGCGCATTGAGGCGGGTGGAGGCGCGCGGCGTCATCGTCACGAGCCGGGCGGAGACGCCGGGCTACGATTTCGTGTCGCGCTTCTTCGCACCGCGGGTCGGTATCGACGAGGACCCCGTCACGGGATCCGCCCACTGCGCGCTCACGCCGTTCTGGAGCGAGCGCCTCCGGCGGTCCGAGATGACGGCGTTCCAGGCGTCGCCCCGCGGCGGCGTCCTCCGGGTGCGCGTGGCGGGTGATCGGGTCGGGCTCGGCGGACAGGCGGTGACGGTGCTGCGGGGCGAGCTGGTGTGACCGCGGCGGCCCCCTCCACGCCCTCCAGCTCCCGCGCTCCACGTCTCGCCGGCTACCTCTTCGCGCTCGCGGCGGGCGCAACGTGGGGCACGACCGGCCCCCTGTCCACCGGCCTGTACCGCCTCATGCCGGCGACGAGCATCGGGTTCTGGCGCGTGCTCCTGGGCACCGTGTGCCTCGCGCTCTGGGGCCTCGTCTTCCACCGCGCGCTGTTCCGCGTGGACGCGCGCGGCTGGCTGCTGGTCGGCGCGGGTGGTGGATTCCTCGTCGCGCTGTTCGAGGTCGCCTACCAGTTCGCCATCGCGGGAGCCGGCGTGGCCGGCGCCGCCGCGTTGCTGTACACCGCGCCCCTGATCGTCGCCGTCCTGGCCCGCGTACTCCTGAAGGAAGCGCTCACCGTCACGCGCGTGCTGCTCGCGCTGCTCGTGATGGCGGGGGTCGCCCTCACCGTCACCGGCGGCAGCAACGCGGGGGCGGAGGCCGCCCGCCTGGGGATCGGCGCGGGCATCGCGGGTGGTCTGTTGTCCGCGCTGAGCTACGCCGGCACCACGCTGCTGGCCCGGTTCGCGGTGCCGCGCTACGGTGCCGTCCGAGTGCTGTTCCTCGAGGCGTTGGGGGCCATCGTCATCATGGGCATCGTGCTGACGGTGGCGGGGCATCCCCCGGCGCCGCCGCCCTCGACTGCGGCCTGGCGCGGCGTGGCGGGCCTGACCGCGGGGGCGGTGCTCGCCGCGAATTTCCTGTTCTTCGCGGCGGTCCGGCGGATCGAGGTCGCGCCGGCAGCGGTCGCTGCGACGATCGAGCCGGTCGTCGGCACCCTGCTCGCGCTGTTACTGTTCAACCAACGACTCAGCGGGCTCGGGTGGCTCGGACTGTCGCTGGTCGTGGGTGGAGTCGCCGCCGGCTACCTCCTGGAAGCGAAAGGGGAAGATCACTGATGCTGACCGCAGCCCTCGTCGTCGTCGCCCTGCAGCAGCCGGCCCCCGCCCCAGCCGCTCCTGCCGCCCCGCCCCCGCTCCCGCCGCAGGTGGGCGACACGTCCCCGTTTCGACGGCTCGCGCTGCCGACACCGACCCTGCTGCGTGAGGGCTCGGGCCGGCCGGGCCCGCGTTACTGGCAGCAGCGCGCCGACTACACGATCCGCGCGTCGCTCGATACCGCCACCCACACGATCGCGGGCAGCGAGACCATTCACTACGTCAACAACTCGCCCGACACGCTGACCTATCTCTGGCTGCAACTCGACCAGAACATCTACCGGGCGTCGAGCCGGGGCGCGGGCGTCAATCCGACCGACGCCCGCTTCGCGGGTCGCGGGTTCGAGGGCGGCTACACGATTCAATACGTCCGGGCGGTGCAGCGCTTCGGGAAGGCGTCGGGTAGGGCGCCGCTCGCGACCAGCGTGAACGGCACGGTGATGCGGGCGGAGCTCGATCGACCGCTGCCTCCCGGCCAGGCCGCCACGCTCGAGCTGGCGTACTCGTTCGAAGTCCCCGAGCACGGCTCGGACCGCATGGGCCGCGAGCAGTTCCCCGGCGGCTGGCTGTACGAGATCGCGCAATGGTATCCGCGGCTCGCTGTGTACGACGACGTGCGCGGCTGGAACACCGAGCAGTATCTCGGTCAGGGCGAGTTCTACCTCGAGTACGGCGACTTCGACGTCGCCATCACGGTGCCGCGCAGCTTCGTGGTCGCGGCGACCGGGACGCTGCTGAACCCGCTCGAGGTGCTGACCGGCCCGCAACGCGCCCGGCTCGCCCAGGCAGCGAAGTCGGACACGACGGTCGCGGTGATCGCAAAGACCGAGGCGGGACAGGCGTTCACCCGGCCAGCCGGCGCCGGGCCGACCCTCACCTGGCATTACAGCGCCAAGAACGTGCGGGACGTGGCCTGGGCGGCGGCGCCCAACTTTATCTGGGACGCGAGCGGCTACGCCGGCGTGTTGATCCAGTCGTTGTACCCGCCCGAGGCGAACGCCGGGTGGACGCGCTCCACCGAGTACGCCCGCCATTCGATCAAGCACTACTCCGAGAAGTGGTTCCGCTACCCCTACCCGACCGCGATCAACGTCGCCGGGCCCGTGGGCGGCATGGAATACCCGATGATCGTGTTCTGCGGGCACCGCGCCGGCGACCGCAACCTGTTCGGCGTCACGACTCACGAGCTCGGCCACCAGTGGTTCCCGATGATCGTGGGATCGAACGAGCGGCTGTACGCCTGGATGGACGAGGGGTTCAACAGCTTCATGAACATCTACTCCGGGCTGGCGTTCTACCACGACTCCGTGCCGCTGGGCCGCGGGCCGGCGGCGGGGTGGGCCCGGTTCGCCGCCACGGGGCGGGATCAGCCGCCGATCCTCGCCGCCGATCGCGTGCCCCCGGCGCTGCTCGGGTCCGTCGAGTACGGCAAGCCGGCCGCCGGTCTCTATCTGCTGCGCCAACAGCTCCTCGACGACACGACGCGATTCGACGCGGCGTTCCGCGAGTACATCCGCCGCTGGGCCTACAAGCACCCGACCCCGGCCGATTTCTTCCGCTCGATGGACGATGCGCTGGGCGAGGACCTATCGTGGTTCTGGCGCGGTTGGTTCTACCGTACCGACGTCGTGGATCTCGCGCTCGACTCGGTGCGGGTGCGGCAGGACTCGGGTGGACCGATCACGCGGATCTTCCTGGCCAGCCCGGGCGGGTTGCCGATGCCGGTCGACATGCGGATCACGCTCGCCAACGGCAGCGTCGAGAATGTTCGGCTTCCGGTCGAGATCTGGCTGCTCGGGAATCACTACCTGTACGAGCGGAAGTTCGCGGCGGACGTCGTCAAGGTCGAGATCGATCCGGGGCAGAATTTCCCGGATGTGCGACGAGAAAACAACGTCTGGACGAGATCGTGACTAGCGCGCTCCGGTCGTGGTCGCCCCTGGCTTCAGGTATTGGTCGAGCCAATCGAGCAGCGTGCTCCACCAGAGGCGCCGGTTGCGGGGCTTCAGCACCCAGTGGCCCTCGTCCGGGAAGTACAGGAACTTCGCCGGCACGCCTCTCGCCTTGAGCGCCGTGAACGCCTGATAGCCCTCCGACAAGTCCACTCGGTAATCGAGCTGCGAGTGGACGATCAGCATCGGCGTCTTCCAGTTCTGCACGAAGTTGAGCGGCGACCACTTCTCGTACAGCGCCCGGTTGCCGTACGGCGTCCCGCCGAACTCCCAATTCACGAACCACAGCTCCTCGGTCGTCCCGGCCATGCTCACGGGGTTGAACACCCCGTCGTGATCGACCAGCACCTTGAAGCGGTCGGTATGGCCGGCGATCCAGTAGACCATGTAGCCACCGAACGACGCGCCCGCTGCGCCCATGCGGGTCGAATCGACGTAGGGGAGCCGCGCCACCACGTCGAGGCCTTTCATCATGTCTTCGAACGGGTAGTCGCCCCAGTGTTGGGAAATGGCGTCGGTGAACTTCTGCCCGTAGCCGGTCGAGCCGTGGAAGTTGACCGCGGCGACGACGTAGCCGCGCGCCGCGAACATCTGGTAGTTCCAGCGCGCGTGCCAGTTGTCGTCCCAGGCGCCCTGCGGCCCCCCGTGAACCAGGTAGACGAGGGGATACCGCCGGCCGGGGTCGAACCCCGGCGGCTTCAAGGTCCAGCCGAACACCGAATCGCCCAGCGCGCCCACGAAGCCGTATGGCTCGAGCGGCTTGAGATCGAGCGCCGCGACGCCTGAGTCGGTGTGATGCGTGAGCTGCCGGCCCGAGGCCCATACTTCCGCGGGCTGCGTGTTGCTCTGGTGCAGGTACACCAGGGTCTTCCCGTCGGGCGCGAGGCTAGGATTCGTGTTGACCCCTGAGTTCCCGATCACGACGGAACGATGGAACGATGGAACGTCGATGCGGTACAGATTGTCCCGCCCCCGCTCCTCCACGACGGCGTACACGCACCTCGAGTCAGGACACCACGTGTAGGAGCCTACGGAGAGGGCCCATCCCTGGGTCGCCTCGACGACGTTTCCAGCTTGGGTCTTTCCGTCCTTCCGCCCGACGAGCACCAACCGCACCCGGTCCGCCTCGAACCCGGGCCGCTCCATCGACAGATACGCGAGCCAGCGCCCGTCCGGCGAGTAGCGCGGCGTGTTATCGGCGCCGCGGCTCGTGGTCAGCGCGTGCGTTCCGGCGCCGTCGGGGTCCGCCAGGTAGACGTCGACGTTCGTGTTGTCCGCCACGGTCGAGTCACCGTGCATGGCGAAGGCGATCTCCTTGCCGTCGGGAGCCACCGCCACGTCGCCGTCCCCGCCCGTGGCGATGGTGGGGACGTCGTGATCGACCGGGGTGATGTCCTTGGCACGCCCACCGTCGGCCAGGGTCACGAGGAACAGGTGTTGCCGTTTCCCGGCGCGCCAATCGTCCCAGTGGCGCCACAGCAGGCCCGTCCACAGGCGCGCGTCGGTCGGGTAGTCGCCGTTGCGGTGGTCGATCTCCTGGTCGGCGGGCCACTTGATGTCGCTCGTCACGATCAGTCCCTTGCCGTCGGGCAGCCAGTCCGGATCGGACACGCCGTCCGCCAGACTCGTCACGCGTCGTGCTTCCCCACCCGCGATCGACAGCACCCACAGCTGCGGACCGTTCTGCCGGGTGGAGACGAACGCGAGCGTCGTGCCGTCGGGGGACCAACGCGGCTGCCGGTCGGAGCCCGGGCCCTCGGTGAGCCGGCGGGTCTGTCCGGTCACGAGCTCCGCGAGCCAGATGCGACCCGTCCCGCGGTTGTCCTTGAGCGAGTATTCGGTCACGCCGTAGGCGACCCACCGGCCGTCGGGAGAGAGCTGCGGATCGCCCACGGCCTTCAGCCCGATGAAGTCCTCGAACGTGATTGCGCGCTTCTGGGCGGGGAGACCGGGAAAGGGGAAAAGGGAAAGGGGAAACGTGAGCGCCAGGATCGAGACCAGACGTTTCATGCTAGTAGTCCGGATGGGTGAGGATGGCCTTCACCAGGTCGTCGAACACGCGTGACTCGGGGCTCACGGTGCCGCTCGCATCGGTGTGGACGTTCCAGGCGCACAGCTCGTTCAGCGCCGTCGCCTCTTCGTAGGTGAGGTGCAGCACGTAGCCGCCCCCGTCGCCCGCCCGCTGGGCGCCGGTCAACACGTTCTTCAGGACGTCGGGGAGGTGCCGCGCGCCCCGCACGGCGTCGAATTGCTCGCGGGTGACTGCGAGATCCATGACTCCCTTGCTTTGGCGGACCGGGAGCGAAATCTTGTCCGATCACCTTCCGCCCGCAAGGAACCGCGATGCCGCGCACCGAGTTCATCGCCACGGCGTTCCACGTCCCGGAACGCGTCGTCAGCAACGACGATCTCGCGCAGCTGATGGACACCTCCGACGAATGGATCGTGCAGCGCAGCGGCATCAAGACGCGCTACTGGGTCTCGGACGGCGAGACCGGCGCGAGTCTCGCGACTCAGGCGGCGCGCAAGGCGCTCGCCAAGGCGGGAATGCGAGCCGCCGACCTCGACTGCATCGTGTACTGCACCTGCACCCCCGACCACTTCGAGCCGGGCAACGGCGTGTTCCTCGAGCGCGAGCTCGGCCTCACCGACATCCCCGCGATCGACGTGCGCAACCAGTGCTCGGGGTTCATCTACGGCCTCTCCGTCGCCGACGCCTGGATCCGCACCGGCCAGTACCGTCGCATCTTGTTGGTGGGCGCCGAGGTGCACTCCCGAGGCCTGGACCGCACGACCCGAGGCCGGGACACGGCCGTGCTGTTCGGCGACGGAGCGGGGGTCGCGATCCTCGGTCCCACCGACGACCCCGCTCGCGGCGTGCTCTCCACGCACCTGTTCGCCGACGGGCGCCACGCCGAGGACCTGTGGGTCGACGCGCCCGGACTGGCGCACGACCCCTACATCAGTGAGGAGCTGATCCGCCAGGGAAAGCACCGCGCCGTCATGGATGGGCGTGAAGTGTTCAAGTCCGCGTCGCTGCTGATGCCGCAGTCCGTCGCTGCGGCGCTCGCCGCGAACGGCCTCGCGCCGGCGGACATCACGCTGCTCGTCCCCCACCAGGCGAACCTGCGGATCATCGAGATGGTGCAGAAGGCGATCGGCCTGCGGGACGATCAGGTCTGCACGAACATTCAGAAGTACGGCAACACTACCGCCGCGTCGATTCCGATCGCGCTGGACGAGGCCCTGTGCAACGGGCGGCTCAAGCGGGGCGACCTGCTGGTCCTGACGGCGTTCGGCTCGGGATTCACGTGGGCGAGTGCGGCGGTGCGCTGGTAGCGCCTCAGCCGCGCGCTTCGGCCTTCAGCTCCTTGAGCTCCCGCGCCGCCGCGTCTCCGTGCGGCGTTCCTCGATACCGCTCCGCGAACCGCGCCAGCTCGACTGTGAGCCGGTCGCGGCGGCCGGTCCGCCGGTAGAGATCGATCAACGCATTCGTCGCGGCGAATTGCCGCCGCGGGTCCGCGCTGCCCCGGCGCGCCTCGAGATACTGCTGCTCCGCGCCCCCGGGGTCCGCGAGATAGCGCTCGCACAGCTCCGCCAGCCGCAACCGCGCGTCGCAGTCAGCGGGATCGACCCGCAGATGGTCGCGAAAGTAGTCGGCCGCCTCGGCGTACTTCCCCTGCGCGATCAACACGTCCTGATTGGGATAGGAGGGCGGGGGCGGGATGTTCCCCGCGGCCGTCAGTGTGTCGGCGAGGAACGTGGCGCTTCCACTGATGCTACGATAGATCAGCTTGACGCCGGCCAGCGTGATGGGGACGTTCGCTACGAGCAGCACGACGAAGACGCCGGTCGAGATCGCCCCTTCGACGAGCAGCTTGGTCCACAGCGCCGTGAGGAGGATGAAGCACGCCGGCCCGAAGTAGAGCCCGACGCGCATCAGCAGCAGGCTGTCGACGGGATCGGAGTCCCTCATCGGCCTTCCCCGCTACTTCACCTCTTGCCCCCACAGGTCCCGGTACACGATGGGGCCCTCGCTCAAGGCCTTGATTCCCGCTTCGATCTGGCTCTTGTCTCCCACGACGATGATGTCGAAGTGGTCGGGGTCGATGTGCTGCCGCGCGACGCGCTGCACGTCCGCCGCCGTCACGGCGTTGATGCGCTCGGCGTAGTGCGCGAAGTAGTCGAGCGGCAAGCCGTACACCAGCAGCTCCCGGAACCGCGCCGCCGCGGCGCCGGTCGTCTCGAAGTCCGCCGGCAGGCCGAGCGTGATGTACGCCTTCGCCTTGGCGAGCTCGGGGTCAGGCACGGGCTCGTCCCGGATGCGGCGCAGCTCCTTCAGGAACTCGATCAGCGAGCTGTCGGTCTTCGCGGTTACGACCGACGCGCTGGCCACGAACGGGCCCGCCAGCCGCCCCGCCGAGAACTGCGAGAACGCGCCGTAGGTGTAGCCGTGGGTCTCGCGCAGGTTCTGGTTGAGTCGCGACGTGAACGCGCCCCCGAGGATCGTGTTCAGCACCTGGAGTGCGAAGTAGTCAGGCGTCGCGCGCGCGACCCCGACGTGCCCGATGCGGATCACCGACTGCGCCGCGCCCGGCTTGTCCACCAGGTACACCGTGCGCACCGCCGGCGCCGGTGCCGCCGCTTCCGGCAGCGGCGACACCGCGCCGCGCTCCCACCCGCCAAACCGCGCGCTGAGCAGGCGCCGCGCCTCGGCGAGCGTCACGTCGCCCGTGACGAGGATACGGGCGGCGTTGGGCCGGTAGGCGGCCCGGTAGAACTCCGCCACGCGGTCGCGGCTGAGCGACGCCGTGGACGCCTCGGTGCCGTTCAACGGGCGCCCGTAGGGGTGGGCGCGCCCGTACACGATGGCTGGAAACGCGATCCCCGCCATCGCCACGGGATTGTCGCCCAGCTGGGCGATCTGCGCGCGTCGCAGCTCGCGTTGCCGCGTGACTTCCGAGTCGGCGAACGTCGGCCGCAGCACCACGTCCGCCAGCAGGTCGAGTGCCGATTCGAGGCGCCGTTTGGGGACGTGCAGCGACACCGTGGCCGCGTCGTAGCTCGCGGCGGTGCCGAGCTGCGCCCCCAGGAACGCGGCCTCGTCCGCGATTTCGAGCGCCCCACGCCGGCCTGCCCCCTGCTGCAGCATCGTCGCCGTGAAGGTGGCGAGCCCCGGCAGATCCGCGGGCTCCCGCGCCGCCCCCGCGTCGAGCACGATCTGGACGTCCACCACCGGCACCTTGTGCATCTCCACCACCGCGAGCTCGAGCTCGTTAGGCAGGGTGACCGTCTGCACCACCGGGAGCTTGAGAGCGGGCGGGGGAGGCAGCACCGGCGGTTTGGTGCGGTCGAGCTGGGCGGATAGGCGGCTCGACGGATAGACGGATAGAACGAACATGCAGCCTAAGGCCGCCGCTGCCAGCCGCGCGCCACGGCAACCATCCGCCCATCCGCCCATCCGCCTATCCGGTCTCATTGTTTCACCCCGAGCTCCGGCTTCCCCTGCGGCACTACGCTCAGCACCACGCGATGGGCGTCGACCAGGTAGCGCCGCGCCGCCTGCTGCACCTCCGCCGCGGTCACCTTGCGATAACGATCCAGGTCCTTCTCGAAGTAGTCGGGCGTGCCGACGAAGTAGTTGTAGAAGTTCAGCTGGTCGGCCTTGCCACCGAACCCTCCCACCCGCTCCATGCGGGAGAGGAACTGGGCCTCGAAGCTGTTCTGTGCCCGCTCGACCTCGCGCGACGTCGGCCCCGCCTGGGCGACCTTCCGGACCTCCTCATCGATCACGCGCTCGAGCTCGGTGAGGTCGTGGCCCGGCCGGGCAGTGGCCCACAGCTCGAACTTCCCGTCGATGCGCCCGCCGTCCTGGAACGCGACCACGTCCGTCGCGATCTGCAGCTCGTACACGAGCCGCTTGTAGAGCCGCGACGACCGTCCGCTCGCCAGCACGTTCGCGAGCACGTCGAGCGTGGCGTCGCCGTCCGCGAACCCTTTCACCGTGTGCCACGCGTCGTACACGCGAGGCACCTGGACGCGGTCTTCGAGCGTGGCATACACGTCCGCGCCGAGCTGCACGGCCGGCGGCGTGGGGCGGGCCACGGTGGGCCCGCGCGGGATGTCGGCGAAGTAGCGCTCGACGAGCTCCCGGGCGGCGCGCGGCGTGATGTCCCCCGCGATCGCGAGGGTCGCGTTGTTAGGGGTGTAATAGGTGCGGAAGAAACCCCGCACGTCTTCGAGCGTGGCCGCGGACAGGTCGGCCATCGAACCGATCACGGGCCAGTGGTACGGATGGTCCGGCGGATACAACCGCTGCAGAATGTTCTCCTCCGCGAGCCCGTAAGGCCGGTTCTCGTAGCTCTGACGGCGCTCGTTCTGTACGACCCCGCGCTGCAGGTCGACTTTCTCCGCGGTGATCTCGGGGAGCAGAAACCCCAGGCGGTCCGAGTCGAGCCACAAGGGCAAGGGCAGCGCGTTGCTCGGCGCGTCCTCGTAATAATTGGTGCGGTCTTCTGTGGTCGAGCCGTTGTTGTCGCCACCCGCGGCCTCGAGCAAGCGATCGAACTCGCCCGTGGGCACATGTTGCGAGCCCATGAACATGATGTGCTCGAACAGGTGAGCGAACCCGGTGCGCCCCGGCTTCTCGTCCGAAGAGCCGACGTGATACCACAGGTTCACCGATACGAGCGGTACCGAGTGGTCCTCGTGCAGCAACACCTGCAGTCCGTTGGGGAGCGTGAAGGTCTGATACGGCACGTGGAGGGCCTGGCAAGACAGACGGGTAGCCGGATAGACGGATAGCAGTGCCAGGAAGGCAGCCGCCAGGGTAGCAATCTTTCGCATCATTACTCCTCTGATTCTGACGTGTCCGAAACCGTTGCAGGCACGGGTTCACGTGTCCCGTTATTTGCACCCGAAACCCTGACCCCGCAACTTGCGTACGGCATCACCACTAAGGAGCCACGATGATCGGACTGCTGATTGGCGCCGCCGCGCTGGGCGGTGGCTTCGTGACCACGCGGAATTTCGTGCGGCGCCGGCTGCGGTTCGTCGACGCCGCTCAGAAACCGGCTGCACCCCTCCTGATCGGACTCGCGGCTACGGCCGTCGCGCTGCCGATCGCGCTCCTTCCGGTGGTGACCGTCGGGACCGCGGTGGCGTTCGGGGTCGGCGTGGCCGGCGGCTTCGCGGCCGGACGGAAGAACGGCGCCACCGGCGCCTAGACGACCCGCAACTCCTGCAGGCTGCCCATCGCTTCGGGCCGGCCTGCGACGGTGCGCAAGGCGCGCACCGCGTCCTTCGCGAAGGTTTTGCCCGCCCCCTTCTCCACCTCTTCCAGCGCGCTCCACTTGGGAAAGGCGACGCGCACGGGCGTCGCCATCTGCAGCGTCTCGAACGCGTCGGCGACGGCGAGGATTTTCACGGTGACCGGCAGCGGGAGGGACTCGATGTCCCAGTCCTCGCCCACGATCTCGTAATAGTGCCCGTACTCACCGATGATCTCGGCGGCCCCGCGCATCCAGCGCGCCACCGCCACGGTGGAGTCCGTCACCGAGCGCGACAGCAGCCGCAGCAGCCGCTGGTCCCGCGTGCCCACCTCGTGCAGCAGCGCCGCGACCCGCAGATTCTCGACGTCCTCCTCGGGAAGGTCGAGCTCCCGACCGATCGCCACGGCCACGTCCGCCACGCGGTTGGAGTGCCCCTGCTGATTCCGCTCGGTGGACTCGATGTGGTAGGTCAGCAGCTCGAGCGTCGCGAGGTAGGCGTTCTTCACGTCCCCCAAGCGCGCCTCCCGCTGCTCGGCGAGCGTGCCCACCACATAGCCCGTGAGGATCAGGAACCCCGCCCAGGGCGCGAGCGCCAGCAGCGCGTCGCCGTAAAACCCAGGCAGCATGTCCAGTCCCTGCACGTACTGGTAGAACAACACCAGCACGACGACGAACAACCCCGCCAGCACCGCGAAGCGGCGCCCGCCGTAGAACCCCGCGAGGATCATCGGCAGATAGTAGAAGCTCAGGAACGCGAATTTTTGCTCGACGAGGGCGTGGATCCCCACGATCGCGAACACGAGGAGCAGGACGAAAATCCGCTCGAAGTTGCGGAAGAAGAACAGCTTGGCACGCTCCACCAAGCGCGGCTGGGCCATGAGGACACCCCTCTAGTGTACGGGCGGGCGCGGCACCAAAGTGGGGAGGGCGGTCTCCGGGCGCAATAGCGTGAGCTTAGAGGCCCTCAGGTTTTGAGCGCCCCGCGCACGTTTTGCGGGTCGAAGGCGACGATCTCGGCGCGCGCGACCCCGGCCCGCACGTAGGGATCCTCCGCGACCACGGCTTCCAGGGCGGTGCGATCCGGGGCCCGCGCGATCAGCACACCGCCCGTCGCCGGGTCGCGCCGCGCCCAGGCGTGGAACACGCCACGCGCGGCGTGCGTCTCGAGGTGCCGCAGGTGGTCGACGCGCACGGCGTCGACGCGGTCGAGCGGCGCGGTGTAGTGGAGCAGCACGACGAACACCATCGCTTCCTCGTAGCCGGAGCAGGTGAGCACGGGGAGCGCCGGGTAGCGCACGAACCGCGCATCAGTGTCGGCGCGGGCGCAGCGAAAGAAGATCGAGCCCCGCTGGTTGCCGGCCGGCCGCATCCAGCGGCAGGTGAAGCACAGGCCGACGGCGACCGAATCGCCCATAGGACGGAACTTACTATCGTGGCGGAGCGGCCCCGAGGACGCCATCTTGGTAGCTATGACCGGCCAGGCCACGCCACCCGAGCTGCCGCCGGGGCTGCTCGAGGAGTATCTGGCGGGGATGCGCACCGAGCTGGCGACGCTTGCCACGATCGCCGAGCGCCTCGCGGCCGCAAAGAACGATCGCGGGGCGATCGAGACACTGCGCCGAGCCGCCCACAAGATCCACGGGTCCGCCGGCTCGTTCGGCTTCATGGAAGCGTCGCGCCTGGCGGCGGGGATGGAAGCGACGGCCAAGGACTGGGCCGACTGGCCCGACGACCCGGAGGTGGAGCGTGCTCCGCTGGTCCGGTGGTTCGTGGCGCGGCTCACTGAACTGCTCGGCGGGGCGGTTGCCCGCACGCCGGCGGCGGTGGGCCCCCCCCCACATCGCCTCTACCACGCGTCGGCACGCCTCTCCGCACCCCGTCCCCCGCCCCCGCCCCCCGGGCGAAACCCGCACCCCCCGCAGCACGGCCGCCCGAACGTCAGCCGCCGCCCCCGCCGGCGTCTCCTGCTCCGCCCAAGCCGGCGCCCCCTGCTCCGGCAACGCCCCCGCCGGTCGCCGCGCTCCAGGTGCCCGAGGTGATCTACGTGGAGGACGACGCGGCGCTCGCCGGGCTGCTCGAGTACGGGCTGCGCGCCCACGGCTACCGCTTCGCCGCCTACCGCAACGGGCGCGAAGCGCTGCGCGAGCTCCTCGCCCTCGACGTGCAGGGAACGCACCCGCTGCTGCTGCTGGACGTCGACCTCCCGGCGCTCGACGGCTACTCGATCTTCGACGCTCTGCAGCGCCAGCGCCCCGGCACCTACCGCGTGGTCTTCACCACCGTGCACGGAACCGAGGAAGAGCAACTGCGCGGCCTCGAAGCGGGGGCGCTCGACTATCTGGTAAAGCCGATCAGTCTGCGGGTGGCGCTGGAGAAGATCAAGCGCTGGGTGGCGAGGTGACGAGCCGTCAGTTCCTGATCGTCGTGGCCGCCGTCCAAGGCGTGCTGCTGATCGCCCTGATTATCCTCATCATCCTGAATCGCTGGGTCCGGCTGCGCCGGCGCGCCAAGGTGCATCCCCGCCGGGTCGCGCTGGACGCCGTGATGCAGCGCTGGACGCTGAACCAGGCCGGCGCGGCCGACGTCCTCCGAGGGCTGGCGCGCCTGCCCGTGCCGCTCGCCATCGACGCGTTGGTCACTTGGTCCGCCCGGGTGGCGGGCGAGCGATGGCAGGAGCTGTCGCACGCGCTCGAGCACCAGTGGTGGGCTCGCGTGGTGCGCGCAAACAGCCGCTCGGCGCGCTGGTGGAAACGGCTCGAGAGCGCGCGTTTCCTCTCGGTGGCGGCGACGTCGCACGACATCGGGCGCGTGCTGCGGCTGCTGCGCGACCGTCATCCCGCCGTGCAGATCGCCGCCGCAACGACGCTCGAGCGAGTGGTCAGTCCGGTGCTCGTAACCGCGGCGTTGGATCAGCTGCCCTTCTTGGGCCCCACGGTGCAAGCGTACTACGCGAGCGTGCTCAAGCGCGCGCGCCCGGCCGTGCTGCGACACTTGCAGCAGCTGTTCCGGCGCCTGAACGATCCCAGGCTCCCCCGCATCATTGAGTTCGCGGGGCGGCTGCAGGAGCCGGTCCTGCGCGAGCCGTTCACGACCCTCGCCACGCACGCCGATCCGGAGGTCCGGACCCAGGTCGCCCGCGCGCTCGGCCGGTTTCCGCACGCCGAGTCGGTGGCCGCCCTCGGCTTCCTCGTCCAGGACGAGGCCTGGCCGATCCGCGCGCAGGCCACCCGCTCGCTCGGCATGATCGCCGACCCGGCGACGCTCCCGCTGGTGCGCGACGCGCTGCGTGACGTCGAGTGGTGGGTGCGCCTGCGCGCGGGCCTCGCCCTCACGCGGTTCGGCGGCGCCGGGCGCAACGTGCTGCTCGAGGCGGAAGTGAGCGCGCACGCCGAAGCTCGCGACATGGCGCGACTGGTCCTCGGGCTCTCTCCGCAGGCCCTGGCGGAGTACGCCGCGTGACCCACGTCATTCAGGTCACCGATCTCGTCATCCTCGCGTACTTTCTCGGACTCAACTCGTTCTACGCGCTGCTGCTCGTGCTCTCGATCCCGGAGATCTGGGAGCAGACGCGGCTGGCCGAAGACGAGGACTTCCAGCGTTTGATGCAGAGCGATGCGCTCCCGCCGATCACGATCCTGGTCCCCGCCCACAACGAGAGCGCGACGATCGAGACCAGCGTCACCGCGATCCTCACGCTCGAGTACCGGAGCTTCGAGGTCGTCGTGGTCAACGACGGCTCCAAGGACGACACGCTCGAGCGGCTGCGGCACGCGTTCGAGCTGTACGAGGTGCCGCGCACGTACCCTGAGGGGATCGCCACCAAGCGGGTGCGCGCCGTGTATCGCTCCCGCACCCGCACCCGGCTGCTCGTGATCGACAAGGAGAACGGCGGAAAGGCCGACTCACTCAACGCCGCCATCAACGCGAGCCGCTTCCCGCTCGTCATCGCCGTGGACGCGGACACCCTGATCGAGCCCGACGCCCTGCTGCGCCTCACGCGGCCGTTCCTGCTCAGCAGCAAAATCGCGGCGGTCGGGGGCACGGTCCGGGTAGCGAACGGTTGCACGGTGAGCGACGGCCGGGTCACCGACGCCCGGGTGCCGCGCCGTTTTCTCCCCGGCGTGCAGGTCGTCGAGTATCTGCGGGCGTTTCTGTTCGGCCGGCTCGGCTGGAACCGGCTGGGCGGCAGCTTGGTGATCTCCGGCGCATTCGGCCTGTTCCGCAAGGAGTACCTCCTCGCCATCGGCGGCTACCGTGTGGCGAGCGTCGTGGAAGACCTGGATCTGGTGGTGCGGCTGCACCGCTATCTGCGGCAGAAGCGCGTCCCGTACGAAATTCCGTTCATTCCCGATCCCGTGGCGTGGACGGAGGTGCCGGAGTCGGGCCGGATCCTGTCGCGCCAACGGGAGCGCTGGCACCGGGGCCTCATCGCCGCGATGTGGCTGTACAAAAGCATGCTTTTCAACCCCCGGTACGGACCGGTCGGATTGATCGCGATGCCGTTCTTTACTTTCGGGGAGGCGCTGGCGCCGCTGATCGAGGTCCTGGGGTACGTGATCACGATCGCAGGCCTCGCGCTCGGCCACGTCAACGTCGCCTTCGCGCTGCTCTTCCTCCTGGTCGCGTGGGGCTACGGCATGCTTCTGTCCCAGTGGGCGGTCGTGCTCGAGGAAGTCAGCTTCCGCCGCTACGGCCGCGTCGGCGACCTGGCGCGCCTGCTCCTGTACGCCACGCTCGAGAACTTCGGGTATCGCCAGCGGACGGTGTGGTGGCGGCTCAAGGCCTTCTTCACGGTGTGGAAGCACCGGCAGGTGTGGGGAGAGATGACCAGAAAGGGATTCGAGTCGGCAGGAAAACAGGTTGCAGGACAGGCAAAAGGCTAGGCGCACAGACGCACAGCGGTGAACAGATGTGAGCGAGCAGAACTACGTGCTCACTCGCGACCGTTTTACCGCTGCGCGTCTGTGCGTCTAGCCTTTGCATTTCCCGCTGCTGCGACCCGTTCGGCGTCCCGTAGCACCCGCAGGACATTCGTCCCCGCGACCTTCCGTACGTCCTGTTCGGTCCAGCCTCGCTTGAGCAGCTCCGCGATCAGATCCGGAAACTTCGACACGTCCTCGAGCCCCACGGGCACCTCGGTGATGCCGTCGAAGTCGGAGCCCAAGCCCACGTGGTCGACGCCGACCACTCGCCGGAGGTAGTCGATATGGTCCGCCACCTGTTGCAGCCTGGCCTTCGGGGCGCGCACGTGCCACGCCTTCAACGAGTCGCGCAGCGCCGTCGAATCGGTGCCCGAGGCACGGAGCGCCCGTGCCCGGCCTTCGAGGCTGTCCTCGTACACCCGCACCCCCTCCGAGACGAAGCCGGGGTTGAAATTCACCATGACGATGCCGCCGTTCGCCGGCACGAGGCGGAGAATCGAGTCCGGCACGTCGCGCGCATGGTGCGTCAGGGCGCGCGCCGACGAGTGTGAAAACATGACGGGGGCGTGTGCGGTGTGCAGCGCGTCGGACATCGTGCCGTCGTTCACGTGCGAGAGATCCACCAGGACCCCGAGTCGATTCATTTCATGCACCACCTCCCGGCCGAACGCCGAGAGGCCACGCCGCGCCGTGTCGGTGGACGCGGTCGCCCACGAGAGGCTCCGCCAGTGCGTGAGGGTGATGTAGCGGACGCCGAGCGCCGCGAACATCCGGAGCGTGCCGAGGGAATTCTCGATGGCGTGCCCACCCTCGATGCCGATCAGGCACGAGATCTTCCCGGCCGTGAAGTTGCGCTCGACGTCCGCCGCGCTGTAGGCCATCGCGAGGTCGCGAGGATACCTGGCGCACAGCCGCTTGATCAGATCGATCTGCTCGAGGGCGTACACGGCCGGGTGCGGCCCGGAATCCATCGTCGTGACGGGCACGTACGCGGCCCAGAATTGGCCACCCACCGCTCCGGCACGGAGCTTCAGGATGTCGGTCATCAGCTTCGGCTGGAGCACGGCGAAGTCGACCGAGTCGAGCCCGCCCCGCTCGCGGATCGCATCCGGAATGTCGTTGTGGCCGTCGATCAGCGGGACGGTCTTGAGGATCCGCAGGGCTTGGGCGCGGTAGTCCTGAGCGGACAGAGCGAACGATGGAACAGTGCAAAGCAAGACCGCTGACATTGCCACCTTCCATCCTTCCATCGTTCCTCCTTTTTGGGCCCGAAAGCTGGCTTCGCTCCTGGCAGTTATCAAGATTACTTTCCACTCATGCCCGACGCTAAAGTGAAGCTCGCGTTCGAGCTCAACAGCGAGCCGGTCGAAGTGGCCTTCGCGCCGCACAAGACGCTGCTCGAAGTGCTGCGCGAAGACCTGGGCCTCACCGGCACGAAGCACGGCTGCGAGCTGGGCGAGTGCGGCACCTGCACCGTGCTCGTGGACGGGAAGCCCGTGCTCTCCTGTCTGGTGCTCGGCCTGGCGTGCGCGGGGCATCGCGTGAAGACCGTCGAGGGGATGGCAGGGGGCGGGTCGCTGCATCCGCTCCAGGACGCGTTTGCCGAGCTCGGCGCGGCGCAGTGCGGGTACTGTACGCCCGCTTTCCTGCTCGCCGCCGAAGCGCTGCTCGGCGAGACCGCGCGACCCACGCGCGACGAGATCAAGCAGGCGCTGTCGGGCAACCTGTGCCGCTGCACGGGATACCTCAAGATCTACGAGGCGGTGGAGCTGGCGGCGGCCCGCCTGCGGGGGGAGGATGCGAAGCCGGCACCGGAGAGCCTGTATGGCGTCCGGTAAGAAGGCGGCGGTCACGCAGCCGGCGGCGGTCGGGCGGTCCGACGGGCAGCTTCGCGTCGTCGGCAAAGCGATCCGCAAGGTGGACGCGACGGCCAAGGTCACCGGCGCCACCCGGTTCGCCGACGACCTGTTCCTGCCGCGCATGCTATACGCCAAGCTGCTCCGCAGTCCGCATCCCCACGCCCGCATCACCGGCATCGAGACATCGAAGGCCCAGGCGCTCCCCGGCGTGAAGGCCGTGTTGACGGGGAGGGACCTGCCGATCCCGTTCGGCATCCTGCCCGTGAGCCAGGACGAGCACGCCTTGGCAATCGACAAGGTGCGGTTCGTGGGCGACCCCGTGGCGGGCATCGCCGCGGCGAGCGAGGAGATCGCGACGGCCGCGCTCGATCTCATCGACGTGCGGTACGAATCGCTGCGCCCGATCACGGACGCCGAGGATGCGATCACGCATCCCGAGCCGCGCATCCATGACTACGGTGACGGCGGCAACCTGCACAAGCTCGTCAACCTCGAGTTCGGTGACGTCGCCGAGGGTTTCGCCGAGGCGGATCTGGTGCGCGAGGATCTGCTCTTTTTCGAGGGCAGCACCCACCTGCCGATGGAGCAGCACGCGGCGGTCGCCGACTGGTCCCCGCTCCCCGACGGGAAGCTCACCCTCTGGAGCTCGACCCAGACGCCGCACTACGTGCACCGCGCCCTCGCCAAAGTGCTCGAGCTCGCCCCCGCCAAGATTCGGGTCGTCGCCACCCCCAACGGCGGCGGCTTTGGCGGGAAGAGCGACCCGTTCAGCCACGAGATCGTCGTGGCGAAGCTCGCGATGCTCACCGGTCGACCGGTAAAGATCACGCTCACCCGCGAGGAGGTCTTTTACTGCCACCGCGGGCGCCACCCGACGCTCATGTGGGTGAAAACCGGCGTGAAAAGGGACGGGGCGATTACGGCGATGCACTTCAAGTCGCTCTTGGACGGCGGCGGGTACGGCTCCTACGGCGTCGCGAGCACGTATTACACGGGCGCTTTACAGACGGTCACCTATGACGTTCCGCGTTACAAGTTTCAAGGCGCAAGAGCGTTCACCAACAAGCCGCCCTGCGGACCGAAGCGCGGGCACGGCACGCCGCAGCCCCGTTTCGCGCTCGAGGTGCACCTCGACAAGATCGCCGAGCAGCTGGAGATGGATCCGGCGGAGCTGCGCCTCAAGCATCTCGTCCCTCCCAACTCGCTCACGGCGAACTGGCTCAAGATCGGCTCGATGGGCCTGGGGGAGTGCATCCGCAGAGTGATCGACGGCTCCGGCTGGAGGCAGAAGTTTCGCAAGCTTCCCCCCGGGCAGGGCATCGGCCTCGCATGTTCGTCCTACATCACGGGGGCGGGCCTCCCCATCTACTGGAACCCGCTGCCGCACTCGGGCGTGCAGCTCAAGTGCGACCGGGGCGGCGGCGTCACCGTGTTCTGCGGCTCGACCGAGATCGGCCAGGGGTCGGACTCGATTCTCGCCGTGCTGGTTGCGGAAATCCTGGGGCTCGATCCCTTCGACGTCGCGGTCGTCACCGGCGACACCGACCTGACGCCGGTGGACCTGGGCAGCTACTCGAGCCGCGTGACGCTCATGACCGGGAACGCGTGCATCCAGGCCGCAGAGCGGGCGCGGGACGCCATCGCGAGCCACGCGGCGCGGCAGCTCGAGGTGCCGGTCGCACGGGTGGCGTTCGCAGACCGAAGGGTGTTCGACCTGGAGGATCCCACGCACGGGCTCGCCTTTGCCGACGCGGTGCAGCTGGCAGAGGCGGCGCAGGGGACGATCGGCACGGTGGGCTCCTACACCCCGGCGCCCTCGCCCGGCAGATACCGCGGCGCCGGCGTGGGGCCGTCGCCCGCGTACTCCTACAGCGCGTGCGTGGCCCTGGTGGACGTGGATCCCGCGAGCGGCATCGTGCGCGTCCCGCGCGTGTGGATCGCGCACGACGTGGGCCGCTCCATCAACGCGACGACCGTGATGGGCCAAATCGAGGGGTCGGTGTACATGGGCCTGGGCGAGGCCCTGATGGAAGAGATGGCGTATCGCGGCAACCGCAACGTCGTCCACAAGATCCCGAGCCTGCTCGAGTACAAGAGCCCCACGACGCTCGAGATGTGCGACGTCGTCACGTACGTCGTCCAAGACCCCGATCCCAATGGCCCCTTTGGGGCGAAGGAGTGCGGCCAGGGACCGCTCCTCCCGGTGCCTCCCGCCGTCGCCAACGCGGTGTACGACGCGGTGGGCGTGCGCGTCGACGAGGTGCCGATCACCCCCGAGAAGGTCTTCAAGGCGCTGCGACGGAAGGAAAAAGGTGAGCCGGCGCGCTACGGGCCCGCGACGTTCCCGGAGATTGCCTGGCCGGAGCCGACGCGCGTGCCGACACCGTGGGAGGGCGGTGACGGCAGGGCGGTGGAGGGCGGTGGTAGGCGGGCGACGGAAGCGGCGAGGCGCCCCTAGTGCTGCGGCTCCCCTCCTTCACCTACCTGCAGCCGAACACGCTGGCTCTAGCCTTGCGAATGAAAGCCGACGCCGGTCCGGAGGGGACGTACGTCGCCGGCGGGACCGACCTCTACCCGAACATGAAGCGGCGGCAGCAGGAGCCGCGCACTGTCATCTCGCTCATGACGATTCCCGAGCTGGCGGGATGCGGGATTCGCGATGGGGGATGCGCGGTCGGGCCGTGTGTGACGCTCACGGATCTGTGTGCGCATCCCGCCATCCGACAGCACTACGACACTGTCGCGCATGCAGCCGAGCTCGTTTCCACGCCGCTGCTACGCAACATGGGCACCCTCGGCGGCAATCTCTGCCTCGATACGCGCTGCAATTACTATGATCAGACCTACGAGTGGCGCAAGGCGATCGATTTCTGCATGAAGAAGGACGGCCATATCTGCTGGGTGGCGCCCTCCAGCCCGCGCTGCTGGGCGGTCAGCTCGTCGGACGTGGCCCCGGTCATGGTCGCCCTGGGGGCGGAGTTCCGCTTAGTGGGACCGAACGGCGAGCGCATCGTGCCCGCCGCTCGGTTGTACGCCAACGACGGCATCAATTATCTCACCAAGCAGCCCGACGAGATCCTCGCCGAGGTGCGCCTGCCGCCGGCGGATGGGTGGGACGCCGTGTACCACAAGCTGCGCCGCCGCGGATCGTTCGACTTCCCCGTGCTGGGCGTCGCCGCGTGGCTCAAGTGGGACGGACGCCGGGTCGCGGCCGCGCGCGTCGTGCTGGGCGGCGTCGCCAGCCGACCCCAGGAGGTGGTCGAAGCCGGCGCGGCCCTCACGGGGACGGACCTGTCGGACGAAGCGATCGGAGCGGCCACGGAGGCGGCGTACCGCCCCGCGAAGCCGCTCGACAACACCGACTTCGACCTGTCATGGCGAAAGCAGATGACGCGGGTGTACGTAAAGGCGGCACTCGAAGAGCTGCGAGCGCGGCGGCGCTGACGCGCCTTACGGCACCAGCGCCTCGATCTCCTCTCGCACCTTGTCGAGCCGTTCGGCGATCTGCTTGCGGGTGGCTTCGTCGCGCGACCGCCAGCCGGCACGGTACACCGCCTTGACGAGGCGGCCCACGGCGCGGTTCATGTCGGCCATCGCTCCGCCGAGCGCACGCTCCACTGTGTCGTGGACCCGCTCGAAGATGTCGTCCACCACGTCCTTGTGCTCGTCCAGGAACGCGCGGCCCGCGTCAGTGACCTCGTAGACCTTCTTGCCCTCCACCTCGCGGGAGATGACGAGCCCTTCGTCCTCGAGCAGCTGCAGCGTCGGGTACACGGTGCCGGCCGAGGGCGAGTAGCAGCCGCGCAGTTGGTCTTCCAGCTCCTTCATCACCTCGTAGCCGTGGCGCGGCTTGTCCTTGAGCAGCTTGAGGATCACGTACTTCATGTCACCGGACTCGAACCACTGGCGGCGCCGGCGGCGCGGACCGGCCCAAAACGCGCCGCGGGGCCCGAACCCGAAGGCGAACGATTCCCATCCGAAATGGCGAGGCATGGCTTTTCTCCCTGGTGACGATGTAACGGTAAGATATTATTGGACGATATATCTTGTCAATTCAGGAGTAATGGCCCTCACAGCGTTTTTGGCCTGTTTAGGGCACCTTCCTAGGTCCGATAAATTTGTCTAGTGGGGGCGGGACCGTACATTTAGCGCCCGCGCCCCCCGGCTACTTGTTCCTCGTCGCGCCCTGGAAGGAGATCCAATGTCTGTGCAGGTGACCCCCCACCCAAGCTGGGTGGCCGACCTGGATGCCACTCTCGACCCGAGCCGCGAGGCGATCCTCGACACGAAAGTGATCGTGCACGCCTCGGAGAACCAGCTGATCGACGGCAGGATTCAGAACTTTCTGGTGGCGTTCTACCCGATCATCCGGGACTTCCCGCAGTGGCTCCAGCTGCTGCTCGACCGCTCCCCTGAGGACGGCAAGGCCTTCTTCCGCGACAACATCCGTGTCGAAAAGCGGCACGACGCCATGTGGCGCGCCATGGGGGACGGCTTTAACGTCCCGCGCGAGCGCTTCCAGGTACCGGAGCCAATGATCCCGGAGGTGAAGGAGTTCCACGCGTATCTCACGGAGATGTGCCGCAGTGCCCAGTTCGGCTCCGCCGTGTCCGCGACGAACTATGCGGTAGAGGGCGTGGCGCAGAAGATCTCCGAGAAGGCGCTGCGCGGCCTGGCGAAGAACGCGAAGATCGGCCCGCGCGGGCGCTGGTGGCTCGAAGAGCACGCCAAGTACGACGACGAGCACCCGATCCAGGCGCTCGAGATCGTCAAGAACTGCGTCAAGCGCGGCGAGACGCCGCAGGCCGTGACGGACGCGGCGCTGAAGAGCCTCGGCTTGATGAAGGAATCCATGGTGGCATCTTACGACTCATGAGTAAGAGCCGGCGCGCTTCGCCGACCCGAGGGCTCGGCCCCTCGGCGCCAGCGCCCAAGGCAGCCCCGAAGCGCCCGGCGTTCGACCCAGCGCGGGTGGCCGCCGAGATCGTGGCCGCCCTCGCCGACGCGGTGGTCGTCACGGGCATCGATCGCCGCGTGCTCATCGCCAACCGCGCGGCGGCCGAGCTGTTTGGGCGCCCGCTCGACGACCTCCCCGGGACGCCCATCGACGACGTCGTCGCGTCGGCCGAGCGTGAGCACGTGGCCGCGCGTGAGCGCCGCGCGTTCGAAGGCGAGGAGCAGCACTACGAGACCAAGGTCGTGCGGGCCAACGGCGAGGAGCGCATCGTCGCCGTGTCCACCACGCTGCTGGTCCTCGACGGGGAGCGGCTCGGCGCGGTCGCAACGCTGCGCGACATCACCGAGCAGAAGCGGGCGCAGGAGACCCTCGCCCGCTCGGAGGCCCGCTACCGCAACCTGTTCGAGTCGGCGTCGGACGCGATCGCGACCTTCGACGCCAACGGCCGCTTCACCACGTTCAACCATGCCGCCGAGATCATCTCGGGCTACCGCCGCGAAGAGCTAGTGGGCCAGTGGTTCGCCCCGATGCTCCCGGACGACGAGCTCCCCAAGGCGCTGGCCCACTTCCAGAAGGCGCTCACCGGCGAGACCGGGCTGTTCGAGACGAGCTTTTACCGCAAGGACGGCGATGTCCGGACGATCCAGGTCACCTACTCGACGCCGCAGCGCGATGAGGAGGTGCTGTGCGTCATCCGCGACGTCACCGACCAGAAGATGCTGCAGGAGCAGCTGATCCAGTCGGAGAAGATGTCGGCGATCGGGCAGCTGGTGTCCGGCGTGGCGCACGAGCTCAACAACCCGCTCGCGGGCATTTCGGCCTTCGCCCAGCTGCTGCTCTCCGAGAAGCGGTTCCCGCCGGATCAGCGGACGGCGGCGGAGATGATCTACGCCGAGGCGCGGCGCGCGTCGCGCATCGTGCAGAACCTCCTGACGTTCGCGCGCCAGCACAAGCCGGAGCGCACGACGACGCAGGTCAACCAGGTGCTGGACGACACGCTCGAACTGCGGGGCTACGAGCTGCGGGTGCGCGGCATCGACGTGCAGCGCGACTATGACGAGCAGGTGCCCGAGACGATGGCGGATGCGCACCAGCTGCAGCAGGTCTTCCTGAACCTCATCACCAACGCCGAGCAGGCGATGGAGCGCTCGGAGCGGGACAAACAGCACCTCACGGTCCGGACCCGGCGTGCCGGTGAAGTGCTGCGCATCGAGATCGAGGACACGGGTCCGGGCATCCCACCGAACCTGCTCGAGCGCATCTTCAACCCCTTCTTCACCACCAAGCCCACCGGCTCGGGTACGGGCCTCGGGCTCTCGATCTCGCTCGGCATCGTGCGCGAGCACGAGGGGCGGATCTGGGCGGAAAACGCGGCGCAAGGCGCCCGCTTCGTCATCGAGCTGCCGATCGTGGCGCCGCGCACGACGGGCGACTACCCGGCCGTGACGTCCAGTGCACCGATCACCGACCGCCTGCACGTCCTCGTCATCGACGACGAGGCCTCGGTGCGGGTCGCGTTGCAACGCTACCTCGCGAGCCGCGGCCACGAAGTGGAGACCACGGCGAGCGGCAAGGAAGCGCTGGCGCGCATGCGGGAAGACGCCTTCGACGCGGTCATCGTGGACATGCGGATGCCCGATGTGTCGGGGGAGCAACTGTTTCAGGAGCTCAAGGCGCGCGACCCGTCCTACGCGGAGCGCGTGATCTTCACGACCGGCCAGCTCGTCGACGACAGCGTGCGCACCTTCCTCGCCTCCACGGGCCGTCCCTGCGTGCCCAAGCCGTTCGAGTTCAGCTCGTTCGACCAGGTCCTCCCGGCACGACGCGCCAGCTGACGCGGCCTCCCGCGAGAGCGGGGACGCGGTAGATTCACCCGCCTCACACCAACCCCTGCGAACGCCATGCGCCCGACGCTCTCGCTCCTCGTGCTCTTGTTGTGCCCGGCGCGCGCGCGCGCCCAGGCCGGCCAGCCGTTCGACTTCTATGCGCGGGGCCCCTACCGGCCGGCCGTACCCCGCCCCGAGGCGATCACCGGCTACCCGGCCGGCGCGCAGCAGACGATGTACGCCGTCATGCAGCACTATCTCGACACGGTCGTCGCGACCGCGCCGGAGCGCGTCCGCGTGGAGCGCTGGGGTGAGACCCCGGAGCACCGACCCATCCGCGCGCTGATCATCTCGGACCCGGCGAACCTCGCCCGACTCGACCCGCTCCGCGCCGAGATCACCGAGCTCGCCGACCCGCGCAAGACCGCCCCCGCCCGCGCGGCGGAGATCGCCGCCAAGGATCCGATCGTCGTGGCGTTCAACTATTCCGTCCACGGAAACGAGCCCGCCGGCTTCGAAGCGGCGATGCAGGTGGCGTATCAGCTGCTCGCCTCGGACGAGCCACGTACGCTCGAGATCCTCAAGAACGTCGTCCTGGTGCTGAACCCATCCGCCAACCCGGACGGCCACGAGCGCTTCGCCGCGTGGTACAACTCGGTCGCGGTCGGGGCCGACCACGCCGCCGCGCTCGAGCACCACGAGCCGTGGGCGATCCAGGGCCGGTTCAACCACTTTCGCTTCAACATGAACCGCGACCTCGTGGCCCAGAGCCAGCCCGAGGTGCGTGCCATGATGGACGGGCTGCTGCGCTGGCACCCCCAGGTGTTCGTGGACCATCACTCCACCACCCGGGCATTCTTTTTCCCCCCCGTGGCCCAAGCGATCAATCAGAACCTGCCGCCCCAAGCGACGAAGTGGTTCGACACGTTCGGGCGGGGCAACGCCGCCGCGTTCGACCTCCAGGGATGGCAGTACTACGTGCGGGGCGTCTTCGACTTCTTCTACGTCGGCTACTGGGACACCTGGGCCACCTTCCAGGGCGCCACGGGAATGACGTACGAGACGGATGGGGGCTATCCCGTGAACCGCCGCCGCGAGGACGGCACCATCAGCACGCTGCGTGACGGGATCGCCCACCACTACACGGCCTCGCTCGCCACGCTCGAGACGGCCGCCGGCAACCGGCGTGCCCGCCTGCTCGACTACTACGACTTCCGTCGCTCCGCGATGGACGAGGCGCGCACCGATCGCATGAAGCGGGTGGTGCTGGCGCCTGGTGGCGATGCCCGGCTACTGGCCCACGTCGCCGGCCTGCTGGTGCGCAACGGCATCGAAGTGACCCGGCTCAGGCAACCGGCCACGTCCAGCGCCGCCCATGCCTACTGGGGCGGTGCGGCGGCGCGCCAGACGTTTGCGGCAGGGAGTTACGTGGTCGACCTGGGGCAGCCTCAGCGGCGGCTCGCCAAAGCCCTGCTCGAGCCGAGCGCGACGTTCGACCGCGGGTTCGTCGAGCAGGAGATCCAGAGGTTCCAGCGAAACCGCCGCCGCGGCGAGAGCGCCGACCACGAGGACTACGATTTCTACGACATCACCGCCTGGTCGCTCCCCTTCACGTTCAACCTCGAGGCCTCCTGGACCGAGGACGCCCTGCCGCTCGCCGGCGACGCGGTGACGGACACCGTGCTGGCCGCGTCCGTCGCGACCCCCGCCCCCGCCCCCACCCCCGCCCCGACGCCGCCGCGCGCGGGCTCTGCATACCTCTTCAGCAATGGCAGCCAGGCGGGCGCCCGCCTCGCGTTCGCCCTGCTCGCCGAAGGGTTCAAGGTCGCGATTGCCACGCAACCGCTGCGAGCCGACGGAGCCGGGTATCCGCGTGGCACGTTCGTCGTCCGGACCCAACGCAACCCGGCGACGCTGCACGATCGCATCGCCGAGCTCGGCCGCCGCGCCGGCGTCCCAGTATCGGTCGTGCGAAGCGCGTACCCCGATACGATCGCCGCGGGTGTGGGCTCGGACGACGTGGTGAGCCTGCACGCGCCCCGGATCGTCGTCGCGGCAGGCGACGGCGTCGACCAGGAGAGCTACGGCACGGTATGGCAGTTTCTGGCGAATGACCTGAGCGTGGGGTTCACGCCGATCCCGCTCGCGAACCTCGGCAGCGTCGCGGACCTGTCCGACTACAACGTGCTGATCATCCCGGACGGCAGCGCGAGCCGCATGAAGCGGCAGCTCGGCGACGACGGAGTGACGCGGCTCAAGAGCTGGATTTCGGACGGTGGCGCGGTGATCGGGTTCGAAGGCGCCGGGATGCTGCTCGCCGACAAGGATGTGGGGCTGACGTCGATCGCCGCACTCGGCGCCGATTCGACCGCGAAGCCCGACACCACGGCGCCGGGGAAAGAGCCTCCGGTGCTCTCCCCGGCGTCACCGTCCAAGGACAAGCCCGAGTGGCTGCCGGGCTCCATCTTCCGGGCGACACTCGACCGGACGCACTGGCTCACCCTCGGGTACGAGAGCGACCGGCTGCCGGTCTACGTCGAGGGGTCGACCTTCTGGAAGCTTTCCAAGAACGGGGCGAACCCGGTGGCGTTCGTGGGAGACTCGCTCGCCCTCTCCGGGTTCACGTGGCCGGGGAACACGGAACGACTGCTGAAGGGAACGGCGTGGGCGGTGGTGGAAAACCGGGGCGAGGGACGGGTCGTGCTGTTCCTCACCGATCCGCTGTTCCGGGGCTTCTGGCGCGGGCCCGCCCGGCTCGTCACCAACGCGATCCTGGCGGGCCCGGGCCGGTAGCCTCAGACCTGGCGCAGCCGGATCACGCGAGGCCTCACCAAGCGGAGCCTGCTCTGATCCTCCCGGTCGCGGTGCCGCATCAAGGTCCGCTCCCCGCGCTCCGGGACCTTCCAGGTCACGGTCATCCGCTTCTGCTTCCGCACGATGTCCAGCGATACGGTCTCCCCGGCTTCGTACGAATGCAGGATCCGCATGGCGTGCGAAGGCGACGTGGGTTTGCGACCGGCGATGGAGAGAATCACGTCACCGCTGTGCACCGGTAGGCTCGAGTCGCCCGGCGCCTTGACGACTAGGACGCCTTCCTTCGTGCCGAAGTACTCGCCCAGGTCCGGATTCAGGTTCACCAGCTCGAGGTCGCCCCAAGGCGATCCGAACGAGAATTCGAAGCCCTGCATCCCGGGCATCCCGGGCGCAATATGGAAGGTAGGCATCGGGACGTCGGGCATTTCCATCCGGAACGAGCCACCCAAGTCTTCGGCCACGAGCGCCACCTTTTTCGTGTCGCCGCCGCGCCGATACTCGACCTGCACCGTGTCGCCCGGCTCGAGCTTGCGCGCCAGCTCGACGAGCTTGGCGCCGGGACCGGACTCGTCCTCGTCTTCCGCCTGGGCGCCGGCGAGCGAGGTGCCGTTGAACTTGGTGATGATGTCCCCCACCTTGAGGCCCGCCTTCGCGGCCGGCCCGCCCGGGCTCACGGCCTCCAGCTTCGCGCCAATCTTGTCGCTCTGCGAGTCGGGCTTGCTGTTCGGGACCACGCCGATCCGGCCATG
>QHUM01000054.1 GCA_003222135.1 Gemmatimonadota bacterium | reverse complement strand
CCATGAGCGCGAGCCACAGCCGCCGCCATAGACCGATCCGCCGCCGCTCTCCCCACAACGCCTGCATCGCCGGGGAGGCGTAGCGCTGGCCCAGCGGCGAGACGTACGTCAAACCGCGGCCTTCGCGCGCGCCACCCGCTGGTTCCAATCCGCGAGGAACTGCTCGAGCCCGCGGTCGGTGAGCGGATGCAGCAGCAGCTTCTTGAGGACGTCGGCGGGCAGCGTCGCCACGTCCGCGCCGATCATCGCTGCCTCCACCACGTGACGGGGGTGGCGGATCGAGGCGGCCAGGATCTCCGTCGCGAGCTGGTAGTTGTCGAAGATGACCCGCGCCTCGCGGATCACGTCCATCCCCTCCTGACCCACGTCGTCGAGCCGCCCGATGAACGGGCTCACGTACGTGGCGCCCGCCTTGGCGGCGATGAGGCACTGCACGCTCGAGAAACACAGCGTCACGTTGGTCTTCATCCCGTCGGTCGCGAGGCGGCGCACGGCCACCATCCCGGCTTCGGTCATCGGGATCTTCACCACGATGTTGTCGGCGATCTTGGCGAGCTCGCTGCCCTCGCGCACCATGCCGTCCGTATCGAGCGCGACGACCTCCGCCGAAACGGGACCCTCGACCAGCGAGCAGATCTCCTTCAACACGTCCCTGGGATCGAGGTCGCCCGCCTGCTTGGCGAGGAGCGTGGGGTTGGTGGTCACGCCGTCGATCAGCCCGGCCTGGGCCGCCCAGCTGATATCCTTGAGACTCGCGGTATCCAGGAAAAACTTCATGACTTAGGCCTCGGCGTAGAGGTCAGGGGGATAGCGCACCGCTACCAGGTACAACCCCTGGGGCGGGGCGGGCGGGCTGGCCGCCCGGTTGTCCGTCGCGCTGAGCAAACGGGGGAGGTCCGACAGGGGGCGCCGGCCCAGGGCGACGTCCACCATCGCGCCCACGAGGAAGCGCACCATGCGATGCAGAAACCGGTCGGCCTCGATCGTGAAGGTGACCCCCGCGCCGTCAGTCCGCGGCGCCCACTCGGCGAGCGCCACGCGGCTGCGGTAGTGGGGCTTCACCTGCCCGGCTGAGGCGAGGCCGCGAAAATCGTGCTCCCCGACGAGGGCGGCGGCGGCGTCCGCCAATGCCGCCTGATCGAGCCCGCGACCGAGCGCCCATTCATACGGGCGCCGGAACGGTGAGTGCGCCGCATCGTCCGACCCGATCACGTAACGGTAGCGGCGAGCCAGCGCGCTCTGGCGCGCGTTGAACCCCGGTTGCATCGGGTGGACTCGCTCGACCCACACGTCCCGTGGCAGTAGGGCGTTCAACGCCCGCCGTAACCCGTCGGGGTCCTCGCCCCAGCGCCCGGACGCGCCGAATCCGACCCCCTGGCCGAGCGCGTGCACGCCGGTATCCGTGCGACCCGCTCCCATCGCCGTGGTGCGCCGGCCCATGAGGCGCTCCAACACGGCTTCGAACTCCGCTTGCACCGTCCGCCCGTCGCGCTGGCGCTGCCAGCCGACGAACTGGGCCCCGTCGTATTGCACCACGGCGAGGCAGGGCCGGCTCGTCGCGGGCGCTACGGGCGCCACAGACCAAAGATAGGACGAAACGAAGGGCCAATCAAGCCACGCAACCCGTTGTCCCATTTGACAAAAGGCGATTTTGCGGGGTAGCTTTGGCGAGCCCGAAATCCCGATGCCCGACGCCGCGCCGTCCCGCTCCACAGCCTCGCCGCTGCTCGAGGCCATCGCCGCCCTCGCCAACCGCCGCGCCCTCACCGAGAGCCAGACGACCGCAGTCTTCGCCGTGGTGATGCGGGGCGAAGCGACCCCGGCGCAGATCGCGGCGCTGCTCATCGGGCTGCGCATCAAGGGGGAGACTGCCGAGGAGGTCGCGGGGGCCGCGCGGGCGCTGCGCGAGGCGATGGTGCCCGTCCAGGCGGCCGGCGACCACCTCGTCGACACCTGCGGCACCGGCGGGGGCGCCGTGCCGACCTTCAACATCTCCACCGCGGCCGCGTTCGTCGCCGCCGGCGCGGGCGCCTCGGTCGCGAAGCACGGCAACCGTTCGTTCACGTCGCGCTGCGGCTCGGCAGACGTGCTGGAGGCACTGGGCGTGCACATCACCCTCGACGCGGGCGAAGCGGCGCGTGTCCTCCGGGAGGCGTGCATCACGTTCCTGTTCGCGCCGAACTTCCATCCCGCGATGAAGCACACGGCGGCGGTGCGACGCGAGCTCGCCATCCCATCGGTCATGAATCTGCTCGGGCCGCTCGCGAACCCCGCCGGCGTGCGCCGCCAGGTGGTGGGCGTGGCCGACCGCGATCGCGCTCCGCTCGTCGCCGCGGCGCTCGCCCGGCTGGGTACGGAGCACGCGCTCGTGGTGCACGGGCGGATCGGAATGGACGAAATCTCGCCCCAGGGAATCACCGACGTGTGGGAGGTGCGCGGCGAGCGGGTGTCGGCGTGGGAGCTCGACCCGGCGAGCTACGGGCTGGCGATCGCGGACGCGGGCGCGCTCCGAGGTGGGGAACCGGCCGCGAACGCCGCTCGCATCGAGCGCCTGCTCTCCCACGGCGCCTCGACCGGCGACGAAGCGGGGCGCGCCGCGCTGCTGCTCAACGCGGGCGCCGCGCTGTACGTCGCCGGAATCGCGTCGTCCTACGAGGACGGGCTGGCGCGGGCCCGCAGCGCGATCGGAGCCGGGAGGGCGCACGCCGCCCTGGAGCGGCTGCGTCGCGCGGCGACGCCTAGAACTTCCGGATGACGCCGACCACGACGCCCTGTACGACGACGTCGCGCTCGTTGACGCGCAGCGGATTCACTGCGGGGTTCGCTGGTTCGAGTCTGATCCAGCCCCCCGGCTCGCGGTAGAAGCGTTTCACGGTGGCGCTGGAGCCGTGCACCAGCGCGACGACCGTCTGGCCGTTGTCGGCCTGGTTGCGCTCGTGCACGACGATGAAGTCGCCGTCCTTGATGTGCTCGTCGATCATCGACTGCCCGCGGACCTTGAGCACGTAGCTACGGCCGCGGCGCGGGATGAGCTCGTCGGGAACGGCGATGACGTCGTCACCGCTCACCGCCTCGATGGGCTCGCCGGCCGCCACCAGGCCCAGCAGGGGCAGTTCCGTCGCGCCCGACTGTCCCTTGGGCGGCACGACTTCGATGCCGCGGCTCTCGTTATGGGCGCGCCGGATGAAACCTTTGCGCTCGAGGTTTGTGAGATGCTCATGCACCGTGGCCAGCGACTGAAAGCCGAACTGTTTGGCGATCTCTTCGAAGCTCGGGGCGTAGCCTTTGGCGGTGATATGGCCCGAAATGAAGTCGAGGATCTCGCGTTGACGGCGGGTGAGCGGCACACAGTCTCCCGAAGATAAGCCGAAGCCAATCTACCCGAAAATCACCCGAACGCAAGGATGCCAGAAACGCCCCTGGACGCCATCCTTTCCGCCACGCGGGCCCGCATCGCCGGGTTGCAGCCGCGCGCCGCCGAGCTGGCGCGCCGCGCCGCCGCTGCCCCGGCGGCGCCGCCGTTCGCGCGCGCGCTCGCGCCCGGGGGTAAGAGCGGGACGGTGGGCGTGATCGCCGAAGTGAAGCGGCGCTCGCCGTCGGCGGGGGCGATCAGGGAAGACCTGGACCCGGTCCACCATGCGCGCTCCTACGAGCGGGGTGGGGCGGTGGCGATTTCTGTCCTCACGGACGGGCTGCACTTCGGCGGGTCGCTCGAGGACTTGGCGTCCATAGCCGCCGCCGTCTCCGTGCCCGTGCTGCGGAAGGACTTCATTCTCGACGAGCTGCAGCTGCTGGAAGCGCGCGCCGTGGGAGCGAGTGGGGTGCTCCTGATCGTGCGGGCGCTCTCCGCCGACCGGTTGCGCGCGCTCGCCCGTGTGGCCCGCGAGAACGGGTTGGGGGTGCTGGTCGAGATCCATTCGGAAGCGGAGCTCGACCAAGCCCTCGCCGCCGATCCCACGGCCGTGGGGGTGAACAGTCGGGATCTCGCCACCTTCGCGGTCGACCTGCGGCTGGCGGAGCGCCTGCTCGCGCACGTTCCCGCCTCGCTTCCGGCGATCGCCGAGAGCGGGATCGAGACCCGAGGCGACGTGGAGCGGATGGCCCGGGCGGGCGCCGACCTGGTGCTCGTGGGCACGTCGGTGGCGCGCACGGCTGACCCGGAGGCCGCGGTGCGGGCGCTGTGCGGCGTGGCGAGAAAGGGACGGGGATGACCAACAACTGCGGATTGCGAATTGTGGATTGCGGATTGGCGCGGGCAAGGTCGATCCCCGTGGCGTGCCTTGTTGCACGACGCCAGCTCGATCAATTCCGCAATCCGCAATCCGCAATCCGCAATGAGGCAGTGCGGTGACCGACATCCGCATCGCCACCCCCGGTCGTTTCGGCCCCTACGGCGGCCGCTACGTCCCCGAGACGCTCATGGGCGCGCTGGAGGAGTTGGCGCGCGTATACGAGGACGCGACGCGCGATCCGCGGTTCTGGGCGGAGCTCGATGCGCTGCTCAAGGACTACGTCGGGCGTCCCACCCCCGTCACCGAAACGCCGCGCCTCGGGGCCGAGGTAGGATCGGGAGTCGTGGTGCTGCTCAAACGCGAGGACTTGAACCACACCGGCGCGCACAAGATCAACAACACACTGGGCCAGGTGCTGTTGGCGCGGCGCATGGGGAAGCGGCGCATCATCGCCGAAACGGGTGCCGGGCAGCACGGCGTCGCGACCGCCACGGTATGCGCTCGCTTCGCCCTCGAATGCGTCGTCTACATGGGCGAGGCGGACATGCGGCGCCAGCGGCTGAACGTGTACCGCATGGAGCTGATGGGGGCGAAGGTCGTCCCCGTGACGTCGGGCACCAAGACCTTGAAGGACGCGACCAACGAAGCGTTACGGGATTGGGTCACCAACGTGACCACCACCCACTATATCATCGGCTCCGTGGTCGGGCCCGATCCGTTCCCCCGGCTGGTGCGCGACTTCCAGTCGGTGATCGGTCGCGAGGCCCGCGCCCAGGTGCTAGAGCGCTATGGACGGTTGCCCCGCACCGTCGTGGCGTGCGTGGGCGGCGGGTCGAACGCGATGGGCATCTTCACTGCCTTTCTCGCCGACTCAACCGTCGAGCTGGTAGGCGTGGAGGCGGCGGGGGAGGGGCTGGCGAGCGGACACCACGCCGCCTCGCTGGCGCGCGGCCGCCCGGGTGTGTTCCACGGCAGCCTGAGCTATCTGCTCCAGAACGCCGACGGCCAAGTCCAGCCGGCCCACAGCGTCTCCGCCGGCCTCGACTATCCCGGGGTGGGCCCCGAGCACGCTTACCTCAAGGACAGCGGTCGCGTATTGTATGAGGCGGTGACGGACCGGCAGGCGTTGGACGCGTTCGCCGCGCTGTCCCGCCTCGAGGGCATCCTGCCGGCCCTGGAAAGTGCCCACGCGGTGGCGTGGGTCATGGCTCGCCGCGGGCACTGGCATGCGGACGATGTCGTCCTGATCAACCTGAGCGGCCGGGGCGATAAGGACGTCGCGATGGTCGCCGAACTGACGGGAGCTGCGCTCTGACCGACCCGCCCGTATCGGAACTGGCGTTACCGCCGTCGCAGGTCGAGGAGCTGTGGCAGGTGTTGTCGAAGGCGCTGCGGGCGACGCAGCTCTACCTGCCGAACAACCCGGTCTACCAGCGTGCGGTGGACAACATTCGTGCGGCGCTGCGCCAGATCTGGCAGGCCACCGACGACCTCGTGTTCGACGTGGCCGAGACCGAGGTGCGCTGGGAAGACGCGGTCGTCTACAGCCAGGACAACCGCAGCGAGAGCATCGCCTGGACCCTCTACAAGGACGGCGTCCGCTCGTTGGCGCTCAAGCCGGGAGTCGAGGACGTGGAGATCGTGCGCTTCCTCGGCGTGCTGCACCAGGCGAAGAACCTGCAGGCCGATGCCCCGGACGACCTCCTGACCCTGCTCTGGGCGCAGGACTTCCAGTTCATCAGCTACACGTTCCGCGAGCTCGCGAGCGAGAACGCGGTGCCGATCGAGGCCGGCGCCACGATCCCGACGACGCCGCCGACCCAGGTGCGGCGCTACGTCGAGGAAGAGGCGCCGCCCAAGCGGGAGGGGCTCGTGTCGCTCGACGATTTCGACACGACGCTCTACTTCCTCGAGGACAAAGAGGTCGACTACCTCAAGCGCGACGTCGAGCGCGAGTACGCGCAGGACCTGCGCCGCAACGTGCTGGCGATGCTGTTCGACTTGCTGGAGCTGCAGACGTACGGCACGGTGCGAGCCGAGCTGATCTCCATCCTCGAGAACTTCATCCCCTACTTGCTCGGTGCCGCCGACTTCCGCTCGGTCGCGTTCATCCTGCGGGAAACGCGGGTGATCCTGCAGCGCGCCCGCGAGCTGATCCCCGAGCACCGGCAGACGCTCGAAGGCCTCCCGGCCCGGTTGTCGCAGCGGGACGCGCTGTCGCAGCTGATCCAGTCGCTGGACGAGGCGACGGTGCATCCCACCGAAGAGGAGCTGTCGGAGCTGTTTCAGGAGCTGCGCGCCGACGCGCTGGTCACGCTGATCGGGTGGCTGCCGCGGCTCAATAACGAGCGCGTCCGGGAGCTGGTGCACGGCGCGGCCGCCCGCCTGGCCCAGGCCAACGCCGGAGAGGTCCTGAAGGCGCTGGCGAGCGAAGACAGCGCGGCACAGCTCGAGATGGTCAAGCTCGCCGGCCGGCTCAAGCTGCCGGGCGCACCGGACGGGATGGAGCCGCTGCTCGGCTCGAATGACCGGACCCTCAAGCTCGCCGTGGTCGAGGCACTCACGGCGATCGCGAGCCCCAGCGCCATGCGGCTGCTCGAGAAGGCGATCGAGGACGCGGATCGCGACGTGCGCATCGCCGCCGTGCGGTTCCTCGCCTCGCGCGGCTACCGCAACGCGGCGCCGCGGGTCGAGAGTATGGTCACGGGCTCGAAGCTCAGAAACGCCGACTTGACGGAGAAAATGACGTTCTTCGAAGCGTTCGGCTCGCTGGTGGGCGCGCGCGGCATTCCGGTCCTCGAGAAAATGCTGGCGGCCAAAGGGCTGCTCGGTAAGAAGGAGGACCCGGAGACCCGGGCCTGCGCGGCTATGGCTCTGGGGAAGGTCCGGACGCCCGAGGCCCGCGCGGTGCTGGAGCGGGCCGCGCAGGACAAGGAGCCGCTGGTGCGCAACGCCGTGAGCCGGGCGCTGCGGGAGGTGGGCGGGTGAGCGGCGGCGGTCCTCCCCGGCAGTCGTCCATCGCCGAGACGATCCAGACGACCGACGGCTTCCTGCGGCACGCGGGCCGCGAGTTCCTCGTGGTGCTGTACACCTCGTTCCGCTCGCTCAAGCTCTATCCCATCGAGAACGCCCAGGTACAGAAGTCGCTGGACGACCTCGCGGCGACGACCAAGCATCTGCTCGACGTCGAGAAGGAGCTCGAGGTGCGGCTGCAAGGCGAGTTCCTGTTCGTAAACTCCACCCGCCTGCGGCTCGACCTCGACAACTACGCGTCGTTCTCCCACATCCTCGGCGTGCTGCGGCAGTGCGGCGTCGGGGCGGTGCGCATGGACGAAGGCGTGGACCGCAAGCAGCTGCAGATCTTCGTGTCCCTGTTGCTGTCGTACGCGGCCAAGGAGGCGAATCCCAACAAGGTGTTCGAGCTCGGCCAGAAGCTCATCGACGGCGGCGTCTCCTTCATCAGTGTCGAGCCGCCGCTCGAGACCGACGAGGACGTCGAGGAAGAGGAGCGCCAGAAGGAGGCCGCCAAGCGCACCTACGCCCGCTCGGTAGCCGTCACCAAGGAGGTCATCAACTCCATCCGCATGGGCCGCACGGCGAACGTGAAAAAGGTCAAGCGCGCGGTCCAGGCCATCGTGGACCAGGTGCTCAACAACGAGGCGTCGCTGGTCGGCCTCACCACGCTGCGCGATTACGACGAGTACACGTTCACGCACTCGGTGAACGTCTGCATCTTCTCCGTGGCCCTGGGGCGCAAGCTCGGCCTCACCAAGCTGCAGCTCTACGACCTGGGGATCGCGGCGCTGTTCCACGACGTCGGCAAATCCCGCGTGCCCCTCGAGGTGCTCAACAAGCAGGGCGGCCTGACCGACGAGGAATGGCGCATCATGCAGGCGCATCCGTGGCTCGGCGTGCTGACGCTGTTCGGGCTGCGCGGCTACGGTGAGATCCCCTACCGCGGCATGATCGTCGCCTACGAGCACCACATGAAGACCGACCTCACCGGCTACCCCAAGTCGCTGCGGCCGCGGGACCTCTCGATCTACTCCAAGATCGTGTCGGTGGCCGACGGCTTCGACGCCGCGACGAGCCGGCGCGTCTACCAGACCGTGCCGATCCAGCCCGACCAGGTGCTCAAGGAGATGTGGGAGAACCCGCGCCGCGGCTACGATCCGATCGTCGTCAAGGCGTTCATCAACCTGATCGGGATCTATCCCGTGGGCACCTGCGTCATCCTCGACACCTACGAGATCGCCATCGTCCACAGCGCCAACCCGGACGTCACCCACGTCCACCGCCCCGTGGTGCGCGTCGTGGCGTCGCCCGAGGGTGCGCCGCACCAGCCCGGGTTTCTCGCCGACCTGGCGCAGCGCGATGCACAGGGCAACTTCCCCCGCACCATCGTCAAGGTCACCGATCCGGCGAAGTACGGTATCAACATCAGCGACCATTTTGTCTGAGCACCCGATCGCCGCGCGCTGGCGCACCCTTCGAGCGGCGGGCCGGCGCCGCGCGGCCCTCATCCCGTATCTCACCGCGGGTCATCCCGATCCCGCGACGTCGCTCGCAGCGCTCCAACTGGTGCAAGCCGCCGGCGCGGACTTCGTCGAGGTCGGCGTGCCGTTCAGCGATCCGCTCGCCGACGGCCCGACGATTCAACGCTCCACCCAGGCGGCCCTCGACGCGGGAATGACGGTGCCGCGCGTGCTCGAGCTGATCGGGCACGCCGCGCTCGGCATCCCGGTGGTGATCATGACGTACGTGAACCCGGTGTTGGCGTACGGCCTCGAGCGGTTCGTCGCGGACGCGCACGCGGCGGGCGCCGCGGGGCTGGTGCTCACCGATTTCCCGGCGGGCGCCGATCCCGCGCTGGAGCAGCTGGTGCTCGCCAGCCCGCTCGCGCTCATCCGGCTCATCGCCCCGACGACGACCCCGGAGCGGCTGACGCGCGCCGTGCGCGGGGCGAGCGGCTTCCTCTATCTGATCTCGCGCCTCGGCGTGACCGGCGCCCGAGACCGCGTGCCTCCCGACTTGGCCGAGCACGTGGCGCGGGTGCGGGCGGCGAGCCCGCTGCCGCTCGCCGTGGGATTCGGCATCAGCACGCCGGCACAGGCGAGCGCCACGGCCCAGCTGGCGGACGGCGTCGTCGTCGGGAGCGCCCTGGTCGACGCGCTGGGATCGGGGGGGCTCCCCGCCGCCGAGCGTCTGATCAAGGACCTCGCCGCCGCCGTGCGGGGGAACGGGACGTGACGGCGAACCGGCTCGTCACGCTGTACAGCCGCGGCCTCGCGTTCGGCGGGCCCGTCGTGCTGCTCGCGGTACTCGTCGCCGATCCCCGCTGGACGAACCAGCTGATCGAGATCGCGATCATGGTCGTCGCCGCGATCGCGCTGCGCGGCCTGCAGATCCCGTTGAGCAAGTACTCCTACCTCACCCAGACGGGGCTCGTCGCGCTCACCGGCAGCCTGCTCGTCGGCGTGCCCGCCACGGCGCTCGCGATCGCGGTGAGCGTGCTCACGGCGGACTGGCTGTGGCACAAGAAGATGTTCACGGCCGCCCTGGTCAATCTGGGACGGGAAGTGCTGGCCTTGGTCGGCGCCTACGGCGTGTACGCGCTCATCGTGCGCGCGGCCGGGGTCGCGCCCGGGCTGCACGTCGACATGCTGTTACCGCTGGTGCTGTTCGGCCTCGCCTATTTCGGCTTCAGCCGCCTGCTGTTCTACTTCGCGCTCACGATCCGCGGCAAGCTCGAGCGCGACGAGCGGATGCTCATCTTCCGCTACGAGTGCATCAGCTTCGGGGCCACGATCATTGCCGCCGCGACGCTGGTGGGCACGGTGGTGTTTTGGCCTCCCGAGGTATGGCTGATCGTCGCGGCGCTGCTCACGTTCCTCGGCCTGTTGTTCAAGACGATGCTCGAAGAGGCGATCTCGGCGGAGGAGCTGAACAAGATCCACGCGGTCGAGGCCGTGATCACGAGCAACATCAGCCTCGAGGACTCGTTCGCGCGCATCGAGCGGCTGGCGCACCGGCTCGTCGACTGGGGGGATTTCCGCATCTACCGGCGTCAGGACGGGGGCCTGCAGCTCGCATACCGGGGAGCGATCGGACGCGTCGACCGCGGCGAGCCGTCCTCGGATACCGTGGCGCTGCGCGAGCAGGTGGTGCAGCGCGGCGAGACGGTCGTGATCGACGACGTGACGCGCGATAAGCGCATCGCGGACGCGGCGCTCTCGGTGCAGAGCCTCATCATGGTGCCGCTCAAGTTCGGCGACCAGGTGATCGGCACGCTCGAGCTCGAGCATCACAAGCGCAAGACCTACCGATCGAAAGACGTCGTCACGATCGCCACCTTCGCGAACCAGCTCGCGACCGCGATCCATATCACCGAGTTGCGCCGTCCTCTGGTCGAGACCGTCGAGACCCTCACGCAGCAGCTCGGCACCCTGGCGCGGGCGGCGAAGGCGATGCGCGAGGCGGCGAGCGCCGTCGCGCAGTCGACCGGCATCATCCGCGAAGGCGCGCAGGCCGAAGAAGGAGAAGTGTCGGGCGGGCTGGAGGCCACCGAGAGCCTCGCCCAGGTGTCGCGCCGCGTGTCGGAGGACGGCACGGAGGCCGCCCAGGCCTCGAGCACGGCCAGCGAGGTCGCGAACCGTAACCGCCAGCAGATCCGCGGCGCCATCGAGCGGCTGGTGGCGCTGAAGACGTTCGTGGGTGAGAGCTCCGCCAAAGTGCAGGAGCTCGGCCAGGTGAGCCGCCGCATCACGGGATTCATCGCGTCGATTCGCGAGCTGGCGGACATGACGAACCTGCTGGCGCTGAACGCCGCGATCGAGGCGGCGCGCGCCGGCAAGCACGGCAAGGGCTTCGCCGTCGTGGCCGAGGAGGTGCGGCGGCTCGCCGAGCAGAGCGCCAACGCGGCGCTCGAGGCCGGCGAGCTGGTGCAGGACATCCATCGGCAGGTGGGTGAGGTGGTCGAGCAGATGCGACGCGGTCAGGTGAACGTAGGCGGCGTGGAGGAGATCTCGTCGGCGGCGCTCGAGGCGCAGGACGCGATCGTGGCGGCCACCGCGGAGGCGACCGCGCACGCGCAGCGCATCGCGGCCGCCGCCGGCGAGCAGGATAAGGCGTTCGGCCGGCTGCGCGAGCGCATCCACGCCGTGGCCGCGATCGCCGGGAAGAACCGCGCCGAAGCCGACGACGTCGCCATACGGGCCAGCGAAGCCGCGCGGGGGTTGTCCGAGCTGGAGCGCGCCACCCACGAGATCGAAGAGGTGGCCGCGATGCTGCGGGAGCTGACGCGCGGGTTTGCCAGCGTCGCCTAGACGGTTAGCATTCCCCGGTGGCGCCGGGTGAGCGGGTGTACGTGGCCCTCGGGTCCAACGTGGGGGACCGCGCCGCGCACCTCGCCCACGCACGGGCCCGGCTGGCCCGGCTGCCTGGGACGCGCCTGCTGCGTGCTTCCACGGTCGAGGAGACGGCGCCGCTCGGCCCCGTCCCGCAGGGGCCGTACCTGAACCAGATGGTCCTGCTCGAGACGACCCTCGCGCCGCGCGAGCTGCTCGAGCAGCTGCACGCCATCGAAGCGGAGCGGGGCCGCGTGCGGTCGGTGCGGTGGGGTCCGCGGACGCTCGACCTGGACATCGTGCGCTACGGCGACCGCGCCGTGCGCGAACCGGAGCTGACCATCCCACACCCCGAGCTGGAGCACCGCGACTTCTGGCTGCGGGAGATCGCCGAGCTCGACGCGGAGCGGTCACCCCGTGGCTGACACGCCCAAGCCCGTCACCACGCACGACCTGCTGCACATGAAAGCGCAGGGGAAACGGATCGTGGTGCTTACCTGTTATGACGCCCTGTTCGCTCGGCTACTCGATGCCGCGGGGGTGGACATCCTGCTGGTGGGCGACTCGGTGAATCAGGTGCTGGCCGGAGCGGAAACGACCCTGTCCGCAACGCTCGACCAGATGCTATACCACACCAAGATCGTGCGCCGCGGCACGCAACGTGCCATGGTCGTGTGCGACATGCCCTTCCTCACCTATCAGGTCTCCCCGGCCGAAGCCGTCAGGAACTGCGGCCGCGTCATGGCCGAGACCGACTGCCACGGCGTGAAGCTCGAGGGCGGCCGGTCGATCGCGGGCACGGTACGCGCCCTGGTGGACGTCGGCATCCCGGTGATGGGCCACCTCGGGCTCACGCCCCAATCGGTGCATGCGCTGGGCGGCTACCGGGTGCAGGGCAGGGACGAGCCGACCGCCGAGCGGTTGAAGGACGACGCCCGGGCCCTGGAGGAAGCGGGCGCGTTCGCCATCGTGCTCGAGCTGATTCCTGCGCCGCTGGCGTCGCAGATCAGCAAGGCGCTCACGATCCCCACGATCGGCGTCGGAGCGGGTCCCGCGTGCGACGGCCAGGTGCTGGTGCTGCACGACATGCTCGGCTTGAACGACCGGTTCACTGCCAAGTTCGTGAAGCGCTACGCGGCGCTCGGCGAGGAGGTACGCGAAGCGGTGCGACTCTACGCGGCCGAGGTGCGCGAGGGGCGCTATCCCGGACCGGAGCACTCATTTCCCAAATGAACGAGATCTCGCGGCGGGACATGCTCGCGCTGCTCGGGGCGGCCGCGCTGACCCCGCTCAGCCGCAACGCCTGGCGCGGACCGGCACGCGACCCGGCAGGGCCCGGGTTTCGGATCCGCACGATCACCGCAGGGATAACCCTGCGCAAACCGGCCGACACGGAGGGGCCCGAGGCCGCGCTCGCCTTTCTCAAGCGCGCAAAGCGGGCCCTAACCGACGCGGGGTATGAAGTTCAGACGCTCCGCATCGCGACCCAGCCCTTCCTGGAGGGGGCGGGCAGCCGCGCCCGGGCCGATGCGCTGCCATCCTTGCAGGCGCTCGACCGCGCCCTCGTCGCCGAGAGCGTGCTCCTGAGCATCGGTCCCGTACTCGCCCCCGACGACTATGACGCCGATTTCGCCACGTGGGCCGCCGAGCTCATCCGCACGACGCGGAACATCAGTTTTTCGGCGCGCGTCGCGTCGCCCGAGCGTGGTGCCTCACCGCGTGGGGTGACGGCCGCCGGCGAAGCGATGGTGTCGATCGCGCGCGCCACCCCCGCGGGCATCGGCAACTTCCGGTTCGCCGCGGCCGCCAACGTGCCCGCGGGCACCCCGTTCTTTCCGGTCGCGTACCACCGCGGGTCGGACGCCGTCGCCCTCGGTCTCGAATCGCCGCCCTTGCTGTCCGCGGCATTCTCGGGCGCCAACACCTTGGCCGAGGCAAAACAGAGTCTCACGCAGCTACTCGAGTCCCGGCTCGGGACCCTGGAGCGGCTGGTGCGGCCGGTCGCTCGTCACGACGAGCGGACCTACCTGGGCATCGACGTCTCGCCCGCGCCGGGCAAGGACGCGAGCATCGGCGCGGCGATCGAGGCCCTTACCGGGGTGCCGTTCGGAGACTACTCGACGCTCGCCGGGTGCGCCGCGATCACCGATGTCCTCAAGAGCGTGCGGATCAAGACGTGCGGGTACTCGGGGCTCATGCTGCCGGTGCTGGAAGATCCGGTGCTGGCGCGGCGCGCATCGGAAGGACGCTACAGCGTGCGCGACCTGCTCCTCTACTCGACCGTGTGCGGCACGGGGCTCGACGTCGTGCCGCTGCCGGGCGACACGGCGGCGGATCGGCTGGCCGCCCTCATTGCCGACGTGGCAGCGCTCTCCGCCAAGCTGCGCAAGCCACTCTCCGCGCGGCTGTTTCCGGTACCGGGGAAGGCCGCGGGGGAGCGCGCGCGCTTCGACGATCCTTACCTCACCGACTGCGTCGTGATGAAGGCAGAGTAGGGGCCGGGGACGCAATGCTCGACCTCGCGACGCCCAAGGACATGCGCGCCTGGTCGCGCGCCGAGCGCGCCCGCGGGCAGCGCCTCGGCTTCGTGCCCACGATGGGCGCGCTGCACGAGGGACACCTGCGTTTGGTCGACCGCGCCAAGGAGCGCACCGATCGCGTCGTCCTGAGCGTGTTCGTGAACCCGCTGCAGTTCGGTCCTAAAGAAGACTTCACAAAGTATCCCCGCGACCTGGCCCGCGACCGGACCCTCGCCGCCGAGCGCGGCGTGGATTGCCTATTCGTCCCCGCGCTCGAGGCCGTGTACCCGCAGGAGCCGCTCGTACGGATCGCCCCGGGGCCGATGGCCGATACGTTAGAAGGCGCGGCGCGGCCCGGCCATTTTGCCGGCGTGCTCACCGTCGTGTCCAAGCTGTTTCACATGGTGGAGCCGGACGTGGCGCTGTTCGGGCGCAAGGACTTTCAGCAGGTGATGCTGGTGCGTCGCATGGTAACCGACCTCGATTTCGGACTCGAGATCGACATCGCGCCCACGGTGCGCGAGCTCGACGGGCTGGCGCTCTCGTCGCGTAACGGCTATCTCGACGCCGACCAGCGACGCGCGGCGCTGGCGCTCTCACGGGCGCTCCGCGCCGTCGAGCAGGCGTGGCGCTCGGGGGAAGCGGACCCGAAGGCGCTGCAGCGCCGCGGCATGGAGGTGCTGAACGCCCCCGGCGTACGCCCGGGGTACCTGGAGCTCGTCGACGAGCAGCTGCGCCCCGTGGCGCGCGCCGACGCGCGCACGGTGGTCGTGATCGCGGCGCACGTCGGCGCCACACGGTTGATCGACAACGTGGTGCTGGGAGAGGGGGTGGCGGGTGACATCGCGGTGCGGACGTGACCCGGTTCGTCGTCGACGGATGTCCTATCCTGAAGGATGGGCTCGGCACGGCGCAGTGCTGAAGCGTGGGTGTGCTTCAGCACAGTGCCCCGCCGAGCCCACGCTTTAGCGTGGGAACCATCGCCCTACTGCACCTCTCACCGTGACGCTCCCCCCCTGGGCCATCGCCACCCCCGAGCGCCGCGCGCACATCGAGCGCGTGGCGGCGCTGCTCGACGAGTGGGCTCGGGCGATGGGCGTGTCGGACGCCGAACGGGCCCGCTGGGTCAGGGCCGCCTGGCTGCACGACGCCTTGCGGGACGAGCCGCGCTCCGACGAGCTGGCGCACGGGCCGCGCGCGGCGGCGCGCGCCGCCCACGACGGCGAGCGCGATCGCGGCGTGCTCGACGCCGTCCGCTACCATACCGTCGGGTACGTCCATTGGGATGACGTCGGACGGATGCTTTACCTGGCCGACTTTCTCGAGCCCGGCCGGCAGCGCGAGCCGGCGGACCGCGCCGCGCTCGCGGCGCGCGTGCCGCGCGAGCGCGATGCCGTCTTGAAGGAGGTCGCGAGCCGTCGGATCGAGTGGGTGATCCGGTCCGGCCGCCAGCTCATGCCGGCCACGGTGGGGTTTTGGAACTCGCTCGCCTCGCACTGAGCGCGCTCGTCCTCGGCGTCGCCGGCTGCCGCGACGAGCGCCCCCGAGCCACGGCGTTCCCCGTGCCGGGACAGGACGGCCCCCGCCTCACCGTCGAAGTGCTCAACGCCAGCGGGAAGCCGGGGCTCGCCCGGTCCGGCGTGCGCGTCTTGCGCCAGGCGGGGATCGACGTCGTGTCGTTCGGCAACGCGCCGGCGACGGTAGGAATTCTCGATTCGTCGCGTATCGTGATTCGCCGTCCGGCGGCCGGCTCAGGCGACCGCATCCGGCGGGCGTTGGGCGTGGGGCGCGTCGTGGTGCAGGCCGACAGCACTCGGCTACTCGACGCGAGCGTGCTCCTCGGGGCGGACTTTGCGCCGCGCCTCAAGTTCCACCCGTAGCTGGCCGCACGCCGCGCTGATGTCCAGCCCGCGACTGCGCCGCAGCACGGCCTCGACGCCGTGACTCTTGAGCCGCCGTTCGAACGCGAGCATGCGCGGGCGGTCGCTCGGGGTCAGGTCGGGCGCCCCGCCGGGGTGCAGCGGCAGCAGGTTCACGAGCGCGCCGAGCGGGCGGGCCAGCTTCGCCAGCTCGTCCGCCTGCGCGAGCGCGTCGTTCTTCCCGCCGATCAGCACGTACTCGAGCGTCACCCGGCGGCGGAACTGGGTCAGCGCCTGGAGCACCTCCGGAAGCGAGTACTTCTTCTCGATCGGCATCAGCTCGCGGCGCAGCTCCGCCGTCGGGGCGTGCAGCGACACGGCGAGCCGGAACTGCTCCGGGCGCTGGGCCAGCCGTGCGAGGTGCGGCAGGATCCCCACGGTGGACACGGTGATGTGGCGCGCGCCGATCCCGAGACCGTCGGGATGGTTCAAGATGGTGAGAGCCGTGTCCACCGCGTCCCAATTAAGGAGCGGCTCGCCCATGCCCATGAAGACGACGTTGGTGGGCTGGGCGGCGGGATCCCGTCGCATCGCCTCGCGCACCTGACCGGCAATCTCGCCCGCCGAGAGATTGCGCCGGAAGCCCATCCGCCCCGTGGCGCAGAACACGCACCCCAGGGCGCACCCCACCTGGGACGAGATGCACAGCGTGCGGCGCGTTTTCTCGGGGATCAGCACGGACTCGATCGCCTCACCGTCGGCGAGCTTCCAGAGAAACTTCTCCGTCCCGTCGCTGGACCGCTGAGCGGCATCGCACGTGAGACGCGCCAGCGGGAACGCGTCGCCCAGCTGCGCCCGCAGCGGGGCGGGAAGGTCGGTCGCTTCCTCCCAGGAGCCGACCGGGCGCTGCCACAACCGGGGCAGGATCTGCGTCAGCCGGTAGCCCGGCTCGGCGCGTGCCGTCAGCCACTCAGCGAGCGCGGCCCGCGCCGCGTCCGGCGTGAGCGAGAGGAGGTCGGTCAGGGAACCCGCCCTTCGAGACCCACGCGGTACGCCGCGCCAACGTCGTTCACGCCGAAGTCCCGTGCGAAGCTCACGCGATACCGGCCCACGCCCACGCGCACCCCCGTCACCGCCCGCCATCCCGGCTGCCCATAGCTCCCTTCCCGCTCCACCACGAGGTCGCACCCGAATTGCGGGCCGAGCTCGAAGCCCGCCCCGAACTGATGATCCGTCGAGAAGCCGTGCGCCGTGGCGATGCCGTACCGGCCCCGCAGCGCCGCCCGGCTCCCCCACAGCGGGCCGTGCCACACGCGCACCTCGAGCCCGCCGTACAACTCCTGTGCCGCGTCCCCCGTGGCGAACCGCGAGAAGAAGTGCGTGGCCGCGGCGAGCGTCACGGCATCCGCAAAGCTGCGGCGCGCCCCGACATCGAGCGTCCAGCGGTTCGACTGCGCCGCGTCGAGGCGCGTGTCCTGGTAAGCGAGTGTGGCGCCGAGCGCGGTCCCACCTCCCCCCAACGCCATTCCCCATGTCGCGCCGAGCGTCTGCGTATAGTACGGGATCGTTCCCGGATCGGGGTCGGGGCTGAGCGACGTACGCACCAGGTCGCCGATCCCCATGCGACCGTACACCAGCCCCACCTGACCGAGCGGCCGCACGCGCACGCGGACGCTCGCGAGCACGCCCGACGCACCGACGGTCGGCGCGGTCTGGATCACTTCGAGCGCGAGGCTGGCGCGCTCCGCTATAGCGGGCTGGGCGGGATTCCAAAAGGCGGCGGCCCCACCCGTACCGAGCGCGGGAGGTAGGGGCAGCGTGGTCGCGGCGACCCGCCAGAGCTCCGTGCCGGCGTCCTGCTGGCCCCACAGCGCCGCCGGGGCGAACCCCGCCAGGAGCAGAGAGATGCGTTGCATGGCGAACGTGTACCAACTTAACTATCTTCAAGTGTTTAGGACACTTGGACTCTCGTGCGCCTGTCTGAACTGTTGTCTCCCGCTCGCATCCGGGTACCCCTCAAAGCCGCGGATAAGGAGGGGGTACTGCGGGAGTTGGTCGAGATGGTAGGCAACGGAGGGGTGGGCCTTTCGGACGAGGTACTGGGCGCGATCCTCGAGCGGGAGCGGCAGTTCCCCACGGGGATCGGGTACGGCGTGGCGGTGCCCCACGGCAAGACTCCCGCGCTGACGGCATTGGTCGTGGTAGCCGGGACGACCCCGGCGCCGGTGCCGTACGAGACGATCGACGGTGAGCCGGTGCGCCTGTTCTTCCTCCTGGTCGGCCCGGAGTCCGAGGCGGGCGCGCACGTAAAGGCATTGAGCCGCATCTCCCGCCTGGTGCGGCGGGAGCCGGTGCGCGGTCGGCTGCTCGGCGCGACGACGCCCGAAGAGTTCTACCGCGCGCTGTGCGAGGCGGAGGGAGCATAAGCAACGTGAGTCGGACGTCGAGGCGCACGCTCCGCTGCGGCGAGCTGCGGGCGCAGCACGCGGGGCAACGGGTGCGGCTGGGCGGGTGGGTGCACCGGCGACGCGACCTGGGCGGGATCGTGTTCATCGATCTCCGCGACCGTGCCGGGCTCGTGCAGATCGCCGTCGGTCCGAGCGCGCCGGAAGACGTCCGCCGGACCGCGAGCGGCCTGACCGGTGAGACCGTGGTCGAAGTCGAAGGCGAAGTCGTGCTGCGCCCGCCGAACATGCGCAACCCGGAGCTCGCGACCGGCGAGGTCGAGGTGCACCCGGCGAAGCTGGTGGTCGTCGGTCCCGCCGTGACGCCTGCCATCCCGGTGGCCCGCGCCAAGGGCGAGGAGCTCGCCGCCGAAGAGCTGCGGCTCAAACACCGTCACCTCGATCTGCGGCGGCCGGAGATGCAGGAGAATCTCGTGCTGCGGCACCGGCTGCTGCAGCGCGCCCGGCGCACACTCTCCGAGCTCGAGTTCCTCGAAATCGAGACGCCGATCCTCACCAAGCCGACCCCGGAGGGAGCGCGCGACTACCTGGTGCCGTCGCGGGTGCATCCGGGGGAATTCTACGCGCTGCCGCAATCGCCGCAGATCTACAAGCAGCTGCTGATGGTCGCGGGGTTCGATCGCTACTTCCAGATCGCGCGCTGCTTTCGCGACGAAGACCTGCGTAACGACCGGCAGCCCGAGTTCACGCAGATCGACATCGAGGCATCATTCGTCGGAATGGAAGACGTGCTCGGGTTCGTCGAAACGGTGCTGGCCGCCCTGTGGGAGGAAGCGGGCCATCCGGTCGCGCGGCCATTCCCCCGCATCACGTGGCGCGAGGCGATGGAGCGCTACGGCACAGACAAACCGGACCTGCGTTATGAGCTCGCGATCGCCGACTGGACCACGCAAGTCGCCGGGCTCGGCGTGCCGTTTTTCGAATCCGCCTTGAAGAACGGCGCCCGCGTGCGCGGCCTCGCGGTGAAGGGCGGCGCGACCTTGTCCCGCAAGGACGTGGACCAGCTCGCCGAAGCCGCCAAACAGCTCGGCGGCTCCGGGCTGGCGTGGGTCAAACGCCAGGGAGATCAGCTCTCGGGCTCGGTCGCGAAGCACTTCACCTCCGCGGCGCTCGAGGCGCTCGGTGTGGGAGACGGGGACGCGGCAGTGATGGCCGTCGGCCCGGACCGGTCGACCTCTGCCGTGCTCGACCGGATCCGCCAGGAGGTGCTCCACCGGCTCGGCGCCAAGCCGAGCGCGGCGCACGCCTTCGCATGGGTCGTCGACTTTCCCCTGTTCGAGCCCGATCCTGACACGGGGACGCCCGTGTTCGCGCACCACCCGTTCACGTCGCCGCACCCCGATGACCTCGCCGCGGGGAAGCTCGAGAGCGACCCGTTCGCGTGCCGCGCGCTGCATTACGACGCGGTCTACAACGGCAACGAGCTCGGCTCGGGGTCGATCCGGATCACCGATCCCGCCGTACAGCGGAAGGTGTTCGCGCTGCTCGGGCTGGCCGCGGCCGACGTCGACGCGCGGTTCGGGTTCCTGCTGCAAGGACTCCAAGCGGGCGCGCCCCCCCACGGCGGCTTCGCGGTCGGGTTCGATCGCGTGGTCATGCTGCTGGCGGGCGCCGGCAGCCTGCGCGACGTGATCGCGTTCCCCAAGACGACCGCAGCGCGGGCGCTGTTCGAAGGCGCTCCGGCGCCGGCCGCCCCTGCGGACCTGAAGGCCCTGCACATCGAGGTGGAGCGATGAGCGACGAGACCACCCAGCGGTTGTCGACGGAAGGCGTAGATCCGCTTGCGCTCGCGGGCGTGAACGACGGCAACCTGATCGAGCTCGCCAAGCGGCTGGGCGTGCGCGTGTCGCTGCGCGGCGACACGCTGACGCTCCAGGGCTCGGTGGGCGCGGTGGAGCGGGCGACGCAGGTCGCTCAGGCCCTGGTCGATCTCGCGCGCATGGGGGAGCCGTTGGACGTGACCGATGTGGAGCGCGTCGTGAGCGAGGAATCGCTCGGCACGCTCGGCCGGGTCGTGGATGGCGAGTACAAGATCATCCTGCCCGGACTGCGCCGCGTCATCGCGCCCAAGACGGCGGGCCAGCGCGAGTACCTCGAAGCGATCGCGCAGCACGACATCGTGATCGGGATCGGACCGGCGGGAACGGGGAAGACCTATCTCGCGGTGGCGGCCGCCGTGGACGCGCTGGCGCGGAAGCGGGTGCGGCGCATCGTCCTGGCCCGCCCCGCCGTCGAGGCGGGGGAAAGCCTCGGATTCCTGCCGGGGGACCTGCAGGAAAAGGTCGACCCGTACCTGCGACCGCTGTACGACGCACTCGAGGACATGATGCCGCGTGATCGGGTGCAGAAGGCGATCGAGTCGCGCACCATCGAGATCGCCCCGCTCGCCTACATGCGGGGGCGCACGTTGTCGGACGCGTTCGTGATCCTGGACGAGGCGCAGAACGCGACTGGGATGCAGATGAAGATGTTCCTGACGCGGCTGGGCGTGAATTCGCGGGCGGTGATCACCGGCGACAAGACGCAGATCGACCTCGGCAACCGCGAAGATTCCGGGCTGTTGCAGGTGGAGCGGATCCTCCCCGGGATCGAGGGGATCGGTTTCTGCTATCTCATGGATACCGACGTCGTGCGCCACCGGCTGGTGCGCGACATCATCCGGGCCTACGCCGAGGATGGCCAGGGCTGAGATGAACCTCCCGAGCAGGGAGCAGGTGCGCTACCACGGCGCGCGCTGGGCCTGGGTGCCGGCGCTGGCGCTGCTCACCTATCTCGCGTTTCCCTCGAGCGCCAACAACGTGGCGCCGCTGCTCGAGCCCGGCTCCGTCGCCGAGCACGAAGTGATCGCTCCACTCACCTTCCCGGTGAACAAGTCGGACCAGGAGCTGGCGCGGGAGGCGGAGGAGCTCGCGAGCATGGTCAAGCCGATTTACGAGTTCCAGCAGCGCGCGTTGGACAGCGCGTCGATCGCGCTGCACGCTTTTTTTGCCGGGATCGAGAACGCCGCCGATCAGGGTGGAGGCCAGGCGGTGATGCGGGTGGCCAAGGAGCAGCGCATCGCCCTCTCCCCCGCCGAGGCGGGCTACCTCGCCAAAGGCGGCAAGCGGCACAGCCTCGAGAAGGGGCTCACCGACCTGTTCGATCGCACGCTCGCGCTCGGCGTGACACCGCCGGGCGTGCTACAGGTGGAGCAGGCTCCCGAGCTGATCATTCGGCGGCGACCGTCCGAGACGTCGGTGGCGCGCGACCAGGTGCTGTCATACGCCCAGTACCTGGCGCGCGCCCGGCTCACGCACCCGGACAAGGGCTCGAGCGTCGGGGACGCCGTGTACGTGCGCCTCGCCGGCCACTTCTTCCGACCCACGCTGGTGCTGAACATGCTCGAGACGGAGCGGCGTCGGGACGAGCAGCGCCGCAGCGTCGATCCGAGCAAGTATATCGTCCGGGCCGGCGACCGCATCGTGGGCGCGCACGAGGTGGTGACGAACGAAGCGCACGAGAAGCTGGTCGCGCTGCACAGCGACCTCGTGCGACGCGGCGCCGCGACCAGCCGCTCGGTGGGCGGCGTGTTCGGCCCGCTGCTGCGGGATTCGCTCGTCCTGAGCATCTTCTGGGTGCTGCTGGTGTTCTACCGCCGCGAGACGTATCGGGAGCAGCGGCAGGTGATACTGATCGGGAGCCTGTTCGGCCTCGTCCTGCTGCAAGCCGCGGCGGTCGCGCGCTTCTTCCCGCAGCACCCCGAGATCATCGCCCTGCCGTTCCTCGCGATGATGATGACCGTGCTGTTCAACGGCCGCGTCTCGATGAACGGCGCGATGATCGTCGCCGTAGTGATCAGCCTGCAGCCGGTGTTCCACGACGTCCCGGCGCTGTTCCTGTGTCTGGTGGGCGGCGTCGCCGCCGCGCTCTCCGTGCGCGGGCTGCGGCGCCGCAGCAACTTCTATGTGCCGGTGTTGATCATCGCCCTCGGCTATCTCGCGGCCGCGCTGGCCCTGGGACTGGGGGGCAGCTGGAGCGTCGCCGAAATCGGGCTGCGCGGCGTGTGGGGCGCCGCCAACGGCCTCGTGGCGGCGGGGCTGAGCTTCTTCCTCTTGCCACTCGCCGAGTCGGTCACGGGCATCACGACCGACCTCACCCTGCTCGAGCTGTCCGACCCGAGCCGGCCGCTGTTGCGGCGCCTGTCGCTCGAGGCGCCGGGGACGTACGCGCACAGCGTCGCCATGGCGAACCTGGTCGAGGCGGCGTGCAACCGCATCGGCGCCAACGGACTGCTGGGACGCGTCGGGTGCTACTATCATGACATCGGTAAGGTGAAGAACCCGCAATACTTCGTCGAGAACCAGACGCGCGGTAACAACCCGCACGACCGGCTCAAGGCGTACCAGTCCGCGGAGATCATCCGCGCCCATGTCACCGACGGCCTCGTGCTCGCCCGCGAAGCGGGGCTCCCGGAGCCGGTGGCCGCGTTCATTCCCGAGCATCACGGCACGACCGAGATCACCTACTTCCTCGACCGGGCGAAAAAGAGCGGTGACGGCAAGTCCCCGAATCCGGCGGACTTCGCCTACCCCGGTCCCAAGCCGCACTCCAAGGAAACGGCCATCACGATGCTGGCCGACTCGGTCGAGGCCGCGCTGCGCGTGCTCGAGGACCTGACGCCGCAGAAGATCGAGGACGTGATCAGTCACATCGTGCGCACCAAGCTGAACGCCGGCCAGCTCGACGAGGCGCCGATGACCCTGCAGCAAATCGACCAGGTGAAGCAGGAGTTCGTGCGGATCATCACCGGGATGTACCACAACCGCATCGACTACCCGGAGTCCAGTGGCGGCATCACGGCGACCTGGCAGCCGGCGGCCCGGCAGTCCTGAGCGAATCGCCCCTCTCGAGGCGCGCCTGACGCGCGTCGCGCGCCGCGTGCTCGCCTGGGAGCGGGCCGACGGCGCTCGGGTAGAGCTCACGCTGCTCGACGGCGCCGCGATGCGCCGCCTCAACCGCCGGGCCACCGGTCGCCGCCGGCTCACCGATGTGATCGCGTTCGCGCTGCCGCAGCCCGACGGGACGCTCCTGGGCGACGTGTACATCTGCCCGGACGCGGCTCGGGGTTGGTTGAACAGCGTTCCCGAAAAGGCGTTGCCGGTTGCCGAAACAGCCGGCAACCGGCAACCGGCAACGCCTCATCTGGACGAGGAGCTCGTCCGCCTCGCGGTGCACGGCACGCTGCACGTCCTCGGCTACGACCACCCCGACGGGCCCGGCCGGACGCGCTCCGCCATGTGGCGCCGGCAAGAGCGCTACGTGCGCCGTCTCCGCAACAGTGCGGCGTGATGGAGACCCCGACAGCGCTCCTGTGGGTGCGGCTCGCCGTGCCGCTCGCCCCCGCCGTATGGGCCGGGCTGCTGGCGCTGGGCGAAGAAGCCGCGGTGGGCGAGGCCCTGCACACCCTGGGCGACGCGCCGCCGGCGAGTGTGACCGGACGCGTGCCGCTGCACCGGGCCCTGTACCTCGCGCGCCTCGCGCTGCTCGTGCTCGGTGCCGTGGCAGCCTCCTACTTGCTGCGCTGGTGGGAGCGCCCCTGGCTCGACGGTCTCGCCGACGTCGCGATCGCCGCCGCGCTCCTGTTCGTCGTGGGCGATGCCGCGCCGCGGGCCCTCGCCGCCATCGCGCCGCAGCTCACCGCCGAGGCGCTGCCGCTGGCGCGGCGCACCCTCGCACCCTTCGGACCGCTCCTGTGGCTGTTCGGCGGCATGGACAAAGGCCTGCACACGCTCGTCGCGACGCCGCGACCGCTCGAACCCGACCTCCGCGCCGCCCAGCGCGACATGCTGCTCGGTGTCTTCACCCTCGCCGACACCACGGTGGACGAAGTGATGACCCCGCGACTCGACATGATCGCCGTCGACGTCGCCGCCACCGCCGAGGAGGTGCGCGAGACGTTCCACCAGAGCGAGCACTCGCGCCTGCCTGTGTACGACGGCACGCCGGACAATCTGCTCGGCATCGTCTACGCTAAGGACCTGGTCCCGCTGGTGCTGGGCGTCGCGGGCACCACGGTCCGCTGGCAGGACCTGGTCCGGCCCGCGTTGTACGTCCCCGAGACCAAGACGCTCGACAGCCAGTTGCGTGACTTCCAGCGCGGCCCCGCGCACCTCGCGATCGTGGTCGACGAGTTCGGCGGGACGTCCGGGTTGATCACGCTCGAGGATATCTTGGAAGAGATCGTGGGCGAGATCCGCGACGAGCACGACGTCGACACTCCACCCGCCATCCGCCAGGACGGCGACCGCTACGTGGTCGACGGGCGCGCGTCGCTGGGCGAGCTGTCCCAGGCGCTGGGTGCCCCATTCGAGCATCCCGACGTCTCCACGGTGGGCGGGCTGATCTACTCGGCGCTCGGCCGCGTGCCGCGACCCGGGGAAGAGCTGACGCTCGACGGGTTCCGGGTCGTGGTGGAGCGGGTCGATCGGCGGCGCGTCACCCGCGTCTGCTTCCAGCGGAAATGACGCTCGCGCTCGTCGTCCTCATTCTCGGCCTGCTCGGCGCCAGCGCCGCCGCCGCGGTCGGCGTCGCCGCGGCGGCCGTGAGCCAGCTCGAGCTGACGCGCTGGGTGACGTACAAGCTGCGCGGCGGCCGCGCCGCGGCCCGAGCACTGGAAAACCCCGGCCGGGTGCTGGCCACGGCCAACGCGCTCACCACGCTCGGCGTGATCGGTGCCGCGGGCGCCCTCCCGGCCCTGCTCGCACAGGCCACGGCCACCTTTCTCGGGGTCTTCACCATCGCCGTGGGCGTGCCGCTGTTCGTGAGCGCCGCGTACCTCGTGCCTCGCGTCGTCGGACGCCGCTGGGCCGAGCCGATCGTGGCGCGCGCGGTGCCGTGGCTCGAGCGGGTGGGCCGCGCGCTCGCGCCCTTCATCCCGGCGCGCGACCCCTCGCGCCGCACCACCCTCGCCGCCGTGCTCTCGGGCGCCGACACGGGGGCCCTCGCCTCGGCGGGCGAGATGGCCGTGGTCTCGGGCGTGCTGGCATTCGCCCAGCGGCCGGTCAAGGATCTGATGACCCCCCGCACGGCCGTCGTGGCGATTCCTGAAGGCCTGCTCGCCGCCGAGGCGGCGCACGTCTGCATGCAGTCGCGCTACAGCCGCTATCCCGTCTACCGCGGTTCGCTCGACGAGATCGCCGGCGTGGCGCACGCCTTCGACCTGCTCCAGCTGCAACCGGACGGCCCGGTCCCCGTCCGGCCGGCGCTCGTCGTGCCGGGGGCCACCCGGGCGGCCGACCTGATGCTGGAGATGCAGCGCGGCCGCAGCCACCTCGCGGTCGTGCTCGACGAGTTCGGCGGCACCGCGGGCCTGGTCACGTTCGACGACCTGCTGCGCGATCTCATGTCCGAGATCTTCGAACCCGAGCCGGTCGAGCCGTCCGCGGAGGCGCTCGTGCGCGTCGTTGAACTGGAGGGGAGCGCGCCCGCGGGCCGGCTCGAGGAGGCGTTCGAGGTCGCGTTCGGGAGCCGCGACGTCCAGACGGTCGGCGGGCTGCTGGTGCAGGCGCTCGGCCGGATTCCCCGGGCGGGAGAGCGGCTCGCCTTGAAGGGGCTCGAGTTCGACATCCTGGCCGCGACCGCGACGCGGGTCGAGCGCGTGGCGGTGCGCCCGGGCCCCGTGCGGGCGATCGCGCTCGACCGCCGGGAGAGCGGCGCGTGAGCGACCAGGGCGCCGCAGCCCGGCTCGAGCAGCTGCGCGCGCTCGCCCAGGCCGAGGACCTGCGGCCGTTTCTGCGTCGCGCCATCCAGCTCCACCCCTCGGACCTGGCGGAAGTCCTCGCGGCGATTGACGGCGGGGCGCGCGCCCGCGCGCTGGCGGAGCTGCCGGTCGAGACAGCGTCCAAGGCGCTCGCCGAGCTCGAGGGGCGGGTGCGCCATCCCGAAGAGCTGCTGCGCGCGGTCGGGCCCGATTACGTCGCTGAGCTCGTCGCCGAGCTCCCGAGCGACGACGCGGCCGCGATCATCCGCGACCTGCCCCCCGAGGAGCGCGAAGCGGTCCTCTCGGAGGTCGCGGACCGGGCCGAGGTCGATCAGATCCTCAAGTTTCCGGAGGACTCGGCGGGCGGATTGATGACCACCGAGGTCGTCACCGTGCACGAGCACGCGTCGCTCGTCGAGGCGATCGCGGACATCCGGCGCCAGAGCGCCGAGGACGATGCGCTGTACCAGGTGTACGCCGTGGATGGCGCGCGCCGTCTCAAGGGTGTCGTCCCGATCGCCCGGTTGATCGTGGCGTCGCCGTCGCGCCGCGTGCACGAGGTGATGGAGCCGCCCGCCGCCGCGGTACGCCCCGAGGTCGACCAGGAGCAGGTCGCGCGCCTCATGGCACGCTACAACGTCGCCGCGGTTCCGGTCGTGGACGAGCGCAATCGCCTGCTCGGTCGGGTCACGTTCGACGACGTGGTCGACGTCGTCGAGGCGGAGGCGACCGAGGACCTGCTCAAGTTCGCGTCGGTGAGCCCCGAGGAGGACCTGTCCGCCCCCTGGACCGCCGCCGTCAAGAGCCGGCTGCCGTGGCTGTACGTGAACCTGCTGACGGCGTTCCTCGCGGGAGCGGTCGTCTACGTGTTCCAGGGAACGGTGAGCCGGGTGGTGGCTCTGGCGGTGTGGATGCCGATCATCGCCGGCATGGGCGGTAACGCGGGGACCCAGGCGCTCGCCGTCACGGTGCGGCGGCTCGCGCTGCAGCTCCTGCCGCGGGATCGCGCGCTCGCCGTCATCCGCAAGGAGGTCCTCGTCGGAGCGGTGAACGGCATCGCCAACGGCGTCGCGGTCGCGCTGGTGGCGGCGGCCATCGGCGAGGGTTGGGTCCTCGGGCTGGTGGTGCTGCTCGCGATGTGGGGCAACCTGGTGGTGGCGGGACTCGCCGGCGCGAGCATTCCGATCGTGCTGGAACGGCTGAGCATCGACCCGGCGATCGCCTCGTCCATCTTCGTAACGACGTTCACCGACGTGTGCGGCTTCGTGCTGCTGCTGGGCCTGGGAGCGTGGCTGCTGTTATAGTTAGCTTTGCATGAACCTTGCATGATCGAGCGCATCGTCGAGGGGCTGGAGCGACAGGAGCCGGCGGCGCTGGCCCGTGCGATCAGCCTCGTCGAGAACCAGCGCGACGGCTTCGAGCGTCTGCTGTCCCACGTGCATGCCGGCCTGGGCCGCGGCGGGTCGCGCCGCATCGGCGTCACGGGACCGCCCGGCGCGGGGAAGAGCACGCTCACCGAGCGGCTGATCCAGCAGTTCCGCGCCCGGCAGCTCCGGGTGGGCGTGGTGGCGGTCGATCCCACGAGTCCGTTCACCGGCGGGGCGCTGCTGGGCGACCGGATCCGGATGGAGTCGGCCGGCCTCGACCCGAGCGTGTTCATCCGGTCCATGGCCACCCGCGGGGCGCACGGAGGGCTCGCCACGACGACCGACGAAGTCGCCGACCTGCTCGAGGCCTTCGGGTTCGAACGGATCCTGATCGAGACGGTGGGCGTGGGCCAGACCGAGCTGGACGTGGCGCGCACGGCCGAGTCGACGGTCCTGGTGCTCGTCCCCGAGTCGGGGGACGGCATCCAGACGCTGAAGGCCGGCGTGATGGAGATCGCCGACCTCTACGTGATCAACAAGAGCGATCGGCCGGGAGCCGATAAGCTGCGGCAGGAGGTCGAGGTGATGCTCGGAATCCGGCGCGGCAACGCGTTTCGGCACGTCGCGCCGCACCACACACCCGGGGCGGTCGCAGGCGATCGAGGGCGGTCGCGGGCGGTCGCCGCAGCAGGCGGTGAATGGGAGCCGCCGGTGCTTGCGACGGTGGCATCAAAGGGCGAAGGAGTGGACGAGCTGGTCACCGCACTCGACCGGCACTACAACCACCTCCAGCAGAGCGGCAAGCTCGCGGCCCGGCGGCGCGAGCGATTGGCGCAGCGCACGCGGGCCGTGCTGGAGCGGGCGGTGCAACAGTGGATCATGGAGGACACGCGGGCGGAGCAGCTCCTGGCCGCCCGGCTCGATGACGTGGCCGACGGGCGGCGCAGCCCCTACGACGTCGCGGCCGAGATCCTGGACCAGGTGAAAGCGGGAACGCCGCGATGAGCGACATCGAGCGCAAACCCCTGTACACGGCCGCCGATCTCGCCGGCTTCGATTACGCACGGCAACTCGGCGCGCCGGGGGAATACCCGTTCACTCGTGGGATTCACCCGACCATGTACGGCGGCCGGCTGTGGACCATGCGCCAGTTCGCCGGCTTCGGGACGGCGGAAGACACCAATCAGCGGTACAAGTTCTTGCTCGAGCACGGCCAGACCGGGCTGTCGGTCGCGTTCGACTTCCCGACGCTGATGGGCTACGACTCCGATCACCCGCGCGCCGAAGGCGAAGTGGGGAAGTGCGGCGTCGCGATCTCGTCGCTTGCCGACATGGAAGACCTGTTCCGCGGCATCCCGCTCGACCAGGTCTCGACCTCCATGACGATCAACGGACCGGCGGCGCTGCTGTTCTGCTTCTATGTGGCGGCGGCGGAGCGGCAGGGCGTTCCCAGTCACAAGCTGCGCGGCACGGTACAGAACGACATCCTCAAGGAATACATGGCGCAGCACGCCTGGGTGTACCCGGTCGAGCCCGCGCTGAAGATCATCGTCGACATGTTCGAGTGGTGCGCGACCCACGCGCCGCTGTGGAACACGATTTCCATCTCGGGCTATCACATCCGCGAGGCCGGCGCGACTGCCGCCCAGGAGCTCGCCTTTACCCTGGCGAACGGCTTCACGTACGTGGAGCGCGGTCTGGCCCGCGGACTCGACGTGGACGCGTTCGCGCCGCGGCTCTCCTTCTTCTGGGACGTGCACAACGATTTCTTCGAGGAGGTGGCGAAGCTGCGCGCGGCCCGCCGCATCTGGGCTCGGCACATGCGCGAGCGCTATCAGGCGAAGAACCCCCGCTCGTGGATGATGCGCTTCCATTGCCAGACCGCGGGCGTCACCCTCACGGCCCAGCAGCCGATGAACAACGTGGTGCGGGTCGCCTACCAGGCGCTCGCCGCGGTACTGGGCGGGACCCAGTCGCTGCACACCAATTCGCTCGACGAAACGCTGGCGCTCCCGACCGAGGACGCGGTGCGGCTCGCGCTCCGCACACAGCAGATCATCGCTCACGAGACGGGAGTGGCGCAGGTGATCGACCCGCTGGGCGGCTCGTACTACCTGGAATCGCTCACCGAACAGCTCGAGCGCGAGGCCGAGGCGGTGTTCGCCGAGATCCAGTCGGTCGGCGGGGTCGTCCGGGGCATCGAGGGGGGCTGGTTCCAGCGGCAGATCGCCCGTTCGGCGGAGCGGTTCCAGCGCGCGCTGGAGGCACGCGAGCGCGTCATCGTAGGGGTGAACGACTTCACGAGCGACGACGACCACCCGGTCGAGATCCTCAAGGTCTCGAACGACGCGGAGTCGGGGCAACGGCGCCGGCTCGCGCGGCTCCGCGCCGAGCGCGACAACGGTCTCGTGGCCGAACGGCTGGACGCGCTGCGACGCGCCGCGCTCGAGGATAAGAACGTCATCGGGCCCATGCTCGATTGCGCGCGTGCCTACTGCACCCTCTATGAGATCCGGCACGCGCTGGAGCGCGTCTACGGCGCGTACCGCGAGCCGGTGTTCTTCTAACCTGTGACGGCACTGCCCCTCGCCGTCGGCGCGAACGCGGTCCGTGACGCGGTGCGGCGGCTCGGCGCCATTCGCCCCGGTCCCTACCGGGTCGTGTCGTGCTACCTGAAGCTCGAGCCGCGCGACAAGACGCGCGGCAAGTACCTCATCAAGATGAAGAACCGGATCCGCGGAGCCCTCGCGGAGCTCGAGCGCCAGCCCCTGGAGCGCGCCGCGCGCGACCAGGTCGCCGCGGACCTGGAGCGGATCCGCCGCTACTTCGAGCAGCCCGGAGAGCTGCCGCACGCGCGCGGCGTGGCCCTGTTCGCGTGCGCCGCCATCCGCCTGTTCGATGTGATTCCCCTGCCGCACGTGTACCGCTCGCGCCTCGCCGTGGAGCCCGTTCCCCTCATCCGGGAGCTGGTGGCGCTGGAGCAGGAGTTCGGCACGATCTTGGTGGCGGCGTGCGATCGCACCGGCGCCCGCTTCTTCGAGGTGACGGCGTTCGACGTCGCGGAGCTCCCGGGCCTCCGGGCGGCGGCAAGCCGGACCGGCAAGTTCCACGGCCAGCGCCAGGCCAAGCGAGGCGGCGTGCTCGCGGGCGGGTTCGGCGAGCATAACTATCACATGCGGATCCGCGAGGAAAAGCACCGGCATTACGCCAACGTCGCCGACCACATCTACCAGATCCACACCCAGCGGCCGCTGGCCGGGCTCGTCGTGGCGGGTATCGGCGTGGACGCCGCGGCGCTCGTGCCGCACCTCCACACCTACCTGCACGACCTGGTGCTCGGCGTCGTGAAGCTGAACCCCAAGAAGGCCAGCGCGCCCCTCGTGCGTGAGGCGGCGCTGCTGCTGCGCGACCAGCGGGAGCGGGCCTGGGAGCAGGCGCACGCGGAAGCGGTGAAGGAAGGGCTGGGAAGCGGGTGGGCGGTGAACGGCATCGACCCCACCCTCAAGGCGCTCATCCGCGGCCAGGTGCGCACCCTGCTCGCGGACGGCCACGACGACGACCCCCGCATCGACGACGCCGTGGAAGAAGCGCTGCGCCAGCGTGCCCAGGTCGACGTCCTGTACGACGACGCGGCACGCCGCGCGGTCGAGGGTTTGGCGGCGCTGCTGCGGTTCCGCCGCTGATGGCCGGCGCGAAGCGGCCGATCCGCGTGCTGGTCGCCAAGCCCGGGCTCGACGGGCACGACCGCGGCGCCAAGGTCGTGGCCGCGGCGCTGCGCGACGCCGGGATGGAAGTGATCTACACCGGCCTGCACCAGACGCCCGAGATGATCGCCCAGGCGGCGATCCAGGAAGATGTGGACGTGGTCGGCCTCTCGATCCTGTCCGGCGCGCATCTCACCCTGTTCCCGCGGGTGCGCAAGCTCCTGAGCGAGGCCGGGCGCGACGACGTACTCGTGACGGGCGGCGGGATCATCCCCCCGGAAGACATGGAGGCGCTACAGCGGCAGGGCATCGGCAAACTGTTCGGTCCGGGGACGCCCACGTCGGAGCTCGTGAGATACATCGAAGAATGGGCGGCAGAACATGTCTCAGCCTGACGCACTCCGCATTCCGCATTCCGCATTCCGCACTTGTCTCTGAGCCGCCTCAAGACGCTGACGGGCGAGTATCGCGATCTCCGCTCGCGCCTGGAGCAGGGCGGGGGCCCGGAGAAGATCCGCCGCCAGCACGAGCAGGGGAAACTCACCGCCCGGGAGCGCGTCGCCGCACTGCTCGATCCCGGCGGCGAGTGGGTGGAAATCGGGCTGCTCGTGGCGTACGACCAGTACGACGGCCAGGCTCCCGCCGCCGGCGTCGTCACGGGGCTGGGAACCATCGCGCAGCGACCCGTCGTCGTGGTGGCGAACGATGCGACCGTCAAGGCGGGCTCGTGGTGGCCAGAGACGATAAAGAAGATCCTCCGCGCGCAGGAAATCGCGATGCGCCAGCGCGTGCCGATCGTCTACCTGGTCGACTCGGCCGGGGTGAACCTCCCCTACCAGGGCGGTGTGTTTCCGGGACAGTACGGCGCGGCGCGCATCTTCTATTACAACTCGATCATGCGGCATTACCTCCGCGTGCCCCAGATCGCCGCGGTGATGGGGCCGTGCATCGCGGGCGGCGCGTATCTGCCCGCCCTCTCGGACGTCATCTTCATGGTCGACGGCACGTCGTTCATGGGGCTCGGCGGTCCCAATCTCGTGAAGGGCGCGACCGGCCAGGTTGTGGACGCCGAGCGCCTCGGCGGAGCGAAGACACACACCACGGTCAGCGGGGTGGCCCACTACCGTGCGAAGGACGACGCCGATTGCCTGCAGCGCATCCGCGAGTACGTCACCCGGCTGCCGCATACGCCACGTCCCAGGCCTCCGGCCGGCAAACCCAAACGCGATCCCAAGGAGCTGTACGACCTCCTCCCGGCCGACCATCGCATGAGCTACGACGTGCGCGCGGTGCTCGACTGCCTGCTGGATGGTGGGAAGCTGGACGAGTTCCAGCCCGAGCGTGCACCGGAGATGATCTGCGGGCACGGCGCGATCGCCGGGCGAGCGGTTGCGGTGATCGCCAACTCGCGCGGGGTCATCAAGGGGAAGCAGGGCGAGTCGCCCAAAATCGGCGGCATCATCTACACCGAGAGCGCGGAGAAGGTGGCCTATTTCATCGAAAACGCCCATCGTGAGCGCATGCCGCTCCTCTTCGTTCAGGACGTGTCGGGGTTCATGGTCGGGACGGAGGCGGAGCACTCCGGGATCATTCGCGCCGGAGCACGGTTCGTCGAAGCGATGGCGACGGCCACCGTGCCGAAGCTGGTGCTCACGGTGAACCACGCATCGGGCGCCGGCTACTACGCCATGGCGGGGCAGGGATTCGACCCGGACTTCATCGTCTCGTGGCCGACGGGCCGCATGGGCGTGATGGAAGGGGAGTCCGCCGTCCAGGCCGTCTATGGCGGTGACGCGGTCAAAGCCGACAACAGCCCCGCCGTCGACGCGATGCGTGCCGACTACGACCACCAGCTCGACGCCAGATTCGCGGGCGCGCGCGGCTTCGTGGACGCGCTGGTGCTCCCCGAAGAGACCCGCGACGCGGTGGCGTTTCTGCTGGAAGTCGCCACGGAATTCACCGGCCCGCACGTCGGGCCCTTCGTCCTGCCGAGGGATACGTGATCGTACGCCTGCGTTCGCTGGTCCTCACGGCGCTCGGCGCCGCCTGCGCCGGCGGCGCGCCACGCGCCGGTGCGCCGCCCACGCCGGCGGCGGCTCCTCCGGTCGTCGCGGCCCCGCCCGCACCGGCCGACGCTACGCCCGAGCGCGCGCAACCGGCTCTGCCACCGCCCGTGGCGTTCATGGCCGGACTGATGCCGCTCAAGAGCACCGGGGTCGATCAGTTCCGCGCGAAGCATCCGACCTACGACGGACGCGGGGTGCTGATCGGGATTCTGGACACGGGGGTCGATCCGGGCGTGGACGGGCTGATCACGACCAGCACGGGAGCGTCGAAGATCGTCGAGCTGCGGGACTTCTCGGACGAAGGCCGGGTGGCGCTGTCGGCGGTCGTGCCGTCGGGGGACGGCACCGTGTCGGTGGGTGGGCGGAAGCTCTCCGGGGCAGGGCGCATCGGGCGACTCACGAGCGCCACGACCTGGTACGCCGGCCAGCTCGCCGAGCTGCCTTTGGGCAAGCCGCCCGCGGCCGACTTGAACGGCAACGGCACCAACACCGATGTCTTCCCCGTGATCGTCGCGAAGGCGCCCGACGGCTGGGTGGCGTTCCTCGACTCGAACCTGAACGGCTCATTCGAGGATGAAATGCCGCTGCACGACTATCGCCAGGGGCGCGAAACGATCGCGCTCGGCGCGAAGCCGATCACCCTCGCCGCGAACTTCGACGAGACCGCCGGCGTCCCCAAACTCGACCTGATCTTCGACAACGGCGGGCACGGCACCCATGTCGCCGGTATCGCGGCCGGCCACAACCTGTTCAACGTCGCGGGATTCGACGGCGTAGCACCGGGGGCCCAGCTCCTGGGCTTGAAGATCGCGAACAGCGCGCGCGGCGGCATCTCCGTGAACGGCTCGATGCAGCGCGCCATGGAGTACGCCGCGCGCTACGCCGAACAGCGCAACTTGCCGCTGGTCCTGAACCTGAGCTTTGGGGTCGGAAACGAGGTCGAGGGGCGGGCCGTCATCGACTCCATCGTGGACGCCTTTCTCGTGGCGCACCCCGCCGTGGTGTTCACGATCAGCGCCGGCAACGACGGTCCGGGCCTGTCGACGGTCGGCTTCCCGGGCTCCGCCGACCTGGCGCTCTCGATCGGTGCGGTCTTCCCGGGTGCCTTCGCCCGCCCGGCCCAGGCGGGGACGCCGCCCGCCCTTGACGTGCTCGGCTGGTGGAGCTCGCGGGGTGGCGAGCTGGCCAAGCCCGATCTGGTCACGCCTGGAGTTGCGTTCTCGGCCGTACCGCGCTGGGACACGGGGAACGAGATCAAGGGCGGCACCAGCATGGCAGCGCCGCACGCCGCAGGGCTCGCCGCCTGCCTCATCTCCGCGATGCTGCAGGAGGGACGCAAGGTGAGCGCCGCCGAGGTAGCACAGGCACTGCGCGCGTCGGCGGTGCCGTTCGCGGGCGCGACGGCAATCGACGAGGGCGCGGGCGTGCCCCACCTCGACGCCGCATACCGCTGGCTCTTGAGCGGGCATCAGGGCTCCGAGTACGTCGTGCGGACGGACGCGGGGGGGTCGGGGGCATTCCGCCGGAGCGGCCTCGCGGGTGCCGGCGACACGCTGCAGCTGTTCCGCGTGCGCCACGTGGCCGGTCTGCGGGCCGCGCAATTCCTCCTGCGCACGAGCGCCGCCTGGCTCGGGGCGCCGGCGCTCCTGCCGGCCGGAGCCCGCGAGACCGAGATCCCGGTGGCGTACGCCCGATCCGCGCTCGCCGCCCCTGGTGTGTACGTCGGGACCGTGACGGCCTGGAACCCGAGCGACACGCTCGCCGGGCCGCTGTTCGCCCTGCCCAATACCGTCATCGTCCCCTACGAGCTGGCGGCGAAGCCGCTGTACGACGAGCGGCGCGCCCTCGGCCCGGCACACGTGCAGCGCTACTTCCTCCGAACGCCCCAGCCGGGCGCCACGCTGGTGGTGCGCGTCACCCTCCCCGACTCGGCCGAGCAGCGCGCCACGGTGCGGCTGTACGAGCCCAACGGACAACCGTTCCGGGACGTCGAGGAGGTGCAACTGGGCCGCACCGATCCCGGCACGGGCGGGTTCGTGGTGCGCGCCGAGGACCTGGTGCCCGGTGTGTACGAGCTCGACGTGATCGCGCCGCCGCTCTCCGGCGTCGGCGTCACGGCGCGAGCCGAAATCGCGCCGTTCGTGCTCAGCGACAGCGAAGCGTCGAACGCCGGAGGCGCGACCGCCGGCGGGCGCTTGACCCGGACGCTGGTGGGTGCGGAGCGGCGCGTCGAGGTGACGGGCCGCGGCGCCCCGCCCGAAAGCCTAACGGTGCGCGTCCCCGACTGGGCATCCCGCGCGGTCATCGACGTGCGGATGCCGCGCGCGCAGTGGGGCGAGTTCACGGATTTCGGCGTGACGGAGTTCGATGCGGCGGGGCAACAGGTCGGTCAGGGAGCGATGAATTACGCGGTCGGACGCCACGCCTTCGACATTCCGCCGGCGTTGCGGGATCGACCGGTCACGGTCGAGTTGTTCCCCGCCTTCGCGCGCGACGGCGGCGCCCATCCCTGGCATGCCACCGTGCGCGTGCGCTTCCTGCTGCGCGAGGACCGCTCGTTCGGCGACGGCTCAGACCTGTCCGTGGTTCCGGGCGGCCGGGCGGTGTTGCCGTCCGCGCGGCCGCCGCAACTCGCGCTGCCGGAGGGCTTCGCCCCGCTCGTCGAGCTGCGCGTGCACTCGGGCCGAGGGGTGGATGCGGTGCGCCGCATCGTGCCGCAGCCGTGACGGCTCGGCCGTCGCCGTCCACCATCCGGGTGGCCGCCGGACAGGGGTTTTGGGGGGACTGGCTCGAAGCTCCGTACCGCCAGGTGACGGGCGGGACCATCGACTACCTGATGATGGACTATCTCGCCGAAGTCACCATGTCCATCCTGCAGAAGCAGAAGGCGCGTGACCCGACGCTCGGCTACGCCAGGGACGTCGTCCCACTGATGGAGCGGATCCTGCCGCTTCTGGTCGAGCGCCGCATCAAGGTCACCGCGAACGCCGGCGGCGTGAACCCCCGTGCGTGCGCGGACGCCGTGGCCGACGCGGCTCGGCGGCTGGGGCTCGCCGGCAAGCTGCGCCTCGGCGTCGTGACCGGAGACGACCTGCTCGGGCGGCTCGACGGGCTGCTCGCCCGCGGGCACGAGCTCACGAACCTCGACACCGGGCGCCCGCTCCGGGACGTGCGCGACCGCGTGCTGTCGGCCAACGCCTACCTCGGCGCCTGGCCGGTGGTGGAGGCGCTGCAACGCGGCGCGGACGTGGTGATCACCGGCCGGGTCACCGATACGGGGCTCACGCTGGCGCCCTTGATTCACGCCTTCGGCTGGAAGGCCGACGACTGGAACCTGCTTGCGGCAGGGACCGTCGCCGGGCACACGATCGAGTGCGGCGCCCAGTGCTCCGGAGGCAACTGCCTGGTGGACTGGGAGCGCATCCCCGATCTCGCCAACGTGGGCTATCCGATCGTCGAGGCGCGTCCCGATGGCAACTTCGACATCACGAAGCACGCCGGCACGGGGGGCCGCATCACGGTCGCGGGCGTCACCGAGCAGCTCGTCTACGAGATGGGTGACCCCGCACAATACATCACGCCGGACTGCATTGCCGATTTCACGACGATCCGTCTGGCGCAGGCCGGGAAAGACAAGGTTCGGGTGTCAGGGGTCAGGGGACGGCCGGCCACTGATAAGCTCAAGGTGTCGATCGCGTACTCTTACGGCTACAAGGCGGTCGGCACCCTGGTCTACGCCTGGCCGGACGCGTACAAGAAGGCACGGGCCGCAGACCGCGTGCTGCGGCAGCGTCTCGAGGATTTGGGACTCGAGTTCGAGGCGATCCTGACGGAGTTCGTCGGCGCGGACGCGACCCACGGTCGCCTGGCGCTGGAGCGGGCGCCGCTGGACGAGCTGCCGGAAGTGCAGCTGCGAATCGGGGTGCGCTCGTCCGACCGGGCGGCCGTGGAGCGTTTCACGCGCGAGATCGCGCCACTGATTCTCAACGGGCCGCCCAGCGTCACCGGGTTCGCGGGCGGGCGGCCCAAGCCGGAGGAGATCGTGGCCTACTGGCCCGCCCTCGTCGACAAACGGATGGTCGAGCCCCGCGTGGAGATCGTGGAGGTATGAGCAAGCGGTCAAGGGCGGTCGAGGGCGGTCGAGGACGGTCGAGGAAGCGTCGCGTCCCGCTCCTCGAGCTCGCCCATGCCCGTTCCGGAGACAAGGGCGACACCGCCAACGTCGGGCTCATCGCGCTCAAGCCCGAGTACTACCCGATCCTCGTCAAACAGGTGACCGCGGCCCGCGTTGCCCGGCACTTCAGGGGAATGATCAAGGGCCCGGTCGAGCGCTACGAGCTGCCCAACCTCGGCGCCCTCAACTTCCTGCTGCACGGCGCCCTGGACGGCGGTGGCACGATTTCGCTCAAGACCGACGCCCAGGGCAAGGTGTTGTCGACCGCGTTGCTGCGGATGGAAGTCGCGGTGTCCGCATGAGCGGTGACGAGCGCGTGCTGGTCGCGGTGCAGGGCGGGGTACTCACGGCCACGCTCAACCGGCCCGACAAGAAGAACGCCATCGACACGCCCATGATCGCCGCGCTGCTCGCCGTGCTGGAGCGCGCCGATCTCGACGCGGACGTGCGGGTGGTCGCGCTACGCGGTGCCGGCGCCGATTTCTGCGCCGGCATGGATCTACAGGAGCTGCTCGCGTCGGCCGACAAGACGGTCGAGGAGAATCGCCGGGCGGCGCTGCGCTTCGGCGAGATCTTCCTGCGCATGCGCGGGCTGCCGAAGCCGGTCGTCGCGCTGGTGCAGGGGCGGGCGCTCGCGGGCGGGTGCGGCCTGGCGACCGCCTGCGACCTGGTGCTCGCGGCCGAGTCGGCCAAATTTGGTTACCCCGAAGTGCAGCGCGGCTTCGTGCCCGCGATCGTCATGACGCTCCTCAAGCGCACCCTGGGCGAGAAGGTGGCATTCGATCTCGCGGCCACGGGGCGGGTCTTGTCGGCGCCCGAAGCCGCGGCACTGGGCCTGGTGTCGCGCGTGTACGAAGACTCGGACTTCGAGGAGCAAGTCGCTGACGTGGTGCGGGCGCTGGCGGCGTCGAGCGCCTCGGCCCTCGCCCTCACGAAGCAGCAGTTCTATCAGCTCGACGGCATGCGCTTCGAGGACGGCATCCGGCTCGGCGCCGACGTCAACGCCGTCAGCCGCACCACCTCGGATTTCCGAGCCGCGCTCCAGGCGTTCCTGAAGAAGTGACCGACGCCCTGCGCCAGCCCGGCGCAATCCTCCTGGTTTCCTGCTACGAGCTGGGCCACCAGCCACTCGGCTTGGCCTGGCCGCGCGCGTTCCTCGAGCGGGCGGGATACGCGCCCGAGACGCTCGACCTCGCCGTCGAGCCGTTCGATGCCGACAAGGCTCAGCGGGCGCGGCTCGTGGCGATCAGCGTCCCGATGCACACCGCGCTCCGGCTGGGAGTCCGGGCGGCGGACCGCGTACGCCGTCTGAACGCCTCGTGCCGGATCGTCTTCTACGGCCTGTACGCGCTGCTCAATGCGGAGTACTTGCGCGCCCAGGGCGCCGACCAGGTCCTGGGGGGAGAGCTCGAGCAGGACTTGGTCGCGCTGGTACGGCGCTACGACGCGGGCGAGGCGCCCGCGCTCGAGTCGCGGGCAACGCTCGAGCGACTGCCCTTCCCGCCGCCCACCCGGGCCGGGTTGCCCGCGCTCACGCGGTACGCGAGCCTGGCGCGCGCCGGAGACTTGGTCCCCGCGGGTTACGTGGAGGCGAGTCGCGGCTGCCTGCATACCTGTCTGCACTGTCCCGTTCCGGCCGTGTACGGCGGACGCTTCTTCACCGTCCCCCGGGACGTCGTGCTGAACGACATCCGAGGGCTGGTCGCTGCCGGCGCGGGGCACATCACCTTCGGCGATCCGGACTTTTTGAACGGGCCCGGCCACGCGGTGAAGCTGGTGCGCGCGCTGCACGAAGAATTCCCTCACGTGAGCTACGACTTCACAGCGAAGATCGAGCACGTGCTCGAGCAGCGACGGCTGTTCCCCCAATTCGCCGTGACGGGCTGCGCCTTCGTCGTTGCGGCGGTCGAATCGCTGTCCGACACCGTGCTCACACAGCTCGACAAGGGGCACACCAAAGCCGACGTCGTCGTGGCGCTCGACATCCTGCGCGACGCGGGGATTTCGCTCCGGCCGTCCTTCGTGCCCTTCACGCCCTGGGCCACGCCCGACGACTATCTCGACTTGCTGAGCTTCATCGAGGCGGAAGGGCTGATCGACCACGTCGATCCGGTGCAGTACACAATCCGGCTGCTCATCCCACCGGGCTCGCTGCTCCTCTCACGCCCCGCGATCCGCCCGTTTCTCGGGGTCCTCGACCCAGCCGCATTTACCTATCGCTGGTTCCATCCCGATCCGCGGATGGACCAGTTGCACCGCGAGGCGAGCGCGCTGGTGGAGCGAGCGGCCGGCTCGAGCGAGGATGCGTGGACCACGTTCCACCGCCTGCGGGCGCTTGCCGAGGAGCGCGTCGGCCTGCCGCGGACGTCCGGCGGAGTGGTACCGCCTCCCCCGGAACGACCTGTTCCGGCCCGGCTCACCGAGCCGTGGTTTTGCTGAGCCGAGCCGACCGAGAGCCAGGTGGGCTCTATGGAGCGGGAAGCAGGGGGATGGCGGTGACCCAAATACCGCAAGATCGTTGCGGCGCTGCCTTAAACGGTTGGCCCGGCGCTGGGGCCGCGCTATTATTGATCTATGGCCGGCCTCAACGTTCCACTCTACGACCCTCGCCTCGTGCAGCCGATGCGCGACGAGCTCACGCGCCTCGGCTTTCGCGAGCTGCGCACATCGGACGACGTCGACACGGTGCTCGGGAAGGCCCAAGACGCGACGCTCGTCGTCGTGAACTCGGTCTGCGGCTGCGCGGCGCGTAACGCGCGCCCGGCCGCGGCCCTGGCGATCCAGCACGCCAAGCGGCCCAAGCAGCTCCTGACCGTGTTCGCCGGCCAGGACGCCGACGCGACCGCGCGGGCCCGGAGCTATTTCACCGGTTATCAGCCGTCGTCCCCCCAGATCGCCCTGTTCACGGACGGGAAGCTCGTGTTCATGCTCGAGCGCAAGAACATCGAGGGCCGCGCCGCAGCGGACATCGCGAGCGATCTGACCGCCGCGTTCGACCGCTACTGCGGCTGAGTCCGCTCCCGCCGGACTTCTCCGCCGCCGCGGATGAAGCCTGGCGGCTCGTGAGCGCGGCGCCCGGCTTCCTCACCGAACGCGAAGCCCGCTTTCTCGCCCTCGCCGCGGCGTGCACACCAGCGCCCGGCGTCATCCTCGAGATCGGCAGCTTCAAGGGCAAATCCACGGTCGGCCTCGCCTCCGTCGCGGCCCGCTATCGCCTCGGCAGGGTCGTCGCCGTGGATCCCCACACCGCGCCGTCGAGCACGGATCCGGGCCTCGGCGGCCAAGCGTCGTCGTTCGAAGACTTTCGGCATACACTCGCCCGAGCCGGCCTGACGGATCACGTCGAAGTGCATCGCAAATTCTCACGCGAGCTCGCGACTGGGTGGAACCGCCCGATCCGGCTGCTCTGGATCGACGGCGACCACACCTACCCGGGGGCGAAGCAAGACCTCGACCTGTTCGCGCCGCACCTGGCCGCCGGCGGAGTGGTGGCGCTGCACGACGTCCTGCACAGCTTTGCAGGCCCGATCCGCGTGTTCGTGGAGGACGTATTGGGGTCGGACCGCTACGGGCCCGCCGGGTGCTGCGGATCGATCGGGTGGGCGCAGTACCGGCCGGTAGACGGCGGATCGGTGCGGTTTCGCGCGGCGCGCCGCGCGCTGGCGCGTCGCGCCGCTCGACTCGTCCGGCCGTCGCAGCGGGGACGCGATCTGCAGGGCCTCGCGAAGCTGCGCTACAAGCTACAGCGCGCGCTGGTGCCGCATGGCGACGTGGACCCGTCCGCCTGGGTCGCCGCGGTGCAACCGTAAGGCGAGACCGCCCCTACAGCACCCGCTCCCGCTTCACCCGCACGTCCACCACGTTCTGCACCCAGGACCACAGCGAGTCCTGCCGCTCCATCGGCACGCCTTCCACCATGTGGCGGCGCCACCCTTTCATCACTTCCGAGTCCTGCGTCCACAGGCGCACGCGCTTGCGCGGCACCTTGTTCTCCCACAACTGGGCGATGGGCGGGTCGGCGTACAGCAGCCGCACGGTCACGCTGCGTGACAGGTACTCGAGCGGGCTCATGTCCACGCGCTTGTAGCGATCATCGAGGGAAATGCGGCCGGCACCCGGGAAGTCCGGCTCGCCGTCGGAGAACAGCACGACGTTGAGCGGCGAGAGCACCAGGTTGTTGCGCTTCACGTGCAAGGCGGCGCGCTGGAAGAATGCGTTGAAGTCGGTGATCGGGTCTTCTTGCGGGAACCACGCGCGCAGGTCCGCCGCGATCTGCGTGGGCGTTTTGCCCGAGAGATCCTGGATCGGGTGGAACACCTTCGCCTGCCCGGTACGCTCGCCGCCCAGCTCCCCGACGAAGATCGCCGTGTTCGGCTGCAGTCCCCCGACCCCGTTCAGATGGCCGTAGATGTAGAGCGCCGCGAACTCGATCGCCCCGCTGAAGCTGGGGTTTCGCCGGAACGAGCCGCTGATGTCCAGGCCGATCACGAGCGTCGACCGGGGCGTCTGCGCCTTCCCCGACGGCGAGCACGCTAGGACCCCGAGCGCCAGGACCAGCGCCGCGACGCGACGCCTCATGCCGCACCTCCCTCGACCGTGTGGGTCTTGCCGGTCTGGAAGATCGGCGTGCTGTGGAGCACCTGGTCGAGCGACCGGAACGGCAGATTGAAGTGCGGCTTACCCATGATGACGACGACCATGAAGTTGAACCCGCTGGCGACCAGCTGCAGCACCGGCAGGGTGAGCAACTCCATCAGGTGCTGGGCCTCCTTCTTGAACCACTCGTGCTCGGCCTTGAGCGCGTTGATCGGCCCGCGCCAGAACTCATCCTCGGCGGTCGCGGCCGCCCGCACGGCGCCCAGACCTTCCATCGCCTTCCGGCCCAGGATAGCGAGTAGCGCCGGCGTCCCGAATCGCCCGAACAGGAACCACGTCATGCCGCGTACGCCCACCCACCCCAACAGGGCCAGCGCCAGGGTCCAGAAGATCCCCAACTGGAACCCCTGCTGGGCCAGCCACGGCGTGATGGCGTCGATCAGCTCGCGGTACAAGAAGAGCACCTCGAACAGGGCAACCGCCAACTCGATCAGCACCATCGAGACGATCTGCCCCACGGCGCGAGTCTTGATCGCCTCGTTCAGCACCTGGATGCAGGCGAAGCTGCCCCCGATGATCATGAACAGAAAGAACCACAGCAGCACGACGAGGGCCAGCGGGTTCACCTGGTAGCCCGTCAAGTCCGAGAGCATCTCGCTCATCGTCGGACGCAGCGTGAAGGTGAAGATCGTGGCCTCGATGACAGACCAGAACAGCAGCAGGACGAACGCGATCCACGGCACCCCTGGCTGGCGCGAGCTCGAATCCAGCATGGCGAAGGGCGACGTGACCAGGTTCTTCAGGGTCCTCCAGAACAGCCCGATGCCAAGCCGGAGCAGACCCCAGATCCAGCCCACGAACACCAGGAGGAAGCGCGCCAGGCCGAACCAGTAAAACCACGCCATGCGGACCGCGTCCCACCAGGACATGAGCAGCGCCGCCAGAAAGCGTCCGCGGCCCGAGCGGAAC
>QHUM01000053.1 GCA_003222135.1 Gemmatimonadota bacterium | reverse complement strand
TCGCCCTCCGCCGCCAAACGCTGGCCCGCCCGTTCGACGGCCGCGCGATAGCGGCGGAGTAGCGCGGGCCGGTCGTCAGGTGACGACTGGTAGAGGAACGTCGAGAGGTCGTAGCTCGCGGGGCCTACGCCGACGTGGTCCCAATCGACGAGCCGGGCGCAAGGGCCATCGCCCGCCATGGCGACGAAGACGTTCTTCGGCCCGAGATCGCCGTGCAGGAACGTGTCGGGTCCCCCGGCCTCGTCGATCAAGCAAACCTGACGGGGCGCTTCTTCGAGCAACCTGTGGAGTCGGTCGAGCAGACGCGTTCGGGCCGTTGCGAACGTCGCCGGCGTGCGAACGGTCGCTAGGGCTTCAAGCACGGCGATGCCGTCGCGCAGGTTCGTGATCAACAACCGAGCCCCATGGTCGCGGCCGTGCCAGCGGACCTCGGGCAGGAGCGGGTGGCCCACGCCTCGGGTGTGGAGCTGGGCGATGAGATCGACCGCCGCCTCCAGGCGGGGCCGCTCCCGCCGATCGGCGAGCGTGTCGCAACGCAGGTCCTCGTACACGTGCCACACCCAGCGCCCTTCGCGCTGCGCCGCGGCCGCGAGGAGCCGCGGGCAGCGGTCGCCGAGACCGAGCGCCGGCAGCCAACGCTCCACGACGAGGCGATCGGTGTGCGCGATCGCAGGGGTGTGGCGCTTGAGCACGAGCGTGCGGCCGGAGCCACCGCCGACACGAAGCCTGTAGACACCCTTTTGCAGACGCTCGAGGCCGATGGTGTCTTCCGAGGCCGCAGCGCCGTCCAGCAGGCGCTCCAGAGCGTCGCACAGCTCGGCCGCCCCGGGCTCCCCCCGCTCGTCGAGGGAGCGAGCGAGTTGCTCGCGCAGCGTCCTGGACGCCCTCACGCGATGCGCCATCACGCTGGGGCTCCAGCCAGCTGCCGCCCGAGTCCCCGGGCGGCACGCTCGGCCGCCCCGAGCAGGTACGAGACGAGGTGGTGCGCCGCATCCGGGACGCCACCGCACCCCGGGATGCTGCACATGTCCACGACGTACGGCTTCCCTTCGCTCTCGACGATGTCGACGCTGTACAGATCGATCCCGAACGCCCGGCCGCAGCGCCGCGCGATCTCGCAGAGCTCCGGGCGGGGTGTGAACGGCTCGCCTTGCCCGTCCTGTTCGGTCCTGATCGGAAAGACTTTCTTCACCCCGAACAGCCGCTCGCCGACCACGTAGATCTTCCGGTCGCGACCCTGGGGCGCGTAGTAGCGCTGCGCGAGGATCGGGTCTCTGCCGGCCCGCACGGCCGCGAGCTCGGCGACGCTGTGGACGACCCGCACGCCGATCCCATCCGAGCCGTGATACGGCTTGATGACAAGTGGACCCTGAGCGAGCAACGGCGCCAGCCGGTCGGGGTGCGAAGCGACGTAGGTTGCCGGCGTGGGGACTCCGGCCAATTGCAGGATCCTGGACGTGATGATCTTGTCGCGCAGCGCCACAGTCACCGGAAAGGGATTCACGATCGCGGCGCCCTGGGCGTGCAGCGCGCCTGCGATGCTCAAGGCGAGGCGGCTCGTCTTCTTCAGGACGTAGAGGTCGTCTTCGACCCGCACGTCGGAGAGGTCGAGCGCTCCCTGCGTGGGATGGATGACGTCGACGACCACACCAGCGTCCGCGAGCGCCCGCATCACCGCCGGCACCAGGCCCGTGCTTTGCGCAAAGCGGGAGGACACGAGAAAGCCGATGCGGAGTCGCTTCATGTCGCCGCCACCTCGCGTTGCGGCGGTGACGTGCGGCGCACCCAATCGAGTCGCTCCAGGGCGCCGTCCAACTCGGCGGCGTACAGTCGTATGTCGCGGAGCGACGCATGCGCCCAGTCGTTCGCCAGGTCGTCCGCGATCCATGACATGGCGGAAAGCGTCCGGAACACCGTCCCGCAATAGGCCAGCCGCCAGCACGCCTCGCTGCTCAGGTCAGGCCAGCGCTCCCGCCCGGCGGACCAGTAACTCGGAATGTCCGGGTTGGCGGACAGCTGTCCCGACGGCACCGTCAGCTGCTGGGCCAGGTCGACGGCGGGGACGCCCCAGCCGGCGTCTTCCCAGTCGAAGACGGTGATGGTGGCTTCCTCGCCTGCGCCGCGCAGACGCATGTTCCGGCCGTTGAAGTCACCGTGCACCAGCGTCGGTGGCATGCCGTGACACACCTCGTCCACCAGGTGCCAGCGCGCGGCCAGATCGTCGAGCCGGGCCACGAGTCCCTCGACGAAGGCTACGTCCTCCGGCGACAGGACGGGATTATCCCGATGACGCCGAAATGTCTCGCCCAGCTTCCGCACCCGCTCCCGGTATCGGCCGGGTCCGCCGTCGGGAAGCTGGCTACCGGCGGCCACGCCAGCCGCGGCGGCATGGAGTACCGCCAACCAGCGGCCGGCCAGGGCACGGTGCTCGGGGAGCAGATTCGAGTAGTCGGGACCGCCGGCTTCTTCCATGAAAAGCCAGCTGGAGGCGGCGTCGGGCTCGTCGACGAATCCGTAGTAGCGGAGCGACGGGACCGTGAGGTGAGCGAGCATGTTCTCGTAAACGGTGCGCTCGACGAGGGCGACCGCCCGCGGGCACCGTTTGGCGATGACGGGCGAGCCGCCCTCACCGGCGCCCTCGAGCCGGTACACACTGCTCTTCCGCTTTCGGACCCGCAGCGGCGTGATCGACCGCGGCTCGGCATGCGGATATAGCTCGCACCAGGCGCGCACGGCCGGATGGCTCTTGAGATTCGACCGCCGCTCGCCTACGGCGGCCGCGACGACCGGCGGCTGCGCGATCGCGACGGATGGGATGGAATCAGTGACGACCCGCCCGTTCTCCAGCACCAGGAGCGCCTGGCAACGCTCCAGCGTACTCGGCCGATGCGAGATCAGGAGCACCGTGCGGCCGCGCATCAGATGCCGCATCGCGCCGAGGATTACTGCTTCCGTTTCCGCATCCACGGCGCTCGTCGGCTCGTCGAGGATGAGGACGGGGCTGTCCTTGAGGAAGGCGCGGGCGAGCGCGATGCGCTGTCGCTGGCCTCCCGAGAGCTGCGCGCCGCGCTCCCCGACGTGGGTCTCGTAGCCTCGGGGCAGGCGCACAATGAACTCGTGCGCGTTGGCGGCGTGTGCGGCGGCGACGATCTGCTCCCGGCTCGCGCCGGGCGCGGCGTACGCGATGTTCTCCGCGATGCTGGCCGCAAAGAGCACCGTCTCCTGCAGCACGACGGCGAACTGGCGGCGCAGGTCGTCGAGCTTGTAGTCGCGCAGGTCCACGCCGTCCAGCAGGATTTGGCCCCCGGTCGGGTCGTAGAAGCGCGTCAGCAGGCTGATCAGCGTGGTCTTACCGGCCCCGGTCGCTCCGACTACGCCGAGCCGCGTCCCCGGCGCGATCGCGAAGGAGACGTCCTGCAGCACCGGGCGGTCCGGGCCGTACGCGAACGAGACGCCCCGGAACTCCACGGCGCCCGTCGCGCGCGTCACCGGCCGGGCATGGGGCCGCTCCGGCACGTCGGGCTGCTCGTCCAGCAGCGCGAACGCCCGCTCGGCGCTCGCCAGGTACCCCTGGAGGCCTGCCGCCTTCCGGCTCATCGTCTTCAGGGGCTCGTACAGCTGTGCCACGTAGCTGAGCACCATCCATAGCTCCCCCGGCGTGAGCGCGCCTGCGCGGACGTGCCCAACACCGATGAGCAGCACTGCCGCCATCCCGAGCGCCGTCACCAGGCCGATGAGCAGGCCGTAACCTCCTTCGAGCACCGCCAGTCGGATGCGCGCCGCCACGCCCTCCCGGGAGCGATGGACGAAGCGGCCAGTTTCGCGGGCCTCCTGCCCGAACGCCTTGACCACTCGTAGCGCGCCGAGTGTTTCCTGCACAACGGCCAGCGCCGAACTCTCGAGCTTCTTCACCTGGCGCGACTGGCGTCGCATCCGCGGGCGGTACAGGCGGGACAAGAAGAACAGCGGCGGGGAGATCGCCAGCGCCACCCAGGCGAGTTGACGATCCAGTCCTGCAGTGACGAGCCACATCGTCACCACTGCTAGGGCTGCGGAGACGAAGGGAATGGCGCCGTCCACCAGAATGTTTTGGATGGCGGGGGCATCGTACTGGATGCGGTAGACGGAGTCGGCCGTGCCGCGGGAGTCGTGATAAGAGAGCGACAGGCGCTGCACCTGCTGCACGAGCAGCGAGCGGAAGTCGAGCACCAGCCGCTCGCCGATGTAGGTGCGGAGCAAGGTCGTCGCGAGACTCTGCAGCTGGCCGAGGACGGTGACGGCGAGCAGCAGCCCGATGGCAACCGCGAGGGCGCTCGAGCCCACCGCTGCCGGCGCCAGGGCTCGCAGCAGGGGCGGGAGCGGCCGCGCGCCCAGCACGGAATCGAGCACGATCTTGAGCGGCACGGGAATCAAGAGCGCGATCGGACTGGCGAGCAGGCCGAGCGCGAACACTCCCGCGACGTGCGGCCAGTAGGGTCGGGCCTGGCGCAACAGGCGTCGGTACAGCGTGGCGTCGCGCATCAGGACTCTTCGTCCCGCAGCCGCGCCACGGCGTCCCGCACCGTCGCCATGGCTGCCGTGCATTGCTCCAGCGTGCGCCCGGCGAACAGCAGGGCGCCACCGCTGAGGACCGCGGCGGCGACCCACGCATGGTCACGCGTCGCGCCGAACGTCAGGCCGGCGAACACGAGCGTGAGAAGCGGTCCGCGTACGGGCACGAACGGCCACCACCGCAGTCGTATCAGCTGCTTCCCGCCGGAATGTTCTTCGACGCCCATGAGCAGTCGTGCGGCGCCGAAGAATCCACCCCGGACTTCGAGGTCCCAGCGGGCGTGCCGACCGCCGCGCAGCACGCTCGCGCCGTCGGCGCGCAGGCCGGCTTCCATGGCGCGGAGCCGCTGCTCCTGCTCCTGCCACTGCTCGCTCCAGACGGACGCCGTGACCGGCCAGAGCGGTGCCGGCCGCAGTGTGCCACGCCGTCGCCACGGGGTGAGGCCCTCGTTGAGCCGCCCGCGCAGGCGGGCGATGGGCTGCATCACGTGCAGCGCCGCGGTCAGCAGCCGGCGCCGCAGCCGCACCGACCAGCGTGCCGGCCCGTCGTCGAACCGGGCGCGAACCCCGGACAGCCAGGCCTGTGCGATCGGCGGCGCAACGGCGCACACCAGCAAGGGCAGCGCGAGCTTGAAAGGTTTCCAGGCCACGCTCATGGCGGCGATTGCCGCCAGGCTCGCCGTCATCAGGTGCCATTCCGGCATCTGCGGGAGCGAGCCGAGCAGGCTGGGCGCGGGGGCGTAGAGCGACTGGAACGGCGCGCCGCCCCACACGCCATGGTATACGCGCGGACGGCGCCACCCGAGGGCGTGCGTCAACCCGCTGCCGTAGATGCGACCCGCCCAGCGTACGTGGCCCGGCCCGTTGTACTTCTCGGGCCACTTGCGCTCGAGCATCGCTTCGGCGCGGCCGTAGCCGATCTGCTGTTTCCAATAGGTGCGGACCGAGTTGCGGCGGTGGTGCCAGACCATCGCGGCAGGATGAAAGCCGAGGGTCCACCCCCGCTCCTGCAGGCGCCAGCACACGTCCACGTCGTCGCCCGCGGTGCGGAACTGTGGGTCGAACCCGCCGATCGCCGCGAGGCAGGACTTCCGGAACGCCATGTTGCACCCGGGGATGTGCTCGGCCTCGCGGTCCGTAACGAGGACGTGCACCGGTCCGCCCGGCGCGCGGGCGACGCACTCGGCGATTGGCCCGTCGCCCGGTGGCGCGATGTTCGGTCCGCCCACACCGGCGTGCGACGTGCTCAGGAACGTAGCCGCGAGGTAGGTGAGCCAGTGCGGGTCGGGGTGCGCGTCGTCGTCGAGATATGCGATGATCTCGCCCGTCGCGGCCTGGAGCCCGGTGTTGCGTGCGTTGGCCAACCCCCGGTTCGCGGTCTGGATCAGCTGAACGTCGTAGCCGCCGGCGATTGCTCCCGCGCCGTCGGTGGATCCATCGTCCACCACGATCACTTCGTAATCCGGGTACACGAGGCGGCGCAGGCCTTCCAGGCAATCACGAATCGTGCGCGAGCCGTTGTACGTGCACACCACGACCGAGATGCGGGGCCAGGGAACGCCGGCCGCGTACGGCACCTCGGCGAACGCCTCCCGCACCGCGTCCAGGGCGGCCTTCGGCGACCGATCGGCGCGGGTGAGGCCGAACGCCCAGTCCCCGACGTCGTGGCCGTGGCGGTACCACTCGTCGGTCCAGGAGAACACGAACACGCCGGCGCACCCGGCCGCGAACGCCGTGCGCACCTGCCAGTCGAGCGTCCGCGCCTGGGCGGCGTCGCCGTTGCGCACCGCGTCGAGGCCGAGCTCGCTCATCACGAGCGGCCGATCACCGGCGATGTTCTGGAGGCGCGCCAGGTACGCCTCGAACCGGTCCTGGGACTCGAGGTACACGTTGAAGCACACGAAGTCGAGGAACGGCAGCTCGAGGTACTCCGTCGTCGGATAGTTGACATAGGTCACGAGCCCGTCCGGGTCCTCGTTTTTGATCACGCGATACAGTCGCTCGAGGTAGCGTTGCACGCGGCGGCGGCCCAGCCAGCGCGCCATCGGCGCCGGGATCTCGTTGCCCAGCGCGTAGCACAACAGCGCCGGATGCCCGGCGCAGCTACGCACTTTGCGGCGAATCAGCGACGCGATGTTGGGTGCGCCCCGGCGATCGATGAGGTAGCCGATGTACTGCTCGGCCGAGAGCCCGACCATGACGCGCAGGCCGTGCCGCGCCGCGATGTCGAGCAGCGCGCGGGGCGGCATCGTGTGGGGAATGCGGACGGTGTTGATGCCGTGCGCCGCCATGTGGGCAAAGTCGCGCTCGATGGCCGCGAGGTCGTGATACTCGTTGCCGCGCGCGTCGGGAGCGAAGGCGCCATACGTCACGCCACGGACGTACAGCTTTTCGTCGCCGACGAACAGGAACTTGCCGCCGACGCGCGGTCGCGCGATCGGCGCGAGGACGTCGTCTGCCCGTGGCGGGCGCGACGCACTCACGACGGTGGCGTCGGCGGCACTCCCGCCGGCGTGGCCGTAGAGGGGGTGCGGTCGAAAAGTGCGACCCAAGGGTCCCTGTCTCACTCTGTTGGTCGGCCGTCCTGGGTGGTGAACCCGATGCGGCCGAGGGCGCAAGTGTGTGGTACCCGAGCGATGCGATCAGGTCGGGAGGTGGCAAGGCATGTGCCACGTGTTGCGGGCGTGACGCGTATCACTGCACAGACTGCACAGGGTGTGGCCGAGCTGGCGCAACGGATTGTCGCGCAAGGCGCAACGCGGGGAGCGACGAACCGGTCGAGGCCGCGGAGCGCGCGAGCGACGAGCAAGCGGCGCGGATGTGTGGGCCGGTCGCTGTGGCGCCGCTGCATCGCGCTTCGGCTGCGCGCGCGCAGCGCGTTACCGCGGGGGCTCGCGGAACGTCTTTAGGGGTTTTGCCCGCGTGTAACCGTCATCACGTCAGCGGCTCGCGGCGAGCGACCGCCGGATCGGCGGCGGCGTCGAGCCCGGCCGCACGCTGGTCCAGATCTCCCAGTTCAAGAGCGCTTCGTCGGCCGCATCGGCTTCCGCCAGATCGCGCGCCGGGATGCGCGAGCGAAACGCGCGCGGGTTGAGCTCGTCGAGCGGCCAGGCGTTCGCGACGTGAGTGAACGGCGTCGTGTCGGGGCGGTCCGCAAAGGCGTTCCACAGCGGCGTGGCGGCCGCGTCGTACTGGCTGAGCGGCGCCAAGCCGAGGATCAACTCGATCGAGCGCAGCACCGAGCTCGTCGTGTACAACGTGCTGTCCACGCTGCCGCCGCGGGCGTATGGCGATGCGAGCAGCAACACGGAACGGTGCGCGTCGACATGATCGGGCCCGTTCTGCGCATCGTCTTCCAGCACGAGGACAGCGAGGGAGGCCCAGGACGGCGACCGCGACAGGCGCTCCACGATCTGCCCGAGCGCCAGGTCGTTGTCGGCGACCATGGAGCGCGGGGTCGGCTGGCTCGCCTGGCGACCGCGGGTGTGATCCCGGGGGAGCCAGAGGAGGACGAGATCGGGAAACCGGCCCTGGCGATCCCAGCTCGCGACGGAATCGGCGAACAGGCGTGCCCGGGTCGTATCGGCGATGCCGAGGTCGAACCCGGGGTACTCCGGGACGGTGATGTCCTTGAGCCCGGGGAAATTGGTCCGCGCCCGGCGCGCCGCGGGCGGGTGTGGCAGGTCTTCGTCGTCGGACTCGGTCATCTCGCCGAAGTTCACGACCCAGAGCCCCTTACGCTTGGCGGCATCCCACAGATAGGCATCGCGGGGATTCGCCAGATCTTCACCGCTCGTCAGATCCCACTTGCGGCGGTTGGAGTAGACGTGCGGCCACGTTTTCTCGTTGTAGTCGCCCGCGAACGCGCGGTCGCTCCATTCGTGGCCGTCGGCCGAGACCTCGCCGTCGACGTAGAAGTTGTCGAACAGGACCCAACGCCGGGCAATGGCGTGCGCGTTCGGCGTGATGGAGTCGTTGAAGATGGCGAGCCGCTGGTCGCCGTTGCCCTGGGGCAGATCGCCCAGCACCTGATCGTACGTCCGGTTCTCTCGGATGATGTAGACCACATGGCGGACGGGCGGACGGGCGGTCCCTAAAGGACTCCCGGCCGCACCGCCGCGCAGGCGGGCGTTCGAGTACGGGCTGAGCGCGTACACCCCACGGGTGTAGCGGGCGAGCGTCGTGCCATCCGGCACGGGCACGATCGATACCGACCCCGCGATCACGTTGCCGATGTAGTTGCCGTCGGGATTCGCCCCCGACCCATTGCCCTTGCCGTTCGCGACGTACAGCGCGCGCCCGTCGGGTGATACGGCCACGGCGGTCGGATACCATCCCACCGGGATGAGTCCGGCGACGCGCATGCGCGTCGCGTCGAGCCGCACCACGGCGACGGCGTTGTTGCCCGCCATGGCGACGTACAGGGTCTTCGCGTCGGGCGAGAGCGCCAGCGCGTTGGGATCGCTCCCGGTCGGCGCGTGGGGGTCGAGCGCAACCGTGAGCTGCTCCACGACCGCTCCCCGTCCGAGATCCGCGCGCACGATGCCGTTCGCGCCCGCGAGGGCCACGAACAGCTCGCCACCCCGCAGCGCCAGCGCGGAGGGATGCGGCCCCACGAAAACGGACCGACGGGTCGGCGGACTCGCGGACAGGTCGACGATCGAGACCGTCGAGTCGCCCCAATCGCTGACGTAGAGGTGCGAGGCGTCAGCGACGACCGTGTAGGGCCGATGGCCGACGGCGACCGCGCCGCGCCGGGCCAGCGTGGCGGCGTCGATCAGGTACACCGAGTCGCTCAGGTTTCCCACGACCGCCACGAGCCCGCGCGTGGGGACGAGTGCGAGCCCCGCCGCGAACAGCCGCGCGCTCGAATCGGCGAGCGTGACGGTGTCGGCGCTCCACCGCGCGCCGCCCTGCCAGGCCAGCCGGTACACCCGGTTGCTGCCGCCGCCGCTCGCCCACACGGTGTCGCGCCAGTCGCGGCCAGTGCGCGCGAGCCCGAGCCACGCCGCCTTGAGCGGCAGCCGCCACACCACGCTGCCGGCGAGCGGGTCGATGCGCATCACCCCGTTCTCGCCGTATCCGTTGTTCGTCACGAGCACCGAGCCATCGGAGAGGGTGACGAGGTTGAGCGGCAGGGTACCGACGCCGACCTGGCGACCCGCCGGACGGATACGCCAGCCGGAGGGGAGCAGCGTGGTTCCGTCCGTTTGAGGCCCGGGGGTGAGTCGAGCGGCGACGAAGCCGAGGCCTGCGATGACGGGCACGGCGAGCAGGGCGAGCAGAGCGCGTTTGAGCATGGGCAGGAATATCGCCGCTCGCGGGAGCCGCGTCAGCCCCTTAGCCTTCAGCGCCAATGAGCGGGCTCATCTTCCATCTCATCCCGCACACCCACTGGGATCGCGAGTGGTATTTGCCGCGCGCCGCGTTCCAGGCGCGCCTCGTGCCCGCGCTGGACGATCTGCTCGAGCGGCTCCAGGCGGACTCGGCGTACCGCAGCTTCCTGCTCGACGGCCAAACGGTGCTCGTGGCCGATTACCTGAGCGCCCGCCCGGAGCGGGAGGCCGAGCTCAAGACCCTGGTGAAGACGGGGCGCCTGCAGGTGGGGCCCTGGTACGTCCTCGCCGACGAGCTGATCCCCTCGGGGGAGGCGCTGGTGCGCAACCTGTTGCTCGGTGCCGCCGACGCCGAGCACCTGGGCGGGCGACTCGACGTGCTGTATTCGCCCGACGCGTTTGGCCATCCGGCGGTGTCGCCGACGCTGGCACGGGAGTTCGGGATCCGCTGTGGCGTCGTGTGGCGGGGGCTGGGCGGCGAGTCCGGCCAGGAGCGCGACCTGTACCGCTGGCGCGGCCCCGACGGGCGGGACGTGCTGGTGTGGCACCTCCCGCCCGCCGGGTACGAGATCGGGGCCGCGCTGCCGGCGGCCGCAGACCGGCTCGCCACGGCGTGGGCCGCGATCCGGCCCGGACTGGTGGAGCGAGCGGCCGCAAAACATATCCCGGTGTTCATCGGCGCCGACCATCACGCCGCTCACCCCGCCGTGTCGCGCCTGCGCGACCTGCTTGCCGAGCTCGAGCCGCGTAGCGCGTTCCGCGTGTCGCGGCTCGATGAGTTCTTCCAGCTGGTCGGCGAAGGCGTCCAACCGGCGCCGCTGGACGGAGAGCTGCGCTGGTCGTACCGCTACGCCTGGACGCTCCAAGGCGTGCACGCCACCCGCGCGCCGCTCAAGCGGCGCGCCACGGCTGCGGAGTTGTGCCTCGAGCGGCTCGCCGAGCCCCTAGCCGCGCTGGCGCGGCGCGCGGGAGGTCGCGACCGGCGTCCCGTGCTCGAGCTGGCGTGGCGCACGCTCGTCCGCTGCCAGTTCCACGACGCCATCGCCGGATGCACGAGCGACGACGTCGCCCGTGCGGTCGACGGTCGGCTCACGAGCGTGGAGGCGTTGGCGCGCGACGTCGTGCGCGGGGCCGTGTTCGACCTGGTGCGACACGACCCGGACGCGGCGCGGGAACGCGCCGGCGACCCGGCACCCGCCCTGGTGCTGTGGAACCCGGCCGCGCGGCCGCGCGGCGGCGTGGTCGTCGTCGATGTCACGCTGTTTCGGCGCGATGTTCCGGTGGGGCCGCCCTCCGGACGCGCGCCACGCCAAGGCCAGGGATACCGACCGTTCGGGCTCGCGGGGCCGGACGGCCGGTCGATCGGGCTGCAGCTGCTCGACCGGCGGCCCGGGCACGAACGGCTCGACGCGGCCCGGCATTACCCGGATCAAGACGAGGTGGACTGGGTGCGCGTGGCGCTGCGCTTGCCGGCCGTGCCCGGCCTGGGGGTCACGTGCGCCGGGCTCACGCCGGGCGCCACCCGGCCGGACCGCGCGGGAGAGGGTGCCGTGGTGAAGGGGCGCTCGCTGGTGAACCGCTGGATCGAAATCGTATTGGAGCCCACCGGCGCGCTCGCGCTGCACGACCGACGCACCGGCGAGCGGTTCTTCGACGTGCTGCGGCTGGAGGACGGCGGCGACGCCGGTGACACGTACAGCTACTGCCCGCCGGTCCGGGATCGCATCGTGCGCGCCGCCGGGCCGATCAAGGTGCGGCGGCTGGCGGCGGGACCGCTCGTAGCTTCGCTTGAAGCAACGTTTGAGATGCGTGCCGGGCGGATCGAGGTACGGCTCGTCGTGATGCTGCACGCCGACAGCCCCGTGGTACGTTGCATCCTCGACATCGACAACCAGGCGACGTGGCATCGGTTGCGGGCGCGGGTGCCGACGCAGCTCGCCGACGTCTCCGCGCTGGCGGGGGCTCCGTTCGGGTCGGTCGCGCGCCCGCCGGTGGTCGTGCGCGCGGCCGATTATCCGCTCGAGACGCCCGTCCCGACCGCGCCGGCGCAGCGATTCGTCGCGGCGGCGGACGGGCGGCGCGGGCTCGCGCTGCTCGGGCCCGGCTTCTTCGAGTACGAGTGGACGCGGCGCGGCGACCTCGTCCTCACGCTGCTCCGTTCGGTCGGCGAGCTGTCGCGCGGCGATCTGCCGACTCGCCCCGGGCACGCCGGCTGGCCGACCGCGACGCCGCTCGCGCAGTGCCTCGGGACGAGCCGAGTGGAGTTGGCGATCGCCCCCGTGTCGCAGACCGACGTGGAGCGCGGCGACATGATCCCGTCGCTGTGGGAGGACGTCTTCCTGCCGGTGCGCGGCTTCTGGCTGCGTGACGCGCGGGAGGTCGTGCCCGCACCGATCGACATCGCGCTCGAGGGGACCGGGCTCGTCGTGTCCGCGGTGAAGCCCGCGCAGCAGGGCTCGCCCTTGGTGCTGCGGTGCTACAATGCCACCGGGCGCCGGGCGCAGGGTGCGTGGCGGTTCGGGGAGGGCGTGAAGAGCGCCCACCGCGTGCGGGCCGACGAGCGCGAGTCGACGGCGCTGGTGCTCGAGGGGCGGGGCAAGACAGTGCGGTTCGTGGCCGAACCGCACGAGATCGTGACGATACTCGTGACGTGAGATGACTATGAGACGAAGCCGGCGTGTCTCTTCCCACGCTGAAGCGTGGGCTCGGCGAGACACTGTCCTAAAGGACACGGGGTGTGCTTCAGCACAGTGTCGTGCCGAGCCCATCCTTCAGGATGGGTAACACCGTGCATGAGCACCATCTACCGGTCTCACGCACCGCCCGCTACCACACGCTCGGTGCACCCGGGCCCGGGACGCGCGAGGTCTGGGTCGTGTGCCACGGATACGGGCAGCTCGCGTCACGTTTCCTCGAGAAGCTACGCGTGCTGGACGACGGGACGCGCTACCTCGTAGCGCCGGAAGGCCTGTCACGCTTCTACTTGAGCGAGAGCCCGACCGAGCGCCGCGTCGGTGCAAGCTGGATGACCCGCGAGGACCGGCTCGCCGAGATCGACGACTACGTGCGGTATCTCGACGCGGTGTATGACGCCGTGTTCGGTCCGATCGATCGGTCGCGGGTGACGGTGCACGCGCTGGGGTTCTCGCAAGGCGCGGCCACCGTCAGTCGCTGGACGGCGCTGGGCAGGGCCAAGGTCGATCGCCTCACACTCTGGGGCGGCGAGTTTCCGCCCGATCTGGATCTCACGCTCGAGACGGTCGTGGAGCGGCTGCGCACCGCGCGGCTGTCGCTCGTGTATGGGCGGGCCGATCAGTTCATCACGCCAAAAGTCGTCGCCGCGATCGCGCAGCGGCTGCGCGCCCACGACATCCCGTGTCGCGAGCTGCCGTTCGACGGAGAGCACGAGGTGAACGCGACGGTGCTCACAGAGCTGGCGGCGCTCTAGAGCCTCGCGTAGGATCGAGGGCGTCCTGCAGCGCATCTCCCAGCAGTGTGCAGGCCACCACCACCAGCACGAGCGCCAGTCCCGGCGCCGCCGCTACCCAGGGCGCGTTCACCAGGGTGTCCCGTCCCGACGCGATCATACTGCCCCACGACGGCGTGGGCGGCTGCACCCCGAGCCCGAGGAACGAGAGTCCGGCCTCGAGCATGATCGCGTTGCCGATCCCGAGTGCCGCGGCGACGATGACCGGCGTCAGTGCGTTGGGCAGGATGTGTCGCCACAGGATCCGGACCCGCGAGATCCCCAGCGCGCGTGCGCCCTCGACGAACGGACGCGCGGCGAGCGAGCGCACCTCGCCCTGGACGAGACGGGCGACGGACATCCAGCCCGTCAACCCGAGCACGACGATGACCAGCGCTGCGCTGGGGCGCCACAGCGCCGCGAGCAGCAGCAGCAGCACGACCCGCGGGAGGGCGAGGGCGATGTCGGTGAACGCGAGCAGCAGCGCGCGCACCGGTCCACGCCAGTACCCGGCGACGGCCCCTACGGCGAGGCCGATCGCGATCGCCAGCAGCACGGCGAGGGCCCCGACGCCAAGCGAGATACGAGCGCCGTAGACGAGCCGCGTCCACACGTCGCGCCCGAACCGGTCGGTGCCGAGCGGATGGATCGCGCCGCGCGCGTCCGCGCTGAGGGGCGGCAGAAATCGCGTGGCGACGATGTCGGGCTGGTCCGCATCCCGGCGTGAGACGAGCGGCGCCGCGAGGGCCGCCGCGACGACGACCAGCAGCACGCCGGCGCCGAAGATGGCGCGTCGGTCTCGCAGCAGCCGCTTCACGCGGCGTCGCTCCGCTGGCGGATCCGCGGATCGATCCACCCCACCACGCCGTCGGCGAGCAGGTTTCCCGCCACGACCAGCATCGCGCTCAGCGCGGTCGCTGCCATGACGACCGGATAGTCACGCGCCAGCACGGCTTCGACCAGGCGGCGCCCGACGCCGGGCCAGGCGAACACGAACTCCACGAACACGCCGCCTGAGAACAACGCGGGGAACGACAGACCCAACAGGATCGCCACGGGGATGAGCGCGTTACGGGCGACGTGTCGCCACAAGACCGCGAACGGCGCGAGTCCCTTGGCCTGGGCGGTGCGCACGAACGGCTGGCCTACGACGTCGTGCATCGCGCCGCGGACGAATCGCGCGATGCCCCCGATGCCGATCAGCGTGAGGGTGGCGAGCGGCAGCACGAGATGGCGCAGCCGATCGGCGAGCCACGGCCCGCCGGCGAGCAGGTCGCCGTCGAGTCCCGCGCGGCCGAAGGCGGGGAGCGCGCGGGCCCAGTACGTGAACACCATGATCAGCATCAGGGCCAGCCAGTATCCCGGAACCGCGAACAGCGTGACCGTCGCCACCGAGAGCGCGGTATCGACGCGCGGGCGCGCGATCGCCTGGACCGCCCCGACGGCCACGCCGAGCAGGTAGCTCAGCACGAGCGAGAGGCCGACCAGCTCGAGCGTGGCCGGTACGGCCTCCCCCAGCAGCGCGCGCACCGGCCGTCCCGTGGCGATGCTGGTGCCCCATTCCCCGCGCGCGAAGCGGCCCAGCCACGCGACGTACTGCACGGCGAGCGGCCGGTCGAGGGCCAGGGTGTGCCGCTGGGCGGCGACTTGCGCCGGCGTGGCCGTGGGACCGAGCAGCAGCTCCACGGGATCGCCCGGCGCGAGCCGCAGCAGGAAGAAGGTGAGCGTGACGACCCCCGCCACGACGGCGAGTCCCGTGGCGGCGCGGCGCGCGAGCGCGGGGAGCATGCGCGGAATCTCGCGCGCCCCGCGGACGCCCGCTAGAATCCGGGCGTGCTGCGACCCATGGGACGGGTGCTGCTCGCCGGCGCCACGCTGGCGGCGTGCGGGGGAACCGCCGCGCGCCGGGAACGCACGGTGGTGTACGCCTCGGGCGCCGACCTGCAGAGCGTGAATCCACTCTTGACCACGCATCCGCTCGCGAAGCAGGTGCAGCGCTACGTGCTGCTCACGACGCTGGTGCGCTACGACTCGACCCTCGCGCCGCGGCCCTACCTGGCGCGCGAGTGGACGTGGTCGCCCGATCGGCAGGCGCTCGTCCTGCGGTTGCAGACCGGCGTGCGCTGGCACGACGGCGTCGCGACCTCGGCGCGCGACGTGGCATGGACGCTCAATGCGGCTCGCGATCCCGCGACCGGATACCCCCGGCTCAACGATCTCGCGGACATCGTCTTCGTGAACGATCGCGACGACTCGACCGTGGTGATACGCTTCGCGCGGCCCCAGCGGGGCATCCCCGACGTCCTCACCGATCTCGCGATCCTGCCGGCGTACCTGCTCGACTCGGTGCCCCATGTCGCGCTGCGGCAAGCGGCGTGGAACGCGCACCCGGTCGGCAACGGGCCCTTCCGCTTCGTGACCCACGAGTCCAACCGGCGGTGGGTGTTCGCCGCCAACCCGGACTTCCCGCAGGCGCTCGGCGGCCCGCCTCGGCTCGAGCGGTTCATCGTCGTCGTCGTCGACGAGCCCACGACGAAACTCGCCGCGCTCACGGCGGGGGAGATCGACTTCGCCGGGATCCTGCCGTCTCATGCCGCGTTCGTCCGCCGCGCCCCCGATCTCGCGGTGCTCGACTACGCGCTGATCTACCCGTACGGGATCGTGTTCAACACCCGGCGGCCGCCGTTCGACGACGTGCGGGTACGCCGCGCCGTGGCGCTCGCCGTGGACCGCCAGGAGATCGTGGACGGCTATCTCTACGGCTTCGGCACGGTCGCCGACGGCGCGGTGCCGCCGGACGTGCCCGGGTATCTGCCGGGGCGACCCACGCCAACCGATCCCGACTCGGCCCGGCGATTGCTCGCCGGGCGAGCGGTCGCGTTCGAGCTGCTGAGCGTCGGCAGCGGCGAGGCACCGCTCGAGCAGATGATTCAAGCGCGCCTCGCGCGGGTCGGGGTGCAGGTCTCGATCCGTCTGCTCGAGCTCACCGCGTTTCTCGATCGAGTGAACGCCCGGCGCCGCGATTTCGACGCCGCCGTGGTCGGCACGTCCGGCGATGCTGGGTTGGGATACTTGGGCACGCTGGCCGAGCTCGCCGGGATGCGCGCCCCGGCCGATCCCGCGGCGGCGCAGCGCTTCTTCCGCGATTCGCTCCCGGTCGTGTTTCTCTATCACGCCCGCGGCGTCCAGGGGATGAACCGCCGGGTGCAGGGAGTGCGCATGGACGTGCGGGGGGAGCTGTCGGGCGTCACGCGCTGGCACGTCGCGCCGTGAAGCGGCGCGAGCTGCCGAGCGAATTCCGGGCGACGGCGCCGACCCGCCTCGACTTCGCCGGGGGCTGGACCGACGTGCCGCCGTTCTCCGCGCGCGAAGGGGGCGTCGTCGTGAACGGGTGCATCGGGCTGGCGGCGCACGTCGAGCTGAAGCTCGGCGGCACGCTGATTCGCCTGATAGCGGAGGATCTGGGCCAGGAGCTCGAGTGCGCCGACTCCCGCGGCCTCGTGCTCGACGGGCGTCTCGACCTGGTCAAAGCGGCGCTGCGGATGTTCCCCGTGCAGAGCGCCTGTACGCTGACCACGCGATCCGACGCGCCCCCCGGCTCGGGGCTCGGGAGCTCGGGCGCGCTCGATGTGGCGCTGGTGGCGGCCTTGAGCGGCGCGCGCGGTGAGCGCCTGTCCGAGCGCGAGATCGCCGAGCAGGCATGGTACCTGGAGACCGTGGAGGCGAAGATTCCGGGTGGCAAACAGGATCAGTTCGCGGCCGCGTTGGGCGGGTTTCAGCGCCTCACGTTCCGCGATCCGGACGTCGGCATTGAGCCGATCACCTTGGATCCGGCGTTCGCCGCGGCGCTCGAGCGACAGACGGTCCTATGCTACACCGGCCGGTCGCGGGTCTCGGGTGCCACCATCGCGCGCGTCATGGGGGCGTACGAGCGGGGCGACCCGGAGGTAACCGGGGCGTTGCGGGCGATGCGGGACGTGGCCGACGCGATGGCGGAGGCGCTGCGCGCGTCCGACCTGGCGCGCGTGGCGCAGCTGGTGAGCGCCAACTGGCGGCAGCAGCAGGCCCTCGACGCCGAGATGCGCACGTCCGAGATGGCGCGGCTCGAGGGCGCGCTCGCGCCGGCGGGCGCGCTCGGCGGCAAGGCGGCCGGATCGGGGGCGGGCGGAGCGATGTTCTTCATCACCGGCGACGACGCGCGACCCGCGATCGCGGCGGCCCGCGAGGCGGGCGCGACGGTGCTGCCGGTCCGCTGGACTCCTGTCGGAGTGCGCGCGTGGTGACGGCGGAGGCGCTGGCGGCCAGACGCCAGGAGATCGCCCGCTCCGCCGATCTTGGGGCGCTGCTCGCGCATCTCACCGCCCGTGCCGCGCCCTTGCTCGAGCGCCTGCCTCCCATCCCGACCGTCAAGGCCCTGCTCTCCGCCGACGGCGGCGTCTGCCCCGACGACGGCGCGGCGCTTGTCTTCGATCCCTGGAGTCCGCATGAGCACCGCTGCCCGCGCTGCGGCACGACGTGGTCCGGCGAGCGCCACGACCGGCACTGGGCGCGATTCCAGCATCTCTGGGTCGCGGAGCGGGCCGTGCACCTCGCGACGCTCGGCGCGCTGGCAGACAACGCCGCCGCCGCAGGACGTGCGTCCGAGATCCTCCGGGCGTACGCCCGGAGCTATTGGACGTACCCGAATCGGGACAACGTGCTCGGCCCGAGCCGGCTGTTTTTCTCCACGTACCTGGAATCGATCTGGATCCTCAATTACCTCGCCGCGGCGGTGTTGCTGCGGGCGTCCGGACGGCTCGACGACGCGACCGCGCAGGGGGTCGGCCAGGTGGCGGATGAGGCCGCGAACCTGATCGGTGAGTTCGACGAGGGGTTCTCGAACCGCCAAACGTGGAACGACGCGGCCTTGGCCGCGATCGCCGTGTGGTTCGAGGACGAGGAACTGGCGGCGCGGGCGATCGAGAGCCCGACTGGGCTGCTCGCCCATTTGTCGCGCGGCTTCGGGCGGGACGGGCTGTGGTACGAAGGAGAGAACTACCACCTGTTCGCGCTGCGTGGGTTCTTGACGGGCGCCGCGTGGGCGCGCGCGGCGGGCGTCGACGTGGGCGAGGAGCCCGCGCTGGGGCGGCTCGAGGCGGCGCTCCTCGCGCCGGCGCTCACGGCGCTGCCGGACTTCACGTTCCCCGCACGGAAGGACTCGCGGTTCGGGGTGTCGCTGGCGCAGCCGATGTATCTGGAGCTGTGGGAGGTGGGGCTCAGATACGTCGGGAGCGGGGAGACCCTAAAGGACTCCCTGACGGTCGCGGGAGAAGGGAAAAGAGAACTCGAGAGCTGGCTCCACGCCCTGTACGGCGTTCCTCCGATTCAGCTGGAGGTCTTCGACTCATACCTGCACGACGCGCCGAGTGACCCTCTCCCGCGACCACCAGGGAGTCCTTTAGGGTCTCCCGTCTCCCGAGGTCGCCTTTCGTGGTGGGCCCTCCTCCACATGCTCCCGGAATTGCCGTCCGACGTCTCGCCTTGGACTCCCCGCAGCGTGCTGCTCGAATCGCAGGGCCTCGCGGTGCTGCGCGCCGGCGAGCGCTACGTGAGCCTCGAGTGCGGCCAGCTCGGCGGTGGGCACGGGCACCCCGACCGGCTGCATCTGACGCTCCACGCCGATGGCGTGCACTGGCTCCCGGATTTCGGTACTGGCTCGTACGTGGCGCGGGATCTCTTCTGGTACCGCTCCACGCGGGCTCACAATGCCCCGCGGTTGGACGGCGGGACCGGGGAGTCGGGCGACGCCACGTGCGAGACGTTCGATGCCCCGGGCGACTGGGCTTGGACCCGCGGCCGCTACGGGGCGGTGACGCGCACGGTGGTGGCCGGTCCGGCGTATGTGCTCGACGTCGTCGAGCTGGCGAGCCGCGAAGAACATCTGCTCGAGCTGCCGTGGCATTTCCAAGGGCGCAGTGACGTCACCACGCCGGGGCGGTGGGAGGACGGGGAGCTGGCCGGTGAGTTCGTAACTCACGTCGAGCGTTTCGTGCCGCACCCCGGCGTGCCGGTGGTCGTTCAGGTGGTTGCCGATAGCCGACAGCTGTCGGCGCTTTTTCTGCTCGAGGGAGAGCTGCTCCGCGCCGAAGGACCAGGGTTGCCGGGGCGCGGCACGCGCGCGCCGTTCTACGTGGTGCGCGCACGGGGACGTGCCGTCCGGCTCGTGACAGTGCTCGAGCCGATGGCTGAGGCCGCGCACGTGCGGGGCGTGCGTGTGAAGGGTGGTGTCATCGAGGTGGAAACGACGAGCGGAGTGGATCGCCACACACCGTCCGCCGCGGCGTGGGAGATCGCCTCCGGTGCAACGCGCCTGCGCCTCGCCGGCGCGCGCGATCCCGAGCCGCCGTTTCAGCCGCTGGTGCAGCTCGATCCACCCAAGCCGGCGGTCGCCGCGGCGTTGCGCGTCGATCGGACCCCGCCACTCGACGGCACGTGCGACGGGTTCGACGCGAGCGAGCCGCTGCGGCTCGACCTCGAGGACCAGTATCGCCGCAGCGAAGAGCCGTACTCCGGACCCGAGGACTTCTCGGCCGTCGCCTACGCCGGCTGGGATGACGCGGCGCTCTACCTCGCCGTCGAGGTGACGAAGCCGGATCTGTGCGTCCGCGCACCGCCCGGCGATGCGCCGCCGCTCCGGCTCGACAACGAGCCGGATGACATTCACTCGGACGGCCTGCAGGTGTACCTGCGGCACCCGGAGACCAGCGACGTCGCCGGCTTTCTGGTCGTGCCCGAGGGGCGGGACTCCGGGTCCGTGCGCGTTCGGGGGGCGGGAGATCGACCCGGAGTCCCCGGGTCGGTGCGGGGCGCCTGGCGCCGCACCCAGCAGGGCTACCGCGTCACCATCGCCGTCGCCTGGCCGGAATGGCACCACGCCCACGTCGGGGGCCAGGTCGGTTTCGACCTTATCATTAACGAGATGTTGCCCGGCCGCGAGCGGCGGGCGGGACAGCTCGTCTGGAGCGGGGGGAACGGCTGGGTGTGGCTGCGGGGGGATCGGCAGGACCCGGAGCGGTTCGGGATATTGGAGCTGGTGGGATGAGCGTCGTCGTCGTTCTCCACGAGCCCCAGGATCTCGTCAACATCGCGCACGTCGTCCGGGCGCTCAAGAATTTCGGCTTCCGCGACCTGCGGCTCGTGCGGCCGCGCGAGTTCGACGCCTATCGGATCGAGGGTATCGCGCACCAGACGCAGGACGTCCTGGCGCGGGTCACGCGGTACGAGCAATTGGACGAGGCGCTCGCCGATTGCGTGCACGTCGTCGGGTTCACGGCGCGGGAGCGCAGCGCCAAGCGCAACCGGCAGCGTCCGCGCGAGGCCGCGGCGGAGCTGCTGGCGCACGCGGAAGCGGGCGTCGTCGCCTTGCTCTTCGGCCGCGAGGACAAGGGGTTGCCGAACGACGCGCTCGACCGGTGTCATCGCCTGGTGACGATCCCGACCGAGCCGGCCTACGCATCGCTGCAGCTGGGCCATGCCGTGGTACTGACGCTGTACGAACTCGCCCTGGCGCGCGGCGCCGAGGCTCGCCCGTTCAAGACACCGCGCCGCGAGGCGCCGCCGGCGCGGGTCGAGGACCTGGAGCGACTGTTCGCGGACGTGGCAGCGGCGTTGCGGGTGATCGAATTCTTCAAGACGCGCCAGGCCGAGGGAGTGCTGCGGACCGTGCGGGAAGTCATCCACCGCACACCGCTCGACGAACGTGAGGCGAAGCTCCTCCGGGCGATGGCGATCGAGGTGGTCAAATACGGTGAGCGACTGGCGCGTTCCGGGATTCACGTCGACCGGGAGTAAGCGTCCCGACGCCCTGTTCGGGGCGGCGGGTGGCGAGCCGGGCGAGGACGCGGGCCTCCCGGAGCGGATGCTGCGTGCGTCCGGGTGCCGCGTCTGGGACGCCCGGGGCCGCGAGTATGTCGACTACGTCATGGCGCTCGGGGCCGTGGCGCTCGGGTACGGACACCCCGCCGTGAGCCGCGCGGCCGAGCAGGCGATCGCCGCGGGCGTCGTGGGTCCGCTGCCGCCGGTGCTCGAGGAACAGCTGGCCGATGTGCTCGCCATGCGGATCCCGTGGCTCGAAAGCGTACGGTTCCTGAAGACCGGCGCCGAAGCCGTGGCCGCTGCGGTGCGGCTGGCGCGCGTCGCCACCGGACGCGAGCATGTGCTCGGTTGCGGCTACCACGGGTGGCTCGATTGGTCGCAGGGCGGGGAAGGAATCCCCGTGACGACGCGCGCCCTGTATGCGGAGATTCCCTTCAATGACGTCGAAGGGACGCGGCGCTTGATCCGCGAAGCCGGTGATCGCCTCGCGGTGGTCGTCGTCGAACCGGTCGTCGTGGTGGAGCCCACGCGCGAGTGGCTCGACGCGTTGCGACAGGAGACCACCCAGGTGGGCGCGGTGCTCGTGTTCGACGAGATCAAGACGGCATTCCGGCTGGCGATCGGCGGTGCGGCCGAGCGCTATGGCGTGCGCCCCGACTTGACGGTCCTGGGGAAGGCGCTGGCGAACGGCTTTCCGCTCGCGGTGGTGGGTGGCAGGGCGGACTTGATGTCCGGAGTGGCCCGCACCTGGATCTCCTCCACCCTGGCGACCGAGACCGTGGCGCTCGCGGCCGCGCACGCGACGCTCGAGGTTTTCGCGCATGAGGACGTCTGCGGGCATCTGCACCGGATGGGCATCCGGCTGCTGCATGGGCTCCATCGGCTGCACCACAAGCACGGCGACGTGTTGACCGGCGTGGGCGGGATCGCCGAAATGTGTTTTCTGCACTTCGCGAACGAACGCCTCTCCCGGGATCTCGCGCGCGGGTGTGCGGCGCGGGGCCTGTTGTTCAAACGGACGGCGTACAACTTCGTGTCGCTGGCGCATGATGAAGAGACGATCGACCGCACGCTCGGTATTTTGGAGGACGTTCTCGGAGCGATCAGCGCGTGACGCTGCAACGCAAGCTGCTGTTGGGTTTCGCGCTGATGGTCGTCCCGACCCTGTTCGTCGGCGTCCAGGCGATCCGAACGAATGCTTTGGAGCGCGCCACGCTGGATGCGCTCGGTCAGCGCTTAGCGCGCTCGCGCACCTATGCGGACGTGGAAGACGCGATGTTCAACCAGACGCAGGTCATCTGGCGCTACCTGAGCGGTGATCCCGCCGCCAAGCAGGAGTTCCCGCTCACCGAGCAAGTGGTTGACTTCTGGCTCGATCGCTGGACCTCCGGCCTCCCTCCCGACGAGGTCAAGCACGCGGACGGCGTCCGGCACATCGAAGCCGACATCCGGGCGGTCGCGGCGCGCGTCTTCAAGCTGCACGATGCCGGGCAGCGGGACGCCGCGGCTCTGATCGCCCGGCGCGAGCTCGTCGAGCGGCTGCAGCCCACGCTGGCCCGCGTGAACCGCGAGATCTACCGCCAGACACGGGAGCTCAGCGTGCAGGGAGCGGTCGCCCAGATGCAGGCGATCGTCGAGGCGAAGCGCCGGGTCCTCTGGGCGACGGTGTTTCTCGCGCTGGTGGCGGGGCTCCTGGCGTCCTGGCTCATCTCGCGCGACCTCGCGCGCCCTCTCAACGAGCTGCGGCACGCGATGGCCGTCGTCGGGGCTGGCGACTTGGACCACGCCATCGTGCCCCGCTCCTCGGACGAGATTGGGGAGCTGGCGCGGGCCTTCGCCCAGATGACCGAACAGCTGCGTCAGTCGCGCGCGCACCTGGTGCAGTCCGAGAAGCTGGCGTCGATCGGGCAGATGGCGGCTGCGGTGGCCCATGGCCTGCGGAACCCGCTCGCGAGTTTGCGCGCCGCCGCCCAGCTCGCCCGACACCGGGTCGATGTGCCCGCCGCGCGCGAGCAGCTCGATGCCATCGTGGAGCAAGTGGACCGCCTCGACGCCCGCATCGCGCACCTGCTCCAGTTCTCGCGACCCGCGCCGTTCCACCCGCTGCGGGAGAGCGTCCGGACCCTGGTGGAGGGCGCGCTCTCCGGCTTCGCGGAGCTCTTGCGCGAGCGCGGCATCGCGCTTGGGGTGAGTGTTGCCGAAGCACTCCCCGACGTGCGGGTCGATCCCCTGCGCCTGGAGCAGGCCCTGACTGAAATCGTCTCGAACGCGCTTGACGCGATGCCTCCCCCCGATGGCGGGCGACTCGAGATCGCGGCGCACGTCGGGACGGGCGACGCCGGCGCGGGTGGGGGCGGGGGCGGGGGCGGGGCGGGAGTGGTCCTCGAGATCAACGACTCGGGGTGCGGGATTCCCGCGGAGATCTTGCCCAACCTGTGCGAGCCTTTCTTCACGACGCGAACGGAGGGCACCGGTCTCGGGCTGGCGATTGCCAAGCGCTACGTCGAGGAAGCCGGCGGCCGCTTGGAGATCGCCAGCGTAGTCGGCCGCGGGACGACGGTGCGTATCTGGCTGCCCGCCGCGAGTCACGATGCCGCCCCGGCGCCCGAGGGGAGCCTCGCGTGAGCGGCTCGACCGTTCTCATCGTCGACGACGAGCACACGCTGGCGCGGTCCGCCAAGGCCTTCCTCGCCGACCACGGCTACGAGGCGGAGGTGGCGGGCAGCGGCGAGCAGGCGCTGGAGCTGCTCAAGAGCCTGCAACCGGACGTCGTCTTCGCCGATGTGCGGCTGCCCGGGATGAGCGGGCTCGATCTGCTCAAGCGGATCCGCGAGTTCGATCCCGTGCTCCCCGTCATCATGCTCACGGCCTACGGCTCGATCGCCGGAGCGGTCGAAGCCGTGAAGCTCGGCGCGTTCGATTACGTCAAGAAGCCGGTGGACCTGGAAGAGCTGAAGCTGCTGGCCGATCGCGCCCGCGAGAACCGCCTGCTAAAGCAGGAGCTGTCCTACTACCGTCGTCGCGCGACGACGGACGTCGGGTTCGAGGGTCTGGTGGGTGAGTCGCCCGCCATCCGCGCGGTGCAGGAGCGGGCGCGTCAGATCGCCGCGCTGGACGAGACACCGCCCGTGCTGCTCACGGGCGAGACCGGTACCGGGAAGGGCGTCCTCGCCCGCGCCATCCACGCCTCCGGGGCTCGGGCGGCGAAGCCCTTCATCGAAATCAACTGTACGGCCCTGCCGGCGACGCTCATGGAGGCCGAGCTGTTCGGCTATGAGCGGGGCGCCTTCACGGATGCCAAGCAATCGAAGACCGGCCTCGTCGAAGCGGCCGAGGGCGGGTTCCTGTTTCTCGACGAGATCGGCGACGTCGACCTCTCGGTGCAGGGCAAGCTGCTGCGGGCGATCGAGGAGCGCGCCGTACGACGCGTGGGCAGCGTGCGTGAGCGCACGATCGACGTTCGCATCATCGCCGCGACGAACCGCGATCTCGATCGCGAGGTGCGCCGGGAGCGGTTCCGCAAGGACCTGTACTTCCGCCTCGCGGTCATCGTGCTCGACGTGCCGCCGTTGCGCGCACGCGGCGAGGACGTGCTGCTGCTGACCGATCATTACTTGCGGCTGTTCAACACGAAGTACGGGAAAGTGGTACGTAATCTGAGCGCGGCGGCGCGCGATCTGCTGCGCTCCTACCCCTGGCCGGGAAACGTCCGCGAGTTGAGCCACGTCATCGAGCGGGCCGTCCTGTGGAGTCGCGGCCCCACCCTCGACGTGGAGCATCTCTCGCTCACGAGCCCGGCCGACGCCGGCCCGGTCGAACAGGATGAGTCCCCCGCCGCCGACGCCGCTGCGCCCGCCGTGCTGCCGCCGCAGGGGGTCGATCTGGGGCAATGGGAGAAGTCGGTCATCGAGCAAGCGATGCGCGAGGCGGGCGGGAACCAGACCAAGGCCGCGCGCCGGCTCGGAATCTCCCGCGACACACTGCGCTATCGATTGCGGAAGTTCGGCCTGCAACCGTGACGACGCTGGGTGATTACACCCACTTTGGGTGAAATGACCCAGCGGCACGGGCTGCGCGCCTGGTGCGGGGTGGTGACGTCGCCCGCGACAATCGCATGGAGGAGAAGGAGTTGAAGCCCGATGCCGCCGCTGATCCGTGACTGGCATGACGCGTGCGTCCCCTCAAACGGTGAGTGGTGGACCACCATCGTTTCAGGAGGAGTCAAATGAAGTGGACCAAGCCCGAATTCGAGGTCGTCGAGCTGGGGATGGAAGTTGGCGCGTACGCCGGTAACGCCTGAACCAGCTGATGCGGATGACGGGGGGGCCGGGTGACGAACCCGGCCTCTTTAGTTTCCAGTCATGCGAGTGATCATCCTCGGCTCCGCGGCGGGGGGCGGGGTCCCGCAATGGAACTGCGGCTGCGGCAACTGTCAGGACGCGCGGCTCAGCGGCACCGGCCGAACCCAGTCCTCCGTGGCGCTCAGCGCGGACGGCGCGCGCTGGGTGCTTTTGAACGCCTCGCCCGACCTGCGCGCGCAGATCGCTTCTCGACCCGAGCTGTGGCCGCGCGGTGCGCGCGGCACGCCGATCAGCGCCGTCGTGTGTACCGATGGCGAGATCGATCACACGTTGGGGCTGGTGTTGTTGCGAGAGGCCACCGCGCGATTCCCCGTGTACGCGCCGGCAGGAGTGGTCGGCCTGCTCGACCGCGAATGGCCGGTGCTGCGCGTCCTGTCGGCCTATGCCGGCGTCGAGCCGCGGACGTTGCCCGAGGGGCAGGCGATCCCGCTGGCCGACGGGGCGGGGCGGGAGCTCGGCGTCACGTGCACCGCCGTGTCGGTAGCGCGGCGTGCTCCGCGCTATGCCCGCGAGGCGAGCGCGGCGACCTACGACGTCGCGCTCCGGCTCGCGGACCAAAGGACCGGTGCGACGCTCGCCTATATCCCGACCGCCGGCGCGGTGGACGACGCGGTACGGTCGGTGGCTCGCGGGGCCGATTTGCTGCTGTTTGACGGCACCTTTTGGTCGGACGGCGAGCTGCGTGCCGCGGGGGTGGACGCGCCGACGGCGCGCGAGATGGGTCACGTCCCCATCGGAGGGCCCGGCGGAAGCATCGAGCTGCTGCCGCGTCTCGGGGCAAGACGGACGGTGCTCGTGCACATCAACAATACCAATCCCATCCTGAGTCGCTCCTCGAGCGAGCGGGCCCAGGTCGAGGGGTCCGGCATCGAAGTGGCGGACGACGGCATGGAGGTCGAGCTGTGACGGCGGCGACGTCGCGCATCGGGCCGGACGCGGCGGCCTGGTCAAGCGACGAATTCGTGCGCCGGCTCCGCAACGTGCTGGAGCGGCGCTATCACCACCTCCATCCCTTCAACCGCCGCATGCACGCGGGCGAGCTGTCCTCGGACGAGTTGCAGCTGTGGGTCGCCAACCGCTTCTACTACCAGGTCAACATCCCGATCAAGGACGCCCTAATCCTCGCCAACTGTCCCGAGCCGGAAGTCCGCCGCGCCTGGATCCAGCGCATCATCGATCACGACGGGCGTCCAGGGGAGGAGGGTGGGATCGAGGCGTGGCTGCGGCTGGGCCACGCGATGGGCGTGGGCCGGGAGGACCTGCTGGCGCAGCGCCGGCTTCTCCCAGGCGTTCGCTTTGCGGTCGACGGCTACGTGAGCTTCTGCCGCTCGAAGCCGTGGCTCGAAGCGGTCGCCGCGTCCCTCACCGAGCTGTTCGCGCCGTTGATCGTGCAGGAGCGGCTCGCGGCCATGCTGAGCCATTACCGCTGGGTCGATCCGGATGGGCTGCAGTACTTCAAGAACCGGCTGTCGCAGGCGCCGCGCGACGCCGAGCATGCGCTGGCGCTGGTGACGGAGCGGCTCCGCACCCGGGAGCAGCAGGAGCGGGCCGTGGCGGCGCTCGAATTCAAGTGCGACGTGTTGTGGTGTCTGCTGGACGCGGTGGAGCGGGGACCACTCCCGGGTAGCGACCGATGAACCCGGCGCCCGCCGCAGCCGTGCCGCGGCTCCACCCCAAGGCGCGGCTGCAGCGAGACGAGGTCCGCGGGCGCGACGTGCTGCTCTACCCGGAGGGCCTCGTCACCCTGAACCCCACGGGGGCGGAGATCCTCGGGCTGTGCGACGGAGTGCGCTCAGTCGCCGACATTGTGGCCGCCCTGGAGCAGCGTTACGGCGCGAGTGGCCTCGTGCAAGACGTCATGTCGTTCCTGGATGGGCTCGGGGCCAAAGGACTGGTGATCTATGGACGCTAAGCCGCTCTGGCTGCTCGCGGAGCTCACCTACAAGTGTCCGCTGCAGTGCCCCTACTGCTCGAACCCGCTCGACTTCGCCGGTTCCCGTTTCAAACACGAGCTGACGACGGAGGAATGGAGCCGCGTGTTCCGCGAAGCCCAGGCGCTGGGTGTGCTGCAGCTGGGCCTCTCGGGCGGCGAGCCGTTGCTCCGCCCCGATCTCGAAAGCCTCGTTGCGACCGCGCAGCAGCTCGGCCTGTACACGTCGCTCATCACTTCCGCCCACCGCCTCACGCAGGATCGACTCGCGGCGCTGAAGCGCGCCGGGCTCGATCACGTTCAGATCAGCGTTCAGGCGGCGGACGCGGAGCTGTCCGACCGGATCGCCGGGACCAGGGCGTATCGCGACAAGCTCGCCGCGTATCACTTCGCCAAGGAGCTCGGCTTCCCGCTCACCGTGAACGTGGTGCTGCACCGGGAGAACCTGCACCAGGTGGAGGCGCTGATCCGGTTGGCAGAGTCGCTCGGCGCCGAGCGCATTGAGCTCGCGAATACGCAGTTCTACGGCTGGGCGTTCCACAACCGGGACGCGCTGATGCCGACGAAGGCGCAGCTCGACGCGGCGTGGCAGGTGGTGCTGCGGGAGCGGGCGCGGCTCGGGTCCCGCCTCGAGATCGTGTGGGTGCTCCCCGACTACCACGAGCAGTTCCCGAAGCCCTGCATGGGCGGGTGGGGGCGCGCCTACATGACCGTGACGCCGGCGGGCGAGGTGTGGCCGTGTCAGGCGGCGGGCGGCATCACGACGCTGACGTTCGAGAACGTGCGCGACCGATCGCTCGAGTGGATCTGGCACCAGTCGGACGCGTTCAACCGCTTCCGCGGCGAGGCGTGGATGCCCGAGCCGTGCCGGTCCTGCGCTCGCAGGACCGTCGACTTCGGCGGCTGTCGCTGTCAGGCGTTTCTGGTCGCGGGAGACGCCGCCCTAACCGATCCGGTCTGCTCGCTGGCGCCGCACCGGCATGTGATCGACGCGGCGGTCACCCAGGTCGAGCGCGCAGCAGCGGCGCGAGTCGAGCCCACGGCATTGACCTACCGCGCGGCGCCTGCCTCGCGCGCGCTCGCCGCCAAGGGATGACCGCCACCGCGATCCACGCCCGCGGCCTCGGCAAGGATTTCGGCGCGATCCGCGCGCTCGGCGAGCTCGACCTCGAGGTGCGCGAGGCCGAGTTCTTCGGCTTGCTGGGTCCCAACGGCGCCGGCAAGACCACCACGGTCCACCTGCTGGCTACGCTGTTACGCCCCACGCGGGGCACGGCTCGGGTCGCCGGACATGACGTCGTGCGCGAGGACTTGGAGACGCGGCGCCGCATCGGCCTCGTCTTCCAGGAGACCACGCTCGACCGCGATCTCACGGTGGAGCAGAACCTCCGCTTCGCGGCGCGGCTCTGGAACCTGCCGGGGCGGGTCGCGGGCCCCCGCATCGACGAGCTGCTCGCGCAATTCGGGCTGCGCGAGCGACGGCGGGATGCCGTGCGCACGCTGTCCGGGGGCATGCGACGGGCGCTCGACATCGCCCGCGGGCTGCTGCACGAGCCGCGCGTGCTGTTCCTGGACGAGCCGACCGCCGGCCTGGACCCGCGCGCCCGGCGCTCGTTGTGGGAGCTGATCCAGCGGCTGCGCTCGGCGTCCGGGCTCACCGTCTTTCTCACGACGCACTACGTCGAGGAGGCGGAGCCGTGCGACCGCGTCGCAGTGCTCGACCGCGGAGCTCTTGCGGCGCTCGGCACGCCGGCCGAGCTCAAGCGCGCGGCGGGTGTGAGCTCGCTCGAGGCGGTATTCCTGGCGCGCACCGGCCGTCCGCTCGCCGAGTCGACCGCGGCCTGAACATGCGCGCGATCGGCGGGATCGTGGCGCGCGAGCTGCTCCGCTTCCTGCGGCAACGGGGTCGCCTGGTGTCGAGCCTGGCGCGGCCATTCGTCTGGCTGGTCTTCGCCGGGGCCGGGTTCGCTACCGTTTTCGCGGGCGCGGGCGCGATCGACTACCGGCGCTACCTGGCGCCCGGCCTGCTGGGCATGGTCGTCATGTTCGGGTCGCTGCTCGCGGCGCTCTCCACCGTCACGGACCGCGAGGCGGGCGTGCTGCGCATGGTGCTCGTCGCGCCGATCCGGCGCAGCACGGTCGCGCTCGGCAAGACCCTGGGAGCGACGCTGCTCGGCACGATGCAGGCCGTCGCGGTCGCGGTGCTGCTGTTGTCGCTGCTGCAATTGTGGCCGGGTCCGGCGGGATTACTGCTCGCCTTCGCCGCGATCGTGCTCTCGGGTCTCGCCCTTGGTGCGCTGGGGCTCGTGCTGGCCGCGACCATGCGCTCGATCGAGAACTTCGCCGGCGTGATGAACTTCGTGGTGTTTCCGATGCTGTTTCTCTCGGGAGCGCTGTATCCGGTGCGTCGCCTCGGGCCCTGGCTGCACGTCCTGGTCCATGTCAACCCGCTCGCCTACGGCGTCGATCTCCTGAAGCACGCCTTGCTCGCGGAGTGGGCGGGGACGGGTTACGGGGGCGAGATGCCGCCGGCCCTCGACGTCGCGGCGTTGCTGGTGTTCGCGGCGGCTGGGCTCGCCATCGCGGCGGCCCTGCTTGGCCGCGAAGGGGGCGTCACGCGGACGGCGTTCCGGTCACCGGCCTAACGACCGACGACCACAGCCGTCAGGGGACCAATGATCAACACCAGAATGACCCCCGCAATGCTCGCGAGCAGCGTATACGCGACCGTCTTATCACGCGGGACCTTCATGAGCGGCGGCAGTCCGAGGGCGAGCAGCCGCACGCTGTAGAGCGCGAACACCCCGCCGATCAACGAGAGCTTCGGGAACAGCGCCACGATGCCCCCGAGCCAGTAGGGCGTGCTGCCGTAGGCCGCGACCTTCAACGCCTGCACGCGGTTGCGTTGCCCCCCGAAGGACGGCGCCAGCACGTCGATCAGGACCGCGAACAGGTATACGCCGAGCAGGTTGAGCCCAAATTCGAGCACCCCGCTCGTGACCGCGTCGCCCGGCGACATTCCGTACGACCCCGCGATCGAGTTGCGGACTCCGAACACGATCGTGCCCACCGTGGCCGAGATCGGTCCGATCGCGGCCATCGGCACGATGTAGCGGGAGTAGATGGGACCGGGGGTCGCGAACTCCGGGGTGATGGCCTGCCACTCTTGAGCCGGCCGCAGCAGGAGGCGCTGGGCGCGCGCGAGCCAGGCCGGCAGCCTGCGGGATGGCTTGCGCGGCGCCGCCCTGGGAGGCGCCGGTTTCGCGCCGGCCGGCCCCCGTTGCGGGGAGGCGGGTCCGCGGGGTGGCGTCGGTCCACGGGGCGGTTGGGGGGGCGTACGCATCCTCGCACAAGATAGAAAACGGCGGCCAAGTCGCCAGTGGCGTTCTCAGACGCCAAGCCGCAAGGGGTCTCCCAGTGCAAGATGCGGGGCGCACACTTGCGCCTTGGCGTCTTGGCGTCTGGGCACTCAGATTCATGCATGCTCATCGACGTCCACGCCCACTTCTACCACGACCGCTCCCCCCGCGCCGACTGGCGCGAGCGCAACGCCAGCCGCCTCGCCGCCGGAGAGAAGATCGGTATCACCATCCATGTGGCGTCGATCCTGGGGAGCTGGGGCCGCACATCCCCGACCTATTTCCCGTCGCCCGCCGACCTGCCGTACGGCAACGATGCCCTGCTTGCCCTCGCGCGCGAGCACCCGAACCGCGTCCGCGGCTACGTGACCGTCAACCCGAACTACACGGCGCACGCTCGGGGCGAGATCCTGCGGTGTCTCGGTGCCGGGATGATCGGGATCAAACTGGCCGCGAGCCGGCGGGCGACCGACCCGCTGCTCGACCCGATCTGTGAGATCGCGCGCGAGCGCGGCGTCCCGGTGTTGCAGCACGTGTGGCAACACCGGCGACGCGACTGGCCGGGACAAGAGGCGTCCGACGGCGCCGAGCTGTGCGCACTCGCGGGCCGCCACCCCGACGTCCGCTTCATCCTCGGCCACATCGGCGGCGGCGGGGCCTGGCAGCACTCCCTCGCCGCGCTGCGTGCCGCGCCGAACGTATACGTCGATCTCTCGGGGAGCGGCGTCGACGGCGGGATGCTGGAGAGCTGTCTCGCGGCGGTCGGCGTCGAGCGCCTGCTGTGGGGGAGTGACATCACCATGGACACGGGGTGGGCCAAGTTGCGCTACCTCACCCACCTCCTCTCGCGGGACGAGGCCGATCTGGTGAAATGGAAGAACGCGGTGAGCATCTTCCCCCACGGCGCGTTTCCGTCCGACTGATGCGGATCGACGTGAACGTCTTCCTGGGCGCGTACCCGTACCGCCGGGTGCCCGGCACCTCACCCGAGGCCGTGCTCCGGGCGATGGAACGGGTCGGCGTCGACGAGGCCTGGGTGACGCATCTCCCGAGCCTGTTCTGGCAGGCACCACCGGAGGGGAACGCCTGGCTGTACGAGGCGACGGCGCGCGAGCGGCGTTTCAAACCCGTACCGGCCGTGCACCCCGGCTTGCCGGGATGGGAAGCCGTGCTCGGCGAAGCGCTCGACCGCGGCGCCCCGGTTGTGCGGTGCGACCCGACGTACTGCGGGCTCGATCCCGCGGGCGCGGAGATGCGCGTGCTCACCGCCGCCTGCGGGGCGGCGCGGCTGCCGTTGCTCGTCGCCGTGCGGCTCGAGGACGCTCGCCAGCGGCACCCCAACGATCGGGCGGCCGAGGTCCCCACGGCGGCGGTGCGCGCCCTCGTGCGGTCCGACGCGGATGTGCGCCTCGTCATCACCCACGCCGACCGTGCGTTCGTCGAGGAGGTGCACTTCGGGTCCACTCCCGAGGAAGCGGCCCGCATCTGGTGGGACATCTGCTGGATTTGGGGGCCGCCCGAGGATCATCTCGAGACGTTGCTCCGCACCGTCGGCGTCGAGCGATTCGTGTTCGGGACCGGGCAGCCGCTCAGGATCCCGGAGAGCAGCGTGGCCAAGCTCGACCTGCTCGCGCTCGCACCACCCCAACGAGCCGCCATCGAGTCGGAAAACGCTCGCCACGGGCTGGGCTTCTGACTGCGCGACCGGCCGAGCGCCTGACCGCCGCCTTGGAATGGGGCTTGATCCCCGCGGTCCCGGTGCCGTTTCGCGGGGACGCGGTCGCGGAGGACGCGCAGCGGGACTACGCCCGGTCGATGGCCGGCCAGCAGGTAGCGGGCGTGGCGGTGTGGGCGCACACCGGGCGGGGTCCACACCTCACCTCCGAGCAGCGTCACCAGGTGCTCGCCACTTGGCGCGCCGCCCTCGCCGACAAGGTGATCGTGGCGGGTGCCACGAGCGTCGCGATGGCGCGGGAGGCGAAGGCGGGCGGGGCGGACGCCCTGCTCGCTTTTCCCCGGCCGGACGACCCGGTCGGGTACCACGCCGCCTTGAGCGGCGTGCTACCCGTGATCGCCTTCTACTTGTATGAAGCGGCGGGCGGGGTCGCGTACGACAACCCGACGCTGCACGGCATACTCGAGCTGCCGGGCGTGATCGGCATCAAGGTCGCGACCCTCGATTCGGTCATGACGTTCCAACGGCTCGCCGGGCTGATCCGCGAATACCCGGAGAAGCTCCTGATTACCGGCGAGGACCGCTTCTTCGGCTATTCGCTCACGATGGGCGCGCGGGCGGCCCTGGTGGGGATGGGGGCGGCGCTGACGAAGTTACAGGCTGCGCTGATCGAGGCGTTCCATACCGGCGACTTCGCCCAGTTCGTGCGGTTGTCCGGGATCTGCGACCGATTCGCGGCGGCCACGTTCACGGCCCCGATGGAGGGGTATGTGCGCCGTCTGCTGTGGGCCCTCGCCGCCGACGGCGTGATTCCGGAGGACGCGTGCGACGACCCATGGGGGCCGGCCCTCCCGCCAGCCGAGCGGGACGTCGTGCGCCGCGCCGTCCGGGACGCGCGCGGCGCGCGCGTCAGCCGGCCGTGAAGCGTATTCCCCGGCGCTCGTTTCTCGAGGCGTGGGCGGCGAGCGCGGCACTCCCTCTCCTCAAAGGCTTCGTTCCCATGAAGCACAAACCGCACGTCGTGGTGGTCGGGGCAGGGGCGTTCGGCGGCTGGACCGCGTTGTACCTCCGGCGCGGCGGTGCTCGCGTGACGCTGGTCGACGCGTGGGGACCCGGCAACGCCCGCGCCAGCTCGGGCGGGGAGACGCGGGTCATCCGCGCCACCTACGGCCCGCGAGCCGTGTACACGCACCTGACAATGCGCGCGCTCGCTCTGTGGCGGGAGCACGAACGACGCTGGAAGCAGCGTCTGCTCCATCCGATCGGCGTGCTGTGGCTGGTCGAGGACGACGAGTCGTACGAAAAGGCCGCGCTGCCGATTCTCAAGGAGGCGGGGTGTCGCTTCGACGAGTTGACGGGTGCCGAGACCGCCAAGCGCTACCCGCAGATCAACTGCGCGCGTGTGCGCTGGGCGATCTTCGAGCGGGACGGCGGCTATCTCACGGCGCGGCGCGCCTGTGCCGCGGTGCTCGAGGGATTTCTCGCAGCCGGCGGCGTCTATCGTCAGGTCGCAGTGCAGCCGCCCGCGCCGGGCGAGGCCGTGCGCTGCAGCGATGGCAGCGACCTGGCCGGCGACGCGTACGTGTTCGCCTGCGGGCCGTGGCTCGGGAAGCTGTTTCCGGATGTGATCGGCGATCGCGTGCGCGCGACGCGTCAGGAAGTGTTCTTCTTCGGCACCCCGCCCGGTGACGCGCGCTTCACCGAGGAGGCACTCCCCGTGTGGGCCGATCACGCCAATCACTTCATATATGGGATCCCCGGGAACGAGTGGCGGGGGTTCAAAGTGGCGGACGACGCTCGCGGGCCCGTGTTTGACCCCACCGCCGGTGAGCGCCTGCCGTCGCCGGAGGCGCTCCGCAGCGCCCGCGACTACCTGGCATTCCGGTTCCCGGCGCTCAAAGATGCCCCGCTGCTCGAGGCGCGCGTGTGCCAGTACGAGAACTCCCCTGACGAGCACTTCATCGTCGACCGCCACCCGAGGGCGGACCATGTGTGGCTCGTGGGTGGTGGATCGGGACACGGGTTCAAGCACGGGCCGGCGCTGGGCGAGCTGGTAGCCGGGCTTGTGCTCACCGACGGCGCGGCCGACCCCCAGTTCCGGCTGTCGCGGTTTGGCCGCTGACCCCGGGGCATGGCCCCGGGGTTGGTCCACCGGCCTATGCGTTCGGAGCTCGAGCGCGATTTCGAGCGCTTCAAGCGGGAACTCCCCGGCGACTTCGCCGACCACGTGCGCGAGACGTACGGGATCGACCTCACCGCGCGCTACCTGGGTGAGGCGGTCCCCCATCCCGTCGGGAAGGGCTCGGGCCAGTTGTCCCTGAACCAGAATCAGCTCGCCGAAGATGCTCGGGCGGGACTCGCCTTCGTGGTTCTGAAGACCGTCATCGCTCAGGACGAGGCCGGTAGCCAGTCGATGGCGGCGTGGGCGATCCACGAGACGAAGATGACGGTCGAGCGGCGGCGCGCCGCGGGCGGCCGGCCCGGGTGGACCGTCACCTGGAAGGGCAGGGGTTGGGACCGCTCATTCGACGAATACCTCGGGTTGATGCGGGCGGGACGCGACCTCACGCGTGCGGGACGCCTGCTCGTGGTGCCGTCGGTGCAGTACCACTTGCCCCGGCTCGAGGACCCGTTTCGTGACGCCGAGTACCGCTATACCACGCGGCTCCTCGCCGACGCCTGGGGAGCGGGCGAGCCCCCGTTGCTCGTCGAGAAGGACTTCTCGCCGACGCTCGCGGGGGACTCATTGGCCGGTGACCGCGACCAGATTCTGCGGTGGCTGCGTGACGTCCCCGGTCGCATCCGCGCGGCGGCGCCGCGAGCGGTACGAATCGCCGTCAAGCTGATGAACGCGCGCTTCGATGACGCCTTCCAGAACGAGATGATGGACGCGTGCCGGGGTGCCGATGCCCTCATCTGCTTCAACCGATTGTTCGACGCGCAACAGGCCGTGGCGTACGGCGGCTGGGACTTGAGCGACCGGAACCTGCGGGTGCTGGATGCCATGGCCCCGGGCGTTCGCCCGGCGCTGTGCGGGACGGGTAACATTTGCTCGGGCCGCATGATCGTCGAATATGCGCGGCGCGGCTGCGAGAGCATGCAGCTCCACACCTTCTTCCAACTCCCGCTGTCGCAATACCCGGCCACCCACGGTTCGCGGACTCAGCGGGCCCTCCACGCGCTGCTGTTCGATCCCGCCGACGGCCTCGTCGCCGCGCTGCTCGAGCTCGAAGCGGCGGGTGGGCTCGAGCGACGCGACGGCGCGCTGCACTTCCTCGACCTCGCGGCCGGTGCGCATCACCCGGGTTGAGCTGTTCGACCTGACGATTCCGTTCGTCGAGCCGTTCATCATCTCGGGGGGACGGATCGACGCGCGCCGCTCGCTCATCGTCGCGCTGCACGACGATGCCGGCCATGTCGGGTACGGCGAGTCGCCCCCGTTCGAGCTGCCGTTCTACTCCGCGGAGACCCTCGCCGGGGCCCGCGACCTGATCGTGCGCGTCCTGCTGCCCCGCGTCGCCGGGCAGGAGATCGACGCCCCCGACGCCGTGGATGCCGCGCTGCGCGACGGCGTGCGCGGCAATCCGTTCGCGCGGGCGGGAATCGAAACCGCCGCCTGGGACTTGGAGGCCCATCGCCGCGGTGTCGGGCTCGGCCAGCTCGTCGCCCTCCGGCTCGGCGTCCCCGCGGCGTCGAGCGTCCCGTGCGGCGTGGCCCTCGGTATCCCCGAGGATCGGCAACCGGGCACCCTCACACGCCGGGTCGCCGCCGCACTGGAGCAGGGGTACCGCCGCGTGAAGATCAAGGTGATGCCGGGCTGGGACGCGGTCGCCGTCACCGCGGCGCGCGCCGCGATGAGCGGCGTCGACCTCCCGCTCACGGTCGACGCCAACGGCGCGTACGCGTGGCCGGCCGACGAGCGGAGCCTCAGGGCCCTCGATCAGGCGGGCCTGCTCTACATCGAGCAGCCGCTGGCCCCGGACGAGCTCGTCGGCCATGCCGTGCTGGGCCGAACGCTCGCTACCCCGGTCTGCCTCGATGAGACGCTCACGAGCGCCGCCGTCGCGCGCCAGGTGATCGATCTGGAGGGACCCCGGGTATGGAACATCAAGGTCCACCGCATGGGCGGCCTCGCGGAGGTGTGCCGGGTGTACGCCCAGGCGGCCGCGTACCAAGCCGAGCTCTGGGTCGGCACGATGCCCGAGACGGGAATCGGCTCGCAGGCGGCGCTCGCGGTCGCCGGTCTGCCGCTGTGCGTCTATCCGTCCGACCTGGAGCCGAGCTCGCGCTGGTATGGGCGCGATGCGGACGTGATCAAGCTCACGATGAGCAAGGACGGTCGGATGGCGGTGCCAGGCGTGTCGGTGGCGCGACTGCTCGACATGGGGCGGTTTCGGGCGGCGGCCCGTCCGATCGCCGCTTGACTCGGCAGATCGGCGGTGCGAAATACCGCGCCGATTCTCGTAACGGTCATCTCTTGTCCGGGAGTGTTCGCGCGTGATTGCACTACTTCGGCTCGCGTCGTCGGTCTGGCTCATCACCATCTTCCCGTCAGTCGCTCTCTCTCAAGCGTACGACCCCGCGCTCTTCGCCGAGCTGCACTGGCGCTCGATCGGTCCGTTTCGCGGCGGCCGCACCGTGGCGGCGACGGGCGTGCCGGGTCAGCCCAACCTGTTCTACATCGGCGTGAACAACGGCGGCGTATGGCGGACCACGGATTACGGGCGCACCTGGACGCCGCTGTTCGACGGGCAGCCGACCGGCTCGATCGGCGCGCTCGCGGTCGCCGCCTCCGATCCCAAGGTCATCTACGTCGGGAGTGGTGAAGGGCTGCAGCGCCCCGACCTCTCAGTGGGCGACGGGATCTATCAGTCCGGCGATGCGGGGCGGACGTGGCGGCACCTGGGACTGTCCGACGGCCAGCAGATCCCCGCCGTTATCGTCGATCCGCACGACGCCCGTCGCGTCTTTGCCGCGGTGCTCGGTCATCCGTACGGCCCCAATGCGGAGCGCGGCGTGTTTCGGTCGACCGATGGCGGGGAGACCTGGCAGCGCGTGCTCTACAAGGACGAGAACACCGGCGCCGTAGACGTCGCCTTCGATTCGGCGAGCCCGCAGACCGTGTTCGCCGTCCTGTGGGCGGCGCGCCAGGCGCCCTGGGAGATCGGCAGCTCCTGGACCTTGTCCGCCAACAACGGCTTGTACAAGTCGACCGATGGCGGCACGACCTGGCGGGGGATCACCGCCGGCCTGCCGACGGCGGAGGACAAGCTCGGCCGCATCGGCCTCGGGATGTCCGCGAGCGAGCCCCGGCGCATGTACGCGGTGGTGGGGGCCGCGAACGGCGGCGGGGTGTACCGCTCCGATGACGGCGGCGAGCATTGGCGCCTCGTCAACGCGGACCCGCGGCTCTGGGGTCGCGACGGCGACTTCAACGAGGTGAAGGTGGACCCGAAGAACGCCGACGTCCTCTACGTGGCGAACGTCGTCACCTGGAAGTCGAGCGACGCCGGCCGGACCTTCACCGCGTTCCGCGGCGCGCCGGGGGGCGACGACTATCACCGTCTCTGGATCAACCCGGACGATCCCAACATCATCCTGCTCGCCGGCGATCAGGGCGCCGTCGTCACGGTGAACGGGGGCGGGACGTGGAGCTCGTGGTACAACCAACCGACCGCGCAGTTCTACCACGTCAGCACCGACAACCAGTTCCCGTACCGCGTGTACGGCGGCCAGCAGGAGAGTGGATCCGCCGGGATCGCGAGCCGCGGCAACGACGGGGAGATCACGTTCCGGGAGTGGCGTCCCGTTGGCGCGGAGGAGTATGGCTACGTCGCGCCCGATCCGCTGCACCCCGACATCGTGTACGGCGGGAAGATCGCGCGTTTCGACTGGCGGACCGGGCAGGTGCAGGACGTGTCCCCCGAGCCGGTGCGGATGGGGAAGTATCGCTGGGTGCGCACCATGCCGGTGGTGTTCTCGCCCGTCGACCCACACGTTCTGTACCTGGGTGCGAACGTCGTCTTCAAGACGCTGAACGGCGGCGAGCGTTGGCAGACGATCAGCCCCGATCTCACGCGCCCGACCGCGGACGTACCGGCGAGCCTGGGCGCGTTCGCGTCGCTCGATCCGGAGCAGGGCCGGCACCGCGGCGTGATCTACACTATCGCACCGTCGTTCACGCGGCCCGGACTGCTCTGGGTCGGCACCGACGACGGACTCATCCACGTTACGCACGACGGCGGGCGCCGGTGGACGAACGTCACCCCGACCGCGCTCACGCCGTGGAGCAAGGTCTCTCTCATGGAGGCCTCGCACTTCGACACGCTGGTCGCGTACGCCGCCGTGAACCGCTTCCGCCTCGACGACCTCCACCCCCACATCTACCGGACAAACGACGCGGGCCGGACGTGGAGCGAAATCGTCACGGGCATCCCCGAGAACGAAGTTGTGAACGTCGTGCGGGAGGATCCGGTGCGGCGCGGGTTGTTGTACGCCGGGACGGAGCGGAGCGTCTACGTGTCGTTCGACGACGGTGCGCACTGGCAATCGCTGCGACTCGATTTGCCGGCGAGCTCGGTGCGCGACCTCGTCGTGCACGACACCGACCTGGTCGTGGCGACCCATGGACGCTCGTTCTGGATCCTCGACGACATCACGCCATTGCGCCAGATCGCGGCGGCGGCCGCCGCCGCCGCGGCGGGAGGCGTGTATCTGTACCGGCCGGCGCCCGCCGTTCGGGTTCGCTGGAACGGCAACACCGACACGCCGCTCCCGCCCGACGAGCCCGCGGGCAGGAATCCGCCCGACGGCGCGATGCTGGACTACTATCTGGCTCGGCCGGCGGCGGGACCTGTGGTGCTCGAGGTTCGCGATCGGTCGGGCGCGCTGGTGCGTCGCTTCGCGAGCGGTGATCGTCCCGAGCCGCCCGACACTACGGTCAACATCCCGCTCACCTGGATACGGCCGTCGCCGACGCTGTCGACCGATCGGGGGATGCATCGCTTCGTGTGGGACCTGCACGCCGCCCCGCCGCCCGCGCTGCAGCACGAGTACCCGATCTCCGCCATCCGCGGCGACACGCCACGCGAGCCGCGCGGGCCTTGGGTGCTTCCGGGATCGTACACGGTACGGCTCACCGTGGACGGGGTGACCCTTACCCAGCCCCTCGTGGTCAGGAGGGATCCGCGCGTGCGGCCGGGGCCCGGCGTCCTGGAGCAACAATTTGCGCTGGCGCTGCGACTGGTGCGCGCCATGGATCGCGACACGGCGGCGTGGCAGCGAGTGCACGCCCTACAGGCACGGCTCAGGAGCGTACGGGACCGCGCGGCGCAGGGCCGGATGGCCGCGCTCGACTCGCTCGACGCCCGCGCTGCGGCGCTCGAGTCCGGAGCGGGCCGGGGGCCGCGCCCCGGCGGGGACGATCGCGGCGCGGACAACCTGACGCGCCTGAACGCCGATCTCGTGGCCGCCTACAACGTGGTGGAGGGTGCCGACTCGGCCCCGACCGCTGCGGTCCGAGCAGTCGTGGGGGAGTTGGAGCGCTCGCTCGCGCGGCTGGTGGGGCGTCTGCGGACGCTCGAGGGTACAATAGGAGAGCTATGATCCCCATCGACCATCAGCCGTCGGGCTACTGGGCCACAAACCTGTACCATAGCCCGCGCAAGCGCCCCAAGTCCGACGCCCCGATCAAGGACCTCCCGCCACGCGCGGCGCAGCGTTTCAAGAAGGCGCGAGAGGGGATACGCGCGCTCAAGCACGTCACCGAGCAAGTGGTGTTCATGGGGACCGCGTGGAAGTGGGTGTGGATGTACGAGGTCGGTGGCCGCAAGCTCGGCTACCTCCATCCCATGGAGGCGGGCGTCAGCGGCACGTTCGTTCTGTCGGAGCTCGAGGAACGCGAGTTCGCCGTCGGCGATGGCCTGCCCAAGGCGTTGCGGCACGCGATCCGTGGCGGGGCGGTGTCGTCCGGGGTGCGGTGGTGCTGGATGGAGTTTCCGGATCTGGACGCCGTCGACGCGTTCGTCGCGATCGTCCGGCTGAAGCACCAGTTTCTGGCGCGCCCGGAGTAGGGGCACGCGGGACTTGTGTCCCGTTTGCCGCTGGCGCTACATTCCGGCCCGCAAGCCGTTCCACACGAACAATACATTCGCCATCGAGCGCGATTGATGACGAAGAGGAGTGGTAGGGCCGCGGCCGGCGTCGCTGTCGCTCTCCTCGTTGCCGGCCCAGCCGCGGCGCAAAGTCGACCATCCGTACCTGCCTCCACCGCTCGCGTCATCACCGACACGGGGAAGCTCGCCGGTCCCCGTCAGCCGATCTTCTTCCGCCACGACGTCCATGCCGGTCAGGACCAGATCCCTTGCCTCTACTGTCACAGCACGGTCACCATCTCGAGTGAGCCGGGGATCCCTGCGGTCCAGACGTGCTTCGGCTGTCACCAGATGATCGCCGGTTCGACGCCCTCGCATCAGGCGGAGATCAAGAAGGTGCGCGAGGCGTGGACGAGCAAGCAGCCGCCGCACTGGATCCGGATCCACGCCCTCCCGGGGTTCGTCCGGTTCCCCCACATGCGCCACATCAAGATCCTCGGCACCGAGAGCTGCCGCACCTGTCACGGGGACGTGCGCGCGATGCCCCAGGTGCATCAGGTCGCCACGCTCAAGATGGGCTGGTGCATCAACTGCCACGTGCAGCGGCAGGTGGGCCGCGATTGCACGCTGTGCCACTACTGAGGCCCGCGCCGATGAATCGCAGACGGTTCCTCAAGGTCCTGGGTGCGACGAGCGGTGGTGCCGCCGCGCTCTCGGGGTGCGGCATCGGGCCCGAGCCGACGGAGCACCTCGTCCCATACGTCGTGCCGCCCGAGGACCAGGTTCCGGGGACCGCGACCTATTACGCGACGACGTGCCGCGAATGCGCGGCCGGCTGCGGGCTGCACGCCAAGGTGCGCGAAGGGCGCGTGATCAAGCTCGAGGGTAACCCGGAGTCCCCCATCAATGAAGGCCGGCTCTGCTCGCGCGGCCAGGCGGCGCTCCAGGGGCTCTACAACCCGGACCGCATCACCGACCCCATGGCCCGCGGGCCGAACGGCGAGTGGCAGAAGCTGTCGTGGGACGATGCCATCGGCCGGCTGGCGGGGAAGGTGAAGGAGGCGCGCGGCCGGGGAATCGTGTTCCTCACCGGGCTCGAACCCGGGTCGTTCGGCGAGCTCGTCGATGCGTGGGTGAAGGAGGTCGGCGGCCGGCACGTCACCCATGAGTCGTTCGCCTTCGAGGCCTTGCGGGAGGGCAACCGCCGCGCCTTCGGTACCGCGGCGATTCCGCTGTACGACTTCGCCCGCGCCCGCTACATCGTCTCCTTCGGCGCCGATTTCATGGAGACGTGGCTCTCGCCGGTCGGCTACCAGAACAGCTTCACGCGCGCGCATAGCTTCGACGGTGATCGCGACACGTTGATGGCGAAATTCGTGTTCGTTGGCCCCCGGCTGTCGCTCACCGGGATGAGTGCGGACGAGTGGATCGCCGCCAAGCCCGCGACCGAAGCCCTGCTCGCGCTCGCCATGGCGCAGGTCATTCTGGCCGGCCGGTTGGCACCGGCGCCGCTCGACGCCGGCCGCCTCGAGCGCTTGCTCCCCACGCCGCAGCGGGTGGCCCCGGTGGTCGGGATCGCAGCGGCGGAGATCGAGCGGCTGGCGCGCGAGTTCGCGGCCTCCCAGGGCGGGCTGGCGGTGGGCGGCGGGGTGGCGACTCAGTACGGCGACGGCGCCGAGCTGCTGGTCGTTGCCGTGAACATCCTCAACTACGTCGCCGGACAGGTCGGCAAGACCGTGCGATTCGGCCCGAATCAGGCCGTCGCGGACGCCGGCACGTTCCGGCAGCTGACCGATCTCGTGGCCGACCTGGCCGCGGGCAAGGTGGAGCTGCTGCTCGTCCACGGGGCGAACCCCGGTCACACGCTCCCGGCCGCGTTCTCGCAGGCGCTCAGCAAGGTCGGCTATAAGGTCAGCTTCGCGTCGTACTGGGACGAGACCGCCGCCGCGTCCGATCTCGTGCTCCCGGACCTGCATCCACTCGAGCAGTGGAGCGACTCGCGTCCGCGCACCGGGATCCATGCACTGCAGCAGCCCGTGATGCAGCCTGTGTTCCCCAACACGATGCACACCGGGGACGTGCTGCTCCGCGTGGCGGGCAAGGCGGGGACCTTCAAGGACTATCTCCAGAGTCGCTGGAAGGAGCTCCACCAGCGCGTCGGCAAGGGGCGGGACTTCGCGGACTTCTGGACCGACGCCCTGCAGCACGGCGGGTTGTACGCCGAAGCGCCCGCGCAGCCGGTGCGGCTCGACCCGGGGGTCGTGCAGCTGCTCGGTGACGTGGGCGGCGCCGGATCGGGGGCAGCCGACGAGCCGTTGCTGATCGTGTTCCCGTCACTCGCTCTGCACGACGGTAGGGGCGCCAACAAACCGTGGCTGCAGGAGCTCCCGGACCCGGTCTCGAAGATCACCTGGCACGCCTGGGTCGAGGTGCATCCCGAGACGGCGGCGAAGTGGCAGCTCGCGAACGGGGACATCCTGCTCCTCAAGTCCCCGCACGGTACGGTGCGCGCGCCGGTGTGGATCACACCGGGGATCCGGCCCGGCGTGCTGGCGGTCCCGACGGGGCAGGGGCACAAAGCGTACGGCCGTTACGCCAAGGATCGGTCGTTCAACGCGTTCGAGCTGCTGAGCGACGCGCCGGCGAGTTTCGGCGGGCGCGCGTTCGCGGCGCCGGTCGCGGTCGTGAAGACCGGCGACCACCGCCGCCTCGCCACGGTGGAGGGGGACGCCCGGGAGCAGGGCCGCGGGATCATCGAGGTCCTGTCGCTCGCGCGGGCGCGCGAGCTCAAATCGGGTGCGCATCCGTTCGCAGAGCGGGAGGTGCCGGGGTACGCGGAGGACGCGCAGAAGGCGTGGGCCGAGGCACAGCACCAGAAGGCCTCACTCGGCGACTACGCGGGGACGCCGCCGCGCTGGGGGATGGCGATCGATCTCTCGAAATGCACCGGCTGCTCGGCGTGCGTCACGGCGTGCTACGCGGAGAACAACCTCGCGACCGTGGGCGAAGAGCTGGTGGTGCGGCGCCGGCAGATGAGCTGGATGCGGATCGAGCGCTATTACACCGCGGACGCGGACGGCCGGCGCGTCGGCGCGCTCGTCAACCCCATGCTGTGCCAGCAGTGCGGCAACGCACCGTGTGAGCCGGTCTGCCCGGTGTACGCGGCCTACCACACGCCCGACGGGCTCAATGGCCAGGTGTACAACCGCTGCGTCGGCACGCGCTATTGCGCGAACAACTGCCCTTACAAAGTCCGCTACTTCAACTGGTTCAACTTCGCGGAGCCGGGGGGCGAGTGGGAAAGCTGGCCCGACCCGCTCAACATGCTGCTCAATCCGGACGTCACGGTGCGCGAGAAGGGTGTGATGGAGAAGTGCACCTTCTGCGTGCAACGCATCCGGGGCGCCCAGAACCGCGCGCGCCTCGAGGACCGGAGCGTGCGCGACGGCGACATCACGCCCGCCTGCGCGCAGGCCTGCCCGTCCGAGGCGATCGTGTTCGGCGATCTGCATGACAGGAGCTCTCTCGTGGCTCGCCTCGCTGCCGATCCCCGCGGCTATCACGTGCATTCCGAGCTCAACACCAAGCCCGCGATCACCTACCTCGCCCGCGTGATGCACGGCGCGGCGCGTGGAGCGTAGCCCGATGGCCGAGACGGCGACCGCCGCCGCGCGCGGGACTCGCGTGACCTACGACTTCGTCACGCGCGCCATCGCACGGACACTGGGGCATCCAGGCAAGGGCTACTTCGCCCTGCTCGCGGCTGCAGTCGCCCTGCTGGCGGTTGGGATCGTGTGCCTACTGTTCCTGCTGCGCTACGGGCTGGGGCTCGCCGGCTACTCGCACCCCGTCTACTGGGCGGTCTACATCACCTGCTTCGTGTTCTGGGTGGGCATCGCGCACTCGGGCACGCTGATCTCGGCGATCCTGTTCCTGTTCCGGTCGGGGTGGCGCACGGCGGTGTACCGCACGGCCGAAGCGATGACCGTGTTCGCCGTGATGACGGCGGGGCTGTTTCCGCTGATTCACATCGGCCGGCAGTGGTACTTCTACTGGCTCATTCCCTATCCGAACGAGCGCGGCTTGTGGCCCAACTTCAAGTCGCCACTCATCTGGGACGAGTTCGCGATCGGGACGTACTTCACCGTCTCGACGGTGTTCCTGATCATGGGACTGATCCCCGACATCGCGGCGGTGCGCGACGTAGCGACGGGGTGGCGCAAGAAGCTGTACGCCATCACCTCGCTCGGCTGGCGCGGCACCAACGAGCAATGGCGCCACTACACGCGCGGCTATCTCTATCTCGCGGCGCTCGCGACGCCGCTGGTGTTGTCCGTGCATAGCGTGGTGTCGTGGGACTTCGCGATGGCGATTGTGCCCGGCTGGCACGCCACGATCTTCGCGCCGTATTTCGTGGCCGGCGCAATCTATTCGGGCGTGGCCATGGTGATCACCCTGCTTGTGCCGATCCGGAAGCTGTTCCATCTCGAGCAGCTGATCACGGTTCACCACTTCGAGAACCTGGCGAAGCTCTGTCTCCTCACCGGCATGATCGTCGGGTACGCGTACTGCGTCGAGTACTTCACGGCGTGGTTCGGGGGCAATCCCGCCGAGCGCGCCGCCTTCTGGTACCGGGCGTTCGGCCCGTTCTGGTGGGCGTCGTGGACGATGATCATCTGCAACGCATTCCTCCCGCAACTGCTGTGGTTCAAGCCGATCCGCACGAACATCCTGGCGCTGTTCGTGATCTCGATCTTCGTGAACATCGGGATGTGGTTCGAGCGCTATGTGATCATCGTCGTGTCGCTCGCGGGCGAGCCGTTCGAGCGGTTCGCCAACGCCACGTACAACCCGACGTGGGCCGATTGGGGCATCATGGCCGGCAGCTTCGGCTGGTTCTTCATGTGGTTTCTCTTGTTCGTGAAGAACTTCCCGGCGGTGTCGATCTCCGAGGTGAAGGAAGTGCTCCCCGCGCCCACCCGCGGCAAGGCGGCGCGCGCGTGAAGCTCGTGAACCCACTCACCGCGATCTTCCACCCGCCGCCAACGCCGGGCGTGCTCGCGGTGTTCGGGCATCTGGATGCGACCGTGGACGCCATTGGGAAGCTGCGCCAGGGCGGTCACACGGACTTCACCGTGTATTCGCCGATTCCGCGGCACGAGATCGAGGACGCGCTCGACCAGCCGGTGAGCCCGGTCCGCATGTTCACCCTGATCGGCGGTATTTCCGGGTGCGCCGTCGGGGCCTGGCTCACCCTGTACATGTCCTACGATTGGCCGATCGTGGTGGGCGGCAAGCCCGTCGGCTCGATCCCGCCGTACGTCGTGATCATGTTCGAGATGACGATCCTGTTCGGGGCGCTTGCGACGATTCTCGGGATCGCGTTCAACGCCCTGTTCGCCGCGCGCCGCCAGGGAACGATCGCCTACGACGCCCGCTTCACGAACGACAAGTTCGGCGTGTTCGTGCCGTGCGAGGCGGCGCGGGCCGGGCCGGTGGAAACGCTGCTGCGCGGCGCCGGCGCCGAGGAGGTGCGACGTGCGTAAGCGCGCCCTCGCGCTCGTGGCGCTCGGCGTCCTTACGGCGTGCAATCCGGACGACGTGGTGCATCGCGTCGGCTGGTTCGCCACGATGCGGCACCAGCGCAGCATCAAGCCCTACGCCAGGCCGATCCCGCCCGTCGCGGGCACGGTCCCGGTGACGGGAGCGGAGCCGTCGGTGAACCTCCAGATGGCCGATCGGCTGGCCAACCCGCGCACGCGCACGTCCGAGTCGATCAACCGCGGCCGCTTCCTGTACGAGACGTATTGTCTGGTCTGCCACGGCACGACGGGGCGGGGTGACGGCCCGATTTCGGCCACGAACGGGCAGACGCCGCCCGGGCCGTTCTTCGGGGTCCGCTCCCTCGTCAACGACACGATCGCCCGGCGCACCGACGGCTACATCTACGCGGTGATCGTGAGCGGCCAAGTGATGGGGCGCGGGCTGATGCCGGTGTACGGCGACAAGGTGCGCGGCGCCGACCGCTGGGATCTCGTCAACTACGTCCGCACGCTGCAGGCGCAGGCGCGGAGCGGGGCGAGCGGAGGCAGCCGATGAGCGCGGGCATCGCGGGCGCCCGCGGCCAGTTGGTCGAGAAGGCGCGGCAGTTCCCGGCGGGCGCGTTTCTCGCGGCCGGAATCCTCGCGACGGCGATCGGGGCCGCCGCGTTCCTGTGGGCGCTCACCACGGGACAGGCCTCCCGGGCGTGGCAGTCCTACCACGTCGCCTTCATGTTCTGGATCGGCTTGGCGCAGGGCCTGGTGGTGTTCGCCGCCACGCAGAAGCTCGCCAAAGGGCACTGGTCCGGGCTCCTGATCCGGTTCGCGGAGTCCGCCGTCGCGTTCCTTGTGGTTGCGCTGGTGCTATACGGCGGTCTCATTGTCGGGCGGACCTACATCTTCTCCTGGCTGCACGAGCCGCGGCCCGACATCGGCCCGTGGCTGACGAGCGGATTCTTCTTTCCGCGCAACGGCCTGATTCTGGCCGCCCTGGCGTGGCTCTCGTGGCGCTTCGTGCGGCACGACGTGGCGCCCGACGTGCGGGAGCTGGCCGACGGTCGCGCGGTGGATCGGCTCGAGGGCCGGGATCAGATCGCTCGCGAGGCGGCGATTCTCATCGTCGCCTATGCGTTCGGGTACAGCCTGCTGGCGTTCGACTTGATGATGTCGCTCGCCCACAAGTGGGTGAGCAACCTGTTCGGTGCCTTCTATTTTATGGGCAGTTTCCTGGCCGCGCTGATGGCGCTCGCGGTGCTCGTTGTCCTGCTGCGTCGTCGAATGGGCCTGGTGCAGCTGATCTCGGCGAAGCAGCTGCACGACCTGGGCAAGTTGTGTTTCGGCTTCACCGTGTTCTGGGCGTATCTCATGTGGGCCCAGTTCCTCGTGATCTGGTACGGCAATCTGCCGGAGGAGACGTATTTCATCTTTTATCGGCTGATCGGCCCGTGGCGACCGGTCGGCATCGCGGTGTTCCTGCTCGTGTTCCTGATTCCCTTCATCGGCCTCCTCGGGGTCAGGCCGAAGCGGTCCCCGCCGACGTTCCTGGCGTTCGCCCTGGTCAGCCTCGCCGGGATCTGGCTGGAACGCTACCTGGAAATCGTTCCATCCATCAACGGCGGCGCCGGCCCTGCGATCGGCATCCCCGAGATCGGCGTGACCCTCTTCTTCGGCGGCCTCTTCCTCGTGTCTACGGCGTGGTTCGCCAGGCGGTATCCGATGATCTCACCGCGCCTCGCCGCCGACACGCTCGAGCGGGAGGCCCACTAACGGCCCAGTCTCCGATGCCAGCACCGCACGTTCGAGGGGCCCGCGCAGCGACTGCGTATTTTTGTCGCGGAGCGGGCCCCTCGAACGTGCGGGCGTCGACACCGGCTCCTTCGGCGTTTCTAAGGGTAGCAGTAGTGCGCGATAGAATCCATTCGGCCCGTTCCCTGGACACCCGGAGGTCTCATGCGGTCGCAGCTTCTCGTGTTGGCGGCAGGTGTGGCGTTCGTGGCGGCGTGCAAGAGCTCGACATCCCCCAGTGGCGGCGGCCACAGCACGACGATCTCCGCCGAGAACAACTTCTTCTCCCCCACGCCGGACACGATCCCTGCCGGGCAGGTGACGTTCTCATGGGCGACGCCGTCCAATGGACACAACGTTACTTGGCTGACCGGGCCGACGACCCCGGCCAATTCCCAGACACTGACGTCCGGAACGTATCAGGCAACCCTTCAGGCGGGGACCTACACGTACCATTGCACGATTCACACAGGAATGAACGGCACGATCGTCGTGCAGTGAGTCACTTAGGGCCGGAGCGGCGCGAGTCGTCGTTGCAACGCGGCGAGCGAATCCGTGGGCACGGGACCCCGCACCTCGACCACGAGCGCCGCGGCGGGTCGATCCGCGAACGCGCCGCGTGCCGGCCCCGGCGCCGGGGCTGGCGCCGCCGTTCGCTGGGCGCCGGGCGCTGGCGCGATCGAGTCTCGTGCCCGGCCCAACCGCGCACGCTCAGAGAAATCGGTGGTCTCAGGTCGGGCTGCCCCGGCGACGACGACGGCGTCGAGGCTTAGTGGGCGGTAGCGTCCGGTGATCACGTCGATGACCGTGCTCGAGTCGAGCGCCTGCCGCACGACTACCAACGCAAGAGAGCCGAACATGCGCCCCCGGTAGATCCCGCGAACCGGAAGGTCAGGCACGGCGTAAGGGGTCGTGCCCACGAGCGCGCGAGCACTGTCGAGCGTGATCGGAGGCCCCGCTACCGAGTACGGCCCGACTGTGCGAGCGACGACAGGGGCGGCGGTCGCCTTGAACGCACTCGGGGCGAGCTCGGCGCGCTCGCGCTGCGCGACCGCGCTGTCGTGCCGCAGGGCCACGGCACCAGACGCCCCGTCCGTCACCACCTGCTCCGTTGCTTTTTCCTGCACGGCCGCTTTGCGTTCCCCGCCTACGGTGGTCGGCGCCGCGGGCGCAGACCGGACACGCTGCATCTGTCGGGGGGCCACCGGTGGTGCGGCGGCGGGCTCCGGTGCGGCGGGCGCAGGGAGCGCCCGCGTTGTCGCCACGTCGCCGCTATTCTGCGCCACCGGTTCCTGCCGCCTCGCTCGAGCGCCCGAGCCGAGGTACAGACCGGCGCCGAGGGCGAGCACCACCGTCGCCGCCCACGCCAGGGGCAGCCGCACGCGCCACCACAGCCGGACTGGGGGCTCGCGGTCGCCCGGACGGAACGGCGGCATGGCGCGGTCCGGGGGCGCAGCGAGACCGAGCAGCTCATCCGCACGGGCGATGAGCGCCCGCTCCTCGTCCAGGCGGACCCGGCACTCACGGCACTGCGCAACGTGCGCTTCGAGATCGTGCGCCTCGGTTGCCGGGAGCTCGCCGTCGAGATAGGCGTGCAGGTTGCCGTCATCCACGTGCGACATGTTCACCCGTCTTTCTCGCGTCGAACGCTTCCACCAGTCGGCGGCGGGCCCGAGCGAGGGTCGTGCCAATGGCGCCGCGCGCCAGACCGGTCTGCGCGGCGATCTCGTCGTACGACAATCCCGAATCCCACAGCAACAGCACTTCGCGATCGCGCGGCGTGAGCTGCTCCAGCGCGGCCCGCACCTGTGAACGCTCTCCTTCAGTATGCAGTACCTCGTCGGACGGCGGAGCGCTCGTCGGCGGCTCGCTCTTGAGGAGCGTCAAATGGCGTCGCTCTCGCGCCGCGCGGCGAGCCTCGTCCCGCGCCATGTTGGCGGCCACTACGAATAACCACCCCCGCGTGTTCTCCGGTTTGTGGACGAGCGCCCGGGCGAACGCCTCCTGCGCCAGGTCCTCCGCCCGCTCGGCGCTCCAGACCTTGCGGTACAGGAAGCGCACGAGCGCGTGGTAGGTGGTGCGGTACACGTCGGCCAGGTCGTCGGGCATACGTCAATTGCGGATTGGGGATTTCGGATTGCGGATTGGCAAGCCGCCCTCGAGTCGACAGGCCGCTCTTCGAATCCGCAATCCGCAATCCGCAATCCGAAATCGTCTCATCCCCGAAACTCTCGCACCAGTCGCTCCAGCTCCCCGTCGGCCCATGAGCGCTTGCCCCCCGCCTCAATCTTGATGCTCACCCGCCGTCCGGCTACCAGCACCGCGGGCTCGAGCGTGGCGGGCTTCATCAGCTCAGGGATGGCGCGCAGCAGGGCGAAGTACGCGTCGCTGAATGCCGCGACCTCCACCACCCGCAACGAGTCGCCGTGCGCGATGTCGGTCCACGTGCTGTCACGCCACGCGAACACGCGGCCTCCCACCCGTTGTGTCCGCGGCGCCGCGCCGTGGCCGAGCGCACCACCGCTCTCCGCCCCGCCGGTCACGACCACCGCGTCGAGCTGCAGCGAGCCGGCGAGCGCTTTCTCGGCGCGGGAGCGCTGAACGGCAGCGGCACCCGCCTGGTCCTGTGGCGCCGGGGCGGCGGCCGCGGCGCGATCGAACATCGGCCGCAGTACCATCTGGTTGGGCTCCTGCACCAGGTACGATGTGTACTCGGTGAGGATGCCGTAGCGCAGCGCCAAGCGCTTCAGCTCGCTCACGATTTCGGAGTTCGGCCCATGCAGCCGGAGCTCGCGTGACAGGGCGCCCGCCTTGCGCGCCGCCCAGAGCTGGGGGATGTAGTCGTTGCCGGTCGCTTCGCCGCTGGCGCGCGCTGCTGTCGAGAATCGCTCCTCTCGACCGTCGCGCTTTCCCGTGATCGTCAGGGACCGGTCCCCGCTCCCCGCTCCGCGATACCGCCCGAACACCACCAGCTCGTCGCCCGCGAACAGGTCGGGCAGGCGCTCCGGCTGCAGATCGTAGAATTCGATGCCGTCACCCCGCAGCGCGAGGTCCGTGAGCACCGGGCTCGCGATCTTCGCCGCCAGTGCGCCCACCGTCTGCTCGATGTCGCCCCCAGGCCGGATGTATTCGGTGACGCCGCGGGCGCGGTCGGTGAGCCGATCCAAGAGATATGTGTTCACATCGTACCCGATTCCGAACGCGAAGACCCGAAATGGACCACGGCTCCGCTCGGCCTGATCGGCGAGGTGCTCGGGATCGGTCTCGCCCACCGTGGGCAGTCCGTCCGTCAGGAAGACGACGACGCCGAGGCTGCCGTCGCGCGGTCGCTCGGCGAGGGCCTCGGTGAGCGCCCCAGCGATGTTGGTGCCGCCCCCGGTGTCGAGCCGGCGGACCCAGTCCTGTGCTGCGCGGACGCTGTCGGCGGACGCGTCTGTCCACCCGGCGGCGTAGTGGCGCACCCCGCTCCCGAACGTGACGAGGCGGAACCGATCGCTGCGGCGCAGGCCGCCGAGCAGCTGCACCAGGGCGGCCTTGGCCTGGTCGAGCTTGTCGCCCGACATCGATCCGGACACGTCGAGCACCGCGACGACATCGCGCCGCAGCGGCTCTCCTGCCGCTGCGGCCCGCCCGGGTGCAAGCAGCAGCATGAAGGAGCCGTCCTCCCCGACCGGCTGGTGGGCGAGGAGCGACATGCCGACGAGACCGCGCGCGAGCGGCAGGAGCAGCTCGAGGTCGCCAGCGGCGGTCGTGTCGGCCAGGGCGAGGTCCAGGTGATCGCCGCTGTGACTCACCGTCAGCCGGTGGGTGGGCGAGTATGGATCACCCACGCGGGCGGCGCTGTCCAGCTGGAGGCGGAAGCTGCGGGACGCGGCCGCCGTGCCGGCCGCATAGCGGAATTGCAGCGCATCACCGACTCGATCGAGGACCTGCGTGTAGCGCAGCGTGATCTTACGCGTCTCGCCTGGAGTGATGGGAAAGACGCGGGCCCGCAACAGGCCGTGGCCCGCCAGCTCGATGAGAGCCGGGTCGCGCTTGCGCCGCACGATCTCCTCGTAGATCGTTCGCGCCTGCGCGGCGTCCATCGGCTCTCCCTTGAGCTCGCGGTCTCCCTGCCACAGCGAGAAGTCGCTGAATACCGTCTCGCCGGGGAGGGGATAGAGGTAACTCCCCTCGTCCATCTGGGGCCCCGAGTTCCGGAACCATTCTTCCACCGTGACGCGCGCGATACGTCCGGTCACGGCGACCTGCACGGCGCTGCGGATCTTCTCGATGGCGCCGCGCGGCAGCGGCCGGACCGGCTCGATCCAGCCTTGGGCGAATGCGGGAAGGGCGATCGCGTAGAGCGCGGCGCCGAGCCCGAGCAGGCGTTTCGGGGACAGCATGGCGACTGGTTCCTGTGAGAGACGCCATGAGAGACGATTGCCGGGAAACGGGTTGCACAGCCGACCGGTCGGAGCGCGGGAGGGCGAGCCCTACCGTGCGGCGTGCCAAGGGGTTGCGGTGGGGGCCACGTCGCACACATTTTGGGGGCGCGCCTCTTCGTTGTCGGCCGTAAGATTGCAGCGCCCTAGGGATGGGGACTCGTGCCGCGCTACACTTACCGCCGCCTCACCAAGCTGCCTACCACGGCGGAGGATTTGCGCCGCCACACCGTTCTCAATGTGCCGGGAATGCTCGCCGGGCTCAGCTTCGCGCACATGGTCATGCAACCGGGCGCGGTCGTGCCGATCTCGATGGAGGACGAGTCAGGGATTCTGATCTTCACGCTCACAGGGCGAGGCGTGATGCTGCTCGACGGGGACCGCATCGAGGTGGCAGCGAACGATCTAGTGCACATTCCCGCGGGCGTGCCGTTCGGGCTGCAGACGCTCGGCGGAGCGGACTGGACCTATGTGGTGCTGCAGGCGCCGATCGAATGACGTTATCGCACTGCGCACTGATTCGGCCCGAACTCCAGAGTCTCCGCGTCAGCCTCCGACACGTCCACCAGTCCCAGATTCGCCAGCTTGATCGTCCGGTAGGTCTCGGGCGGCGCGGGTGTGTTGTCGGCGACCCACCGGAAGAATGCAGCTTCCTCGCGGATCGCGACGGCCGCGTTCGTCGCCGTGATGACGTCGAGCCGCGCCGCCACGGCCCGGTCGGCGCGGCGCTCCGGCTCACCGGCGTAGTGCGCGGGGAGCACGAGTTGATCTCCCGGCCACGCGTTCCGCACCCGGGCGAGACTGTGCCACTGCAGCCGCGCCCAGGCATCCCGCTGCCCGCCCAAGTCCGGCCGGCCCATCGATTGGACGAACAGGAAATCCCCGGTGAGGGCGAGGGCGTCGTCCGCCAGGAGCGCGATGCTCCCCAGCGTGTGTCCGGGAACGTGCTCCACGCGTAGCGTCGCGCGGCCGACCGCGATGGTGTCGCCGTGCGTGATCGGCTGATACGTGAAGCGGCCCTCGCTCCCGTCGTACGGCGAGCGGGCGTCGTCGGGATGCAGGAAGTAGGGCACGTGCCACCGAGCGGCGGCCGCGCGCGCGCCGCTCAAGTAGTCTGCGTGCATGTGCGTGTCGACCACGGCGGCGGGTGTGGCGTCGAGCTCCCGCAGCAGCTCGTCGTAGCGCTCGACGTGACGGCCCGGGTCGACGACGACGGCGTCGCCGTCGCTCACCAACACGTACGACAGCGCGCCCTTGCCCACGCGGTCGACCTGAACGACCCGCTGCACCGAGGGGGTGGGGGAGAGGAACCGCGGCAGATAGACGGTCTCCCAGGCGGCCATCCCGCCGGCGACGGAGTACGCATCGAAGCCCTGCGCGCGCAGGAACAGGGTCGCCTGCCCGCTCGAGTTACCGTGTCCGCATATCACGGCGACCGGCCGGCGGGGATCGAGCGCCAGCGGGTCGAGGTGCGGGAGCGCGTACAGCTGTGAGGCGGGGAACGCACGGAAGTCGAGCGTTGGCCCCAAGCTCACGGCGCCTTGCGCGACGCGCTCGCTGGCGCGGATGTCGAGCAGCTGCAGCGGCTCACCACGGTCGAGGCGGTGCGCCAGCTCGTCGGGGGAGATCTGAGGGAGCGCCGGGCTAGCCATGGGGGGAGTGTCGTCGTCGGTATGCGAAAGCGCAACCGCGAGCCGGGCTTCGAGAGGTCTCCCGTTTTGCCAGCGGTCCGGTTATTGTGAACGCGCTCACAAACGACAATCCAGCCATCGTACCGGAGGACATCAGCAATGCGGTTGACTGCGCTCACCATGCTCCTCGCCCTTGCCGCCGGCGCCTGCGGCGGCGGGAGCAAGCCCAACGCATCCCAGGCAGCGGCGGCCGTTCCCGCGGCAGCGAACGCCGCAGCGGCGCCGGCGGCTCCCGCGACCGACGCGGCCGTGGTCGTCGAGGTCAAGATGACCGGGAACGGCACCACGAAGGCCGCGTTCGAGCCGGCGGCGCTGACGATCAAGCCCGGCACGACCGTGCGGTTCGTCAATGTGTCGGGTGGTCCGCACAACGTGGCGTTCTATGCCGACTCGGTTCCCAAGGGTGGCGCGGACGCGCTGAAGAAAGGCATGCCGAACCCGATGGGGGACCTGACCGGCCCCTTCCTGACGCAGCCGAACGAGAAATACGACGTCTCGTTTACGGGCGCGCCGGCGGGCGTCTACAAGGGCTATTGCATGCCGCACGTCGCGCTCGGCATGCACATCACGATCACGCTGCAGTAAGAGCGCGGCGGGTCCCAGCAGCCTGACGGCCCCGGGGGTTCACCTCCCGGGGCCGTGTCGTCCTGCGCGATTGCAGAGCGGTGCGATCTGTCGCACCGCCACCTGGTCGACGTACCCCACCAGCGCGTCAAAGCTCTCGCACGCGGCCCGGGCTGCTGCGGTGTCGCGGTGGGCGACTGCGACCCGCGCGAGCTCCAGCCGCACGGGCCAGAGCGAGGCCACGAGATCGAATGGAACACTGAGCACCGCGTACCGGCGCGTGGCGCGATCCCACCGCTCGAGTGCGCCCGTCGTGTCCGCCGCAGCCAGCGTAGCCCGGGCCTCCAGGTCCAGACTCAGACTGACCGCAAGGGGCGCGCTGTCCGGGCGCGCCAGGCGGCGCAGCGCGGCCGTGTGCGCGCCCGCCTCTCGGCTCGCGCGCGCCAGCACCCAGTGGGCGCCCGCGTCGTTGCTCCCGGCGGGGGACGCGGTCCAGGCGCCGAGCCGGTCGAGCGCGCGCCGCCAATCGCCCAGTGAATCGAGCCTCATCACGTGGGCGAGCGCGATCCAGGCATCGCCCTCGCGGGCTGCGCTCCCCGGTGCGGCGCGGGCGATGCGGGCGCGGGCGCTGTCCGCCCGCCCGGCCGAGAGGTGCGCCGCGACGGCCCATCGCAGCGCCAGCGCCCGCTCGTACTCCGTGGCGGCGCGACGCTCGAGCGCCCCCATGACGCGCTGCGTCACCAAGCGCTGCAGCGCGCTGTCGGCGGGCGTGGCGAACTGCGCGGCTTGCGACGCGAGGAACTCGAGCACCGGGAAGCGGCGGCGCTGCAGCGTCGCCGCGTTCAGGAGGCGCAGCGCGTCAGCCGGCCGGAAGATCACGGTGTCGGCCATCCCGATCAGCTCCGCGACCACGGATGTCGTGTCGATGGTCCGATACAGGTCGATGAGGCGCCGCACCTCCTCGTCGTCCCCGACGAGGTGCGCGAGCGAGATGCTGTTCGCCACGGCCGGAGCGAACTTCGGGTCGAGGGCGAGCACACTGTCGAACGCCGCCTTGGCGCTGGCGAGCCGCTGGTCGAACAGGGCGCCCACGAATAGGTAGAACTCGCCGAGCACGAAATGGACGTGGGGCTGATCCGGCGCCGTCCGTTCGGCAAGCTCGAAGTCCTCGAGCGCCCGGCGTCCGTCGCCCCGCTGCAGCAGGTGGACGTAGCCGGCGAGGAGCAGACTGTCGGCCCGCTCCAGACCGCTGGCGTGGAGACGCGCGCCGCTGATCGCGTCCCGTAGCGTCAGCTCCGTTGGATTGGTCTGCGCGACCACGAGCAGGCGGCCGAAATACGCGGGGGCGAAATCCGGGGCCTGGGCGATGACTTCGTTGTACAGCCCCGCGGCACGCTCGTAGTCACCGCGACGGAAGGCCTCGTCGGCCTTGAGGTAGGCCGTGCACGCGGCGAAGCCCACGGGACACGTCCGCCCCGACCCGAGTCCCCCCTCTCGCCCGAGGATCGGGCGCAACGCATGCTCTCCCACGGGCGTCATCATGTCGGCCAGCGAATCCACGGAGCCTGTCAGGTCGCCTGTGCCGATCGCTCCACGGGCGGCGCGGCGGTACAGCCGGGCGGTGAGTCTGACGCGCGGTCCCGTGAATACCAAACTTGGTTGGACGAAGTACGTGGCGTCGAAGTACTGGGCGAGCGAATCGGCCTCGGGGTCGCTGAGCGGGCCCGGCCCGTAGCGGCGCACCGCCTCGCTGTACACGCGCGCGCCGGACAGCACCACGACATTGGGTGCGGCCGACAACCGGCGCGCGAACACCTCCATCAGCTGCCGGTCGGGCAGACTCGCCCCGCCGAGCTTGTCGAACGGCATGACGGCGACGGTGGCGACTGACGCGGGGCGGCAGATGCCCAGCACGTGCGTGCGGCACAGGACCCAGCCGCCGCCGGCGACTACGGCGGCCGCCGTGACGCCGGCCGCGCCCCAGCGGCGCCACGGGCGGGCGCGCGCCCGGTCCACGGCCGCGAGCCACGCCGCCACCGTCGCGGGCCGCTGGTCGGGCCGCGGCGCGAGCGGGCCCACCAACGCGGCGGCGACGGCGGCGGACAGCTCCGGGCGGGCGCCGCGCAGCGCCCGCGCCAGCCTGGCGCGATCGCTCCCCCGGGCCGGCCGCGTGCCCGTCAGCGTCTCGAACGTCACGACGGCGAGCGAATACATGTCGGCCCGGCCGTCGAGCCGCTCCTCTCCCGCGGCCTGTTCGGGCGCCATGTAATCGGGCGTGCCGATGGGGACCCCGGGCGCCGTCAGCGGCGAGGTCGCGACGCGCACAACGTGCGCGACGCCGAAGTCGGTAAGCAGCGCCCGGCCCGAGTCGTCGTCGATCAGGATGTTGGACGGCTTTACGTCGCGGTGCACGACGCCACGCCCGTGGGCATGGTCCAGCGCCGCGCCGATCTCCCGCGCGACGCGCAGCGCCGCGTCGAGCGACGGCCGCTCCTGCGCGAGCGCGCGCTCCAGCGTGGGACCGCGCACGAACGGCATGATGAGGAACGTGATCCCCGCGCGCACGCCGAAATCGTACACGGGCACGATATGGGGGTGCGCGAGGGACGCGGCGAGCGCGGCTTCCTGCTGGAAGCGTCGCATGCGCATCTCGCTGGCCGCGACCTCGGGCGGCAGTACCTTGACCGCGACCACGTGACCGAGCGTCACGTGCCGCGCGCTGTACACGAATCCCATCCCCCCGGCGCCCACCGAGCTGAGGAGCTCGTAGCGATCACCGATGGCGCGCTGAACGTCTTCCAGTGGGGGCGGCTGCATACGCGTGCGGAATCTACCGGCGCTTGCCCTGCACCGCACCGCGCCCGATAATCTCGACGCCATGTCTCGATCCGCAGGCGTGCACTGCCGCGTGCTGGGCCCGGTGCAGGTGACGGTCGCCGGTGCCGACGCGCCCCCCGAGCTCTTGTGGCGCAAGCATGTCGCGCTGCTCGTTTACCTCGCACGCAGCCCGCGGCGCCGGCGCACCCGCGAGCACCTCGTGGGATTGCTGTGGAGCGACCGCGACGAGAAGCAGGCACGGCACTCGCTGAGCGAAGCGCTGCGGGTATTCCGTCGCGTGCTGGGCGACGATCAGGTACAGGCGGACGTCGACCAGATCGGCCTCGGCGCGGACGGCGTGACGCTCGATTGCGATCGCTTCGCGGAGCTGTACGCGGGCGGCGACTGGCCGGGCGCGGCCGCGCTCGTCGAGGGCGACTTCCTCGAGGGGCTCTCGATACCGGGCGCGAACCAGTTCGAAGACTGGGTCGGCGCCGAACGGGTCCGGTGGCGCGCGCAGAGCGTCGACGCCCTGGTACGACACGCCGACGGGTTGGCGGCGCGGGGCGACCCCGCGGCGGCAGCGACGGCCGCGTTGCGGGCCCGCGGCGTCGATCCCGCGTCCGAGCCGGCGGCCCGGGCGGCGATGCGCGCCCTCGCGCTCGCGGGCGACCGGGCGGCCGCGCTGCGCGTGGCCGACGACCTGGCGGGCGTTCTGACCGATCAGGTCGCGACTGCGCCCGGCCCCGAGACCGCGCGCCTGATCGAGCGGATCCGCGAGGCGCGGGTGGGGCGCCGCGTGGCGGCGGCGCCCGTGGCCAGCGCCGCGCGCCCGCGCCCGCCGCTGTGCGGGCGCGCCGCCGAGCTAGCCGCGCTGACGGCGGCCTGGGAGCGCGCCAAGGGCGGCCGCGGGCAGGTCGTGCTCATCGAGGGCGAGCCCGGTGAGGGCAAGACCCGGCTCATCGAAGAGCTGGTGGCGCGCGCCCGCCTCGACGACGCGACCGTGGCCGCGGCTCGAGCGGTCGCGCCCGACCAGGAGAAGGAAGGGAGCGCGGTCGCGGGACTGCTCGCGGCCGGTCTGGGCGACGCACCCGGCCTCACCGGGGCATCGCCCGGAGCCCTCGCCGCCCTCGGGTCGCTCGACCCGGAGGTCGGTGCGCGGGTCGTCGGTTCCGCCCGACCCGTGCCCCTGGCGGACGCGCTCCGCGCGGCGGTGATTGCCGCCGCCCAGGAGCGGCCGACGCTGCTCGCGCTCGACGATGCCCAATGGATCGACGCTGCCACGCTCGCGGCGCTCCCCGCCCTGGCGCGTGACACGGCGCGGCGGCCGGTGTTGCTCGCGTTCGGGCTGGCGCGCGGCGCGCCGGAGGGCCGGCGACTCGAGGCACTGGGGGCGCGCGTCGGACGCGACCTCCAAGGCGAGGTGATCCGGCTCGGTCGGCTGGACGGCGCTGCCCTCGCGGCCCTCGCGACCTGGGCGCTCCCGGCGTATGGCCCGGCCGACGTCGAGCGGCTGGCGCGGCGTGTCGAGCGGGATACGGCGGGCATTCCGCTGCTCGCCGTGGCGATGCTCGAAGCCGTGGCGGGGGGATACAAGCTCGCGCCGGCCGCGCCGGCGTGGCCGTCTCCCAAGCGCACTCTGGTCGACTCGCTCCCCAACGATCTGCCCCCGGCGGTGGTGGGCGTGGTCTGCCTGCGGTTCCGCCAGCTCCCCACTCCAGCGCAACAGCTGCTCGGCGCCGCCGCCGCACTGGGAGAGCGAGTGGACGCCGCCCAGCTCGCGAAGGCGGCCCGGCTCGACCAAGCGGCGGTGGAGCAGACGCTCGATCTGCTCGAGTGGGAGCGCTGGCTCGCGGCGGACGTGCGGGGCTACGTCTTCACCGCGCCGATCATCCGTCGCATCCTGCTGGCGGAGATGATCACGCCGGGGCAGGCCAAACGCTACCGGGGGGATCCCTCGGCCTGAACCTGGGCGGGGCGTCCCGGCCGAGCGCGGGTCCGTTGCCCCGAGTCGCGCGGGGCTATTACAATTCCCCGCCATGACGGGACATCGCTTGCTGCCGGTCACCCTGTTGCTCGCGCTCGCGCCGGGCGACCGGCGCCATGCCGGTCCGCCAGACGTCGCGGCGGCTCGCATCTTCACCGATCCGGAACGCGGTGCGCTCGTGATCGACCTCGCCCCCCTCGAGCTGCCGGCCCACACGCCGCATCACGCGCTGGCGCAGCCGCCCATCGCCACTCTCGAGATTCCGAGCGACGGCTACGTCCACGGGTTTCGCGTCACGGTGGTGGACAGCACCGGTCGCGAGCTGTCCGCCGAGCTCATCCATCATTTCAATCTGATCGACCCCGATCACCGCGAGCTGTTTCTTCCGATCTCGCGCCGATTGCTCGCGGCAGGGCACGAGACCGGCGCCGTACGGCTGCCGGGGCTCCTGTTCGGATTGCCGCTCCGGCGCGGCGAGCACGTTGTGGCGAGTGCGATGGTGGAGAACCTCACCCCCGTCACCTACCGCGGGGCTCGAGTTCGGCTCGTGATGGATTTCACGCCGGCGGGCCGGCCATGGCCCTTCTTCCGGGCATCGCCCTGGCAGATGGACGTCGCCTTCCCGGTGGGCGACAAGTCATTCACGCTCCCGCCGGGGCGCTCGGAGCGCTCCTACGAGGGGAGCCCGGCGGTGCCGGGGAAAATCGTCGGGTTAGGCGGCCACATGCACGACTATGGGCGGCTGATCGAGTTCGTCGACGTGACGACGACCCGGGTGATCTACCGGGCCGCGCCGGTCGCCGACTCGGCGGGGCACATTCGGTCCGTCCCCATCAGTCGGCTCTACGGTTGGACCCGACTCGGCGCCCACATCGCGCCGGACCACCGCTACCGCGTGACCGTCTACTACGACAATCCCACCGGCCAGGCCGTCCCGGACGGCGGGATGGGCGTCGTGGGCGGGCTGTTCGTGCCCGACCGTGGCGTCGCGTGGCCGCCCGCCGACCGCGCGGACTCGCTGTATCAGCAGGATTACCGCCACTACATGCGGCAGAGCGGCGGCCACGAAATGCGGATGGCGGAGACCATGCCGATGAAGCTGCCGGCGCACGACCACGGCGCGGTCCACGGGCATCACTAGAACCACCGAGGTCGTCCTCTTCGACTTCGGCGGGACGCTCGATGCCGATGGCGTGCACTGGAGCCCGCGATTCCACGCGGCGTACCGGGCGGCCGGGGGCGGGCTCGGGTACGCGGCGTTCGAGCCGCTCTACCAACGAGCGGACGAGACGCTGGCCCGGACGGCCGACATCCGCCGGTTCGGCTACCGGCGGATGATCGAGACGCAGACCGGGTTGCTGCTCGAGCTCCTGCCCGACGGCGCGGCCGTCGATGCGGGGCGGATGGCGGAGCAGTTCCATGACCAGGCACGCGCCATCGTGACGCGCAATCAGGCCGTGCTCGAGCGGCTCGCACGCCGCTACCGGCTTGGCATCGTCTCGAATTTCACGGGGAATCTGGCGCCCTGTCTGGACGAGTTGGGATTGGCGCGGCTGTTCACGGCGGTCAGCGACTCGGCCGTGGTGGGCGCGGCGAAACCCGATCCCCGGATCTTCCGCGAGACGCTGGGCGCGCTGGGCGGGGCGCCGCCGGAGCGCGCCTGGATGGTGGGCGACAACTTCGAGGCGGACATCGGCGGGGCCGCCGGACTCGGGCTACGCACGTGCTGGCTGGCGCCGCCGGATCGGGAGCAGCCGCCGGGGCCCGATCCCACGGCGCGCATCGCGCGCCTCCCCGATATCGAAAGGATCGTCGACTAGCATGCACGGTTTGATCCTCGCCGGCGGGGAGGGCTCGCGGCTCGCGACCGCGGGGGAAGGATCGCTCCCCAAGCCCCTGGTGGAAGTGGCCGGCAGGCCGCAGATCGTGCGCTTGCTCGAGACCCTCGAGGGCCTCGGGTGCACCAGTCTCACGTGTGCAGTTCGTGCGGACTTTCCGATCGTGCGGCGCGTGCTTGACGGAACGCGACTTGGGCGACCCCTTAAGGTGATCGAGTGCCGCACCCCCTCTTCGCTCCACACGCTGGTCGAGGGGCTCCGTGCCGTGGCGCCCGGCCCGGTCTTCTGCAGCATGGTGGACACGGTGATGCGACCGCAGGATTGGCAAGCGGTCTACAGCGGGATGGAGCGCCAGCTGGCCGAGGGGGCGGACATGGTGCTTGCTGTGACGCCGTACGTGGACGACGAGTCTCCTGTGTATGTGAGCACGGGGGAGGGCGGTTTCGTCGGGGCCGTGCGCGACGAGCCGCTGCACCCGCGCCGTGTCACGGGTGGGGTCTACGGCCTGAGCGCCGGGGCCCGCGCTGCGGCCGCCGATGCCGTCGACCGCGGCGTGCACAAGATGCGCCGGTTCCTCGCTGGTGTGGTAGCGGACGGCGGGCGGGTGGGGGTGGTCGAGGTCCCGCGCATCATCGATATCGATCGTCCATCAGATCTGCAAACTGCCAACGCGTGGCTGGCCGCGCGCGAGGCCTGAGTCCGGACCCCGGGGGAGCGAGACCGCCTTGGCGCAACTGGTCGCGATCTATCGCAGCCCGTCGTATTCGCCGATGCAGCATCGCGTGAATGACACCGCCATCCTGGACGCCACGGTTTCCGAACTCGTGAGGAGCGGGTGGGGCGCGGTCAAGATCAGCGAACGAGAGGTCGAGCAGGGGCAGCTGCCGGTTGCGGCGTTGTACCTGAACATGTGCCAGGGGTCGCTCGCCGCCGAGCAGCTGATGCCGTTGGAGAGCGACGGGGCCGTGGTCGTGAACCGGCCGTCGAGCGCGCTCAACTGCCACCGCTACCGTTTGGTGAGGCGGCTGGGGGAGAGCACGCTGTCGTTCCCCCGGACGTTGATCCTCCCCAGTTCCGCGCCGCTGTCGCTCGAGCAGCTCGAGGCGTTTTGTCCGGACCAGCACAAGGTGTGGATCAAGCGGGGCGACGTGCACGCCGAGCGCGCGGAGGACGTCGTGGCGACCTCGCGCGAGCGCATCGCGGACGCGTTGCGGGCGTTCACGGCGCGCGGCATCCCCTGGGTCGCGCTGCAGGAGCACGTGCCCGGTCCGATCGTGAAGTTCTACGGGGTGACCGACGGGCGCTTCTTCCGCTGGTACGGCTCGGATGCCGGGTTCGCGGGGGAGCGGCCCAAGATCGACGAGAACCGGTTGAAGGCGCTGGCGTTCGAAGCGGCGGCGATCCTGGGGCTCGAGGTGTTTGGGGGCGATGTCGCGTTCCCCGAGCCCGATCGGCCCGTGCTCATCGACATCAACGACTGGCCGAGCTTCGCGCCGTTCCGTGAAGAGGCGGCGCGGGCCATCGCCGACTACATCACTCATCGGTTCGCACACCGGAAACACGCGTGACCCATACACTCCGCAAGATTCAGGTCCCCGGTCCCAAGTCGAAGGCCCTGTTCGACCTCGAGGCGCTGTACCTCGCTCCCGGGACCCAGAGCGTGGCGCTGTTCAGCCAGCTCTCGATCGATCGCGGCGAAGGCGCCGTGCTGTACGACGTGGACGGCAACAGCTACATCGACCTGCTCGCGGGGGTCGGCGTGGCGAGTCTCGGGTACGCCCATCCCCGCTACGTGGCGGCGCTGCAGCGCCAGATCGCTCGGATTCACGTCGGCAGCTTCACGACCGAGCACCGCGCGGCGCTGGTCAAGCTGCTCGCGGAGCTCGCGCCCGGCGACTTGAACCGGTCGCAGTTCTATTCGAGCGGTGCGGAAGCGGTCGAGGCGGCGCTCCGACTGGCGAAGTCGCGCACCGGGCACACCGAGGTCCTGGGGTTCTGGGGCGGCTTCCACGGCAAGACCGGCGGGGTGCTCCCGGTGCTGGGCGCGAGCTTCAAGCACGCGCTCGGGCCGCTCATGCCGGGCGCCTATCTCTCGCCCTACGCGTCGTGCGCCCGCTGTGCGTTCGACAAGACATTTCCGTCGTGCGAATGGCACTGCGTGGAGTTCCTCAAGCAGAAGGTGGAGCTCGAGACCACCAAGGACGTGGCGGCGATCATCGTCGAGCCGATCCAGGGGACCGCGGGCAACGTCGTGCCACCGGCGGGCTACCTCCGGGCATTGCGTCGCCTTGCGGACGAGCTCGGTGCGCTCCTGATCTGCGACGAGATGATCACTGGGTTCGGGCGCACCGGGAAGATGTTCGCCATCGAGCACGAGGACGTGATTCCCGACGTGATCACGATCGGCAAGGGGTTCGGCGGCGGCTTCCCCATCAGCGGCATCATCGCGCGCGAGGAGATCGCATTTGCCAAGCCGTTCGCCAATCCGAGCGGGAGCTCGTCGAGCTACGGCGGCAATCCGCTCGCCGCCGCGGCCGCCCGCATTACGGTCGAGACGGTCATCGAGGACGGCCTGGTGGAGCACTCCCGGCGACTGGGCGCGAAGATGCTGGCCGAGCTGCGGCGGTGGGAGGCGGAGCTGCCGATCGTCTCGGACGTGCGCGGCCGCGGCTTGATGATCGGCATGGACCTCGTGGTGCCGGGGACCCGAAAGCTGCTCGACAAGAAGACGACGCGCTGGATCTTCGACACCCTGTTGTCGCGCGGTGTGCTCGCGATGATCTACAATCCCGAGGTGCGAATCAACCCGCCGCTGGTCATCGAGGAGGACCAGGCGATGGGCGCCCTCGCCACTATGAAGGACGTGCTTGGTGAAGCCGCGGAACGATCTGTCGGATAAGGGTCAGGCGGTCGAGGAATGGCTCGACTTGCGCTTCTTCCGGCCCATCGGGATCCGGATCGCGCGGGCGCTCTACCCGACCGGCATCTCGCCCGATCAGGTCACGCTGTGGTCGCTGCTCATCGGCCTGGTCGCGGGACATCTGTTCGTGTACCAGGACCGCTGGATCGACGTCATCGGGTTCGTGTTGTTCATCGTGTCGGACGTATTCGACTCGGCGGACGGCCAGCTGGCCCGGCTGCGGGGCACCTCGACCCGGTTCGGGCGCGCGCTCGACGGCATCAACGACAATTTGCGATTCGTCAATCTGTACCTTCACCTGATGTACCGCCTGGTTCACGGCGGCGTGTGGTGGTCGGCAGTCTTGCTGGTCGCGCTTGCCGGACTCGCCCACACGTACCAGAGCGCCGCGGTGGATTTCGTCCGCAACGCGTTCCTGTACCTGGGCGTGGGCAAGGCGGGCGAGCTCGATCTCCCCGAAGATCTGGAGGCCAGATCCGAAGGCACGGTGTTGGAGCGCTTCGGTGCGCGGGTGTACCGGGATTACGTCGTGCGGCAGTCGCAGCTGTTTCCGCGCTCGGTCAAGCTGATGCGGCTGCTGCGGGCGGGTGGAGGAGGGGGGGGAGGAGGGAGCGTCCCACTGTCGTTCCGGGAGGAGTACCGCGAGCGCCAAGAGGTGCTGCTGCCCCTGTGCAGTTGGCTGGGCCAGAACATCCGATTCCTGCTGCTGGGCGCGGCGGCGGTCGCGGGCCATATCTCGGCCTTCCTGTGGGCCGAGGCGGTGCCGATGAGCCTGCTGCTCGTGGTGCTGCTGCTGATGCACGAGTGGAACGCCACCGCGCTCACCGATGTGCTCGAGCACGAGCGTAATGCCTACGCCCGCTTCACCTGACGTGCAGCGGTACCGTGGTGCCGTCATCGGGGCGGGCGGCACGGCGCGGCAGTCGCATCTCCCCGCGCTGCGGACGGTGGCCGGGGTGCGCGCGCGCATCGACATCGTAGCCGTCGTGGACAGTGCGGCCGACGTGCCGGCGGTGGACGGCATCCCGCTGCTCTCGGACCGCGAGCAGCTCGCCGGGGTCGGTCCCCTCGACTTCATCGACATCTGCACGCCGACGGACTCCCACCTCGACCTCACGCTCTGGGGCCTCGAGCGGGGCTACCACGTCGTATGTGAGAAGCCGGTCGCGCTCACGCGGGCCGAGGCGGACCGCATCGCCGCCGCGGCGCGCGCTCACGGCCGGGTCGTGATGCCGTGTCACCAGTACCGGTTCAACCCCGGGTGGGTCAAGGTGAAGGAATGGTTGCGCGAGGGTGCGATCGGGCGGTGGCACTTGGCCGAGCTGGCGGTGCATCGCCAGGCGGCCGACCCGGGGCGCGCGGCCGCCGGGACGCCGTGGCGCGGGACGAGCGCGGCGGGGCGGGGCGGGGTCCTGCTCGACCATGGAACCCATCTCATTTACCAGCTGCTCGACGTCGCGGGACCGCCCGCTGCCGTGAGCGCCTGGACCGGACGGCTGCGGCACCGCGCCTACGAGGTCGAGGACACGGCGTGGCTGCACTTCGAGTATCCCGAGCGGCTGGTGACGATGTTCTTCACGTGGGCCGCGCGCCAGCGCGAGAACCGCATCCGGTTCGTCGGCGAACACGGCGCCATCGAGTGGGTCGGCGGCGAGCTGCGGCTCGAGCGCGAGGGCGCGCTCGAGCGACACGATTTCTCGGCCGAGCTCGACAAGGCGGCGTATCACCGCTGGTTCGCCTGTCTGTTCGAGTCGTTCATCGCTTCGCTCGACCGGGCCGATCCGGTCCGCGCCGCCGCGCCGTACTTGGACGACATCCGACGCGTCGCGGTCGTGGTCGAGCATGCCTACCAGGCCGCCAACACCGGCTGCAGGGTCGCCATCCCGGACCACGCGTGAGCCGTAAGCTGCAAGCGCTGCTGTTCGTCTGCGGCTCCGCGATCTTCGCCTACTTGGTGGCGCGTATCGGCGTGGCGAGGCTGCTCGCCGACGCGGCGCAAACGGGATGGATTTTTGCCCCGATTCTCATTCTGTACGGCGTGGTGTACGCCTGCAATACGGCGGCCTGGTGGCTGATCATGGCGGACGAGCCGGTCCGCCCCCCGTTCTGGCGCGCCTACGCGATCACCGTCGCCGGGTTCTCGCTCAACTTCGTCACGCCGATGGTCAACGTCGGGGGTGAGCCGTTCAAGATCGCGGCCGCGGCGCGCTGGCTCGGCGTCCGACGCGCGGCCGGCTCGGTGGTGATCTATCAGATGCTGCACACGCTCGGCATGCTGCTGAGCTTCCTGACGGCGATCGTGCTCGGGGCTCTCCTCCTGCCCCCGCACCCGGCGCTGCTCGCCGGTCTGGCCGTGGCCTTTGTGGTGCTGGCGCTGCTGTGTTGGCTGCTGCTGACGGGACACCGGCGCGGCGTGCTGGAGCGCGCGCTCGACCTGATCCACCGCCTCCCGTTGCTGCGCGGCGTGGCCCGGCGCATCGAGTCCCAGCGAGCCACGCTCGCCCAGATGGACGTGCAGATGACGGAGTTCTATCACAGGCGACCGGGTCGCTTCTTCCAGGCACTCTTGCTCGAGTATCTCAGTCGATCGATCTTCATGCTCGAGTATGTACTGATCGGTCTCGGCGTGGGCCTGCACATCACCTACCTTCAGGCGTACGCCATTGGCGGGCTCACCTCGCTGATTCAGAACGCGATCTTCTTCGTGCCCTTCGAAGTCGGCACGAAGGAAGGCTCGCTGTACGTGTTCTTCCAGCTCCTGGGCCTCGATCCTGCACTGGGCGTCTACACCGCCATCGTGAGCCGGCTGCGGGACATGGCGTGGATCGGCGTCGGGCTCGGGCTCGTGTGGCTGGCGGGACGACAGCCGGCCCGGGAGGGCGCCACGGCGCCGTGACCGTGTTCACGCACATCCTCGCCACCACGCTCGGCGTACAGGCGCTGGAGCTGCAGGGGCGCGACGCCGCCCTCGCATATGCCTTCGGGATCGGCGTGGACGTCGACCACGCGGTGAAAGCGCCGTTCTACCTGCGGGCGGTGGGGCTGGTGGACAAGCGCGGCTACTACTGGCGCTCCTCGTTGCAGGAGCCCGTGGCGCTGCTCTGGATCACGCCGCTGTGCTGGTTTCTGGGAACCGTCGTCCCCCTGGTGTTCTTCGCGATCCACGTGGCCATGGACTACAGCGTCCGATTCGAGAAGATGCCGCTGTACCCGTACTCCCGCTGGGTAACCCGGGGGTGGCTCACACGGATTCCCGACAAGGTCAAAGAAGGGGTGCTCTTCGCCCTCTTGTTATGTACGAATTTGCTCCTGTATTGGGCAAGGCATTAGACCGGGCGATCCGCCCGCTGCTGCGGTTCGCTCACCGGACACTCGGTCTGTCGCCCACGCAGGTGACCTGGGCGGCATTCTGGGCGAGCGTCGCCGCGGGCGCGAGCGTCGCGGCCGGCCGCCTGGGCTGGGGCCTCGGCCTGATGGCGTTGGGGCAGGTGCTGGACGGGATCGACGGCGGAATCGCGCGTGAGTTCGGGCTCGCCTCCGACGCGGGGCGGCGGCTCGACACGCGGCTCGACCGGGCGTCCGAAGCGGTCATCTTCGCGGGGTTCGCCGCGGCCGGGATCGTTTCGCTCAAGCTCGTCCTGCTCGCACTGATCGCAATTCTGCTCATGACGAGCATTGCGGATCGCTCGCGGCTCGACCCGGGGGTCAAGCGGTTCGCGCTCTACTTCGGAATCTGGCTGCCGTACCCGCTGCTCTTCACGATTGTGTTCGTGGTGAATCTGGCCGCGTATGTCGTGGGCTTGTTGCTGATCGACCTCCAGTTCCAACGCCGTATGGATGGGCTGGGAGGAGACCTGGACACCGTAGCCTCGCGAGCGGCAAGCCTCGGACGCTGAGGCCGCCCGGCGTCGGGGTTCCACGAAGCGACTGCGTATTTTTGTCGCGGAGTGGGACCCCGATGGCGGGCGGCCAACGGGTCAGCGCGCCTCAGGCCTGCTCCAGGCTCCCCGCCGGAAGTCGCGCGCCGACCTTCTCCGGCTCCGCGCCGTAGACGTACTGGGACGCGAGCACGGCGCCGGCCACGAACAGACCCGACACCGCGTCCACCGCGTAGTGGAACTGCCCGTACACTACCGAGAGGACCAGGCCGAGGGTCAGCGGCACGAGCGCCAGCCCGAGGGGGCGCCAGTAGCGCAGCGCGCAGATCGTGGCGACGACGGCGGCGGCGACGTGCGACGACGGGAAGGCCGCGCCCCAGGAGTCCCCGCGGTCGAGCAGCCACTGGGTGGCACGCGCCGGCCAGATCTCCGTGGCGGCGTTGTGCGCGAGGTCGAAGGCGTAGCGCGGCCCGGCGACCGGAAAGAAGAGGAACACGACGTAGCAGAGATAGAACGTGATCATCACGGCGAAGATCGTGCGCCGCGCGGCGTCGCGCTGCCCCCTGAGCCACAAGCCGAGGGGCGAGGCGCATAAGATCGCGTAGTAGGCGATGTAGCAGATGTGCATGATCCACGAGAACACCGGATTGGGCCACTCGCGGATCCAGCGGTACGACAGCTGCGAGCCGAACACCCACAACTCCAGGCGCTGAATCGTGAGGTCGTGCTGGTAGCCGACGTCGACGTTGAGCACGCCCACTTCCGCGTACAGCCCGCCCAGCAGCAGCATCGGGTACCAGTCGCCCAGGAACCGGCCGACGCGCCCCGCCTCGCGCGCCCGGGCGGCGAGCAGGACGAGCGCGACCAGCAGCGCATGCGCGAGCAGCAGCCAGTCCCATCCCGTGCGGTCGTCGGCGGTGAACGCCAGGACCGCCACGGTCGCGACGGCCACGTACAGCAGCGTGACAAGATCGAGGGCCGTGAACCGTTGCGTGACGCTGCGACGCCACGTCGTCAGTGACGACCTGAATCGCAGCTTCGTAGCGTCGTACCACGGTGCGTTCAAAGCCACCCCTCCCGGCGGTACCAGTCCGCCGTACGCTGCAACCCGGCGTTCAGATCCGTGGCGGCGTGCCATCCCGTGTCCCGCATCAGCGCATCCGGTCGGCAGGTCCAGGCGGGGGCCAGAAACTCGGCCGCCTTGTCGGCCGACAGAACGGTGGCGCGGCCCGCGACGTGAGCCAGCGATCCGATGGCCCAGAGGATCACGCGGGCCACAGGCGCGGGCAGCGGTACGATGCGTGGCTCGCGTCCCACCGCGCGTCCCACGGCCCGGACCAGCTCGCCGCTCGTCGTGACCGCAGGATGCGCCGCGTAGTATACCTTACGCACTGCTGCGGGGGAGGTTGCGGCGGTCACCAGGGCGGTCGCCAGGTCCCCTGCGTAGATGACCGACAGCTCCTGGGAACCGTCACCGAACACGGGGGCGAGCCCCCGGCGCGCCAGCCTGAACACTTTGAGGATCTCTCGATCCCATTCGCCGTACACGGCGGGCGGACGGATGATGGTCCACGGGAACGGCGCCGCCCGGACCAGGATCTCCGCCGCGAGCTTGCTCTGGCCGTAGGGCGTGACCGGCGCGGGGCGACGTGCCTCGTCGATCGGATGTCCGGGCGTGGTGGGCCCGCCGGCGGCGAGCGAGGAGACGAGCACGAAGCGTTGGGGCGGCTGGAGTGAGGCGGCCTCGAGCACGTTGGCGGTGCCGTCGCGGTTCGCCCGCATGAATTCCCGCAGATCGCGGGCGCTGATGCGCCCGGCGACGTGAAACACCACGTCCGCTCCGGCGCAGCCCTCCGCCAGCGCACGGGCGTCGTCCAGATCGCCCCGGACGAGGCGGACATCCCGCCAGCCGAGGGCCAGGGCCTTGGCGGCGTTGCGCACGAGGCAGCGAACCTCCACGCCACGTTCAAGCAGCGTCCGCACGAGATGCGTGCCGACGAACCCCGTCCCGCCGGTGACGAACGCCTTCACAGGGGCTTGTCGTAGATCCGGTAGGTGCGGTAGGGCCGAAAGCCGAGCTGCACGGCGGCGTTGTTCATCGCCGCATTGTCCTCGAGGATCCAGCCCCCCTCGCCCCAGGTGAACCCGTGGCCGATGCCCTTGGTCCAGATCCAATGGTACATCAGGGCGTCGACGCCGCTCGAACGATAGTCTCGCAGCACGCCGAGCAGCAGAATGCGGAGGCGATTGATCTTGCGCGCGTACCACAGGACCTTGAGGATGCCGGGGAACGCCCGGCCCGACGGGTTGTGCTTCAGCGCGACGTTCAAGTCGGGGAGCGCCACGGCAAAGCCGATGACCTTGCCCGCGCGTTCGGCGAAGCACACCAGGTCGGGGACGACGATCGGCTTGAGCTGCTTGGCGAGATGGTCGATCTCCGCCTCGGTGAGCGGCACGAACCCCCAGTTCTTCTCCCACGCGTCGTTGTAGAGCGCCTTGACGAGCTCGACCTCGGCCATGAACCGCTTCATGTCGAGGGCCCGCAGCGTGATGCCTTTGCGCTGTGCGATCACGTTGGCGGCCCGCACGATCCGCTCGGGGAGCCGGGTGGTCGTGCTTTCGTATACCAGCAGGTCTTTGGCCTTGGCGAAGCCGTAGCGCTGATGCAGGTCGACGTAGTAGGCGGGATTGTGCGACATCATCAGGGTGGGTGGGGTGTCGAACCCCTGCACCAGCAGGCCGCATTCGTCGTTGATGGATGGGCTCATCGGGCCGCGGAGGACCGTGAGCCCCCGGGGCCGGAGCCAGGCCGCCGCCGCGTCAAACAGGGCGGTCGCGACGGTGCGGTCGTCGACGCTTTCGAAGAAACCATAAAACCCGACCCGGTCGCCGTGCTCCCGGGTGTGGGCGTCGTTCTGGATGGCGGCGATCCGCCCCACCGTCCGGCCGTTGGCGTGGGCGATGAAGCACTGGGCTTGGGCGTGCTGGAAGAACGGGTTCTTGGCGGGGGAGAGCAGGGTGCGCACGTCCATGCGCAACTGCGGGACCCAGAGCGGGTCGCCCCGGTAATGCTCGTACGGAAAGGCGATGAAGCGCTCGAGACCGCGCCCGTCGGTGACGGGCGCGATCTCCACTGCGCTCAGATGACCCCCAGCTCTTTTCCGAGCCGGCCGAAGGTCTGCAACGCGAAGTCCAGCTGCTCGGCGGTGTGGCTCGCCATCACGCTGGTCCGCAGCCGACTCTGCGACGGCGGCACGGCGGGCGGCACCACGGGGTTGGTGAAGACGCCGGCGTCGAACAGCTTGCGCCAGAAGGTCAGGGTCTTCTCGAAGTCCCCGATGAGGAAGGGGACGATCGGGGTCTCGGTAGGCCCGATTTCGAAGCCGAGCGACCGCAGCCCCTCCTGCAGGCGACGCGTGTTGGCCCACAACTGCTCCCGGCGCTCGGGCTCGCGCCGCAGCACGTGCAGCGCGGCGAGCACTCCGGCGGTGTTCGCCGGCGGGAGCGCCGCCGTGAACATCAGGGGCCGCGAGTTGTGCCGCAGATAATCGATGACGTCTTCGGAAGCCGCGACGAAGCCGCCGATCGAGGCGAGCGACTTCGAGAACGTGCCCACGATGAGGTCCACGTCGTCGGCCACACCGAAATGCGCCGCGGTGCCATCCCCGTTGGGGCCGAGCACCCCCACGGCGTGCGCATCGTCGATCGCGAGCGCCGCGCCGTATTTCTGGGCGACCTTGAGCAGGTTCGGCACGTCGGCGATGTCCCCCTCCATCGAGAACACTCCGTCGACGATGATCATGACGCCCGTCCCGACCGGCACTTTCTGGAGCTTGCGCTCGAGGCCTGCCAAGTCCCCATGGTTGAAGCGCACGGTTTCGCCGTGGGACAGCTTCGCGCCGTCCACGATGGACGCGTGATCGAGCTTGTCGAGGAACACGACGTCGCCCCGACCCACGAGCCCGGAGATCAGGCCGAGGTTCGCCTGATAGCCGGTGGAAAAGACGAGACAGGCTTCTTTCCCGAAGAACTCGGCCAGCTCGGCCTCGAGCCGGCAGTGCAGCTCCAGTGTCCCGTTGAGGAACCGACTCCCCGTGCATCCGGATCCGAATTCGTCGAGGGCATCTTTCGCCGCGGCGAGCACCTCGGGGTGATGCGTGAGGCCGAGGTAGTTATTGGAGCCCATCATGATGCGCGGCTTGCCTTCGATCACCACGACCGTGTCTTCCGACTGGGAAATCGGCTTGAACCACGCGTACAGGCCGGCCGCGCGAACCTCGTCGGCCCGCGTGAAGTTCTTGCACTTATCGAAGAGCGCGACGTGCTGCAGGGTCTCGGTACTCACGGGGCCCCCAGACTGGTTGGGTGGAGAACAGCAGCCTAGAGAGTAGTGGCGGCGTCACAAAACCGCAAGGTCCAACGCGGACGTAAGTTAGCACCCGTCGCCGGGACCACGTAACTTGCAGGCCTCCCGTTTCGAGCGAGCATCCGCATGTCCCGGTCGGCGGTCGTCCTCGTCTGGCTGTTCGCCGCCCGGCCGGCTGCGGGTCAGGCGCCGTATCGCGTGACGTGGCGGGACGCTGCTTCGGTTGGCGCCGCGGGCGCGCTTGCGCTCATTCCCGTAGCGCTGAACTTGCCGCACGGTCCGCCGCCGTGCGCCCCGTGCGACCCGGCCTCGGTGCCAAGCATCGATCGCACCGCGCTGCACAACGCTTCCGCCGGCGCCGCGACCGCCAGCACCGTTGTCCTTGGAGGCGTGGTCGGCGCGGCGGCGTTCGCCTCGCTTCACGGCCTCGATCCCGCTCAAACGCGCGGCAACGCAGCGGTGTTCCTCAACTCGCTCGCGTGGACGCAGGCCACCACCGAGTGGCTCAAGGTCATTGTGCACCGCAGTCGCCCGGTGCTCTACACGGCGGATGCCGCGGCGGCGGCGTCGCAGCTCGACAACCGCAAGTCGTTCCCCTCAGGGCACGCCTCGCTCGCGTTCGCCGCGGCGACGGCGTATCTCGTCATGGCGCGACGGGAACAGTTGCCGCACCGCACCCGCAACACGATCCTGCTGTACGCGGGGGCGGCGGCGGTCGCCGCCCTGCGCGTGACCGGCGGCAAGCATTTCCCGACCGACGTGGCGGGCGGCGCGGTGCTGGGCAGCAGCATCGGGTGGCTCACCGCCAGCGTGCATGCCACAGCCCCCTAGCCAGCTGCCCCGCGTCATGCGGCTCTCCGACGTCGTGCTGTTCAACATCACGGCGATCGTCGGGCTGCGCTGGCTGACCACCGCAGCGAGCCAGTTCGGCCTCGCGAGCCTGTTGCTGTGGCTCGTCGCGATGGTCGTCTTCTTCCTGCCGTCGGCGGTGGCGGTGCGAGAGCTCGCCGACATCGATCCCGGCGCGGGCGGCATCTACCGTTGGGTGCGCCGGGCGTTCGGGCCGCTGCACGGCTTCGTCGCGGGCTGGGGCTACTGGGTCAACAACCTCTTCTACTTTCCTTCGCTGCTCGTGGCTACGGCGGCGATCGCCGCGTACGCGGGCGGACCACGATTCGTCCGCTTGGGCGACGACAATCTCTTCATCGGCGCGCTGTCTCTGGCGGGGCTGTGGTTTGCGGTCGGCATGAACGTGGTCGGCCTCCGTGTCGGGAAGCGGCTTCAGAACCTGGGCGGGTACGGCACCTGGCTGCCGGCGCTCATCTTCGTGGTGCTCGCCGCGTGGTCGCTCGCGACGCACGGCAGCGCGACGCCGTTCGCGTTCCGCGGGCTCGTCCCCGCGAAGCTCGATCTCCCGTCGATCAACCTGTTCGCCACCATGACGTTCGCGTTCGCCGGACTCGAGCTCGCGCCGACGCTGGGGGACGAGATCCACGATGCCGCCGCGACGCTGCGGCGCGGCATCGTCATCTCGGGCTTCGCCGTCGTCGCCATGTATATCCTCGGTACGGCGGCGATGCTGGTGGCCCTGCCGGCAGAGACGGTGAGTATCACGAACGGGATGCCGCAGGCGACGGCGGCGTTGACGCGGCGGATCGGGGCGCCGTGGCTCGCACCCGTCGCCGCGGTGGTCGCGATCCTGCTGGCGCTCGGGAACCTGGGCGGCGTGGGCGCCTGGCTTGCGGGATCGGCCCGCCTGCCGTTCGTGGCCGGCTTGGACGGCGCGCTGCCGGCTGCCTTCGGTCGCATCCACCCGCGCTGGCACACACCACACGTCGGGCTACTGGTGCAGGGCGGGCTGGCGACTGTGTTCGTGGTCGCGAGCCTGGTCGGCGCCACCGTAAGGAACGCCTACCTGGCCCTCACCCAGACCACGCTCATCCTCTTCTTCATTCCCTATCTCTACCTCTTCGGGGCGTACCTGCGGCTGCGGCGAACCCGCACCGCCGGCACGCTGCTGGTTGGCCTCGCGGGCCTCGCCGCGGTGGCGTTCTCGATCGTGCTCGGCTTCGTGCCGCCCGCGGACGAGCCGCACCCCTGGCTCTACGAGGCGAAGGTCGCGGGTGGCGTGGTCGGGTTCATGGGGCTGGGCCTGCTGCTGGCGCGGCGTGGTGTGAGGGAGCGCACCGCCGCTGCGCCGGTTGTGGGGTAGGGTACCTCGTGCCGCTACCGACTGCTCGTCGCATCGTCCGGGAACGCGCCGCGTGACGCCACGTCGCGCGGCGTTGCTGGCGCTCTGGCTTGTCTGGTGCGCGCCGTGGGCGGCGCGCGCGCAGGAGCCGCACCAGCCCCGCCGCGAGGCGCCGGGCCGTGATTTCAGTCCGGACGGGGTGTGGCGCAAGCGGGCCCGCGCGGTGCGGGCCACGCGAGCCCGCCTGCTCGCCCAGCGGCAGTTCGCGGCGCTGAACGCGCCGCTCGCCGCGGGGGTGCCGACCCCAAGCGCCGCCGCGGTTTCCGGCACGCTCCGAGTGCCGGCGGTGCTGTTCACCTATGCGGGCACGACCGCCCCGTCGTTTGCGTCCTCCGCCTACGATGCCGTGTTGTTCGGCACCACACCGCCGTTCGGCCGTCCCTACACCTACCACAGCTTCTACAGCCAGATGTCCAACGGGCTGCTCGATGTGCAAGGTGCGACGTACGGCTGGGTGACGCTCGGCAAACCGGAGGCGAGCTATAACGGCGGCACCAGCTCCGCGTGCCAACAGCAGAATCCGTTTGGCTCGGCGAACTGTAACGGGATCTGGGGGTCCGCGTACGCCGCCCTGCAGGCGGGGCTGCGCGAAGCCCTGTCACTCGTCGACGCGCAGGTGGATTTCAGCCAGTTCAGTTACGACCCGAGTAACGGTGTGGTCAGCCTGGTGCTCTTCATGCAACCCGCGCTCGGCGGCGAGTGCGGGCCGAGAAGCGGCCCGCAGAACCATCTGTGGGCTCACCGCGGTGCCCTGTTTCCCGCGTATCAGACCCACGATTCGCTGCCGGGGCACCCGGGCCAATTCCTCAAGGTGCAGGACTACGTCCTCCAGAGTGGGCTCGGCGGCTCGGACTCGTGCACCGGGACGGACATCATGCCGATCGGCACCGTGGCGCACGAGACCGGGCACGGCTTCGGATTGCCCGACCTGTACGACACCAGCGACCAGACTGAAGGGGTGGGTCGCTGGAGTCTGATGGGCGCCGGGAACTTCTCCTCGCCCTCGAGCCCGGCGCGGATGGACGCCTGGTCGTTGAGCCAGCTCGGTTGGGTGACGCTCGCGCCGCTCACGACGTCAGGGACGTATGGGTTCGGCGCGGCGCCGACCTCCGACACGGCGTTCCTGGTGCGTCCCACCGGCGCGAACCCGCGGGGCGAGTACTTCCTGCTCGAGAATCGCCAGGCCGTCGACGCCGACAGCGCGCTGATTCGCAACGCCTGCCAGGTGTGGTATCAAGCGCCGCTGCCGCAGGGGTGCTCGGGCGGGCTGCTCGCGTGGCACGTGGACTCGCAGCAGATCGCGCAGCACGGGTTCTACTTCGGCAATGCCGTGAACGTCGGCCCGATCCACGGACTCGAGCTGCTCCAGGCCGATGCGCGGGGCAACCTGGATGCAAACCCCCACATCACCTGCACGCCGCCCGTGGCGGGGTGTGCCGACCGGGGTGACGTGGGCGATCCGTTTCCGGGGGTCACGCAGAACCACACGCTGGCGCTCTTCACGAAGCCCAACACCGCGCTCAACAGCGGGACGTGCCCGGGGGTCGGGATCGATTCGATCACCCAGGTCGTGCCGAACGACGTGATGCGGTTCTTCCTGCGCCTGGGCGGCGACTCGCTCGCCGTGGTCACGGCGCCGCAGCTCGCCCCTGCGCAGTGGGGCTACTCCTACACGGCGGCGCTGGCCGCGGCGTGCGGCGCGGGCTCTTACACGTGGGCAGTCGATTCAGGGACGCCGCCGCCGCAGGTGCTGCTTTCGCCGTCGCTAGGCTCCCTGAGCGGCGCGCCCAGCGATACCGGTACGTTCACGTTCAAAGTAAGGGTGACCGACGGCGCGCAGACGGCGCGCGGCACGCTGACGCTGCAGGTCACAGAGCCGACGCTGACCTTACAGCAGGTCCTCGACCTCGGCTTCCAGGGCCCCGCGCCGGAGAGCGACGACCGGCGGCGCTATCTGGACCTCCAGGGGAATCGGGACGGCACGTTCGACATCGGTGACGTGGCCCGCTGGCTCGCGCGCACTGGCAACAACGCCGCGCCGGGCGCGCCGGCCCGGGCGCCGGGACGGCGGCCATGACCCGGCGCGGCGGGCTGCTCGGCGTCGTGCTCGCCCTCGCGGTGAGTCGCTGCGAGAGCCCCTCGGGACCGTCGTCGCACGGTCTCTCGCTGCAGTTGTCGAATGCGGGCGCAGGCGACCGAGCGATGCTGTTCCAGATCGCGGGCGCCGACTCGACGGCGCGCATCGACACGGTGCTGGCGCCCACCGGCTCGAGCTACCGGGTTTTCGCGCAGCGCCAGTCCGGTGTGCGGTGGCGGGTCATCGTCACGGGGAACCTGTCGAACGGCATTCTCGTGACCATGTTGGTTCCTGACAGATCTCCCGCGACCGCCTACAGCGGCACGATCCTCGACGTGGCGGACGCGTCGTACGCGGACGTGCAGCCTGGGAGCCGGGCTCTCACCATCACGCCCTAGAGCCGGTCGGTGCATCTTCCCGGCCGCGCGACGAAGGCGCGGGTGCCGTCGGGGAGGCGCAGCTCGAGGATCCGCGGGCGCGCGCTGTCCATCACCCACTGTGCGAACGCTTGCGCGGCCGCGCGCCGGGGCGACTCACGCACCACGTAGAGCGTGTAGGGGTTGGTGAGCGCGGTGTCGGCGGCGAACAGCACGCGCAGGCGCAGGCCGCCGAGCTTCGCCAGGGTCGGGAGGTCGGCGAGCGCGTAGGCGTTGCGCTCGTCGGCCACGTGCAGGGTGGTCGCCTGGTCGGCGCCGGCCTGGAGGTACCACCCGCCGGCGGCGGGGGGCCGCACGCCCGCCGCGTTCCACAAGGCCAGCTCCTTCACGTGCGTGCCCGAGGAATCGCCCCGCGAGACGAACTGACCCGCCGCCGCCGCGATGCGGCCGAACGCATCGGCCGCGCGCTGTGCAGCGGCGACGCGCGCCGGATCGGCGGCGGGACCCACGATCGCGAACCGGCTCGCCACGAACGGGCACGCGAGCAGCACATGCCCCGGCTCGACCAGCAGGCGGCGCTCGAGGCTCGGTGCGTGCGTGATCACTACGTCCAGGTCCCCGCGGGCGGCGGCGACGAGGATCTGGCCCGACGGGCCGATCACGGTGGCGGGCACGGGGTGCACCAGCGAGTCGAGCACGGCCAGCGCCCCGGACTGCTCGACCGTAAAGGTGGTGCCGAGCCGCAGCGGGCGCTCGCCGGTGGTGCAGGCGGCCAGCGCCCCGCACATTAGCCCCGCCCCAAGCCCGAGGAGTCTCCCGATGCGCCGCAGCGTGCTCATGCTCGCCCTCCTCTCGATCCCCGCCGTCGCCGTCGCTCAGGGGTTCCGGCTGACCGTCGAGAGCATCATGCGGGGCCCGGATCTGGTCGGCACCGCGCCGTCCAATGTGCGGTTCTCGGCCGATGGGCGCTACGTGTACTTCGCGTGGCGCAGCCCGGGCGTCGACACGCTGGACCGCGACTATCGCGTGGCAGTCACGGGCGCGCAGTCGCCCGAGCGGTTGCCGCGCAACGCCGTGGACACGATCGCCATGGCCGATGGCACATGGTCACCGGATCTGCGGCGCGAGGTCGTCGTGCTGAAGGGCGACCTCTGGCTCGTCGAGCGCACGGGTGCGAAGCGGCGGCTCACGCAGACGCCGGCGCCCGAGTCCGATCCGGCGTGGTCGGCGGACGGTCGCACGGTCTACTTCACGCGCGATGGGAACGCCTGGGCGCTCGGTCTCGAGGGCGGCGCGCTGCGCCAGCTGAGCGACGTCCGCCGCGGACCGGCGCCCCGGAAACCGAGCGATCCCACCGGGGAGAAGAAGTTCCTGCGTGATCAGCAGCGTGAGCTGTTCGATTTCATCCGGCGCCAGGTGGCGGAGGAGCAGATGCGCGCCGACACCGACACCGTCCACACCGCAAAGCCGCTCTATCTCGCCGAGCGGCAGACCGCCACGCGGCTCGAGGTCGCACCAGACGCCCGCTTCGTGTTGGTGACCGTGACGGAGCGGGCGAAAGGGGACTCGCTTGAGGGACGGCAGGTGGTGTTGCCGAGCTGGGTCACCCAGTCGGGGTATGTGGAGACGCAGCAAATCCGCACGAAAGTAGGTGACGCGCAGTCACGCGAGCGCGCGGCGCTGATCGATGTGGCGACAGGCAAGGCGACCTGGATCGACTCCGTGGGCGCGGGCGAGCGCAACGCCGTCGGCGTCGGGATCGCGCCGAACGGCCGGCACGCCCTGATCCGCGTCACGAGCACCGGCTACACCGACGCGTGGCTCGCGGTGGTGGATCTCCCGTCGCTCGCGACGCGCGTCGTCGCCCACCTGCACGACGACGCCTGGCTCGACGGGCCCCTGAACGCGACCGCTGGGTGGCTCAAGGACGGCGAGACCGTCTACTACGGGAGCGAGGAGACGGGATACGCCCACCTCTACACGGTCCCCGCTGCCGGTGGTGCAGTGCGGGCGTTCACCCGCGGACCGTGGGAGGTGCAACAGGTGACGCTGGCCCCCGACGGCAAGACGTTCTATCTGCACACCAACGAGGGTGACTTCGGACAAGTGCACTGCTACGCCCTCGACGTCGCGACCGGTCGCAAGACCCAGCTGACCTCGGTCGAGGGGCGCCAGGATGCGGTGGTGTCGCCCGACGGGAAGCTCTTGGCCGTGCTGCACTCGATGGCCAACCATCCGCCCGAGCTGTACGTCCAAGCCAACCAGGCCGGTGGCCAGATGCGCAAGATCACCGAGAGCACGACGTCCGAGTGGCGCAGCGTCGGTTGGATCAGCCCCGAGATCGTGATGATCCCGGCGCGGGACGGGGCGCGCGTGCCGGCGCGGCTGTATCGCCCGACCGCGACGCCCGCAAACCGCGCGGCGGTGCTGTTCGTGCACGGCGCCGGGTATCTCCAGAATGTGCACAAGTGGTGGTCGTCGTATTACCGGGAATACATGTTCAACCAGCTGCTCGCCTCGAAGGGCTACGCCGTGCTCGATCTCGATTACCGCGGCAGCGCCGGGCAGGGGCGCGACTGGCGCACCGCGATCTACCGCCACATGGGCGGGAAGGACCTGGACGACCAGGTGGACGGCGCGCGCTGGCTGGTGCAACACCTCGGGGTCGATTCGACGAAGGTCGGGATCTACGGCGGCAGCTACGGCGGGTTCATCACGCTGATGGCGATGTTCACCCGACCGGGCGTGTTCGCCGCGGGCGCGGCGCTGCGACCGGTGACCGATTGGGCGCACTACAACCATCCGTACACGGCGCGGATTCTGAACGAGCCGCAGGACGACAGCGTGGCGTACCGGCAGTCCTCGCCGATCTATTTCGCCGAGGGGCTCGAGGGCCGCCTTCTGATCTGTCACGGCATGGTGGACGACAACGTCCACTTCCAGGACACGGCCCGCCTGATGCAGCGGCTGATCGAGCTGAAAAAGCAGAACTGGGAGGTGGCGCTGTACCCGGTGGAGCGGCACGGATTCATGCGCAACGACAGCTGGACCGACGAGTACCGCAGGATTCTCAAGCTGTTCGAGGAAACGCTCAGGGGTGGCAGCTGAGCATGCGTCCGGCACTCGCACTCGGCCTCCTGTCATGCCTTCCCGATGTGGCGCGCGGGCAGTCGCCGCGCGCCGCGAACCCCGAGCGTCCCACCTTCGCGACCCATGCGTATGCGGTGGCTCCGGGATATGCCGAGCTCGAGCAGGGCCTACGCGTCGAGGGGAGTGACGCGGGCGATGCCACCGCGTGGGACTACAACCTGAAGATTGGGGTCATCCGCCAGGTTCAATTCGCGTTCTTCGGCACCGGATTCGTTCACACTCGGGCGGGTGGGGGCGTGGGCGATCTCGGCGTGACGCTGAAGCTCTCGACCAGCGTTTCCACCCGTGCCACGCTGGCGCTGGCGTCGAGCGTCACGTTCCCGACGGGCGATGCAGCCGCGGGGCGCGGGGCAGGGCGCACCCAGGGCGGCGTGCTGGCGGTGGCGAGTGTGGACGGCCCCTGGAAGGTCCATGTCGACGTGAATCTCGGGCCGGTGGCGCTCGGCGCCGGCGCGTCACCGCTGCGCTGGTTTCACTCGGTGGGCGCCGGGGTCGCGCTGGGCCGCTACGGACTCACGACCGAGCTGTACGGGTTCACGGCGGGCGCTGGAGAGTCAGCGGAATGGGGCGCATTGAGCGCGGTGACCGTCCGCCCCGTCGAGTGGATCGTGGTGGACGCGGGTGGGAGTGTCGGGTTGTGGCGCGAGACGCCGCATCTCGTATTCGTTGGGGTCACGACCAATCTGGGGGCGGTGTTCAAGTAGGAGGGTACCCGTCTCGCCTCCCCATCCCTATTTTCGACGAGGGGGCGGTAGCTCAGCTGGGAGAGCACCTGGTTTGCAACCAGGGGGTCAGGGGTTCGAATCCCCTCCGCTCCATTCTGATGCAGACCATCATCGCCGCGATCATCCTCGGCCTGGTCGAGGGCGCGACGGAGTTTGTCCCCGTCTCGTCCACCGGACATCTGATTCTGGCGGGTCACGCGCTCGGGTTCGTGGGCCCGCGCGCCGCCGCCTTCGAGATCTTCATCCAGCTCGGCGCCATCCTGGCCGTGGTCTGGCTGTATCGCAGCCTGTTGTTCCGCGTGGTGCACGATGGCATCGCCGTCGCGGAGTCGCGCCGCATCATCCTCGCGCTGTTGATTGCGTTCCTGCCGGCGGCGATCGTGGGCTTGCTCACGCACCACTGGATCACGGCGCACCTGTTCACGCCGTCCGTAGTAATCGCGGCGTTGATCGTGGGCGGCATCGTGATCCTCGCGATCGAACACTGGCGCCCTGCGCCCCGCAGCGAGACGGTGCAGCAGATTGACTACCGTACGGCGCTCTGGATCGGGCTCGCGCAAGTGTTCTCGCTGATCCCGGGCACGTCGCGCTCGGGGGCGACGATCATGGGGGCGCTGCTGGCGGGGGTGGGGCGGCCGGCTGCGGCGGAGTTCTCGTTCCTGCTCGCGATCCCGGTGATGGTCGCGGCCACCGGGCTGGACCTCTGGGAAAACCGCCACCTCCTCTCAGGATCGGACGCCCTGGTCTTCGCGATCGGCTTCGTGGTGGCGTTCGCGAGCGCACTGGTGGTAGTCCGGTGGCTCATCCGCTTCGTGTCGCATCGCTCCTTTGCCGTGTTTGCCTGGTACCGCATCGTGTTCGGACTGGCTCTTGTGGCACTCCTCGCCACAGGCCGGTCCTGGATCGCGAAGTAAGCGGCGCGGGGCTGCAGATTTGCTCGGCCCAATCCATTTTCACATATTGGTCCTATGGGTCTGTTAGGCGGTCTTGGATTGGCGGGCGTGTTCTACGCCGCCGCCGAATACGAGCACATGACGGGGTGGAAGTGGGCCCTCGCGAGTGTGGCGGTCTCGGCGACCGTCAGAGGCCTGTTCCCCGCGTCCTTTATCTTCGTTCTGCCCGCGCAGTTCGGCCTGTTTTGTGTCATGTGGTGGATGAACGCGAAGCGGCAGGCCGCGCTCGAGGTGGAGCGGGCGGCCCGGCAGGAGACTGATCGTCGTGGCCGGCAGGAGCGCGTGCAGCGCGCCCACGAACAAGCAGCGCCGGAGCCCTCGGACCGCGCCGCAGCTCGGGAGGCCCGGGAGGAAGCGGCGCTGCGGGAGCGACAGGAGCGGGTGAGACGGGCGCGAGAAGAGCGCGAGCGAGCAGAACGCGGGGAGGCGGAGCGCGACAAGGAGACACCCGGGGGTTAGCTCACCCAGTTCGGCCGCGCGCGAGCTGCCAGGCCGTAGAGACGCCCAGCCCTATCCAGAGCAGATCCAGTAGACCGAACAGGTGCGCCAGCGGCGCGACGAACCCGATGTGCGCCATCACCCTGTCGGTGCTTAGCCGCACCACCCGCTCGCGCTCCGCACGGGTCGCGCCGGCAGCGCGCTGGCGCGCCTCGACGATGATCCGGTAGTTGAGGTCGGGTCCCAGGTCGGACAGCGCGGTGTCGGATCTCTCGTGAGCCTGCTTGTCGAGCTCGGCCTGGAGCTCGGGTGAGAACGAGTGGTGGGTTGCCATGTCGACCAGGAACATCGCGGTAGTAGCGTCCCGATCGCGCAGCACGTCGCTCACCACGATGGATCGCAGCGCGAATGCGACAACCAACACCTTCGCAAGGATCACGGTGCCGACGGTCAGGACCGCCGCGAGCGTGCCGAGCGGCGCGCTTGGCCCAGGCGCGAATCGAGCCACCGCGAGGCCGATCAGCCCGCCGATCCCCCAGGCGATCAGACCGACCGGGTTGTCGGTCACGTAGACGACAAGCGTCCAGCCCACAGCCAATAGGACGCTTACGATGAGCCCCGAGAGCACGGGGCTCCCATCGCCCGGCGCGGCTTGCATCTTGGCGCCATACACCTTCACGGCGGGCCGGCGTGGGCCGGGCGGGACTGGGGAGTCGTTCATGGGGTCATGGGTGGTAGTGCTCACCCTCACTCTAAGGTCGAGGCCGGGTTTCGTGCCACTCACGTTCCGAAGCTATGTTCTGTCAGGTCGCTCGAGGGGGGAAAGCCGATGAACACAATGACCGCGCGAGCGCTCATGCTGGGGCTCGTGATCGCACTCTGGACGTGGGTGGCTGACGTGGCCCGCTTGCACGTGTCGCTCTGGGCCGGCGTCGTGGCGCTCGGCTGCTTCTACGCCGCGGGCGGCGGCGTCCCGGGCTTGCAGAAGGCCGTCGTGGCTGCACTGAGCGGCGTCGTCTGGGTGCTCGTCGCCCACGCCGTTCGCCTTGCGATCGGGGGCGGCAACGTGGTCGCCGCCGTGATCCTCGGCGCGACGGCGTCCGCCATCGTGCTGCAATCGCGCGTGCCGCTCCTGTCCTTCACGGCCGGGGCGTTCGCCGGTGCTGGCATCGCGCTCGGTCTCAACGTGTACACCGTGAACGAGGCGATTCGCGCGGGCGTCGCGATCGCGATCGGCGCGCTGCTCGGGTTCGCCGCCGAGCGCGCGGCGGGCATGGTCGGCGCGCGGCGCGCCTAGCCCATGGCCCGGATCCTGGTGATCGACGACGATGCCCAAGTAAGGGGGGCGGTGCGCCGCATCCTCGAGCGCGCCCGTCACACGGTGGAGGACGTCGCGGATGGCGATGCCGGGCTGCGCGCGCACCGCGAGCGGCCCGCCGACCTGATCATCACGGACATCTTCATGCCCGAGCGTGACGGCATCGAGACGATCCGGGAATTGCGCCGCGAGTCTCCCCAGGTGAAGATCATCGCGATCTCGGGCGGCGATCGAACGCAGACCCTGGACCTGCGCAAGGACGCCGAGCTGCTCGGGGCTTCGCGGGCGCTGCGGAAGCCGTTTGAGCTCAGCGAGCTGCTGCGGGCGGTGGACGAACTGCTGGGAGAGCCCCGCCCCCGCACCTAGGGGTACGTTACGCGGTCTCGTCCGGCGGGTGGCGGGCCGCGAATCCGCGATACAGCAGCAGGTCGTAGACGACTTTCAACGTTCCGGCGATGAAGAACGGCACGCTGATCAGCGCGGGTCTGGCAAACAGCAACCCTGCAAACACGGGGGCAATTGCGGCACCGGTCGTCCGTGCCACGCCCGTGATACCAGCGGCCGCGGATCGCTCTTCCGGAGCAACCACCGCCATCGTGTAGGACTGTCTGGTCGGCACGTCCATCTGGCTGATGCTGAATCGCACGAGTAACACCAGGATGGCGAGCGGCAGGGTCGGCATCAGCGGGACGAGAATCAGCAGCAGGTTGGACGGCAGGTGCGTGAACACCATGGTCTTTACGAGCCCAAAGCGCGCCGCGAGCCGCGACGCGAGTAATGCCGACACACCGGCGAGGACGTTCGCTCCAAAGAAGATCGCGCCGAGCGTTCGAGGGTCTACGCCGAAGCGGAGATAGAACCAATAGGCGGCGAAGCTCTGCACCACGAAGCCGCCGGCAAAGGAATCGAGGGCGAACAGGCCCGACAGCTTGAAGACCACGCCGCGCGAGGCGCCAATGCCAAAGACATTTTGCATGGCGGGCACGCGCACTTCGGCGGCAGGCGAGAGACGGGTGAAGAGGAACAGGAGCAGTACACCCAACGCGGCATAGAGCAGGACTACCGTCCGGTAGCTCTCGAGGGGCGTCATCGCGGCGCCCTGCAGCCGCTGCGCCAGCGTTCCGCCACTCAAGGCACCGGCGGCGGTCGCAAACGAGCCGGCGAGCGTATACCAGGCGAAGACCGCGGTTCGGGACCGCGCGGGAACGACCTGGGAAAGGGCCGCCTGCTCGATCGAAAGAAACGGCCCCACCTCGTTGCCACTCGGGCTGATGACGCCGATTGTCCCCGCCAGAATCAGCCACACGAAGCTGCGCGTGGATGCGAACATCAGGCCGGCGGCGGCCATGAGAGCGGCGCCGATGATCAGCATGCGGCGCCGCCCGATGCGATCGGCTCGAGTGGTCAGGTAGAGGGAGACCACGGTATCCCCGGCCAGCGTCAGGGTCAGCAACAAGCCCGTTTGGGATGGACTCAGGCCGAGGCTGGTCAGATAGAAGACCAGGACGACGGACAGCGAGCCGTATGCAAACAGGCGCGTGACTCGGGTCAGGAAGAGCAGCCACCCGTCGCGCGTCAGGGCTCGAAGTGGCGTCAGCGCGGGAACGCCTCCGGCAGCCCGCCGTCGACCGTGAGGATGTCTCCGGTAGTGAAGCGGAACCGCTCGCTCGCCAGTAAGACGGCGAGGTCCGCCACCACGTCGGCCGGGATCAGCGACGCGCCCATGACGTTGCGCCGGCGGTAGGCCTCGAGCTGCGCCTCGACGGAAACGCCGCTCCTCGCGGCTCGTTCTTCGACGAACCGGCGGAACATGGGTGTCTCGATCTGGTCCGCGTTGATGGCGTTGACCCGGATGCCGTCCCCGCCCAGCTCGACGGCGGCGACCCGCAACGCCTGCAACAGCGCGGCCTTGCTCCCGCCGTAGGCCACGGCCTCGGCACCCGGCGCGAGCGCCGCCTTGGACACCGACGCCACGATCGAGCCCCCGGTGTGCTGGCGTCGCATCACGGCTGCCGTGGCGCCGATCGCCAGGACGGCGCCCAGGTAGTGGACGTCGAGCTGCCGTTGGAGATCGTCCCGCCTGATGTCCGTCACCCCCGCGAACCGCGGCGCTTGGCCCACCGTGTAGAACAGGCAGTCCAGCCCTCCGAACTCGACGACGGTCCGCCGCACGAGGTGCGCCAGACTCGCGTCGTCCCGGACGTCCACCGCCATCCCGACGGCGCGATCGGGGTACTCCGCTGCGACCTCCCGCGCCGCGGCATCCGCGGCGGCCTGGTCGAGATCGGCGACGACGACGTGCGCCCCTTCTGCGGCAAACCGCCGGGCGGCCGCCCGCCCGATGCCGCTGCCGCCGCCGATCACGACCGCGACCTGGCGGGGGACGAGGCGGGAGGCGCGCTCCCGCGCGTCCTGGTCTTCGATTTTCCGTCGCTCGAGCGGCCAATGCTCGAACGCGAAGACCTCCGCTTCGGGAATGAACTGGAACCCTGCGAGCGCTTCCGCGTTCGCGATCGTCTCGAGCACCGCCCGATAGCACAGATTGGCCGTGACCGCGCCCCGCTTGTCGCGGGAGGCCGTGATCATTCCGAGTCCCGGGGCGAGCACGACCTTGGCCCAATCGTCGAGCGGCCCCTCCTCGGGGGCGGCGTGGCGTCGGTGATAGGCCTCGTACTCCGACCGCTGCTGCGCGAGCTGCGTCCGGACGGCATCCAACAGGCGATCGACCGGCGCGGACGGGTCGAGGTCGAGCCACAGCGGCAGCCGCCCGGCTCGCAGGATGTGCTCGGGCGTCGCCATTCCGCGATGCGCCAGCGCTGGGAGCCGTTCGGCGGCGAGGGTCGTGAGGATGTCGTCATCGTCGTCGAAGTGCAGGATCACGCGGCCGTCGGGCGGCGACCCGAGCATCCCGCGCACCACCGGGAGGACGAGCTCCGCGCACCGGTGACGCACATCCGCGCCGGGGATCGACCGGGGCGTCGCTCCCAGCACCGCGCGGCCCCGTCGCTTCGTTTCGAGGTACTCGTTGATCCGACCCACGACGACCATCAGGTGCGTGTGGCACTCCCGCGGATTCTCGCCCCACACCACGAGTCCGTGATGCGCCAGCGCCAGGCCGACAGCGCCGCCGGGGAGCCGGTCCACCATACCGCGCACGGCCCGCGCCAGCGGGAACCCGGGGCGCACGTATGGCACGTACACGATCTCTCCGCGAAACAGCTCGCTGACCAGCCGCTCGGCCGTCGCGTCCGTCAGGTTCGTGAGGCTCATCGTCGCCACGTCATGGGTGTGCGCGATAACGCGGTGCGGGAGGAGCGAGTGCAGCGGTGTCTCGACGCTGGGTGCGGGTCCTCGTCCGTCGGGCGGCAGCGCACAGCGCGTCATGAAGCGCATCATCTCGGCGTCGCTCATCGCGTCGGCGCTCCCCAGCGCCGCCAGCTCGGGGAGTGACAGCCGAGCAAACCCGTCGCGCCCGATCGTGCGCAGGTCGGTCCCGCTTGCCTTCACCAGCAGGACGTCGCCGAGCTTGATCGAGGTGTTGCCGCCGCCCGGTTGCACCAACCCGGGCTCCCGCCCGATCAGGTTCGAGAGGTAGACGAGCTGGTCCAGCTCGTCGGCGCCGGCCGCGAGGCCGGCCCAACCGTCGGCCGGGCGCGGGCGTGTGACGGGACGCGTCACGAGCGCGATCCCAGCAGCAGTGCTTCGAGGTCCAGGTCCCGCTGCACCCGCCGCATCACGTGATCACCGATCATTCCCTTGTCCCGCAGCGAAATCACCGCCCGTCGCTCCGCCTCGAGCAGCTCGAGCACGGCGGCTTGGCGCTCGCGGGCGAGACGCTCCTCAGCGCCGTCGCGCTCGGCGCGCACCCGGGCACCGAAGCGGCGGCTGCGGTGGCCGTAGCGCGCCCGCAGCTCCGTCAGCGTCTCCCCGTCGAGGCCCGACGCCAGCTGGTCGAGCCGCCGCAACGCGGCGGCGGACGCCTGCTCGCGCGCGTGGGCTTCTTCCAGCCGCTGCGTCTCGCCGGTGTCACAGATCCCGAGCCGGCTGACGAACGGCTGGAGCGAGAAGCCCTGGGCGAGGAGCGTCACCAGAATCACGACATACGTGAGGAAGATGATGAGATCGCGTCCTGGGAACGGGGCGCCGGCGGTGGTGGTGAAGGGGAGCGCCAGCGCGAGCACCAGGGAATCCGCGCCGCGCAGGCCTGCCCACGCGATCAGGGCCACGTGACGCCACGACGCCAGGGGACCGCGCGCCCGCGCGTGCCGGCTGACCCAGCGCGGGCCATAGGTCGCCGTGAACACCCACACGACGCGCGCGGCGATCGTCACGAAGCTCACGGCCAGTCCGGCGAGCGCGAGCTCCCGCACCGAATATGCGCCCAGCGTGCCGAGCACTGCACGCAGCTCGAGCCCCACGAAGATGAACGTGAGCCCCTCGAGCACGAAGCCGACCACGCCCCACATCCCCTCGGTCTGCACTCTGGTGTCGGGTGCCACGATGCGAGGGCCCTGCCGGCCGAGGTAGAGGCCGCAGGCCACCACCGCCAGTACGCCGGACACGCCCAGGGCCTCGGCAGGGAGAAACGCAGCGAACGGAGTGAGCAGCGAGATCGTCGCCTCGATCTCGGGCGCGTGCATGCGCCGGCGCAGCCACGCGATCAGCCACCCCACGGCCAGCCCCACCGCGACGCCGGCCGTGCCGACCCAGACGAACCGCGGCGCCGCCGTGGCGATGGAGAACGCGCCGCTCACGGCTGCCGCCACGGCCATGCGGTAGGCGACGATCGCCGCGGCGTCGTTGACCAGGCTCTCCCCTTCCAGAATCGTCGCGACGCGTCGTGGCACGACGAGGCCACGCAGGAAGGCCGTCGCCGCCGGAGCGTCGGGCGGCGACACCAGGGCGCCGAGCGCGAAGGCGGCGGCCCATGGCAGGCCGGGTGCGACGGCGTGTGCCGCGACGCCGACCACGATGGTCGTGAACACCACGAGACCGACGGCGAGCAGCGTGATGGGGCGGACGTTGGCGCGCAGATCACGCCACGAAGCGGTGAGCGCCGCCCGGTACAGGAGCGGCGGGATGAACACGACGAAGATGAGCTGCGGCTCGAACTCGACGGGCGGCAGGCCTGGGAGCAGCGCGATCACCAGCCCGCCGATCACCAGTAACACCGGAGACGGCACTCCCAGCCGGCGTGCCGCGATCCCGAGGAGCACGACGGCGACGAGCAGCGCGAGGATGATCTCGAACTGATGCATCGCCGCGCTCAGTGGCTCACCGCACGCCCTCGTGCACTCCTTCGAGGGCCGCCAGGAGGGGCTCGACGTCCCACGCCTGATCGTGCCGCACGTTGTTGATGAAGAACGTCGGCGTCCCGTTCACTCCGCTCCGCACGCCGCTCATGAAGTCGTCGCGCACCTTCGCCTTATGCGTGTGCGTCGCCAGCTCACGTCCCAGCCGCGGGGCGTCGAGCCCGAGCTCGCGGGCGTACTCGATCAGGTGATCGTCCTCGAGCGCGAACTGGCGCTCGAACAGCCGATCGTGCATCTCCCAGAACTTCCCCTGCGCGCCGGCCGCTTCGGCCGCTTCGGCGGCGTGCTCCGCGTGCAGGTGCAGCTCGGTGAGAGGAAAGTTGCGGAATACGAATCGGAGGCGCGGACCCAGCCGTTCTCGAACCTCCTTCACGATCGGATAGGCGCGACGGCAATGCGGGCATTCGAAGTCGCCGTACTCGACGAGCGTCACCGTGGCGTTCGCGGGCCCCTGCATGTGATCCCGCTCGCCCACCGGCAGCGCCAGCACCGCCCGGTCCCGATGCGGGCTCACCCTCGCTCCGTTCCGAGCGTCTCGAGCGCACGCAGGATCCCGTCCGCTCCCGGGTTCACGCCGATCGGCGACAGGTAACTCCAGCGCACGACGCCGTCCCCGTCGATCACGAAGAGGGCCCGCTCGGTGGTGCCGTCGCCGTCGCGGTACACGCCATACCGCCGCGCGACGGCGCCCTTCGGCTCGAAGTCCGCCAGCAGCGGGAAATGGAGCCGGCGCTGCTGCGCGAACGCGAGGTGACACCACGCTCCGTCGACCGAGATGCCGAGCAGCTCGGCCCCGTGGCGCTGAAACTCCGGCAGGATCTCGTTGTACAGCACCATCTGGTCGCCGCACACCGGACTCCAGTCGGCCGGATAGAAGGCGAGAATCACCGGTCGACCGCGGAAGTCGTGGAGCGATACCGTCTGGTCGGGGGTGCTGTGCAGCGTGAAGTCGGGTGCCGCGGTCCCCGCTACAAGCGGACCGGCAGCCGCGCGAGCCATTGTGTCCGTCACGAGTCTGCTCCTTTCATCTGCCGACAAGCTAGCCGTGTTCTTGACCGACCGAAACCCGACAACTATGTTCGGGATTCGTCGTACCAAGCAACTCACTTACTACACAAGGATGCATGTTGCGTGAACACCCGTGCGAGACTTCTTGTGCCCGTGTTCGTGTTGGGAATGGCGTGTCCCCCCGCGGCGCTGGTGGCTCAAGACGCCTTCGAGATCGCGGTGTATGGGGCCGGGACGGCGCCGCGCAAGGCGTGGGAGCTCGAAACACACTTCAATTACATCGCCCGCGGTACCACCGCTTTCGACGGACCGGTCGCCCCGAGCGAGCGTCAGTTCCATCTCGCCTTGGAGCTGACCAGGGGCCTTACGGATCATTGGGAGGTCACCGCGTACCTCCTGTCGGCGTACCGACCAGGTCCCGGCGTTGAGTACGCCGGGTGGCGGCTGCGGTCGCGGGTGCGCGCGCCCGAATCGTGGAGGCTGCCGGTGGATCTGGGCATCGCCGCCGAGTTGGAGTTTTCGCCTGCCGCGTATGACGAAACCACGACCGGGCTCGAGATTCGGCCCATTCTCGAGAAGCGCATCGGACGGGTGCAACTGCAATTGAATCCCGTTATCGAGCGGGTGCTGGCGAGCACGGCCGGCGAGGCGGAGTGGGAGGTGGAGCCGAGCGGGCGGCTGGGCGTCGCCGTCAGCAAACGTGTCGCGCTGAGCGTCGAGTACTACGGCAAGACCGGCCTGCTCGGCAGTGCGCTGCCCGCCAGCCAGCAGGTGCACCAGCTCTACCCGGGAGTGGACGTGCGGCTCGGCGACGAGTTCGAGCTGAACGTGGGCGTCGGCTTTGGGACGACTGCGGCAGGGAACCGGCTGGTGCTCAAGTCTCGCTTGGAGGTTCCCCTGCGGCCCTAGCCGCGCGACCAGTCTCAACGGGGAACGGTCGATCCAGCTTGCCCCACGAGTGCGTTGGGGGTTGCTTATACTCCGTGCTCCGCAAGACGACCTGGCTGGCCATGACGTTCGGCGTCGCCGCCCTGACGGTGGGCGGCGCGGTGAGCGCGCCTCGGCAAGCGGCGGGGCCGCGTCCGGTGATCACCATTTATAAGAGCGCGACGTGCGGCTGCTGCGCCAACTGGGTCGAGCACGTGCGCGCCGCCGGGTTTCAGGTGGTCGTTCACGATACGACCAACCTCGCCGCCATCAAGCAGCGCTACGGCGTTCCCAAGCACCTGACGTCGTGTCACACGGCCCTGGTCGACGGCTACGTGATCGAAGGGCACGTGCCCGCGGATGTGATCCTCCGGCTGCTGCGCGAGCGCCCCGAGCTGGCAGGGGTCGCCGTGCCGGGCATGCCCGCCGGGTCGCCCGGGATGGATTCGCCCACGCCGGTGCGCTACGCGATCATGACTTTCGATCGAGCGGGGCGCACCGCGGTTTTCGCGCACCGCTGAAACGGGCTGCCTGAGCGTCTATTTCCTCGCCGCCTCGTACCGCTTCGCTACCTCCGGCCAGTTGACCACGTTCCACCACGCCGTGATGTAGTCCGGTCGCCGGTTCTGGTATTTCAAGTAGTACGCATGCTCCCACACATCCAGCCCGAGCACCGGCACCTTGCCGTCCATGAGTGGGCTGTCCTGATTCGCAGTGCTGAAGACCTCGAGTTTGCCGCCTGCCAGGGCGAGCCACGCCCAGCCGCTCCCGAAGCGGGATGTGGCCGCGCCGGTGAGCTGCTCCTTGAACTTCGTGACATCCCCGAACGTCTTCTTGATCGCATCGGCGAGCGCGCCAGCCGGCTCGCCGCCGCCGCCCTTGCCTGCCGGCGCCATGATCGTCCAGAAGAGCGAGTGATTGTGATGTCCGCCGCCGTTGTTGCGGACCGCGGTGCGGATATCGTCGGGGATCGTGTTGATGCCGCGGAGCAGCTCTTCGAGGGTCTTCTTGTGAAGCTCGGCGTGCTTGTCGAGCGCCGCGTTCAGATTGTTGACATACGCCTGGTGATGCTTGCCGTGGTGGATCTGCATCGTCTGCGCGTCGATGTACGGCTCGAGCGCGGCGAAATCATAGGGCAGGGCAGGCAGGGTGTGTGCCATGACCTTCTCCGTGGGGGTGAGTGTCCCGGACATCGGTTCCTCCTTCGACGACGTGCAACGCCTCAAAACATGCACGACCGGTAGGGTGAATTCAAACCCACCGGGCGCGCAGGGTTGCCCCACCCAGCGTGGCTTGTGACATTACCCCGACAACGCGTCCGCGTCACCACAAAGTTCCGACGTGTTCGCTGTGCGATCGAGGAGGGCAAGGTGGCGCCGGATCTCCTATTTTTTCTTCTATCCGATTTCGAGCGGACCGTGGCGCGCCCGTCCTGCTCGATCAATCGCGGCGCTTGAAGCGTACACTCTCCGCCGCCGCGCGGGCGTCCTCCCAGACGCGGGGCGACAAGTGGTATTTGGGGGCGGGCGACGGACTCATCTGGGCCCCGCCGTTCCCTCAGTGGCTCGACGCGCCCGGGTTCTGGGACGAGGCGCACCTCTTCCAGTACGTGATCCGTCCGCTGTTTACGCTCACCTTCCTCATCGACGGAAGCCCCGTACCCGTGCGCTGTCTGCGGCGGCGCTGGACGCCCGCCGTGCTGACGCTGGAGCACGCGGTAGGGTCGTGGCGCGCGCGAGAGACGCGCAGTGCGCCGGGCGGCGCTCTCGCGTCCGAATGGGAACTACGCAACCCCACGGCGCAGGTCGCGAGCGTGGATATAGTCGTGTGGACGGCGGTGGATGGGGCCTCGCTCGCGGCGACCGACGTGCACGCCGAGGAGCACGTTCTGCGCTTCACGCGCGAGGTCGCCGACCAACGGGAGCACCGTGCCCGCGTGGCGCATCGCCTCACGCTCGATCCTGCCGCCCAGTCGTTCGGCGCGTACCGCTCCGAACCCTCGACGGCGGTGCTGCCCCCGCGGTTCGAGCTCACGCCGTTTTACGACCGTTGGCAGGCGAGCGGACGGCTGCGGGATCAGTTGCACCTCGAAGGCATCGACCCGCGGGGCGTGATGTACCTGGGGCTGCAGCGCCGGCTGCGGCTCACGCCGCGCGGCACGGTGCGTTTCTCGGCGTCCGTCGCGCTCGAGCTGGAGGCCGCTCGGGCGCGTGCGGGTGCCGATCACCCGAGCGGCCGATCCGCCGACCAACCCCCGCGTCGGGCCCCCGACCGGCCCCGCGCGGTGGCGGAGCGCCGCTGGCACGAGTTCCTCGGCGCCGTGCCCACGTTCCGCTGCTCCGACCCGTATCTGGACGGCCATTGGCGCCACCGCTGGTACGGCTTGCGCCTCAACGCGATCGCGGGGGGGATCGGCAACTACCGGTATCCCACCGTGTGCGAGGGAATCGGCGGTTTCCATGTGCCGATCACCTACAGCGCCCAGTGCCACATGCGCGAGCTTCGTTGGCTCGCCGATCCCGCGTGGGCGCGCGGCGTGTTGCGTACGTTTCTCGCGCACCAAAACCCCGACGGCTCGCTCCCCGGGCGGGTGTACGTCGATCACCAGCGCGGGACGGACTTCTATCACGCCGATTGGGGCGGCGCGTTGGAGGCGCTCGAAGCGGTGCATCCCGACCCCGCCTTCGAGGCCGAGGTGTATCCCGCCCTGGTGCGCTACGCCGCCTGGCTGCTGCGGACGCGCGACGCCGATCACACCGGGATGATCGACGTCGTCAACCAGTTCGAGACCGGTCAGGAATACATGTCCCGCTACCAGGCGGTGGATCCCGAAGCGGACCGGGTCGGCTGGGAGAGCCGGATCCGGCTGAAGGGTGTGGACGTGACCGTGTATGCCTACCGGCTGCTGCGGTCGCTCGAGCGGCTCGCCGATCGGGTGAGCCCGGGAGACGTGGGTCGCTGGCGGGAAGCCGGGAGCCGGACGGGGCGCGCCATCGCCGAGAAGATGTGGGATCCGGCGGCGGGGATGTTCTTCGACGTGAACCCGCGGACCGCCCGGCCCACCAGCGTGAAAGCCGCGGTGTGCTTCTATCCGTACGGCACCGATCTCGCCGACGCGCGGCACGTCGCGGGGCTCGAGCGGCATTTGTTCGAGCCGGCCGAGTTCTGGACGGCCTACCCCGTCCCCTCGTCGAGTGTGGACGATCCGCTGTTCAATCCGGACGCCGAGTGGAAGGGCAAGCGTCACAACTGTCCGTGGAACGGGCGCGTGTGGCCGATGACGAACTCGCACATCATCGATGCGCTGGCGCGCGTCGTGCGGCTGCACCAGGGCTCGTGGGCGGGGAAGCTGGGCCACTTGATCCACCAGTTCGCGCGCATGATGACGTTCGATGGCGACCCCGAGCGGCCGAACTGCTTCGAGCATTATCACCCCCACACCGGCCGGCCGAGCGTGTACCGGGGCATCGACGATTACCTGCACTCCTGGGTGAACGACCTGATCGTGTCGCACGTGATGGGCGTGCTGCCCGACGGCCCGGGGGGAGGCCTCACCGTCTGGCCCGTGCCCCTCGGCGTCAGCCGCGCGGCGCTCGACGGCGTGCGCGTGGCCGGGCGGGGAGTGGCGGTAGCGATCGACGGCGCGCGCTTCCGCGTCAAGATCGACGGCCGCGCGGCGGGGGAAGGCAACGTCGGCGATCCGCTGACGATTGCCTTCGGATGAAGCCCCGAGTAGGCTGAGCCGCATGGCGTCGGTCACGCTGCGGGCCCTCACGAAGACGTTCGACGCCGGGACGAAGCCTGCGCTGCAGGAGCTCTCGCTGGATGTCCGGGACGGCGAGTTCCTCGTGCTGCTCGGGCCGTCGGGTTGCGGCAAGACGACCGCGCTGCGCTGCATCGCCGGGCTCGAGGAGCCGACCGCGGGAGAAGTTCTGATCGACGAGCGCGAGGTGACCCACCTCCCGCCCGCCGAGCGCGACGTCGCCATGGTGTTCCAGAACTACGCCCTGTATCCGCATCTGACCGCGCGAGGCAATATCGCGTTCGGGTTGGAGGTGCGCGGCGTGGCCGAGCCCGAGATCGCGCGCCGCGTGCAGGAGACCGCGCAGCGGCTCGGCCTGATGGAGCTGCTCGACCGCCTCCCGGCGCAGCTCTCGGGTGGGCAGCGTCAGCGCGTGGCGTTGGGGCGGGCCATCGTGCGCGCGCCCCGCGCGTTCCTGTTCGACGAGCCGCTCTCGAACCTCGATGCCACGCTGCGCACCGAGCTGCGCGCCGAGCTGCTGGCTCTGCACCGCGCGCTCGGCGCGACCATGGTGTATGTCACCCATGATCAGATGGAAGCGATGACCATGGGCCAGCGGATTGCCGTGTTGCACGAGGGTCGGCTGCGCCAGCTCGGCACCCCGGCCGATGTGTACCAGCGTCCGGCCGACGTGTTCGTGGCCCGGTTCATCGGCAGCCCGGGGATGAACGTGTTGGCTGGCCACGGCCGGGGGATGCGGGAAGGGGGCGGGGTGGTGGACTGCGGCAGCCTCTCGGTGCCGGTAGCGATCGAGCACTACGAAGGAGAGATCCACCTCGGCGTGCGGCCCGAGTACGTGAGCCTGTGCGGCGAGGACCAGGGGATGGGCAACGCCGACATCGTGGTGGTGGAGCCGCTCGGCGCGGAGACGCTGGTGCACCTGGCGGCGGGCGGGCAGCCGCTGATCGCGCGGGTCCCGGGACTGGTCGAGCTGCGGGCCGGGGAACGTGTCGGCGTGAAGCTCGATCGCCGCCGTCTGCACCTGTTCGATGTGGCCGGAGAGCGGCTCGCGTGAGACGCCGGGTTGCCGCGTGTCTCGTGCTGTGGGGCTGCGGGGCGGCGGCAGAGGGCGATCGTGTCACGCTCGAGCTCGCCAACTCAGCCGACTACCTCGCGGCGCGGCTCGAGCAGCGGGTGCTGGCGCCGTACCTGGCGGTCAACCCCGGCGTCCGGATCGTGCAGCAGAACGCTGCCGTCTACCAGGCGCAGTATCGCGAGCGCCTGCTCACGTCGATGGCTGCCGGCGCTCCCCCCGATGTGTTCCTGCTCGACAACAGCGACGTCCCCGCGCTGGTGAACCGCGGCGTCGTGCTGGACCTCGCGCCCTACCTGACGCGCGCCGGCGTGGACGTCGGGTGTCTCGACCAGAGGGTGCTTGCGGTTTTCAGCCGCGGCAACGGGGTGTACGCCCTCCCCCGGGGGTACACGCCGATCGTCGTCGTCTACAACAAGGATCTGTTCGACCGGGCCCGGATTCCCTATCCCACAGACGACTGGACGTGGGACGACTTCCTGCGGATCGCCAAGCAGCTGACGCGTGACACGGATGGCGACGGGACGATCGACCAATGGGGGACCTATGTCGATCGGCGCCCCTTCCTCTGGATCCCCTGGGTGTGGGCAGGCGGGGGGGACGTGCTCTGCTCCGACGGCCGACGGGCGAGCGGGTGTCTCGACGCGCCCGCCACGATCGAAGCGATCCGTTGGTATACCGCATGGATGACCACGCAGGGCATCGCCCCCCGGACCCACAACCAGCTCCCGTCGGTCGGCGACGATTTTCGCCTCTTCAACAGCGGCCGCGTGGCCATGATGACCACGGGCCATTTCTGGGTGCCTCGGCTTCGTCCGTACGTCGCCACCGGCCGCTTGCGTGTCGGATTCGTGGTGATCCCCCATCGCGCGGGCGCTCGCCCCGTGACGGTGATCTACGCCTCCGGCTACGCGGTGCCCGCGATGGCCACGCGACGCAAGCTCTCGATCGAGCTCGCCGCGTATCTCACCGACTCACTCGCGGACGCCGCGCGGGGCGAGGCTGGGCTCGAGCTCCCGGCCATGACGACCGCCACGCAGGCGCTCGTCGCCGGCGACACACTGGGGTGGGAAGCGGCATTCGTGCGGGCCGCGGCTGCCGGGCGGGTGGCATGGGGCGCACGGATCGAGCGCTGGCGGGAGGTCGAGGCCGTCCTTCCCGATCTGCTGGACCGCATCGCGCTGGCGGGCGCCGATGCGGCGGCGGCGGCGCATGCGTCTGCGCGCGCGCTCGATCGCGTGCTGGGCGCGACCCGGTGAGCGCCGCAACGGGGGGACGGTGGCGCAGCGGTGCGGGCATCGCGGTAGTCGCGAGCAGCGTGCTCGTGCTCGTCGCCGTGCGCTGGGCGAGCGACCGGGCCGAGCACGCACTTGCGCGACGGGTCGCCGGGGCTACGGCCCGCTATCTCGCGCTCGTTGCGCCCCCGTCGCGAGGGAGTGCCGACTACGACCTGCCCCGGTTGCTCATCGAGACGCGGGCGCTCGACGGCCTGCCGGGGTTCGCCGCGCAGCTCGAGGTCTATCACGGCACCGCCCCGCTGCTGCACGCCACGGCGCGACCGCTCTCACCGGCCCAGTTCGACCGGCTGCGCCGCCACGCCACGGCGCGGTCGGACGGCGCCGCCACCCTGGCGCCGCTGTTCGATCGCGACGGGTGGGACGTGGTGGGCGTGGTGGCGGCGTGGCCGGCAGGCGCCGCCTGGCTTTCCTGGCGCAGCGCGCTCGCCGTGCTGCCGAGCTTAGCGGCCGGCGCGCTTGCCGCCGCCACGCTGGGCGGCGCACCCGGGCGGTCGCGTCGGGCGATCAGGTGGTTCGCGGCGGCGGCGACGGTCTTCGGGCTCGCGGCCTACGGCGACATCCGGGCCGTCACGCAGGATGCGACCGATCGGTGGCTCGGGGATACCCGGCTGCTGATGCAGGAGGCAGTGGTACGACTGCCCGAGCTGCGGTTCTCGCTCGCCGCGCTCGCCCCGATTGCGCCCGGCACTGAGCTGTTGCCGGCAGACAGCGCCGCGAGCGCGCCCTGGCGAGGGATGGTGGCGGGGACGGCGCGCGCGGCCGTCACCGTGCGCCTCGCACCGGGCCGTTGGGCCGAGCTGCGCACCGCCCCGGGAGAGGGGGAGGGCTGGATGGCGGGCTGGGTGGCGGTGGCCGTCTGTCTGGCGCTGCTCGGGCCGTGCGCCGTCGCGCTGGCGGCGTGGGGCGAGCGCGGGGCGGCCCGCCCGCAGCGCCAGCGGGAGACGGTGGCGGCGTGGGGCTTTCTCGCCCCCTCGGCGCTCCACCTCGGCGTCTTCTCCTTCGCGCCGATGCTGTTCGTCCTGTACCTGTCGGTGCACCGCTGGACCCTCGTCGACCCGGCGCGGCCGTTCGTCGGGCTCGCGAATTTGGGGCGGATGGTCCACGATCCGCTGGTGTGGGTCTCGCTCCGCAACACGGTGCTGTACGCGCTGTACGTGCCCGTGTCGATGATCCTGTCGCTCGGCGCGGCCCTGGCGTTGAACCGGCAGTCGTGGGCCGTGCGCGTGGCGCGCACGATCTTCTTCCTGCCCTACATCTCCTCTGTGGTGGCCATCACGCTCGTGTGGCAGTGGATGTATCAGCCCGACATCGGCGTGATCAACCACCTCGTGTCGGCGCTGGGGCTGCGGCCCGTGGATTGGCTGGGCAGCCCGCGCACGGCGCTCGTTGCCGTGATGATCGTATCGGTGTGGGTACAGCTCGGCTACCAGATGACCGTGTTCCTGGCCGGGCTGCAAGGCGTGCCACGGGCGTACCTCGATGCCGCCCGGGTCGATGGGGCGAGCGCGTGGCAGCGCTTCCGCCGGATCACCCTTCCGCTACTCCGGCCCGTGACGCTGTTCGTGCTGGTGACCGGGGTCATCGGTTCGTTCCAGGTCTTCACCTACATCTACCTGCTCACCGACGGCGGCCCGCTGCACGCTACGGACGTGATCGCGTACCGCATCTACCAGACGGGGTGGGAGTTCCTGCAGTTCGGCTACGCGAGCGCGTTATCGCTGCTGCTGTTCGTCGTGCTGTTCGGCGTGACGCGGGCGCAGCCTATGCTGCTGGGAAAGCGGGCGGACTATGCGTAGGGTGGGACGCCGGGTCCTGGCGGGCGTGCTTGTGGCGCTGCTCGCGGCCGCCACGATCGCGCCATTCCTTTATATGATTGCTACGGCGCTGATGGACGAGTTCGAGGTGCTGCGCTACCCGCCGCCGCTCCTGCCGGCGAGGCCCCACCCGGAGAACTTCGCTGTCGCGCTGACGGCGCTGCCGTTCGGCCGGTTTTTCCTGAACACCGCTATCGTCGCCGCGTGCGTCGTCGTCGGGCAGGTCGCGACGAGCGCCATGGCCGCGTACGCCTTCGCCCGCCTGCGTTTTCCGGGGCGCGACCGAGTCTTCTTCCTCTATCTGTCGGTGCTCATGGTGCCCGTAGTGGTGCTCCTCGTTCCACGCTTCTTGATCATCAATGCCCTCGGCTGGGTGGATTCGTATACGGGGCTGATCTCGACCGAGCTCGTCTCCGTGTGGGGGATCTTTCTGCTGCGGCAGTGCTTCCTCACCATTCCCCGCGACTTGGAGGATGCCGCGCGGCTCGACGGCGCTGGTGAGTGGACCGTGTTCTGGCGCGTCGTGCTGCCGCTCTCAAAGCCCGCGCTCGCTACGCTCGCCGTGATCGCTTTCGCGGACCAGTGGAAGAGCTTTCTCTGGCCGCTCATCGCGACGCGGTCGGCCGAGATGAGCATGGTCGAAGTCGGGATCGCGAGCTTTCACGGGTTGTACTCCACGAACTGGCCGTACCAGATGGCGGTGGCAGTGACGGCGGTGGTCCCGTTGCTCGTTTTCTACTTCGTGGCGCAGAAGTACTTCATTCGAGGGATTGAGCTGACAGGACCGAAATAGTCTAGCCTTTGCCTTTCCTGGTTGCCGCCGCCGCCCTGAAGCTCAATTCCCAGTGGATGTCCCGCCCGTCTCCGCCGGCTGCCCATTCCAGAACCGCATGCCCGCTCTGGGGACTCTTCACGGTACATGGAACGTCCGCCTTGCACGTGCCTGGCCTGAACCCCCTTGGCACTGACACGGTTACGACGTACGCCCGGCTGTCCAGGTTCACCGACCGGGCCTTGAGCGTGCGCGCCGTGACGTCCCATGTCTCGTCTGCGATGTCCACGGCGCCCTGCACGATGTGCCGCGTCGTACCGACCACCTGCGGATGTGCGGCCGCGGCGCGCAGCGCCACCGTGAGCGTGCTGTGGGGCTCGAGCGTCGCCGCCAGCACGTCCTTCGGGACGACGAGGGGCGCGTCGCGCCACACGTCGTAGGCGTCGAACTTCGCGCCAGTGATCCCGAGCGTGCCGAGCGGCACGCTCAGCTGGCGCGGCTCATCGTCCCAATTGATGAGCGCCACGGTCCACCAACGCGGCGCTCCCTCGACGACCCACTGAGCCGGCGGTGCGTCGCGGCGCACGCTCCAGATCCCTCCGGCGCCGCCCCCGTCGTAGACCCGGACCGCGAGCACGTTCTCGCCGCCCCAGTTGAGCGCGTCGACCGGGACGCGATAGCGACGGTACGCCTGCCACTCGCTCCGGTAATTCGGCGGGAAGGCGCCCGTCTGCCCGAGCTTCACCCCATTCAGGAATGTCTCGTCCGCGTCGTCGATCTTCCCGAGCTCCAGGGATACTGACCGCCCTCGAGGGGCGGGCGGCAGAGAGAACCGCGTCCGGTACCACGCGTAGCCGTCGTAGTCCGGGTGGCCGGCTTCCTCCCACGGCTTGGGCACCGCAACGGTTTCCCACGCATCCTCGTCGAACTCACGAGTCGCGTAGCGGGGATCATCGCCCGTGCGGAGCCGCCACGGCCCGCCGATCGCGTAGACGTCGTCCCCCACGACGATCGCCGGTGCCACCTCGCGTGCGACGGTGGCGGTGCTGCGTGGGCGGCCGGCCACCGGGGCCGCCGGGATGGCGCGCTGCAGCAGCGACAGCCGGTCGGGCGGGAGCTTGGGGAGGTTGTCCGATAGGACGGTCACGCCCCCGGAGAGCGCCACGATCGCGGTCCAGACCTGCGCTTCGGCCGCGGAGAGGGGTGGCCGCACCACGAGACAATCGGGATCGTTCAACCAGGCGGACCGGTGGTAGAAGCTGCGGAACCCCGCGGCGCGGGCCGGCGCTTGGATGCCGCCCCAACTCGCCTCCACGTCCGGGCCGATGCGCATCCCGTTCACGTAGCCCACCGCGTGTTGCAAGGGAGCGCCGCACCCCAGCAGAAATGTCTCGGTCCCCATGCCCTCGCGGATCGCGCCCAGTCCCTTGCGATAGGCTTCGGCGTGCGTCAACCCGCCGTAGTGAGCGTCGCCGGCCGTGGCCCAGAGCAGGAAATCGATCTTCAGGTAATCGTACCCCCACTCCTGTACCGCGCGGCGCGCCAGATCGAACAGCCACTGCTGCACCTGGGGGTGGGCGGCGTCCAGCGAGTAGACCTTGCCGCCCCAGTCGTCCCGAGTGTCCCACACGATCGGGGTGTCGGCGCGTCGCAGCAGCCAGTCGGGATGTGCGCCCGGAACGCCCGAGCGCTCCGCCACCGCGAACGGAGCCATCCACAGACCCGCCTTGAATCCCTTGGCGTGGATCTGGTCGGTGAGCCAACGGTGTCCGCGAGGGAACTTCGCGTTCGTGTCCCAATCTCCGGTCGCCTTCTGATAGCCGTCGTCGAGCTGGATGTAGCGGAAGAACCGACGGTCGAAGTTCGCGGCGCAGTACTCCAGGTTGGCGATCACGTCCGGCTCGCTCACGTGGCCGAGCAACTCGTACCAGCTGCACCATCCCGCGGGTGCCGTTTCGGACGCGAGCCGCTCGCGGTCCACGGGCGAGGATGGGACGAACAGTGCCGTCAGCGCGTCGAGACCATCACCGGACGGCTGGAAGCACAATCGCATGCGGGACGTATCGCCCTCGGGGCGGAGCGGTCGGGTGGGGAGCCACGCGCTCCCGGCCTCCAGTCCCTCCCGTGAGAGCTGCACCGTTGCTTCGCCTGGCTCGCCAGGATCGAACGCGAGCGCCAGCGCGCGGCTGCCGCGCGTCAACCCGAGCGCGCCGTGACTCACGAGCCCGTCTTCGGGTGTCGCCGACGCCGGTACCACCCGGCAGGCGCTCCAGGAGTGATAGCCGTTGACGAGCGCGACGAGCGGCGCATCGCCGGCGAGCACGGCGGCTTCCGGGGCCTGGAAGAACCGGATGCCTTTCACGGTGGGGAGGTAGCGGTCGGGGTAGATGGTGACCGAGACCGCGGCCCGGGACGCCCCGCCTTCCGCTTCATTGGCGGACAGGAACTCGGCTTCGAGGAACACGCCGGCCGCGCGGCCCCGCACGACGACGGCCTCGCCGCCTGGCGGCTTGCGGCTTCCAACCGTGCTATCTTGCAGGTCGGCGAGCGTGATCCACTGGTCGCCTACCCGCGCACCGACGACCGCGGCCTTGATCAAAGGAACGGGCGGTCCGTCGCCGTAGTACCACAGGGACCAGCGCCGCTCCTCGTCGAGCTCGAACTTCAAGCGCCCCACGCCCGCCAATTGGGCGATCCGGCGCCGCGGCGGTCGGATCAGTCCGGAAACCCCACCCGTGAGGAGAACGAACGTGCGTCGGTCCATGGTCACAATGTCGGCGGCGCTCTGCGCTTTGTCTACGCCGCTCGGCGCCCAAGCGCGCGGCGCGTGGACGGCCGGTTTCGCGGGGACGCTGGGCGGCGGGTGGCAGATCGAAGCCGCGGATATCGGCTATGCGCGCGCCCTGCGCGCCGGACCGCTGCGCGTGGCATCGCTCAGCGCGCGGCTCGGCTCGTTCGTCGATGAGGGCGCGATTCTCGGCGGCGCCCGCGGCTTCGTCTTCGGGGTGACGCTGGGCGGGCACACGGGTCTCTTGTCGCTCGCAGATCTGGGCACCGAGACGAGCAAGAGCCAGGTCGGTGTCGATCTCACGGTCGAGGGCACCGCGTACCTCGGGGCCCGCTCGCCGTTTCCCGAGGGATCGCCGTGGGGTGCCCTGACCGTGCTTCCGGGTCTCAAGTTCGGGGACCCGGACGGCGTGCAGTTCGGCCTGCTGGTCGGTCCGACGTTTTTCTTCGGCCAGGCGAGCGACGTGCGCCCCTTTCTGGGTATTCGCTTCGAGGCTCCGCTGGCGCGTCGGGAGTCCCATCCCTAGGTTAGCCGCCGATGGTCGCTCCGCAGCTCGACACTGAGCACCCGGGCATCCGGGTCATCGCCGAAGTCGCGTCGGTCCTGCAGGCGGGGTCGGCGTCGGGGGTGGCGCTGCGCGGCGTGGTGGGGGCGCTGCGGCGGGGTTTGAACCTGCGGCGCTGCCGGCTGTGGCTGCGCACGCCCGACGGCTCGCGGTACGCGCCGGTCACCACGCCGGGCGACGACGCAGACCTGCCGGGGTACTCGCCGCCGGTCGCGGACTGGGTGCGCCAGGGCGTCCAGCGCGAGGGTACGGCCGGGGGCTCGGTGCTGCGCCTGCCATTGATCCACGAGGACGAGCCGCTCGGCGCCCTCGAGGTCATCATCCCCAGCGGTCGCTACGAGGGCGTGGCGCACGACGTCGTCGTGGTGGTGGCCCGTATCCTGGCGCCGATGATTGGCGCGACGGAGCTGTCGCAGGACCTCGCGTCCGAGGTGGCGCTCCGCACGCACGAAATGGAGGCCCAGCGGAGCTTCGCGGCCCAGATCATCGACTCCCTCCCCGTCGGCTTGTACGTCATCGACCGCGGGTATCGCATCCGCGCCTGGAACCGTAAGCGCGAGACCGGCACGCAGGGCGTCTCGCGCGAGGACGCCGTGGGGCGCGAGGTGTTCGAGGTGCTGGACCGCCAGCCGCGCGATCTCCTGAAGCGCGAATTCGACCGCGTGTTCGACACCGGCGAGATCCAGCAGGTGGAGATGGAGTCGGCGGCGAGCGGCGAGACGCGCCACTACCGCATCACGAAGATTCCGATGCGGCAGGATGGCCAGCACATTTCCCACGTCATCACCATCGGCGAAGACATCACCGAGTGGCGCCAGGCCCAGCAGCGCCTGTCCGAGACCGAGAAGCTGGCGGCGGTGGGGCAGCTCGCCGCCGGCGTCATGCACGAGATCAACAACCCCCTCGCGACGATCCTGGCCTGCTGCGAAGCGCTGACGTTGCGGAGTGAGGAGCTCGCGCCGCCGGAGCGCGACGCGCACCAGGAATACTTGAAGATCGTCGATACGGAGGTGCAGCGCTGCCGCCGCATCGTCGACAGCCTGCTCGACTTCTCCCGGTCCCGGTCGGGGGACAAACGGCTGGTCGACGTGAACGCGGTGGTCGAGCAGACACTGTTCCTGCTCAAGCACCACACACGCTTCAAGCGGCTGACCGTGACGCGGGAGCTCTCGGCCGGCCTGCCGGCGGTGCTCGCCGACCAGGAGAAGCTGATCCAGAGCTTCATGGCGCTGATGCTGAACGCCATGGACGCGATGGATTCGCGTGGCACGCTCACGGTGCGGAGCCAGATGAACCCGGAGCGCCGGGACGAGGTGCTGCTCGAGTTCGTCGACACCGGCATCGGCATCAAGCAGGAGGACCTGCCGAAGATCTTCGAGCCGTTCTTCACGACGAAGCCCCAGGGACGCGGCACCGGTCTCGGCCTGTCGATCTGCTATGGCATCATCGCGGAACACCGGGGGCGCATCGAGGTCGAATCGCAGGTCGGCGTGGGCTCGAATTTCAAGGTGTACCTTCCGATCGAATGAAGATCCTCGTCGTCGAAGACGACAAGACGGTCGGACAGTACGTGAAGCGGGGGCTGGCCGAGGCGGGCTCGCACGTCGAGCTCGTAGGGGACGGCGGCGAGGCGCTGCGCCTCACGGCCAACGGGCACTACGATCTGCTGGTGCTCGATCTCCGGTTGCCCACGACCTCAGGACTCGACGTGCTGCGCACCCTGCGCGACCGCGGGAACGGCGTGCCGGTGCTGGTGCTGACCGCCCAGGACGCGGTCGATTTCAAGGTGCAGGCCCTCCGGATGGGCGCGGACGACTACGTGACGAAGCCGTTTTCGCTCGAAGAGCTGCTCGCGCGGGTGGAAGCGTTGGGGCGGCGCCCCAAGGCGATCACGCCGCCCGTGCTCAGGGTCGCGGATCTGACGCTCGACACGGGGAGCCGCGAGGTGCAGCGCGGCGGCAAGCTCATCGACTTGACGCCCAAGGAATACGCCGTGCTCGAGTACCTGATGCGCCACCCGGGCCGCGTCATGCCGCGCACCCTGATCACGGAGTACGCCTGGGACTACCACTTCGACCCCGGGACCAACATCGTGGACGTCGTGATCAACCGGTTGCGCAAGAAGATCGATCACGCGGGCGAGCCGAAGCTCATTCACACCGTGCGCGGCGTGGGTTACGTCGTGAAGGCGTGAGATGCAGACGATCCGCGGTCGCCTCACGGTGTGGTATTCGGCCGCGCTGGTGCTCACCCTCGCCGCATTCGCGATGGTGCTGTACGTGGCGCGCCGCCGCGCGTCGTACGACGATCTGGACCAGCGCATCCGGTCCGAGGCCGAGCTGACCGCCGCGATTCTGGGAGAGAGCTACCGGGCCCGCGGCGCGCTCGTGACCTACGATTCGACCGGCAAGCCCGCGCTGGTCGCGGACATCAAGGCCGTGCTCGAAGCGGTCCCGGACTACCTGCTGATCACGGCTCAGGACGGCGAGATCCTGTACTCGTCTTCCAGCGCGTCGCTCACGTACCAACAGGTTGTGCAGCTGCGCAAGCTGACGCCGCCGCCGCTCTCGGGGCGTACCGCCGGCACGGTGCGGCTCGAGCCGGACGGGCCCGAGCTGCGCTATGTGGCGCACATCGTGAGCGGCGCCGGGCCGCGGTTCGGCTCGCTCCTCGTCGCCGCAGACGTGCGCACCGCGGAGCTGGCGGTCGCGCAGCTGCTCTCCACGCTGCTGCTGATCGTGCCGATCGGGCTGATCGCCGCCATTCTCGTCGGCTCCTGGATCGCGCGCCGCGCGCTCGAGCCGGTGGACCGGATCATCAGCGAAGTGCGCGAGATCACGGACGGCCGCAGTCTGCACCGCCGGCTCGCCGAGCCGATGGTCAAGGACGAGCTGGGGCGCCTCGCCGAAACGCTGAACCAGATGATGACCCGGCTGGAACGGAGCTTCGCCGCCCTGCGGCGCTTCACCGCCGACGCCAGCCACGAGCTCAAGACGCCCCTCACGGTGCTGCGAAGCGGTGTCGAGCGCGCCATCACGACACCGGGACTCTCCCAGGACACGCTCGCCACGCTCGAGGAGACGCTCCAGGAGATCAAACGGATGACGGAGCTGGTCGAGGCGCTGCTCACGCTCGCCCGCGCCGACGAAGGTATCGCGCCGCTCCACCGCGAGCCGGTGGACCTCCGCGCCATCCTCGAGGAAGCGCGAGAGACCGGCGATCTGCTGGCCGAACAGGCGGGGGTGCAAATGGAGCTCGCGACGCCTCCCGAGCCCGTGATCGTGCCCGTGGACGCGAGCCGGATTCGCCAGCTGATCTTGAACCTCGTCACCAACGCGGTGAAGTACACTCCATCGGGGGGCAGCGTCCGGATGCAGCTGGGGCAGTCCGATGGCCGCGTCACCTTGACCGTCGCCGATACCGGCATCGGCATCGCCGCGGGCGATCTGCCGCACATCTTCGATCGCTTCTGGCGGGCCGACTCGGCCCGCACGCGCACCGGCGAGCGTCCGGGCGCAGGGCTCGGTCTCGCCATCTGCAAATGGATCGCCGAGGCGCACGGCGGCACGATCGAGGTGCAGAGCCGGCCGGGGCGAGGAACGACCTTCACGGTCACGCTACCGAAGGAAGCCGCTGGATAATCCGACCATCATCACTTTGTCACGATCTCCCTAAGCCCGCGCAAGTCTGACACGATACCGTCCTGGAGACCCCTTCATCCGGAGGACTCCATGTTCGAGAAGATCAGCGCAGGGCGCCTTGGCGGCGCGCGACAGGCGCTCTCGAGCGGCGTGTTGGTGCTCGCGGCGCACGGAGTGATCGGCGCTGCTGCCGTGTGGGCGACCCTGCGGCCTCAGGTCGCGACCGGTACCGAACACCCGCCTCTCGTACTCCCGTGGCCGGCGGAGCCGGATCATGACCGGCTTCCGGTTGCACCGGATGGAATGGCGGATCCATCGTCACCCGGGCTGGACCTTCCCATTGAGAGTTCGATCGGTCTCCCACGAATCGATCGCGGGACGCCGTTCGATCCCGCGCAGTGGCTACACGCCGGTGTGGTGGTCGGGAGCGCATCCGGTAAGGAAGCGGGACCGCTGAGCGCTGCATCAGTCGACGAGCTTCCGCTGCTCCTCGCGGGGCCCGCGCCCCGCTACCCGGAGGGTCTGAGACGCGCGGGCATCAAGGGCCGCGTCGTCGTCGAAGCGGTTGTGGACACCCTCGGCCGCGCCGAGCCGAGTTCGGTCGTGATCGTCGCAACTCTGCATCCGGGGTTCGTCGCCCCGGCGCGCGACTACGTGATGCGCGCGTTGTTTCGCCCGGCGCGCGTACACGGGCGGGCGGTGCGGGTCCTGGTGCGGGTGCCGATCGACTTTGCCATCACCACCGCGCGCTAGTGCCGTGGGGGCTGCAGGGCACACCTCTTGCTCCCTCGCCACCCGGCCGCGCCGACGGTGTGGTGGTGTGCTCCGGGGTGGCCGGGCGTCGGCTTGGCCGCGGAGGTCAGGGGGATGATCGGCTACGGCATCGAGACGAATCCAGGAACCCGCTCCGGCGTCGAAAGGGGGCCACACCTGCCCCTGCGCCACAGCAACGTCTCCCGGCGCCGACGCCGACCCCTCACCCGGCTGTCATCGTTTTGTAATGCGCGCTCTACTAGCGGGCCAAGGCGAAAGTGCAGTATTACATACGTACCGGGCACCGGAGGATGGTCGTGTTCGACGTCTTGATTGAGTCCAAGCGGAAGAAAAACAGCAAGAAGGCGTTCAGCGTCGGCTTCGTTTCGCTGACGGTCCACACGGCGATTATCGCGGGAGCGGTGTACGCGACGCTCAACGCCGGCCAGACCGACCACTCGGTCAAGGTGGACACCGCGATGGTGTTCCTCGATCAGCAGCAGCAGCAGAAGCCGCCGGAGCAGCAGCCGGTGCAGCTCGATGTGCCGCTCAAGGGGTTCCAGACGGTCGTCGCCCCCGACGTCATCCCGACCAACATCCCGCCGGTGAACCTGCAGGAAAAGTTCGATCCCAAGGACTATTCCGGCACGGGCGTCGAAGGCGGCATCGGGACCGGGATGGTGCCGACGGGCAACGAAGTGTTCATGGAAGCGATCGTCGAGGAGAAGCCGTCGGTCCTCTCCGGTCCGCAACCGCAGTACCCCGAGCTGCTGCGCCAGGCGGGGATTCAGGGCCGGGTGATGGTCCAGGCGATCATCGACACGACCGGCCGGGCCGAGCCGCCATCGCTCAAGGTCATTTCGAGTCCCAACCCCGGCTTCGACCAGCCGGCCAAGACGTACGTGGTCAAAGCGCTGTTCCGTCCGGCCCGGGTACACGGGCGGGCGGTACGCGTGCTGATCAACATTCCGATCGACTTCAAGATCACCGGCCGCTAGGCCCGCACCCGCTCAAGGCCCGAAGGAGCCTCTAGGACATGAGCCTCTCGCTCTACGATCTGTTTGTATCGATGGGCCCGTTCGCGAAGTTCATCGTCGTCGTGTTGTTCCTGATGTCGTTGATCTCGTGGACCAGCTCGTTCCAGAAGTTGTGGCAACTGTGGCGGTCGCAGAAGGAGACGCAGAAGTTCGCGCCCGAGTTCTCGCGCTTCCTCCAGGAGGAGCAGCTCGACGGCGCCATCAAGCTGGCCGAGAAGCAGAAGCGCAGCCACGTGGCGCGGGTCGTGGGCGAGGCGCTCTCGGAAGTGAAGCCGCTGCTGCGCGACCGGGCCACGATCACCGCCGCCGACATCAACTCGGTGGAGCGGGCCGTAGAGCGCGAGATGCTGATCGTCGCGGCGGAGCTGAAGCGCGGCCTGGGCATCCTCGCGACGACGGGCTCGACCGCCCCGTTCGTGGGATTGCTCGGCACCGTGATGGGGATCGTGAACGCGTTCACGGGCATGGCGGCGTCGGGCGGCGGCGGCTCGCTCGCCTCGGTGTCGTCCGGTATCGCGGAAGCGCTCATCACGACCGCGTTCGGCCTCATCGTCGCGATTCCTGCGGTGTGGCTGTACAACTACTTCAGCACCAAGATCGACTTCTTGTCCGTGGAGATGACGTACACGTCCAAAGAGCTGATCGACTACTTGATCAAGAGCGTTGGCTCCGAATTCGGCCGCTCGATCTTCACCAAGGAATTCCAGACGCAGAAGGCGTCTCAGTCCAGTGGCCCTATCAGTCACTAGCGCCAGCGCCAAGTCGGCGGTCAAGGCCGACATCAACGTCACGCCGTTGATCGACGTGATGCTCGTGCTGCTCATCATCTTCATGATCGTGACCCCGATCATCGCCGCGGGCTTCCAGGCCACGATCCCGCGCTCCGAGAATCCGGAGCTCCGGCCCGAAGGACCCGACGAGGTCCGGCTCGGCATCGACCGGGACGGCAAGTTCTTTCTCGACTTGGGCGAGGGGCCGAGGCAGATCAAGGATGCGGACCTGCCGGCCCGGTTGGAGAGCATCTACGCCAACCGCACCAAGGACAAGATCCTGTTTTTCAAAGCCGACCAAAACATCGAGTTCGGCCGCGTGCAGCAGGCGATCGAGATCGCGCGCCAGGCCGGCGCGCGCGTGGTGGCTGCGATCACCGAGCAGAAGCAGTCGCTCACCAAGAAGAAGGAAGGGGGCTGACCCATGTCGATGGGGTCCACGGGTGGGGGCGACGGGCTCAGCTCGGACATCAACGTCACGCCGCTGATCGACGTGCTGCTGGTGCTGCTGATCATCTTCATGATCACGCAGCCGATGTCGCGCAAGGCGTTCGACGTCCAGGTCCCGCCCAAACAACAGCAGAAAACGAAAGAGAAGCCGTCCAGCCAGATCGTGCTCGAGCTCAAGGCAGACGGGTCGTATGCGATCAACGGGCAACCCTACTCGGTGACTCAGCTCGACCAGGCGTTTCACCAGGTGTTCGACCCGCGCCCCGCGAAGCTCTTGTTCGTCAAGGCGGCACCGAATCGGAAGTACGGCGAGGTGATGCAGGCGATGGACATCGCGCACGGCGCCGGCGTGCAGGTGATCGGCTTTACGCCGACGGAGCCGGGCAAGCAGTAGCCGGGAAGGGCCCGGGATACGTGGTAGGGGCGCAGCGTGCTGCGCCCCTCTGCGTTTGTGTGTGTCCCTCCTTGCCTGTCGGGGTATCTATCCCTCGTGACAGCACTCCCGCCGACCGAGCGACCGGCCATGCCCGGACTGCGTCTCCCCCTCGGCCGGAGGCGGCTGGGGACGGGGGCCGTCGTGTCGCTGGTGCTGCACGGGCTCATCATCGTGCTGGTCATCGTTCGCGGCCGGGAGCTGCTGCAGCGCCTCCCAGGCGCGCCGGGGCGCGGCGGGGGAGGGGAGGACGGGTCGGGACGACCCCACATCAATTTCTTCACGCTGCCCGCTGCCGGGCCGACGGCGGTGGACGTGCCCGCCACGCCTGCCGTTGCCTTCTCCGATCTTCGGGCCCTGCCCCCGCTGAAGCTCGACCTGCCGCCCCTCGAGGTGCCGCACCCCCCGCCGCTCGCCGGTATGGCGGCGGGCGTCGCCGGAGCGGGGCCGGGCGCTGGCGCGGGGCAGGGAGGCGGCGCGGGCGGCGGCCCCGGGGCCGCCCCGGGGCCTGGAACGGGAGGCGAAGGCGGTTACATTTTCGTCGCCTCGCCGCGGACGGCGATTCTGCCGCCGCTGGCCAAGGTTCCCGGCTCCGTGGCCGGTCGCGCCTACGTCATCAAGTTTTGGGTTGCGGCTGACGGGCGCGTCACTCGGGTCGAGATCGATCCGCCGATCGCCGACGCGGCCTACCGCCGGGAGTTCCAGCAGCGCATGATGGCGTACCAGTTCTACCCGGCCCACACACGGGACGGGCAGAACGTGGCGAGCATCGTACTGGTCCCCCTGCGTATCGGTAACTAGCCCGCCCTGAGGGTGGGCTCCAAGGAGCCACAACTCACTATGCTGATTGCTCTCGTCCTGGGGCTCTCTGTTCTCGCCCTGGCCGTCGCGTGGAGTCTGCGCGGCTTCGTGCTGCGGCAAGACAACGGCACCCCCGAAATGCGGAAGATCTCCGATGCGATCCAGGAGGGCGCCGAGGCGTTCCTGCGGCGCCAATACCGCACGATCGGTCTCCTCAGTATCGCGCTCGGCGTGCTCATCTACGTGCTGTACGCGTTCTTCCGCAAACCCCACTCCGGCGAGCCTGCGGCGACGACGCTCGCGCTCACGACGACGCTTTCGTTCCTGTTCGGCGCGTTCTGCTCCGGCGTGGCCGGTCTCGTGGGGATGTACGTCGCCGTCCGCTCGAACATCCGGACCGCCAGCGCGGCGCGCTCGAGCCTCAACAAGGCGCTGCAGATCGCGCTGCGGGGCGGCGCCGTGAGCGGACTGTTCGTGGTGGCGATGAGCCTGTTCGGCGTCGGCCTGCTGTACAGCGTGCTCGACGCCCTGCACTTCGAGCCGACCAAGATCCCCCTGATGATCGTGGGCTACGGCTTCGGGGCGTCGTTCGTCGCGCTGTTCGCGCAGCTGGGCGGTGGCATCTACACCAAGGCCGCTGACGTGGGCGCCGATCTGGTCGGGAAGGTGGAGGCGGGGATCCCTGAAGACGATCCGCGCAACCCGGCGGTGATCGCGGATCTGGTGGGCGACAACGTCGGCGACTGCGCGGGGCGCGGTGCCGACCTGTTCGAGTCCACGGCGGCCGAGAACATCGGTGCCATGATCCTCGGCTCGGGGCTCGCGCTGGCGAACCCCGGCGTCTTCAGCCCGACGCAGGTCGTGGGTCTCATGCTGTTTCCGCTGGTGGCGCGGGCGTTCGGGCTTATCGCGTCCATCATCGGGGTCCTGGTGGTGAAGGCTCGCGAAGACGAAGATCCGATGCACGCGCTCAATCGCGGCTACATGTGGACCGCCGTGCTCGCCGCCTTCGGGTTCGTCGGAGGGACGTACTGGCTGCTCAATCCCGCTGGACACCCCGCCGCCTGGTGGCACTTCGCCCTGTGCGGCGTTATCGGGATCGCCACTTCGATTGCCTTCGTCTACATCACCCAGTACTACACTGAATACCGCTACCGTCCCGTGAAATCGATCGCCGCCGCTTCCGTCACGGGGCCGGCGACGAATATCATCGCCGGGTTCGCCGTGGCGCTCGAGTGCACCGCGCTGCCCACCTTCACGATCTCGGTCGCGATCATCGCTTCGTACCACCTCGGCGCCTCGAGCGGACTTGCGCACTCGGGGTTGTTCGGCACCGCGGTGGCGACGATGGGCATGCTCGGCACCGCCGCCTACATCCTCGCGATGGACACCTTCGGGCCCATCACCGACAACGCCGGGGGCATCATCGAGATGTCGCACCAGCCCGAGGCGATCCGCAAGCGCACCGATCGACTCGACGCGGTCGGCAACACGACCAAGGCGCTCACCAAGGGGTACGCCATCGGCTCGGCGGCGCTCGCGGCGTTCCTGCTGTTTTCGGCGTATCTGGACGAGGTGGCCCTCCTCGGGTCCCCGCTCGCTGCCGTCGACATCTCGAAGCCCGAGGTGTTCGTGGGCGGCCTGCTGGGCGCGATGCTGGTGTTCTGGTTCTCGGCGCTCGCGATCGGCGCGGTGACGAAGGCGGCCGTGAGCGTGATCAAGGAGGTCCGGCGCCAGTTCCAGGCGGACCCCGGCATCCTCAAGGGGACATCGCGTCCCGACTACGGCACCGCCGTGGATATCGTGACCATCGGCGCCCTCAAGGCGATGGTGGCACCGGGGCTGCTCGCGGTGGCGATGCCGATCGCGGTGGGGCTGTTCTTCAAGCTGTTCCACCTCGGCGCCGAGACCGTGGCCGCGTTCCTCATGGTCGGGACGATCGGTGGGATCCTCATGGCGTTGCTGCTCAACAACGGCGGCGGCGCATGGGACAACGCCAAAAAGTTCATCGAGACGGGTGAGTACGGCGGCAAGGGAAGCCCGACCCACAAAGCGGCCGTCGTGGGCGACACCGTCGGCGATCCCTTCAAGGACACTGCGGGGCCGTCGCTCCACGTGCTCATCAAGCTGTTGAGCACGGTGACGCTCGTGCTGGCGCCCTTGTTTGTCTAGGCAGCTCTTCGCCCGCAAGCCGATTGCGGAGCTGGTGGTTGAGGGCGAGAGCCCGTACGCCCTGAAGCGCGCGCTGGGCGCCGGCGATCTCGTGATGCTCGGGATCGGGGCAGTGATCGGCGCCGGGATCTTCGGAGCGATCGGCACGGCGGCGGCCGGACAGTACGACGCCGCCGGGCATCTGGTGCGCAGCGGCGCCGGGCCGGCGCTGGTGCTGTCATTCCTGTTCCTCGGCGTGGCCTGCGCGCTGGCCGGGCTGTGCTACGCCGAGCTGGCGGCCATGATCCCCCAGGCGGGCAGCGCCTACGCCTACTCGTACGCGACGCTCGGCGAGATCGTCGCCTGGATCATCGGCTGGGACCTGATCCTCGAGTACGCCGTCGGCAACGTGGCCGTCGCCATCTCCTGGGGTGATTACTTCACATCGCTGCTGCGCAGCTTCAACGTCCAGCTGCCCGTCTGGCTTACGACGGGGTACCGAACGGCGCTCCTCTCCCCCGATCCGGCCCAGCACGGCCTGCTCCAGAGCGCCCCCCATCTGGCCGGTATCCCGATGCTCCTGAACGTCCCGGCGTTCGTGATCGTCATGTTGGTCACCTGGCTGCTCATGCTCGGCGTGCGCGAGAGCGCCACGGCGAACAACATCATGGTGACGATCAAGCTGCTCGTGCTGGGACTGTTCGTCGTGGCCGGGTTGACGCACATCAGTACCGCGAACTATCACCCGTTTGCTCCGAACGGCTTCCGCGGCGTGCACCAGGGAGCGGCGATCGTGTTCTTCGCCTACATCGGGTTCGATGCGATTTCGACGGCGGCCGAGGAGACGAAGAACCCCCAGCGCAATCTGCCGATCGGCATCCTGGGCGGCCTCGCCATCTGCACCGTGATCTACATGATCGTGGGCGCCGTGCTCACCGGCATGGTGCCCTACACCGAGCTCGCCGTCGCCGACCCGCTAGCCAAGGCGCTGAACAGCGCGGGGTTCACGACGGTGGGCTGGATCGTCGCCCTGGGCGCGATCATCTCGATGTCGGCGGTGCTGCTGGTGTTCCAGTACGGGCAGCCGCGCATCTTCTTCGCGATGGGGCGGGACGGCCTGCTGCCGCCGTGGGCGGCGCGGGTCCACGCCAGAACCCGCGTGCCCCACATCACGACGCTGATCACGGGCGTCTTCGTGGGACTGTGGTCGCTCATCGGGGATGCCGGCGAAACGTACAACCTCACCAATATCGGCACGCTGTTCGCGTTCGTCCTCGTGTGCATCGGCGTGCTCGTGCTGCGCTACACCGACCGCGAGCGCCCCCGGCCGTTCCGGGTGCCGTTCGTGTGGGTCGTGGCACTCACGGGCGCCGTCCTGTGCCTGTTCGTGATGGTCGGGCTGCCGCTCGAGACCTGGGTGCGCTTCGCCGTCTGGCTGATCATCGGTCTCGCGCTCTACATCTTCTACGGCTATCGCCACAGCAAGCTGCACGTGGCGTCTCACCCGGCGCCGTGAGGCTTCACAGCAAGATCGTCCTGGGCCTCGTGCTCGGCGCCGCGAGCGGCATCGCCGCGAACACGCTCGCCCCGGGGGCGACGTGGGTGCATTGGCTCGGCGACAATGTCGCGGGGCCGGTGGGGCAGGTGTTCCTCCGGATGCTGCTCATGACGGTGATCCCGCTCGTCTTCACGTCCATCACGCTGGGCGTTGCGGGGATTGGCGATATCCGCAAGGTGGGCCGTGTCGGCATCCGGACGCTCGTGTACTTCTTACTCTCGACGGCGCTATCGGCCGCCATCGGCCTCGTGCTCGTCAACGCGTTCCAGCCGGGCGCGGGCCTCGCCCCGGAGGTGCGCGAGCAGCTGATGGCGACGTATCGCTCGCAGGCGCAAGGGCTCCAGGCCGCCGGCTCGACCCGGTTCGGCGTCGAGACGTTCGTGAACATGGTGCCGCGCAACCCGATCCAGGCGGCGGCCGGGATGGACCTGCTGGGCGTGATCTTTTTCTCGCTGGTGTTCGGCGCGGCGCTCACGCTCATCCCGGAGGACAAGGCGCGGCCCTTGCTTCGCGTGCTGGACGCCATCGGCGAGGCGGTGGTGAAGATCATCGACCTCGCGATGAAGCTCGCTCCCTACGGCGTGTTCGGGCTCATCTTTTTCACGACCTCACGCTTCGGCTGGGGGCTGCTGCGCCAGCTCGGGCTGTACGTCGTCGTCGTCGTGGCGGGGCTCGTGATCCATGGAACCGTGAGCCTGTCGCTCCTCGTACGGCTGCTCGGTGGCCTCGACCCGCGCGTGTTCTGGAGCCGCATCCGTGCGAGTATCATCACAGCGTTCTCGACCAGCTCGAGCAACGCGACGCTCCCCACGAACATCGCCGTGGCAGAGGAGGAGCTGAAGATCCCGCCGCAGATCGCCGGCTTCGTCTTGCCGCTCGGCTCGACGATGTGTATGAACGGCACGGCGCTGTACGAAGGCGTGACCGTGCTCTTCCTCGCGCAGGTGTTCGGCGTGTCGCTCGATCTCGGCACTCAGATCATCGTCCTGATCCTGAGCGTCATCACGGCGGTCGGTGCGGCGGGAGTGCCGGGCGGCTCATTGCCGCTCTTGATGGTCGTGCTTGCCACAGTCGGTGTGCCGGCCGAGGGCATCGCGATCATTCTGGGCGTCGACCGCATCCTCGACATGTGCCGCACCACGGTGAACGTGTGCGGCGACCTGACGGCGGCGGTGTACGTGGCACGCACCGAAAGCGACTGGGACCCGCGCGCCGTGGGCGGGGACGTGAGGTTGGCGCCGGCAGCGTAGCAGGCGCGTACGAGGGCGGAGGTCGCGGGGTCCGGCGAGCGACTGCGTATTTTTGTCGCGGAGCCGGACTCCGCGACCTCCGCCCTATCGCGTCCCTACGCCATCCGCACGGCCAGCTGGAGCGCCCCGACCGGCGTGTCGACCTTGGTGCTGACCAGCCGCGCCCGCTTCGACTCCGCGGCAAGCCGGTCGCGGAAGGCGTCGGCGAGAGGAGAGTGGGGGACCAGCAGGCCGCCCGCCGTCGCCACCGAGACGGCGGTCGTCCCGGGGTAGTGTCGCTCGAGGGCGACGACGAGGGCAACGAGCTCTCGCGCCGCGTCTTGCACCGCGCGCAGGGCCACGGCCTCCCCGTCGCGCGCCGCGTTGAGGACGTGCGGCGCCAGCGCGGCGACCTGGGCCGGCGTCGCGGTCGCTGTCCAGCGGACCAGATCGTCGAACGTCTGCAGCCCGAGCGCTCCCAACAGGCGGGCGAGCAAGGTGGAGCCTTCGCCACGCCCGTCCTGAGCGCGCGCGGCGACGTCCAGCGCGCGTCGCCCCAGCCAGTACCCGCCGCCCTCGTCCCCCAGCTGCCAGCCATAGCCGCCCGCGCGGTGCAGCTGCCCCGCTGGATCGCGCGCGTACGCGATAGAGCCGGTGCCCGCGCTGACGATGATCCCGGTTCCGTCCGCGAACGCCATGGAGAGCGCGACCTCGCCGTCCGCCATGACGCGCACGCGACGGGCCAGCCCGGCGTGCACGAGGGCGCCTTCCAACTCCGCCTGCTCCTGGAGCCGTCCTGCTCCGGCCGCCGCTATGACTGCCCGCTCCACCGGGAGGTCGACGTCCGCTTGCGCCGCGGCGCGGCGCCCGGTCTCGCTCAGCACAGCGGCCGAGGCCGGGGCGCCCCCTGGCTTCATCGCGGCGGGCGGTCCGTCGGCGCGGCCGAGGATCGTCAACTCGGCGGTCCCGATCACCACAGTGGAGTGGGACCCGCCGGCGTCGGCGCCGAGAAAGATGGTGGTCCCTAAAGGACTTCCTGACGGTCGCAGCCGGTCGGACGGACGGGCGGGCGGTGGAGTCATGCCGCCCGGATAGTCGGTCCGCCGGTCGGGCCGCGACCCTCAGGGAGTCCTTTAGGGTCCGCCCGTCCGACCAGCGACGCGAGCATCCCCACCGCCACCGTCACGCCGGTCCCGAGCGGCACGTACCACGGCCACGCGAGCCCCGGGAGCCAGCGCCACGGGAAGCCCGGTATCACGTTGCCCAGCACGACCGGCGTCATCACGACGGCGCTCACGACGATCGCGACGATCACATCGGACTGCCGGGCGCGAGGCCACACGCCCCCGAGCACGTAGGTGCCCAGCAGGCTGCCGTACGTGACCGACGCGATGCTGAGGGCGAGCTGGACCACGGGCGTGTTCTGGCTCCGAAACGCCATCGCGCCGGTCACGAGCACGGCGGTCCACACCAGCGTCAGCCAGCGGCCCACCCACAGGAGATGCGCCGGGCCCTGACGGCCGGTGAGCGGCGCGTAAAAGTCGTGAGTCGAGGCGGAGGCGAGCGAGTTGACGGCCGACGCGTGGCTGCTCATCGCCGCGGCGAGGATCCCGGCGACCACCAGGCCGGCGAGCCCGGTGGGCAGCTGCGTGATCACGAACGTCGGATAGATCGCGTCGCTCCGCATGCCCGCGTGGTCGGCCCCGGCGAGCCACAGGGCCGTCCCGACGAGCAGGAACAGCGCGAATTGCGCGATGATGAACACACCCGATCCGATCAACGCGCGTTGCGCATCCCGCAGGCCCCGGGCCGCGAGCAGCCGCTGGACGATCAGATGATCGGTCCCGTGCGAGGCGGCGGCCAGGAGCGCGCCGCCTATGAGACCGCCCCAGAACGTGTACAGGACCGTGAACGATGGTCGGAAGTCGAGCGCGGTGAGCTTGCCCGCATCCCAAGCGCGTGCGAAGGCGCCGAGGCCGCCCGCCAGATGCGTGGCGACGACGAGCGTCGCGATGCCGCCGAGCAGGTACACGCCGAGCTGGATCGCGTCCACCCACACCACGGCGCGCAGGCCGCCGACCCACGTGTAGACGAGCGTGACCATCCCGATCGCCAGGATCCCTGCGGCGAGGTTCCAGTGCGTGATGATGGCGAGCGGGATGGCGGTGGCGAAGATCCGCACGCAGTCGGCGAGCGCGCGGGTCACGAGGAAGACCCCCGAGGCCGTACGCCGCGCGACCGGTCCGAAGCGCCGCTCGAGGCGCTGGTACGCTGTATCCTGCGTCCCCTCGAAGTAGCCGGGCAGGAGCAGCGCGGCGACTCCGATCCGGCCGGCCAGGTAGCCGAACGAGATCTGCAGGAAAGTGAGGTTCCCTCGTGCTGCGAGGCCCGGGACCGAGATGACCGTGACCGCCGACGTCTCCGTCGCGACGATCGAGAACATCAGCGCCCACCACGGCAGTCCCCGGTGGCCCAGGAAGTAATCGCTCGCGTCGCGCTGGCGGCCGGCGAGCAGCAGTCCCGCGGCGATCACCGCCGCGAAATACAGGAAAATGACCGCAACGTCGAGCGGGCGCACTAGCAAAAAGGCCCGCGCCGTGCGCGGGCCTGCACTACCGAGGCGGGACGGACCAACGGGGTCAGACGGTGAACGACGACCCGCAGCCGCAGCCACCCGTGGCGTTCGGGTTGTCGAACGCGAAGCCCGATTCCTGGAAATTGCTCTTGTAGTCCAACGTCACGCCGTTCAAATACTGGGCGCTGAAGCTGTCTACGAAGCAGCGCACGCCGCCGCTCTCGATCACGATGTCGTCGTCGGCGGGTTTGTCCTCGATGCTCAGACTGTAGCGGAATCCCGAGCAGCCGCCCGGCAGCACGCCGACCCGCAGGCCGGCGGTCTCCGGTGCGACGTGCTCCTCCGCCATGAACTTTCTCACTTCCACGGCCGCCTTGTCGGTGACCGTGAGCGTGATGGGGGCCGCCTTCTGCGTCGTCGCCATGATGTATCCTCCGATCAGACAGGAAGTTAGGTAGGCCGAGCCGGCGTGTCAACCACCCGCTTGCATCCCAGCCCGTCGTTCCCCCAATTGGGGTGCCTCCATCACGGAATCGTTCGCGCATGCGCCTCGACTTCCTCGATTGGTCGATCATCGCCCTCTACTTCGCCTTCAACGTGGCGGTCGGTCTGTATTACAAGGGCCGCGCCAGCCGCAACACGGCCGAGTTCTTCCTGTCGGGGAGAAACGTCCCCTGGTGGCTCGCGGGCACCTCGATGGTCGCGACCACGTTCGCCGCCGACACGCCGCTCGTGGTCACCGGCCTCGTGGCGAAGAACGGGATCGCCGGCAACTGGCTGTGGTGGAACCTCCTGGCGAGCGGCATGCTGACCGTGTTCTTCTACGCCCGCTTGTGGCGGCGCGCCGGGGTGATGACCGACATCGAGTTCTCCGAGCTCCGTTACGCCGGCCCGCCGGCCGCGTTCCTGCGCGGTTTCCGCGCGCTCTATTTGGGTCTGCTCATCAACTGCATCATCCTGGGATGGGTGAACCTCGCGATGGCGAAGATCCTCGAGTTGGTCTTCACCATCTCGAAAGGCGAGGCGCTGTGGATCGTGGTCGGGTTGATCGTGCTCACGTCGGCGATCTCGACGCTCTCCGGGCTGTGGGGGGTGCTGGTGACCGACCTGTTTCAGTTCGTCATCAAGATGGGCATGGTGATCGTGCTGGCGATCGTGGCGGTCAAGGCCGTGGGCGGGATCGAGGCGATGAAGACGAAGCTCGTAGCTAGCGGACGCGGCTCGGCGCTGGGCTTCGTGCCGGAGATCGGCTCGGTGTGGATGCCGATGCTCACCTTCTTCGTCTACATCGCGGTGAACTGGTGGGCCACGTGGTACCCGGGGGCCGAGCCCGGCGGCGGTGGCTACGTGGCGCAGCGGATGCTCAGCGCGAAAGACGAGAAGCACTCGTTACTCGCGACGCTGTGGTTCAACATCGCGCACTATGCCGTGCGCCCCTGGCCCTGGATCCTCGTGGCGCTGGCGTCGCTGATCCTGTTCCCCGGCTTGAAGGACCCGGAAACCGGGTACATCCGCGTCATGATCGACTACCTGCCGTCGTCGCTGCGCGGCCTCATGGTCGCGGCGTTCGCGGCGGCCTTCATGTCCACGATCGCCACCCAGCTCAACTGGGGTGCGAGCTATCTCGTGAACGACTTCTATCGCCGCTTCGTACGCCGCGACGCCGGCGAGCCGCACTACGTGCTCGCGTCGCGGCTCGCGACGGCGCTGCTCACCGTTATCTCCGCGGCGGTGGCCTTTCGCATCGAGTCGATCGGCGGCGCCTGGAAGCTGTTGATCATTACGGGGGCCGGGACGGGCGCCGTGCTGCTGTTGCGCTGGTATTGGTGGCGCATCAACGCCTGGAGCGAGGTGTCGGCGATGATCACGGCGTTCGTCGTGTCGGTCCTATTGCAGACGGTCGGCGGGCTCGACAGCGACCTGCCGCTGGATTTCGCGCGCATCGTGCTCGTCACGGTAGCCGTCACGACCGTGGTGTGGCTGGTCGTCACCTACACGACGCGCCCCGAGAGCGACGCGACGCTGGTCGCCTTCTACCGCCGCACCCGCCCGTCGCGCCTGGGCTGGGGGCCTGTCGCCGCGCGCGCCCCTGACGTGCGTCCGTCGACCGATGGCCTGGCGAATCTGCTCGACTGGGTCGCCGGCTGCGTGCTCGTCTACGGGGCATTGTTCGGCGTCGGCAAGCTGCTGTTGCACGAGACGCGGCCCGGCATCCTCATGCTTGGCCTCAGTGCCATCGCCGGTGCGGTGATCTACCGCGACCTGTCGCGGCGCGGGTGGCGCACCGTCGTCGAGTAACGCGCCCCTAGAGCTCCGGGTGGGTGAGGGCGGCGACTACGAGGTCAGCCACGTGCGGCCGGACCTTGAGGATGGCCGTATTGGCGCGGGTGGGATGGACGCGGTTCGTGAGCAGAATAATGAACAGGTCCTGCTGCGGATCCATCCACAGCGACGTGCCCGTGAACCCCGTGTGGCCGAACGCCCGCGGCGACAGCTTGGTCCCGGCGCTCGAGGTCGACTCGAGCGGGTCGGGGGGCGTGTCCCAGCCGAGTGCGCGCGACGAGCCCGGGACGACGTCCTGGCGCCGCGTGAAGTCCGCGATGGTCTCGGAGTGAATCAGCCGTACCGTGTCCCACGAGCCGCCGTTCAACAACATCGCCGCGAAGCGTGACAGATCGAGGGCGTTGGAGAACAGGCCGGCGTGACCGGACACGCCGCCCAGCCGGCCCGCGTTTTCGTCGTGCACCTCACCGCGCAGCAGCCGGTGGCGGTAGCTGGTGTCTTGCTCCGTGGGCGCGATCCGCTCGCGCCAGGGCCCCGGGGGGAGGTAACGCGTCGCGGGCATCCCCAGCGGGCGAAAGACGCGCCGCTCGAGGAACCGGTCCAGCGATTCACCTGTGATGCGCTCGACCACCTGGGTGAGCACGATCGCACCCAGATCCGAGTACACGTACGCTTTCCCCGGCGGAGTCACCAGCGGCGTGGTGTTCACGACCCAGAGTGCGGTTGCGCGCGAGTCGGCTTCCTGGTAGAGCGGGCGCCACGCGGGAAGCCCCGATGAATGGGTCAGCAGATGACGGATCGTCACCCCTTCCTTGCCGTCGCCCCGGAATTCCGGCAGGTAGCGCTGCACCGGCGCGTCGAGCGCGAGCTTCCCCTCGTCGACCAGCAGCATGCACGCGCTCGTGAGCCCGACCACCTTGGTGAGCGAGGCGAGATCGTAGATCGTCTCCGGCTCGACCGGGCGCGCGTCGTCGGCCCCGCCCTTCCCGTAGTGTCCGACGGCGGCGAGGAGCGCGAGCCGCCCGTGGCGCCCGACCGCCAGCACCGCCCCGGGGAACGCGCCGCTGTCCGCTTCGGCTGTCAGGTAGGCGGCGGCGGTGGCGAGCCGCGTGCTGTCGAACCCGAGGTTCGCGGGCGGGGCGGGCGGGATGCCGGTGCTCGCCGGCAGCGGCGCGGCGGTGCGGCACGCGGCCGCTAGGCCGGCGAGTACGGCGAGCGTGCGCGCGCTCATGGATGCGCGGTGGGGATCGTCACGCCGAACCCGATGGGGTAGTCTGGTGGGACGCGAATCGGCAGGTGTCCGGCGATCGGCACCCTCCCGAGCAACGCGAGGGCGACGGCGCGCTCGGACGCGCGCCCACCGCTCCAGGCGATCAGGTAGCACTTGGTTGCGGGCGCCTGGCTCAGGAGATACGGGCTGCCCAGCGACACGAGGACCGTGGGACGGGTCACGTCGGTCGCCGTGACGAGCTGGGCGAGCGAATCGGGGAGCGCGATGTTGCCGCGCCACGAGATCGGCCGCACGTTCGCAACGAACACGGTCGCGGGCGTCCGGGCGATCACCGTCCGCGCCGAGTCGTAGGAGAGCGGCCCGGACATCGGCCACAGCCGGAAGTAGTCGACCGTGTCGCCTCCCTGGCGCAGCAGCTCGGTCATGTACTGGCCCGCAGCCCCGTTGTTTTCGTCGGCGTAGGCGATGAGGGCGAAGCGGGAGGGCTTGCCGCGCAGGGCGTGCAGCCCGCCGCCCACGTCGCGCACCAGCGTGAGCGCGCGGACGGCGAGGTCGTTCGCGGCATCCTGGAACCGCTTGCTCCCCACGATGGTCATGATCGAATCGAGCGCCACGACCCGGTGGGTCACCAGGCCGAGCCGCCGCTTGATCTCGAGCATGCGACGCACCGACTCGTCCAGGCGGTCGTGGCTGATGCGGCCGCCCAGGACGGCTGCCGTCATGGCGTTGATGGCCGAATCGGGGTCCGCCGGCATGAGGAGCAGATCGGAGCCCGCGAGGAAGGCCCGCACCGTCGCTTCGCCGGCACCGTACTTGGCGACGATCGCGCCCATCGTGAGCGCATCGGTCACGACCAATCCGTGGAAGTGCAGCGAGTCGCGCAGCAGGCCGCTCAGCACGGCGGCCGACAGGGTTGCCGGATCGTTCGAGCCCGTGAAGGAGGGGAAGGCGATGTGGGCGCTCATCACGACGTCCGCTCCCGCCGAGATGCCGCCCCGGAACGGCACCAGCTCGAGCGAGTCGAGTCGCGGGTACCCCGCGGTGATCACGGGGAGACCGATGTGCGAATCGCTCTGCGTGTCGCCGTGGCCGGGGAAGTGCTTGAGGGTCGCCAGCATCCCGTGGTCGTGCAGCCCGCGGACGTATTCCTGCACCAGCCGCGACACCGCCCGCGGGTCCTCGCCGAACGAGCGGACGTTGATGATGGGATTCAGGGGGTTGTTGTTGACGTCAGCGTCCGGGGCGAAATTGACGTGGATCCCGACCGCGCGGCCCTCGGTGGCCGCTGCCTCGCCGATGGTGTAGGCGTCCCGGGAGTTTCCGGTCGCGCCCACCGCCATGATCTGGGGGAACGTGGTGGCGCCGATGACGCGCATCCCCGCTCCCCATTCCAGGTCCGCCGAGATGAGCAACGGCAGCCGCGAGCGGCGCTGCAGCGCGTTGAGTTTGGCGGCAATGTCGAAGGGGGAACCGACGGAGATGATGAGCCCCCCCACTTCGAGCGAGTCGACCCAGCGCGCCGCCACCTGGAACAGCGAATCGTCGAACGCGGTGTAGTTTCCGGCGAGCCAGGGAACGACGAGCTGAGCGATCCGCTGTCGCGTGCTCAGCGCAGCCAGCAGCGAATCCACCGGCCGGCTCGCTTCCGGCGGCGGCACCGGACGGGTTTCGGACGGTCGTGGCAGCACGCGCGCAGGAGGGGACGCGCAGCCGGTCACCAACACCAGGGCCAGGAGTCTATGCGCCTGCATCGTGTCTCACTGTTGGGGTTGCTCGCCTGCGCCGGGTCCGCGGGCGCACAGGTCCGTCCCGGGATCGACGTCGTGCTCGCCGACTCCGCCCACCTCATCGCCCACAAACGCCTCGGCTTGCTGACGAACCAGACCGGGGTCGACGCCGCCCGCCGCCGCGACGTCGATGTGCTGATCGCCGGAGGCTATCGCGTGACGGCGCTGTTCAGCCCCGAGCACGGCTTTCGCGGGCTGGAGGATCGCTCCGGCCTCCCCGACGCCCTCGACTCCGCCAGCGGTCTTCCAATCTACAGCTTGTACGGCGGCACGCCGCTATCCCGGCTCGGCGCGCTCGACAGCCTGGACGCCCTCCTGGTCGACCTGCAGGATATCGGCGCTCGTTATTACACCTACCCCGCCAGCGCGACGCAGTTGATGCGTGAGGCGGCGCGGCGCGGCAAGCCCGTCATCGTGCTCGATCGACCCAATCCCATCGGCGGAGACGTGGCGCAGGGGAACGTACGCGCGCGCGCGGGAGACCCGGATTCCGCGTTCGTCGGATTCCTCCCGATCCCCATGCGCCACGGCATGACGCTCGGCGAGCTGCTACGCCTCGCGAACGATCGGCTGCGCCTCCACGTGGCGCTCACCGTGGTCCCCGCGGCCGGCTGGCGTCGCTCGCTGTACTACGATGCCACCGGGCTGCCATGGGTCAAACCCTCGCCCAACATGCCCGATCTCGAGAGCGCGATGCATTATCCTGGAACGTGTTTGTTCGAGGGGACGAACCTCTCGGTCGGTCGGGGGACGTCGCTCGCGTTTCAACTCGTGGGCGCGCCGTGGCTCGATACCGCGGCGGTGTTGCGACAGCTACGGGAGGCGGGAGGCGGGATGCGGGATGCGCTCCGGGGCGTGGAGGTCGCCGCTGTTACGTTCACGCCCGACGCGCCCACGGACGGCAAGTACGGCGGCGTTGCGCTGCGCGGCATCCGGCTGCGCGTTACTGACCGCACGCGCTATGATCCCACGAAGACGGCGGTGGCGCTGCTCGCCGCGCTGCGGGCCGTGCACCGGGACTCGCTGCGCTTCAACGAGCGCAGCTTCGATCGTCTCGCCGCGGGTTCCGATCTGCGCCGGGCGCTCGTCGCGGGGCGGTCGCCGGCCGCGATTGCGCGGGCCTGGGAGCCCGCCCTCGCACGGTTCCGTCGCGCGCGAGCCCCGTACTTGCTCTATTGAGAGTCTTGCCGCGGCCCGCTACTTTCCCCGGGCTATGAACGTGATTCCCCAGGCGGTGCGGGACGGCTTCGGACGGCTGCTGGCTCCGCTGGCCGCGTGGCTGATCCGCATGCACGTGCGACCGAACGTGCTCACCACGGTCGGCACGCTGATCGTCGTCGGGTCCGCGATGACGTTCGCGCTGGGCAAGACCCGCTGGGCCGGGTTCCTGCTGCTCCTCTCCGGGGTGTTCGACATGGTGGACGGTCGGGTGGCGCGCGAAGGCGGGATGATGACGACGTTCGGGGCGTTCTACGACTCGACGCTCGATCGGGTGGGCGAGGCGGCGCTGTTCACGGGCGTCGCCGTGTACTTTTTGGGGGGCGGCGTGCCGCAGGACCGCCTGACCGTCGCGGTGCTGGGCTGCATCGTCGCCCTGGCGGCCTCGCTGCTGGTGTCGTACACCCACGCGCGCGCCGAGGGATTGGGCCTCACGGCGCGCGTCGGGATCGCGCAACGGGCCGAGCGCGTGCTGCTGCTCGGGGCTCCGACGCTGTTCTTCGGGGCCGGGAACCGGGGGGCATTGCTGTTTTGGCTGATCGCGATTCTCGCGCTCGCCACGACCGTCACGGTCGTGCAGCGGGTGCTCTACGTCGCCCGCACCGCCGGAGCGCCGGCCGTGGGGCGTCCCGCGCGCCAGCGGGACACGCTCCCCGGTCACGCACCGGCGCTGCAATCTCGGAAAGGACATTGATCGTGCCACAGCCGGCCGGCCGGGACATCGCGCCCGCCAAGGGGAAGCTCGGCGTGATGCTCGTGGGATTGGGGGCCGTCTCGACGACCTTCATCGCCGGGGTCGAAAACGTGCGGTGTGGCGGCGGGCTGCCGATCGGCTCGCTCACGCAGATGGGGACGATCCGTCTCGGAAAGCGGACCGAAAAGCGCGCGCCCAAGATTCGCGAGTTCGTGCCACTGGCGCGGCTCACTGACCTGGTGTTCGCGGCGTGGGATCCGTTTCCCGATGACGCGTACACCGCTGCGAAAAAAGCGGGCGTGCTCGAGCCGCAGCACCTCGAGCCCGTGGCGGCTTTCTTGAACGGCATCCGACCGATCCCCGCGGCGTTCGACCGCAACTACGTGAAGCGCCTGACCGGCACCAACGTCAAGACCGGCAAGACGAAGCGAGACCTGGCCGAACAGCTGCGCGCGGACATCCGCACCTTCAAGAAGGCGTCCGGCGCCGATCGTCTCGTGATGATTTGGGCCGCGTCCACGGAGGTGTACCTCACCCCGGGTCCCGCCCACCAGAGCATGGAGGCCTTCGAACGGGCGATGGAGCAGAACGACCCCGCCATCGCTCCCTCGATGCTGTACGCCTATGCGGCGCTGATGGAGAACATCCCGTTCGCCAACGGTGCGCCCAACCTCACCGTGGACATCCCGGTGCTCGAGCGGCTCGCCGAAGAGCGCAAGCTTCCGATCGGCGGCAAGGACTTCAAGACCGGCCAGACCATGATGAAGACCGTGCTCGCGCCCGCGTTCAAGGCGCGGATGCTCGGCCTCGCGGGCTGGTATTCGACCAACATTCTCGGCAACCGCGACGGCGAGGTGCTGGACGACCCGGAGTCGTTCAAGACCAAGGAGGAGTCGAAGCTCGGCGTGCTCGAGTACATCCTCCAGCCGGACCAGTATCCCGAATTGTACGGGAACATCTTCCACAAGGTGCGGATCAACTATTACCCACCGCGCGGGGACAACAAAGAGGGCTGGGACAACATCGACATCTTCGGGTGGCTCGGCTACCCGATGCAGATCAAGGTCGACTTCCTGTGCCGTGATTCGATCCTGGCGGCGCCGATCGTCCTCGATCTCGCCCTGTTCTTCGATCTCGCCCACCGCGCGCGCCTCTCCGGCATCCAGGAGTGGCTCTCCTTCTACTTCAAGAGCCCGCAGACCGCGCCGGGGCTCTACCCCGAGCACGATCTCTTCATCCAGCAGATCAAACTGAAGAACACGCTGCGGTGGCTGATGGGCGAGGACCAGATCACCCATCTCGGCATCGAGTATTACGAGAAGGCGTGAGCACCGCGCAGTACGCCGTCACGGCCGTCGGGGTGGCGGCGATCGTCTGGGTGTTGTGGTATTTCCTCTACTCGAGCGGGCCGCCCGTCGCGGCGGGCGTGGCGGAAGGAGTCCAGGAAGTGCACGTCACGGTGAAGGGGGGCTACACGCCCGACACGATCGTCGTGCGGGCGGGGACGCCGATCCGAGTGCAGTTCTACCGCGACGAGACGGCGGACTGCTCCGAGCGCGTGGTGTTCGAGGACTTCGGGATCGACGTCGCGCTGCCCGCCTTCCAGACGACGGCCGTCGAGTTCACACCGCCGGAGGCGGGCGAGTTTCGCTTCCGCTGCGGCATGAACATGCTGAAGGGACTCCTCGTCGTGGAACCTGCCGGCCCGGACCGACGGCCCTCCGCGTCGCCCCACAAGCTCCATGAGTAAGTCGCGGATCGTGCTTCCGATCGAGGGGATGAGTTGCGCGTCCTGCGCCGCCACCGTGCAGGAGGCGCTGACCGGCGCCGCCGGAGTCGCCGCGGCCACGGTCAATTACGCGACGGCGAAAGCCGCCGTGGATTACGACGACGCCCAGACCGGCGTCGCCGAGCTGATCAAGACGGTTCGCACCGCCGGCTACGACTGCGGCAGCGCGAGCGTCACGTTCGGCGTCGAGCAGCTGCACTACGCGCCCAGCGTTGCGCCCCTCGAGCAGGTGCTCGGTCGGGTGAAGGGCGTGGTGCGCGCGGCGGCGAACCAGGCCACCGAGAGCGTCACCGTGGACTACGTTCCCGGGGCCACGACGGCCGCAGCACTGGAGCAGGCGGTCGCGCAGGCGGGCTTCCAGGTGGCGGAGCCCATCCCCACCGAGGACCCAGCCGAGCGCGAGCGGATCATGCGACAGCGCGAGATCAAGAGCCTCACCTGGAAATTCGCGCTCGCCGCCACGGTGGCGGTCGTCGCGATGGTGGGCTCGATGCTGCTGATGGCGGAGCAGGCGGATTCCACCTTTCGGCCGGTCGACCTGCTGGGGCGTCTGCTCATGCCACTCGCACTGCGGCTCGATGCGGCGCTCTCCGGACGGCTGGCGCTCGACCCGCGGTGGCTGAAGCTCGGTCTCGCCCTGCTCACCCTGCCCGTGATGGCATGGTCGGGCCAGCAGTTCTACCGCGGCGCCTGGGCCGGCTTCCGGCACCGCACGGCGGACATGAACACGCTCATCGCGGTCGGCACCGGCGCGGCGTTCCTGTACTCGCTCGTCGCGACGCTCGCGCCCGGCGTGTTCACGCGGGCGGGGTTGCCGGCCGACGTGTACTACGAGGCCGTGTCCGCGATCATCGCGCTCATCCTGCTCGGCCGGCTGCTCGAGGCGCGGGCCAAGGGGCGCACGTCGCAGGCGATCCGACGCCTGGCGGGCCTCAGGGCGCGCACGGCGCACGTGATGCGGGACGGCAAGGAAACCGAGCTCGCGGTGGAGGCGGTCGTCCCGGGCGATCTCGTGATCGTGAAGCCGGGAGAGAAGATTCCGGTCGACGGCGTCGTGACGGAGGGCGCGTCGGCGGTCGACGAATCGATGCTCACCGGCGAGCCGTTGCCCGTTCCCAAGAAGATCGGCGACGAGGTGATCGGCGCGACCGTGAACACGACCGGCAGCGTCACGTTCCGCGCCCTCCGGGTGGGCAAGGACTCGGCCCTGGGCCAGATCGTCCAGCTCGTCGAAGACGCCCAGTCCACCAAGGCGCCCATCCAGCGGCTCGCGGACCGAGTCGCTGGGGTGTTCGTCCCGATCGTGATCGCGCTCGCCATCGCGGCGTTCGTGGTGTGGTTCGACTTCGGGCCAGAGCCGGCCATACTGTTCTCCACGATCGCCCTCGTCACCGTGCTCATCATCGCCTGTCCGTGCGCGCTCGGCTTGGCGACGCCGACGGCGCTCCTCGTGGGCACCGGGAAGGCGGCCGAGCACGGGATCCTGGTCCGGAGCGGGGAAGCGCTCGAGCGGCTGTCGCGTGTGCGCTTCGTACTGCTCGACAAGACGGGAACGATCACCGAAGGGAAGCCGACCGTGACGCATATCGTCACCGCGAAGCGGCCCGACGGGACGCCCATTGCGCCGGCGGAGGTCCTCAAGTGGGCGGCGGCGGTGGAGCAGCGCTCGGAGCACCCGCTCGCCGCCGCGATCCTGCGGGCCGCGAAAGACAAGCAGGTCGACATCCTGCCGGTCGAGAAGTTCGCGGTCATGGAGGGCCGCGGCGCGCGTGGCACGGTGGATCGTCGCATCATCGAGGTGATCTCGCTGCGCCACGCGCGGGAGCGCAGCCTCGAGCTCGGCTCCCTCGGCCAGGACGCCGACCGCCTGGCCGCCCAGGGCCGCACCCCGGTCATCGTGGTGGTGAACAATACGGTCTATGCCGTGATCGCGATCTCCGATCCGATCAAGCCGACCGCGAAGGACGCGATCCTGCACTTGAAGAGACTGGGGCTCGCGGTGACCATGGTGTCCGGCGACTCCCGCAAGGGCGCCGAGGCGGTCGCGAAAGAGGTGGCGATCGAGGATGTGATTCCCGAAGTGCTGCCGTCCCAAAAGGCCGAGCTGGTGAAGAAGCTGCAGCAGCGCGGCGGCCACGTCGTGATGGTGGGCGACGGAATCAACGACGCGCCGGCGCTGGCCCAAGCGGACGTCGGGATCGCGATCGGGACGGGGACCGATATCGCCATGGAGGCGTCCGACGTGACCCTCATCCGCGGTGACC
>QHUM01000019.1 GCA_003222135.1 Gemmatimonadota bacterium | reverse complement strand
CTGGCACGGACGGCCACCGCACGGGAGGCAGAGTCGACCGTCGCCGCGACGCCGGTCACCATGCCCTCACCCAGCACTGCGGCGCCCGCCCCCTCACCGGTCGAGAGCGCCACCGCGTCTCCCGCGTGGATCCGCGCGGCTTCGGCGGGCGACACGTTGAACACGATGTCCAGGGCCGCGGGGTCCGCGACCTCGACCAGGGGCTGACTCGGGTCCGCCGTGGCGCCCAGCACCGCGCTCATCCGCGTGACGACGCCCGAGAGCGGGGCGCGCAGCGTAGCGAGCTGCTGGGCCCGGCGCGCCGTGACCGCGGCGACCTGGGCTTGTGCGAGATCGGCGGCCGCCTGGTCGCTGTCCTTCTGCGGCAGGATCCCCGCCTGCACGAGCCGCACCGCCCGGGCGTGCGCCCGCTCGGCGCTTTCGAGCGCGGCGGCGGCGCTCTTCGCCGCGGCGTCGAACGGCGCACGCTCGAACTCGATCAGAGAGTCTCCCTCGGCCACGCGCTGGCCCGGCGTGACGAAGATCCGCGCCACGCGGGTCGGCGCCGGGGCGGCGAGCTCGGCGAAGCGTCCCGGTCGCGGCACCACGGTGCCGATGGCGTTCACGACGTCCGGGAACGCCTGCACCGTCGCCACCGCCGTCCCCGCCTGGACTCCGGTGTCCGCGTCGGCTGCGGCGCGTGAGCCGCGGCAGCCGGCGTACAGGCCCGCCAGGGCGACGACCAGCCAGCCCAGGCGTCTCACGGCTGGTCCGGAGCGGCGGTCATGAGCCGGACGAGGGCGATGGCGGTGTGCGCCGCCGCCAGGTCGTCGATGTAGCGGCCCAATGCTTCACGCGCGTTGCGCTGTGCCTCGAGCACGTTCGCCAGCGGGATCGCGCCCTCGGCGTAGGCCTGGAGGGACATGGCGGCCACCCGATCGGCGCTCGCGAGCAGGCGGGCGTCGCGCTCGAGGCGCGCCAACGCGGCGGTGCGCTCCCGCCGGGCGCGCGCGATCGTAGCGTCGGTTTCGCGGCGCACCAGGTCCAGCTCCGCCTGTGCCCGGTCTCGCGCGGCCGCCGCCTGCGCCGCGGCCCCGCCGTTCCAGTTGAAGAGCGGCAGCGGCAGCGAGAGCCCGATCGTCGGCAGCACGCCCGGCTCGGAGCCTGTGGGGTCCCCGTTCTCGACGCCCAGTTGCAGGCTCGGGGCTCCGAACGCGCTGCGGTGCGCGAGCGTGAGGGCACGCTCCGCGGAGCGGAGAGACGCTCGGGCGGCGGCGACCGGGAGCGGCTCGGCGACGGCCAGCCCGACGCTGTCCGCCGGCGGCGCAAGCGAATCCGACAGGGTGATCGCGGGTTCCTCCCCCGGCAATCCCATCGCGAGCTGCAGCGCGAGCAGGGCAGCGATGCCGGTGAGCGAATCGTCGCTGGCCACGTTCTCGAGCTGACCGGCGTTCACGGCGGCGAGCCGTACGTCCAGCTCGCTCGCGTCGCCGACCTCGCGTCGCAGCCGAGCCATGGCAAACAGGCTATCGGCGTCGAGCGCGTTGCGATGCGACAGGCGCGCGTGGGCCGCGGCCGCGAGGGCTCGCGTGTAGGATGTGTCTGCGTCGAACCGGATCGCGGCCCGCTCGAACGCAAAGCCGTAGCGGACGGCGTCGCGTGCGAATTCGGCGGCTCCGATGCGGGGCGCGCGCAGCCACGGCACATCGAGCGGGAGATCGACGATCGCGTGGTACTGCGGCACGGCCTTGGTGTAGGTTCCGGAAAATGAGGGATTGAGGAACGCCCGGGCGGCTCGCACGCCGCCGCGTGCGGCGGCCGTATCGGCCCGTCCGAGCGCGACCCGGGCGCCGCGCTCCAGCGCCGCCGCGATCGCCTGCGCGCGCGTCACCGGCTGCTGGGCGGCGGCGGCGCGGGCGGCCACGAGGCTACGCAGGCCTATGACGAGACACAGTAAGGAAAGGCGGGTCACAGACCTGGAAAGCTACTCGGCGAACCTGTCAGGAAGCTGACAGCGGTGCCGCCCTGATCGGGACCGATCAGTCGGTCTTGGCCGCGACCTTCCCGATGGCGGCGATCAGGTCCGTGAAGTCGTAGGGTTTCATGACGGAGGGTTGGCCGCACTCGTCGAGGAAGCGGCGCGTCTCGTCGCGGGCCCGGTCGCCCGTGACGAACACGAAGCGCTCGGCGAGCTGCGGCCGCTGCTCCTGGAGCTGCTCGTACAGCGCCCGCCCGCCGAGCCGCGGCATCTGGAGATCGGTGACCACGGCGTCGAACCGGTCGCTCGCCGGGCCGAGCCGCTCGATCGCCTCGAGGCCGTTCTCGACCGCGACCACTTCGTGCCCTTCGCGCTCGAGCAAGAGCCGCATCGCCTGGCGGTTCACGGCGTCGTCATCCACCACGAGAATGCGGAGCTTGGGGAGGGAAGGGGTGGCCGGCGTGGCTCGCGCCAGCGGCGCGAGCACGCTCTTGGTGAGCGTGATGACGACCTCGGCGCCGCCCCCGCCGCGGGGACGCAGGCGCAGCGTCCCGCCGGACGACTGCGCCAGGGCGCGCGCCAGCGCGAACTCGATCTCGCCCCCCCCGGCGCTTTGCGTGAACCGGAACGGCGTCACCAGGCGCTGCTCCGCTTCGACCGACAGGGGAGCGCCTGAATCCCACAGGGAGATGACGAGCGACGGGCCGGCTTCGGTCACGCCGATGCGCAGCTCCCGGGGCGGCTGACTGTCGCGCAGGCGACGCAGCGAGAAATCGAGCAGCTTCATCAGCATCTCGGTGAGCTGCGCCATGGGACACGCCACCATCGGCATGTCGTGCGGGATGCTGCGCACCAGCTTCACGCCCAGCTCCTTGAGCGTGCCTTCGCGGTCCGCCAGCACGCCGTTCAGCACGATCGACGCGTCCGACGGCTCGGCGGCGCCGATGGGATGCTGCGCCAGCTCGAGGAAGTGCTGCGTGATCTCCGCCGCCCGCCGCACCTCGCCGTGCAGCATCATCAGCGCGCGGGCGCGCTCCGGGTCGAGCGGGCTGCCGTGCAGCAGGTCGGCGAGCGCGCCGATCGCCGCGAGGCGGTTGTTGAGCGCGTTCAGCACGTTGGCCGAGCCCTCGTCGAGCACCACGTGCTGCACGGGCGCGGGGACGGGGGTGCGGGCGGCGGCGCCGGACGCCGCGGCCACGCTCCGCGCTGCCGCGGTCGCGCGGTAGCGCCCGATCACCACGCCGACGAACGCTCCCACGGCCGCGCCGAACGCGAACGCCACCCAGAGTTCCATGGCGTGTAAAGTATCCCTCGAAGGCCCGGGGGCCAAATGCCGGCTTGAAAGCCGGCGCGCCACGTCCTAGCTTTCCGGTCCGGCCCTGGTGGTGAAACTGGTAGACACACTGTCTTGAGGGGGCAGCGCCGCAAGGCATCCCGGTTCGAATCCGGGCCAGGGCATCTGCACGATCGCGCCCCCCGACCGGCCAGCGCCGTCACCGCTGCCGCGGGCGGACCTGACGGTCCGGTTTCGGGGCACTGCGAATCACGCCGGCAGGTTCAACCGCTGTAAGAGACTGTCGTACCTCGCGTCACTCCGCAGCGGCTCCCACCAGGGGAACACTTTGAGATAGAACAAGCTGTCCCACGATTCGCCGAGCTGGAGGGCGTCCTCGATGCACGCGAACGCGCGATCGATGTCGCCGAGCGCGGCGAAGATCATTCCCGGCCACCCGCGCGCGCCGCGCGCCTGCGCATCCTGCACGATCGCGAGCGCCCGGTCCCGTTCTCCCAGTCGAGCGCAGGCATACGCCAGCCCGACCTGCAGGTTGGGATTGTCGGGACTCAGTTCGACGGCCCGGCGGGCGGCACGGATGGCCTCGTCGTATCGGCCTTGCTCGGCCCGCACGAGGGAGATCCACGCGTGCGCGCTGGCGAAGCTCGGCTCGAGCTCGAGGGCCCGAGCGAGCTGCTCCAGCGCCGCTTCGTGCTTGCGAGCCAACGTGAGCACGACTGCGGCCGTGACGCTCACGGCGTGAGACAGGGGATCCAACTGCTCGGCACGCCGGATCTCGGCAATCGCTTCGTCGAATCGTGCCAACGCTGCTAGCAGGGTGGCGTACCATTGATGCGCGGTGGCGTAACTGGCGTTCAACTCGATGGCTCGGCGGTACTCCCGCTCCTCGCCGTTCCAGTCGCGATCGCGCCGGAGCAGCTGTCCGCGGGTGGCGTGTGCCTCCGCCAGCATCTCGTCCAGAGCGAGAGCGCGGTCCACCGCCGCCTTCGCGCGCGCATGGGCCTGATCCAACGGCATGTAGTTGTACGAACCCAGCAACAGGTACGCGTCGGCCAGGCCCGCGTGCGCCAGCGCGTACTCCGGGTCTCGCTCGATGGCCCGCTGAAAGTATTCGACGGCGTGCTCCAGGCCGCTGCGCGTCCGCCGGCTCCAGAAGTGGCGACCCTTGAGGAACATTTGGTAGGCATCGAGGTCGGTGGTGGGCCGCTTGACGATGGGGTCGGTGGGGCCGCCGGCGAGCGTCACTTTCAGGCGGCCGGCGATCGTCCGCGCGATTTCGTCTTGAATGGCGAACACGTCGTCGAACCGGCGATCGTACCGGTCCGACCAGAGGTGGTATCCATCCGACACGTTGACCAGCTGGGCGGTGATGCGGATGCGGTCGCCGGCTTTGCGGACGCTGCCTTCCAGCACCGTCGCGACCCGGAGGTGCTTGCCGACCTCCGTGACGTCCGGCGTCTTGCCCTTGAACGCGAATGATGACGTGCGCGCCGCCACACGGAAACCCTCGATTTGGGAGAGGGCGTTGATGATCTCTTCGGTGATCCCATCGGCGAAGTACTCGTCGTCGGGATCGGCGCTCATGCTGGCGAACGGGAGCACCGCGATGGACCGCGGCGATTGGGCCGCCTCCGGTAACGCCCGTCCCGGCCGAGACAGCGCCTCGACGAACTGGGCGGCAGGATTGAACCGGTCGGCTGGATTCTTCGCCAATGCGCGCGCCAGTAGCGCGGCGATCTCGTTCGGCACGGCGGGACGCAGCTGGCTGACCGGCCGGGGCTCCACCGTCAGGTGTTGGAGCACGACGCTCTGGCTCGTCGGGCCCGTGAACGGAGGCTGTCCGCCGAGCATTTCATAGAGCACGCAGCCCAAGGAATAGAGATCGCTCCGACCATCCACGTCGTCGCCGCCCGCGGCCTGCTCGGGGCTCATGTACAAGGGCGTCCCCACGGCCATCCCGGTCTGGGTCAGTGGCTCGCCCCCGGCGGCGTAGATCGCCTTGGCGATACCGAAGTCCGTCACCACCGCGTGCCCGCTCTCGAGCAGAATGTTCTCGGGCTTGATGTCCCGGTGGATGACCCCGCGGCCGTGCGCGTAACTCAGCGCGTCCGCCACCTCTCGCGCGATCTGGACGGCGTCGTCCAACGGGAGTTGCTTCTCGCGGTCCAACCGCTCCCGCAGCGACTCACCCTCGGCGTACGGCATGACGTAGAAGAGCAGCCCGCCGGCCTCGCCCGAATCGTACAGCGGCAGGATGTGAGGGTGACGGAGATTGGCGCTCGTCGCGATCTCGCGGAGAAACCGCTCCGCTCCGAGCGCGGCGGTCAACTCCGGGCGCAGCACCTTGATGGCCACGCTCCGCCCGTGCTTCAAGTCCTCGGCCAGCCACACGATGGCCATTCCGCCGTGGCCCAGCTCGCGTCCGATGCGGTAACGATCGGTAAGGGCAGTGGACAGGCGGTCGGTGACGTCGGACACGGCGACAAAGATGCGGCGACGGCCCACGCGGCGCGAGCCGTCTCGCACCGGGGCCGTGGTTACCGCTTGAGCGCTGCGCGGATCTTCGCTAAGTGATGGAAGCTGTGGCGGAGCGCGTGGTCCTCTATGAAAAACTGCGCGGTGAGCGGCGCGTCCGCATCGAGCGATACCGTGGCCGCGCGATCCAGTTGGTCGTCGGTGAACCGACGGATGGCTTCCGCTGCGGCCTGTGCGTTGCGACGCAGGAGGGTGAGGGCATCGCCTTTTGAGACGGCGCGGTGCTCATGGGCGTGTTTGCCGTTGATGTCGGCTACGTCCTTCCACGTGACGCCCGCGATGGCCTTCCCGTCCGCGAGCTGGCGGGCGAGATCGATTTCCAGCGGGTACATGGTCGCCACGTGATGGATCATCACGCCGACCGTGCGGCCGTCGGGCGGCACCGGGGTCCGCCACTCCGAGTCGGAGAGACCCTCGGCGAGCGTCCCGAGCGCCCGTGCCCCCTGCTCGATCCGTTGGGCGAGGGCTTCAGCACGTTGACTCACAGATCACCTCGGCAGAAGCGCCACCAATTATGGTCCGCCGGCGCGCGGCCGGCTAGGGCTAGATAGTCTTCGAGCGGGCGATCCGCGCGTCGAGGCTCCACGGCCCGGCGCCGGCGGCCGAGAGGTACAGCCACACGAAGCAATAGATCACGGCGGGCGTGCCCAGATTGAGGACCGTCCAGAAGCCGTGCGACCCGTGGCCGAGAAAATAGGCGACCGCCATCTCGCCGGCCAGCAGAAAGGCGACCGGACGGGTGAACAGCCCGACGAGCAGGAACAGGCCTCCGAACGCCTCCAGGATGGCGGCTACGCCGAGCAGCGACGCGACGGGCACGGTGCCGCCGCCCGGCATGATGGCGCCCGGAAACGCGAACAGCTTGGCCGTTCCGAATTGCATGAAGGTGAAGGCGGCCATGATGCGGAGCAGGCTCCGTAGCTGTGGCGCCCAGGTCGGCCATTTCGCGATGACGTTTTGTTCGGTCATGGTGCTCCCTCCGGTTGTCCGGGTTCGTTGGCCAGCGTGCGACAGCGGCGCAGCAGACGCTCGTCTCCCACCTGCTTCGTACACGCGGCAAATGCCTCGGTCGGGCCGCGCCACTCCAGCTCGTCCACGTTTCGGAACAGCGGCGCATCGGTCCGCAGCGTCGCCAGACGCTTGAAGAGCAGCGCCCGGTCGCGCTCCTTCCCGAGTACTGTAGCGGGGAAATTCTCTATGGCGCCGTGGCGGTTCAGCAGCCGTGCCGCGGTGACCGCACCGATTCCGGCAATGCCGGGATAGCCGTCCGCGGCGTCGCCCACCAGGGCGAGGAAGTCGGGAATCAACGCAGGCTCCACGCCAAACTTTTCGCGGACCCCATCCGCATTGCGAACCGTCTTCCCCTTGCGGTCCACCTGCACCACCCGGTCCCCGCTCACACACTGCGCCAGGTCCTTGTCGGGGGTCCAGATGCAGACCTTCTCCACGCGCTCATCTGCCGAGGCGATGCGCGCTGCGGACGCGAGGGCGTCGTCGGCCTCGAGCTCGATCATGGGCCATACGGCTACGCCCATGGCGGCAAGGGCCTCTTCGAGGGGGTGGAACTGCGCCAGCAGCGCGGGCTCGATGCCATCCCCCGTCTTGTACTCGGACCAGAGCGCGTTGCGGAATGATTCGATGACGTGGTCGGTCGCCACACCGAGGTGCGTGGCTCCTTCCTCGATCATCTCCAAGATCGAATGCAGCACGCCGCTGACGGCGCCGAACGGCTCGTCCTCGCCTTTGGTGGCGCGACGCCGGCCGTAGAACTGGCGGAACAGCTCGTACGTGCCGTCCACCAGATGAACGATCACCGCGCCGCCCGCGTGCCTAGCGTGCCGGCTCCTGGTACAGACCGATCACGTTGCCCGCGGGATCACGAAACCGCGCGGTGATCTCGGGTGCGTCCGCGCCGATCGGCTGGACCAGCGTGCCTCCCCGGGCGGTGACGGCGTCGATAGTCGCGGCCACGCTGTCCACCATGATGTAGATGAGCAGGCCAGGTTGGGCCGCCGCCGGCCGCCCCAGCACCCAGCTGCCGCTCACCTGACCGGTGGCGTCGTCGAACGCCGTGGCGCCGTCGCCGCGCTTCCGGATCTTCCAGCCGAACACCTTGGCGTAGAACTCCGACGAACGACGGACATCGACCGCGGGCATCTCGACGTAGCAAATCTTGCCGTTGGTAGCGGACATCAGGACTCCTTGGGACGGTAGGGCGAGCCGCGCCCGCAGGCGGCGGCGCGCTCGAGTAGCAGCGTACGCTCGCGCGAATTACGGGTGAGCGAGGCGGCGCGCTCGAGCTCCCCCCTGGCCTCGTCGAACCGGCCGAGCTTGGCGAGGAAATCGGCACGCACGCTCGGCAGGAGATGGTAACTCTGGAGAGCGGGCTCGGAGGTCAGCGCATCGACGATCTCGAGCCCGGCGGCCGGACCGAACGCCATGGCGTAAGCGACGGCGCGGTTCAGCTCCACCACGGGAGATCGGGTGAGCTGGGCGAGCGCATCGTACAGCGCCGTGATGCGGGTCCAGTCCGTCTCCTCCGGGGTGCGGGCGCGCGCGTGACAGGCGGCGATGGCTGCCTGCAGCGCGTAGGGACCGAGGGCGCCGGCGAGCTGCTCGGCCTGCTCGAGCGCCGCGAGGCCGCGACGCACCAGCAGCTGGTCCCAGCGCGCTCGATCCTGGTCGAGCAGCAGAATCGGCTCACCCCCCGGACCCACCCGCGCTTTGAGACGCGACGCCTGGATCTCCATGAGCGCGACGAGGCCGTGCACCTCGGGGTCGGCCGGCGCCAGCTCGGCCAGGATCCGGCCGAGCCGCAGCGCGTCCTCGCACAGGGGGGGCCGCACCCACTCGTCGCCGGCCGTCGCCGAGTAACCCTCGTTAAAAATGAGGTACAGCACGTCGAGCACTGACGAGAGCCGAGCGGCGAGCTCGGCGCCGGCGGGTGGGACCTCGAAGGGGACGCGCGCTTCGCGCAGGGTTCGCTTGGCGCGGACGATGCGTTGCGCGATCGTCGCCTCGGGGACGAGGAACGCCCGCGCGATCTCGTCGGTCGTCAAGCCGCCCAGCAGACGGAGCGTGAGCGCGACGCGCGCCTCGGTCGAGAGGACCGGATGGCAGGTGGTAAAGATCAGGCGCAGCAGGTCGTCGCCGACGTGATCGTCGAGCGCCGCGTCGAGCGCGCGCTCGGGGCTCTCCTCCCCGGCGCGCAGCTCGTGCCCGAGCTCCACGTGCTTGCGCTCGAGCAGCTTGCCGCGGCGGAACAGGTCGATGGCGCGATGCTTCGCCGTGGCCATGAGCCAGGCGCCCGGGTTGTCCGGCACGCCCGACTCGGGCCACCGCTCGAGCGCCGCCACGAGGGCGTCCTGCGCGAGATCCTCCGCCGTGCCGACGTCGCCCGTCATCCGTGTCAGGCCGGCGATGAGCTTGGCCGACTCGATCCGCCACACCGCGTCGATCGCGCGGTGAGCGTCGGACGCCGTCACCGCCTGGCCTCGTTCTGCCTGATGCGTGCCTTGACGAGCTTCCGCACCAGCGCCGCGGGGAGGGGCTTGGCGGCGGTGAAGCGGATGGTGCCTTTGGCGGTGTGGTACGATGCGAGCTCTTTCTTGAGCGTCTTCGTGAAGTAGGTGCTCATGAAGAGGCTCAGGTGATCCTTGAACGCGGCGAAGCACAGCAAGGTGCCGTGGTGCTTGAAACACGGCATCCCGTAGCTGATGACCTCGGTCGCCTGGGGCGCGGCGGCCTTGATCGTCTTGCGCAGCTGCTGGAGCGCGGCCCGCGGGGCGGGTGGGACGGCCCTCAAGTAGGCGGCCACCGAGGCGAATTTTTTCATACGACATCCATCTTGCGGAAGCGCTCGACCGCCTCGCTCGGTCCGAAGTCGTCCAGCTCGAACAGCTGGCGCACTTCGATCTCGCCTTCCTTGCCGTCCAGGGCGGGATTGGGAAAGCGCCGCGCCCACTCCATCGCCTCTTCGCGCGACTTGACCTGGATGAGCGTGTAGCCCGCGATGAGCTCCTTCGATTCGGCGAAGGGGCCGTCGACCACGCTGCGCTGCGTCCCGGCGTACTTGACGCGCCAGCCCTTCGAGCTCGCGCGCAGGCCGGAGGCGTCGAGCAACACGCCGGCCTTCTGCAGCTCCTCGTGGTACTTCGCCATCTCGGCGAGGATCTGCTCGTGCGGCATGACGCCCGCTTCGGAGTCCTTGGTGGCCTTCACGATGATCATGAATCGCATGGTCGCCTCTCTTCTTGGTCTCGGTTCGGAGGTCTACCCATACGACGAACCAGGGGCGGCGAGATCGACAGGTCGGGGGCCACCTTCGAGATCAGCCGCCCGCAATGGCGCCGATGACGAGAAACGGCTCCGCCCCCGACGCGACCGCATCGGGGAGGGGGGCGTCGGGCGGCTCGTGGGTCAGGTCCCGCTCGCAGGCAAAGAATCGCAGGAACGGCCGTCGCTGCTCGGAGACGTGGTCCCGGATCGTGCCGCGCAGCATGGGATAGCGGGCCTCGAGCGCGTCGAGCACCGCGCCCCGCGTGATCTGGCCGGGGACGTCGAGCGTCACCTCGCCTTTTACGTGCGCCAGCGTCCGCAGGTGCGGGGGCAGCACCACACGGATCATCGCAGCGTCTGCACCTCGACGGAGAGTACCGCCGGAAGATCGCGCACGATCGGTGTCCAGCTGTCTCCGGCGTCGGCGGACAAGTACACTTGCCCGCCGGTGGTGCCGAAGTACACGCCGCACGTGTCGAGTGAGTCGATGGCCATCGCGTCGCGCAGCACGTTGACGTAGCAGTCGCGCTGCGGCAGGCCCTTCGTGAGCGCTTCCCACTCGTTGCCGCCGGTGCGGCTGCGGTACACGCGCAGCTTCCCCTCGGGGGGGTAGTGCTCGGAGTCGCTCTTGATCGGCACGACGTAGATCGTCTCCGGCTCGTGCGCGTGCACGTCGATCACGAACCCGAAGTCGGTCGGCAGGTTGCCGCTGACCTCCCGCCACGAGTCGCCCGCGTCGTCCGAGCGCATCACGTCCCAGTGCTTCTGCATGAACAGCACCTTGGGGCGCGACCGGTGCAGCGCGATGCGGTGCACGCAGTGGCCCACCTCGGCATCCGGATCGGGGATGTATTGGGAATGCAGGCCGCGGTTGATCGGCTTCCACGTCTTGCCGCCGTCGTCGGTCCGGAAGGCGCCCGCCGCCGAGATGGCGATGTAGATCCGCTTGGGATCGCTCGGATCCAGGAGAATTGTGTGGAGGCACATGCCGCCGGCGCCCGGTTGCCACTTGGGCCCCGTGCCGTGACCGCGCAGCCCGGCAAGCTCCAGCCACGTCTTGCCGCCGTCGCTCGTCCGGAACAACCCGGCGTCTTCCACGCCGGCGAACGCCGCGTCGGGATCGGTGAGGGACGGCTCGAGGTGCCAGACGCGCTTGAACTCCCACGGATGCTGCGTGCCGTCGTACCACTGATGCGTGGTCAGGGGTCGGCCGCTGTCGGGAGAGGTGTCATAGACGAACTTATTGCTCTCGCCGGCGGGCATGCCGTCGGGCGTCTTGGTCATACCACCGCCGGGCGTCTCCCACGTCTTGCCGCCGTCGCACGAGCGTTGGATGATCTGTCCAAACCAGCCGCTCGTCTGCGACGCGTACAGCCGGTTCGGGTCGACCGGAGAGCCCTTGAGGTGGTAGATCTCCCACCCCGCGAAGTGCGGGCCGCTGACGTTCCACCGTTCGCGCTTGCCGTCCGCCGTCAGGATGAACGCGCCCTTGCGCGTACCGACCAGGACTCGTACTCCGCTCATAGCTCGCTCCGTCTGAAGGGTCCGCGCCATAAGGTCTGCCTCAAACACGCCGGCGTCAAATCCGGTCAATCCTGCTTTTTGCCAGTCCTGGCGCGCAGCCGCTCCTCTTGCTCCCTGAATTCGGGCTTGAGCGCCGGACCGAAGTCGTCCGCCTCGAACACCTGGCGAATCTCCACATCGCCCTCCTGGAAGGGCGCCCGCTTGAGCCATTCGATCGCCTCGTTCAGCGATTTCACCTGCCACAGCCAGAAACCGGCGATCAGCTCTTTCGTCTCGGTGAACGGCCCGTCGATCACGGTCCGTTTGGCGCCCGAGAACCGCACGCGGACCCCTTTGGAGCTCGCCTGGAGCCCCTCGCCGGCGAGGAATATGCCGGCTTGCTCCAGCTGTTGATTGAACTTGCCCATCTCGGTCAGGATCTTTTCATCCGGCAGGACGCCCGCCTCCGACTGCTGGTTCGCCTTCACGATGACCATGAATCGCATCGGCGGATCTCCTCGTGGTTCGGGTTGGGGAGCCGGCATGGCCCCGCCTCTACCCACACGACGAGCGGCGGGTTCCGCGATCGACACTCGGGTCCCCTTGGGCCTGCTGTCGAGACCGGCCGCCGGCGGCTATCATCCTTCCCCCATGACCGCCCCGGCGCGCCCGCTCCCGTCCAAACCGCTCGACCGCTCCATCGTCGAGGGCCCGATCGTCCGCGCCGTCTGGATGCTCGCCTGGCCAACGATGCTGCAGAACCTGATCGGCGGACTCCAGGGCATGGTGGATCACGCCCTGGTGGGTCATTTCGTGGGCTACGCCGGGAACGCCGCGATCGGCGTGGCCATCCAGATCTTCATCGTCGTGATCGTGTTCGTGATGTCGGTGTTCAGCGGGATGGCCGTCCTGGTGGCTCGCTTCGCCGGGGCCAACGAGCCCGACAAAGTCAATCGCACGGTCTACCAGGCGTTCCTCGCCGCGGTGGCGCTGTGGGGATTGCTGCTGGCGCCGCTGGGCTGGATCCTGGCGCCGTCGCTGCTCGGCGCGGTGCACGCCGCGCCCGCCGTCCGGGTCCAGGCGTTGCCGTTCCTGCGCATCATGTTCCTCGGCAGCATCGGGATGCTGTTGTTCTTCATGGTGGGCGGGGCCCTGCGGGCGGCCGGCGACGCGCGCACGCCGCTGCGCCTCGGCGTCCTGCTCACCGTCCTGAACATCGTGTGTAACGTCGCGTTCATCACTGGTCTCGGGCCGCTGCCCCGATTGGGGACCGCCGGCGCCGCGGTCGGCACTACGGTCGCCGGTCTCGTGATGAGCGGGTTCGCCGTGTACCTGTTGCTCTCGGGGCGTCTCCCGGTCGTGTGGCGCCGCGGCATGGACTGGCGACCGGACTGGAGCCTCATCCGGGAGCTGTTCCGCTTCGGGCTCCCGACCGGCGTGCAGGGGATCGCGATGAACGTCGCCGGTGTGCTGCTACTCCGTTTCATCGGGTCGCTGGCGCAGAGCGCCGAGGCGCAGGCCGCCTACGCCGTGGGGTACACCGAGCTGTTCTCGTTCATCACGTGGACGTCAGTGGGGTTGATGGGCGCCGCCGCCACCGTCGCGGGCCAAAACCTCGGGGCGCACCGCCCCGAGCGCGCGGTGCACGGCGTGCACGTCGCGGCGGCGCTCGGGCTCGGCGTTGCGGCGGCGATCGGCGTGCTGTTCCTCACGATCCCACGCACCCTGCTCGGGCTGTTCGGGATGACCGACCCAACCGTCGTCGGCCTCGGGACGCAGCTGCTCGCGTTCCTCAGTGTGTCGGGGCTGTTCGTGACCGTCGCGCTCACCTACACCGGGGGACTGCAGGGCACGGGCGACACCCGCTCGCCACTCTACATCTCGATCGTGTCCCAGGTCGTCGTCCCGGTCGGCCTGTGCGCGCTGCTCCAGGCGACGCGCGGCCTGCACCCCGCGGACATCTGGATGGCGATCCTGTTCGGCCACATGACCCGCTCCGCGCTGAGCGTGCTGCGGTTCCGCCAGGGAAAGTGGCGCGGCATCCGGGTGGAGCTGGCGCCTACGGCAGCGTCACGATCTTGAGGTTGGCGAAATCGCCGCCGGAGGTGTTTCCCACCCACAGCCCCACCCGGCCCTTGTGACGATCGCTCAACTGGTTCACGACGAGACTGGGCTGCTGCGCGTCGCCGACGAATACGCTCACCTTGGGCGACGCGACGACCACGCGCACGTGGAACCAGCCGTTCGGATCCGGTGCAGGACTGATGGGCTGCTCGTATTCTCCCGGATGATCGGCTCGCAGCTTCTGCCACGGGTAGTCGGGATGAGAGACGTATTGTACGGCGCGCTTGCGTCTCGCCGGGTCGTCGGTCTTGAAGTTGAACGGGCGGAAGTAGATGGCGTCATAGGTCGTGCCATCGACCCCGTGAAACGCCACGCCCACGAAGCTTTGTTGCGGTACGTCCTTGCCTCGGATATCGAGCTCGATCGTGCCGTTGCTGAACTCGACTCCTCGAAGGTACGCGACGCCCTCGCCCGCGCCTTCGCTGAAACGGATCCCCGGCCTGGTGCGGTCATCGAGCTTGGTCACGGTGCGGCTGAAGACCTCCAAGCCATTGGGCTCGAGGGTTCGCTGCTGGCCGGTAACGCGGGACGCGCGCAAGAGGCCAACCCCAGTTAGCAAGGCGGAGACGGCAACGCGCCGGTTCATGACGGCTCCTTTCGGGGGGTGGGAGGGGTACCATCGATGTCACCTTCCTCGAGGCTCATTATGTCACGCTCTTTGACGTACCGCACCGGCGCCGCACTCGTGCTCGCCGGCAACACGATCGCGTGCAGCAGGTTGCCACGCGTCACGTCCGCGGAACCGGCCGGCCCGCTCGCTCCGGCCGCCTCGACCGTAGATCGCATGACGATCCGCACGGGGGAACAGGAGGTCGTCGTCGACTCGCCCTTCGCACGGGGCAGGCAGGTGGAGCGGATGGTGCAGGAGGCGGGTGGGTACATCGAGCGATCGAGCGGGAGCAGCGACGGGAAAGTGCAGATCGACGGCAGGGTGCCCGCGGCGCAGCTCGACCGGATCATGGACAGCGTGGCGGGGCTCGGCAAGGAGCGGCGCCGCCATCTCACCGGCGCCGACGTCACCGACCAGTACTCCGATCTCCAGGCGCGGCTGCACAGCAATCTCGCCCTGCGCGACCGGCTGCAACAACTGCTCGCCCGCGCCGCGACGCTCGACGAAGTCCTCACCCTCGAAAAGCAGATCGCCCGGCTTCAATCCGACATCGACGCCCTCCAGGCGCGGATCGACCAGCTCAAATCTCACACGGAGCTTGCGTCGCTTGCCGTCAGCCTGGAGCGCAAGCGCGTGCTCGGGCCATTAGCCAAGGTCGGGAATGGGGTCGCGCGGGCGGTAGCGAAACTGTTCGTGATCCGCTGACTGGTTGTATGGCTAGGGCTGCGCTGCTCTCTTCCACAGCGCCTCGCGCCGCGCCTGGTCGCGCGCCGCCTCTGCGGGAGGGAAGGCGTCGGGGGAATAGTCCGCGGCCTCGTAGATCTGGCGGATGATGCTTTCGCCTCCGCCTTGCTGAACTCGACTCCTCGAAGGTACGCGACGCCCTCGCCCGCGCCTTCGCTGAAACGGATCCCCGGCCTGGTGCGGTCATCGAGCTTGGTCACGGTGCGGCTGAAGAGCTCCAAGCCATCGGGCTCGAGGGTTATCTGCTGGCCGGACCCGCTGGACGCGGTCAAGAGACCAACCGCAGCCAGTAGTGCGGAGACAGCGACGCGCCGGTTCATGACGGCTCCTTTTCGCGGTGGCAGGAGTGTCGGGCCGCGACGCTCTACGGTCTCCGGAGCCGGTCGGTTTCCGCTGTCGCTATGCGCTCCAGCCGTACCGCTGCGCGATCGCGCCGAGCTCCCCCCAGTGAGCGCGCGAGGCGCCCCGGCGCGACGCGGCCAGAGCCACGATGTCCGTCGGCCGGACGGGGCAGGGCGCGCCCACGACGTCCGGGACCGAGTACGCCGGCGGTGGAGCGGGATCAATCAGGTTGAAGTGCAGCTCATGCGCCAGGTTGTTGGCCGTGGCGTCGCGCACGCTGAGGGGGTCGAGGCCCCAGCGCCACTCGATCATCCGCAGCACGGACGTGTGGTCGTACAGGACGTGGGACGTCCGCGCCCGGCGCGCGAACGGTGAGATGAGCAAGGTGGGTGTGCGGAAACCGCGGCGGCCGTCCACGTTGCCTGCCGCCTCGTCGGCCGGGGGAATCGGCGCTACGGCTGGGGGAACGTGGTCGAAGAATCCCCCCCATTCGTCGAAGTTGATGACGAGGACCGTGCCGCTCCACGCGGGGCTGTGCGTCACCGCCGCATAGATGCGGTTCATCATGGCCTCGCCGGCGCGAACGTCGCCGTAGGGATGGTCGTCCGCTCCGGTACCGGTCAGCTCCTGCAGGAAACTGCCGTCGACGAATGCGACATGCGGCAGCGCGCCCGTGGCACAGTCGGCGTAGAACGCGTCGATTGGGCGGCCGATCGGCAGGTACTTGGCGCCCCACAACCCCAGGAACGGCAGGTCGGCGTAGTAGTAGCGGCCCTGGAGCCCCCGCGCGGCCAGGCGGTCCCAGATCGTCGGCAGCTGCGAAATCTCGAGGCTGTTCTGAATCCGGTCGGTCTGGCCCGCGTGCTGGTAGATGCGATTGGGGAAGGTCGGGCCGAGGATGGCGCAGAAGTACTGGTCGAAGGACGTCCAGTCCGGGACCGCGCGGCCGAGGAAGGGGAGGTCTTCCTGACGGTAGTAGCCGATGGAGAAGACGTCGTTGGCGCGCAGCCACCCGTCACACGCGCCGCCGTTGTACTCCACCCGCCCCCCCGCATAGGAGTGGTCGGGATCGCCGTAGCCGCACCCCTGAAAGTCGGGGGCCAGCGGAAAGGTGGAGTGGGGAACGCCTGCGGCGTCGAAGTAGGTGAGCCCCGCTTGCTTGCCGTCGGCGCCCGGGAGCCAGCCGAGGAAGTGGTCGAACGAGCGGTTCTCCATCATGAATACGATGACGTGCTCGATGCCGCAGGTCGCGGGGTCGGGCAACAGGTCGCCGATGAGCTGCGCACGCGGCGGCGCGAGGATCGAGCGATCGCTGCAGCCGAGCGCGACGCCCCCGGCCGCGGTAGCGGCGGTCGTCAAGAACCTGCGGCGCGAGATGAGTGACATCGAGACCCCCTTTGTAAGCATCGTGGTACCGTTGGCAGAGGAGGTTGTTCGAGCGGTGTCACTCAGGCGTGAGCACCGCGTTTCTGTTCTGTCACGGCAGGGAATGTTGCGGTGTTGCCACAGGTGTGTCGCGGGAAGGGTGCGGCCGCGTCAGGTCGTGGCCGGGTGCGGGTGGAGCGCGCAGCTGCAGCGCATCCGGGCGGCGTCGGGGGCGCTCGGGAAGACGTGATAGTACATGGCCACGATCATCGGGACGAACACGACGGTGTTGTAGAACAGGTGCAGCTCGAGCCGCGGGATCCACAGCTGCGCGATGCTCGTGGGAACGGGGGCCCCGAACAGCGTCCGGCCCGCGATGACCTGACCCTGGAGCAGCGCGTGCTCGATGTGATGCCAGAACTGGATCACGAGCGCCGCGAGCCACCACGCGCGCGACCGGCCCACGAAGCCGGGCAACAACGTCCAAATGCCGACCAGCATGATCAGGGCATAGCCATAGTGCAGCACCTCGGAGTGCACGAGCCAGGGGAACGCCTGGCCCAGGACCCCCCGCGCCTGGTGCAGCGGCCACTTCAGCACGTACGCCTGATAGGCTTGCACCAGATGCTCGGCCAGATGGACGACGACGACGATCATGAACACGCGAAGCGCCCGTTTGTGCCACGGGCCATTGAGCTTCCCGAGGAGTGAGCGGACTGCGCGGGGCTCGGAGTGCGCGGATGTGAAAGCGGTGCTTGTCATGCTGCCGTCACCTGGTTCGCGTGGCTCTAGTCGGCTCGGGGAGCCGAGAGCGGATATTATGCGCCGGCCCGGCTAGGCGCGGCAAGGGCTCGTCACAACGTGTACTGCGCCATGAAATAGACGAAGTCGATCGGCAGGTCGGCGCCCGACGGGCTGCCTCCCTGCGTGATGAACGCGCCGGGAAACACGTGGCTCCAGCCGGCCAGCAGCAGCCTGTGCCGATCGACCGGCCACTTGAAGCTGAGATCGAGCTCCGACGCGACGCTCTTTGCGGTGCCGAAGCTTGCCGAACGGGAAACGCCTCCCGACAACGCGTAGAACGCGTCATGCTGCGACGCGCGTTGCAAAAGGTGATAATCCGCGGCCGCCACCAGCGTCCGCCCCAGGCGCATTGCGCCGCCGCCGGAAACGTCGACGATGTTCTGCCGCCCCGCGATGTCCGCCAAACCGAGAAAGGGATGCGGCTGCGGGTTGAGCTGACTGAAGGTCCCGACCTCGCCTCCGGGCGCGGCGTCGCCACTGGCGTAGTCAAGGTTGATGTATACGCGCGGCGCACCCCTCGCTCGCCGGAAGGTGTAGCCGATCCCGCCAGCGAACATCGACGCGCCAATGGCGTTGTTGCCCACCTCGCCGAACTGAATCGCCGCCTCGCCTTCCAGATCCAGGGCGGACTGTCCTCGCGTGGGACCCCAGAGGCGCAGGCCGGCCGTGTGCCGCAGCTCGCGTCCGACGGTCCCGTTCCAGCCGACGGCACCGGAGTCGCGCTGCTGGCCGATCCAGTAGACCTCGGTCCCCATCGCGATTCGAGCCGCCTGCAACGTGCCATATACGCCGAACAGCGCGGTCGTCCAGTCCCGCCGGTCGGCTTGATAGAGACGCACCACGACCGGCCGTGCCCAGAACGCCGTGACGCTGCCACTCCGGTTGCCGTAACGTGCGGTCACGCCGTCGAAGCTACGTTTCGTGTTGGCCCAATCGAGCGCGCTCACGAGGCGCTCGCGTCCGTACGCCATCTCCAGCCGGCCGCCGCGGAGCGAGAAGGCGCCGCCCTCCCTGCCACGCGGCGACGTCACCACCTCGGCGTACAGTTGGTGCACGTCCATTTCATCCACGTCCGAGGGCCGTCGGCCGCCGGTGAGCTCGCGAGTGGTGGAGAAGCTGCTCTTTCCTTGGGCGAACAGCCGGAGGTGGGAACCGGCGTGCAGATCGACCGACACGAGGGCCCGTGTGAGCACGAACACGTCGCTGGCTTCGACCGTGGCCGGCGCCGGCAGCATCGCGCCAAAGTTGAAACTCTTCCAGCTCTCGACCCGCTCGCGAAGCTGGCCTGCAAACTCCGCCCACACCGCGCGGTTGCCGCTGAGGTTCACGTGCCGGATCGCCGCGAAGGGATCCGGGGGATTCGCCGGCGTCGGGGGAGTCTGGGCATTTGCCACGCCGGCGACCGTAAGCGCACAGACAATCAGCACGTGGCTCAGGGTGCGGCGCGCGCCGCCATCACGTACGAGTTGAGGCACACGCCAATGTGGAGAGAGGACTCCGCTTGCGCAAGGCGACAGCGAAATGTGATACTTCCCTATCGCTCCGACAGGAGAAGCGAGACTTGACGCACGTCGCGGATATCCTGCAGGGGACGTTGGACCTGCTCATTCTCAAGGCGCTGTCGCTGGCACCCATGCATGGCTGGGGAATCACCCACCGCATTCAACAGATGTCGCGGGACGCCTTCCAGATCGGGCAAGGGTCCCTGTATCCCGCCCTGCATCGCTGCGAGAATCGTGGTTGGGTGACGTCCCACTGGCGCACCACCGAGAACAATCGAATAGCGCGGTACTACGACCTCACGGCGGCGGGAAGGCGGGCGCTCGGAGAAGGGATCGCGCGTTGGCGCTTCTACACCGGCGCCGTGGATCTCGTCATAGACGCGCGGTAGACCGAGGCCACCAGCTATTTCGCGAGAATCTTACTCTGATTCGCCAGGATCTTCTTTTGGTTCCGCAGCATCGCCTGAAGGTTCTGAAGGATCTTGCCCTGATTGCCGAGTATCCGCACCAGCCGCTGCTGGTTCCGGAGGATCTTCTTCGCGTTTGCGATGATCCTGTCTTGGTTCTTGAGTGACGCTGCTGCCATTGCGGTCTCGCTGAGCCGAGGAGCGCATATTATGCGCCGACGCGGCGCGCCGCGGAAGGCTCGTGCTGGTCTCGACCGGGACCGGTCCCGGCTCTAGTTTCACGATGCATACGAAGGTTTCCCCCAGCGACGGAGTGCGGGCATGTGCCGTAACATCAAGACGCTGGCTAATTTCGCGCCGCCGGCGACGGACGATGAGATTCGGGCGTCGGCGCTCCAGTTCGTTCGCAAGCTGAGCGGGACGGCGCGGCCCTCGCAGGCGAACGAAGCCGTGTTCAATCGGGCGGTGGACGAGGTGACGGCGGCGGCGAACCGGCTGATTCACTCACTCCGGACGAGCGCGCCGCCGCGGGACCGCGAAGCGGAGCGGCGCAAAGCGCACCAGCGCGCGCTCGAGCGCTTCGGTCCGAGGACCGCCTCGTGAGGCGCGGCGGTCACGGAGCGAGGAATACCAGCGGGCGAATCTCGCATTCGCCTTCCCACCCCGGCCAGTGCTCGCTGTGCAGGCGCATGAAGGCGACCGCGACTTCGATCGCTTCCTGTCGCGACTTCAATTCGAGTACGGCGTAGCCGCCGACGACTTCCTTGGCCTCGGTGTACGGCCCGTCGATCACCGTCAGCTTCCCGCCGGCGCTGCGCACCCGTACGCCGCTGGAGCTGGCGCCGAGGCCGCCGGTCTGGACCAGCGTGCCGTCCTTGAGCGAGTCCGCGACGAGCTTGGCCATGGCGTCCTGCAGCGCCTGGGGTGCGGGGCCCTGGTTCTCGGCCGACTTCACCATCGATAGGAATCGCATGGGTGGTTCCCAGCTCTTTCGGGTTTCGGGTTCAGCGCCGGGCCCATCCCGGCTCTATTGCAACGTCGAACGAAGCGACTCGGAATCGACATACGTGAGCTCGCGGGCCTCTGCGGCGCACCGCAGCATGAGGGCGCCGCGGCTCATGTCCCCTCGTCCGATGAACTCCTGAGGAAAGCGCAGCCGCGGGCCCAACACCTCTCTCAAGGGCTCCACGTACTTCGCCGTCGCGATACTGCCGAGCAGGACGACGGCGTCGGTCGGGTGCAGGCGTTCGGCCAGCCGAGCGGCATCGCGCTGCAACGGGCCGGTGTAGCGCGGATCGCCGGGATCGACCGGAACCCGGGCGATCGCGCGTAACCCAGCGAGATCGACGCCCGTCTCGGGAGTACAGAGGCCCCGGCCCGGCACGATGACCTGCACGCCACCGCAGCCGTCCGGCGGCTTGGCGAACGCCAGCGCATAGGCCAGCTTGCCGCGAAAATACAGCCCGCTCATGAAGGTGAAGACCTCGCCAATGGTCGCGCCTGCGTCCGATCGCAGGCGCTGCGCGAGAGCCGAACGGGCCTCTCTCCGCAGCAGAAACCCGGCGCGCTTGCCCGCGCAGTTGGCGGGTGAGAGCAGGAAGATCTGGTGGCCTGGCGACATATATTCTCTCAAGCTATGCCCGGACCGCGCCGCAAGGTACCGAAGCGCACCAGCGTCGAACCCGAGCCGATCGTCGTCGCGGGGCACGAGATCGTCGTTTCGAACCCCACGAAGGTGCTTTTCCCGAAGCCCAAGTACACGAAGCTCGATCTCGTGCGCTACTACCTCGCCGTGGCCGAGGGAGCGCTGCGGGGGGCCGGCGGCCGGCCCAACGTGCTGGTACGCTACCCCAACGGCATCACCGGTGAATTCTTTTTTCAGAAGCGCGCGCCGGAATCACGCCCGCCGTGGATCGAGGTCGTCACGCTGCGCTTCCCCTCGGGGCGCACGGCGGAGGAGGTCGTGCCACGCGACGCCGCGGCGCTCGTGTGGCTCGCCAACCTCGCCTGTCTGGAGCTGCATCCACACCCGGTGCGCGCCGAGGACTTGGACCATCCCGACGAGCTGCGCGTGGACCTGGATCCCGTGCCGGGCGTGAAGTGGCCCCAGGTGCGCGCCGTGGCGGGCGTGGCCCAAGCCACGCTGCGCGACTTCGGGCTCACCGGCTGGCCGAAAACGTCGGGCTCGCGCGGGATGCACGTGCTCGTGCGCATCGAGCGGCGCTGGACCTTCGACGAAGTGCGCCGCGCGGCGTTGGCGCTGGCGCGCGACGTGGAGCGCCGGGCGCCCACGCTCGCGACGAGCAAATGGTGGAAGGAAGAGCGCCACGGCGTGTTCGTGGACTACAACCAGAACGCCAAGGACCGTACGGTGGCCTCCGCCTACTCGGTGCGGCCGACGCCCGATGCGCGGGTCTCGGCGCCGCTCAGCTGGGACGAGGTGGCGAGCGCCGACCCGGCCGATTTCACACTGGCCACCATGCCCAAGCGGTTCGCGCAGCTGGGCGACCGCCACGAGGGGATAGACGAGGGCCCCGGGTCGCTCGAGGGCCTGCTCGAGCTCTCGGCGCGGCACGAGCGCGCCGGGCAGGGCGACGCGCCCTGGCCGCCGCACTATAAGAAGCAGGCCGGCGAGCCCCCGCGGGTGCAACCGTCCCGGGCCCGCGCTGCCAAGCACCCGTTGATCGAGATCGCGCGCGCCAAGCGCAAGCAGGACGCGCTCGCGGGGCTCAAGCGCTGGAAGGCGCGTCACCCCAAAGTCGCCAAGTACTTGGAGCCCGCCGACGTGCTGGTCGATGCGATGCGCGGCCGCTCGTCTACCTGGACCCGGATCCGCGTGAACCTGCAGCACGTGCCGCCCAAGCTCCGGCCCCGTCAGGAACGCCTCGACCCGGACGAGAAGACCTTGGCGAGCTGGTAGGGGCGCGCGACCTCGAGCTGGTCGTAGCGACAGGCAGCGGGCCGCTTGTCCGGCCGCCAGCGCAGGAACGTCGCGGCGTGGCGGAAGCGGTCGCCCTGCAAGTGGTCGTATTTCACCTCGCACACCCGCTCGATGCGCAGCGGCTCCCACGAGAGGTCCTTGCCGGCGCTCCAGCGACTCTGCGCGCCGGGCATGCGGCCGCTCCGCGCGTCGGCCTGCGCCCATGCTCGCCAGGGGTGCTTCTCGAGCGCGTGCTTGCGCAGCGGTGCGAGCTCTTTCACGAGCTGTTTTCGTGCCGCCATGGTGAACGACGAGGTCACGCCGACGTGCTGCAGCGCGCCGCGGTCATCGTACAGGCCAAGCAGCAGCGAGCCGACCGCGTCCGTGCCTGTCTTGTGCCAGCGAAATCCCGCCACCACGCAGTCGGCGGTGCGGGCGTGCTTGACCTTGATCATCGCGCGCTTGCCGGGCTGGTAGGTGAGGGCCGCCGCCTTGGCGATGACGCCGTCCAGGCCCGCACCCTCGAACTGCTCGAGCCACTTTTCCGCGACGCCCCGATCCGGCGTCATGGGTGTGAGATGGAGCGGTGGACCCAGCTTCGCGAACAGCTGCTCCAACAGCGCCCGCCGCGCACTTTGCGGCGCCGCCATTCGGTCGCGCCCGCCGGAGGCGAGCAGGTCGAACGCGACGAAGCTCGCGGGCGTCTCGTGCGCGAGCTTCGCCACGCGCGAGGCGGCGGGATGCAGCCGCATCTGGAGCGCGTCGAAGTCAAGACCGCGCGCGGTCGTGATCACGACCTCGCCGTCGATCACACAGCCCTGCGGCAGCCCTTCGAGCAACGCGTCGTGCAATTCCGGGAAATAGCGGTCCAGCGGCTTCAGGTCGCGGCTCTGGATGTAGACGTCCGAGGAGCCGCGAAACACGATCGCGCGGAACCCATCCCACTTGGGCTCGAACAGAAAGGGCCCCGCATCGGGCAGCGCGTCCGCCAGCTTGGCGAGCATCGGCTCGATCGGCGGGGCGAGGGGAAACTCGTTGGGGCGTCGTGGCATGTCGCGCGGCACGCCGCTAAGTTTAGGCGCGCGGTCGGTACACGCGCCACCGTAGCTCAGTGGTAGAGCCGATTCGCAATCCGGCACGGCCAGCGCATCCCCGCTCTGGCCGTTGGTGTTTTCAATACCACGTTGATCGGGCGTGACAGGGAGGAACCGATGCACCGAAGGATATCGCAGCTTGTGTTGGCGGGGGTGACCCTGGTCGCCGTTGGCTGTGGCGGTC
>QHUM01000018.1 GCA_003222135.1 Gemmatimonadota bacterium | reverse complement strand
GGCCCGGACCTCCGCACGCGTCCCCGCACGAGCGCGGCGCTCACGTTCCGGGTGACCGGTCGCCCGGACACGGCGGCGGCGTGGCCCTACACGATCAGTTGGGGCGACGGCGCCACCGACCAGGGAACGCTCGCCGATCCGGCGCCGGCGCACGCCACCCACGCATATGCGGCCGCGGGTCGGTACACCGTGCGGGTGACCGTCACGCCGCGTGCCGGAGCGACCTTCGTCGACACGCTCACGGCAGTCGTCGAGGCCCCCGCGACACCCCAGATCTTCGTCGGTGCGGGCGACATTGCGTCCTGCGCGACCGCACATGCCGGGGCGACCGCGCAGCTGCTCGACGGCATTCCGGGCACCGTGTTCGCACTCGGCGACAACGCCTACCCCAATGGCTCGGACGACGACTACGCGGCGTGCTATGTGCCGACGTGGGGACGCCACAAAAAGCGCACCCACCCCGTTCCCGGAAACCATGACTACGACGTGCGGGGCGCAGGCGGCTATTTCGACTACTTCGGTGTCGCGGCCGGCGAGCGGGGCGCGGGCTACTACAGCTACGGCTTAGGCGACTGGCACGTCATCGCGCTGAACTCGAACCTGGAGATGAGCGTCGGCTCGCTCCAGGAGCGCTGGCTCCGCGCCGACCTCGCCGCGCACCCCACGCGTTGCACGCTCGCTTACTGGCACCACGCCCGCTTCAGCTCGGGGACGACGCACGGCAGCGATACGGAAACGCAACCGTTGTGGCAGGCGTTGTACGACGCTGGGGCCGACGTCGTCTTGTCGGGGCACGAGCATAACTACGAGCGCTTCGCGCCCCAGACGCCGGACGGCACAGCCGATCCGGCGCGGGGCATTCGAGAATTCGTGGTCGGGACCGGGGGTGGGGGTGCCTATCGCCTCGGGCCCCCGATCGCCAACAGCGAGACGGGCCGCGCGGAATATGGCGTGCTGCAGCTGACGCTTACGAGCCAGGCATATCGCTGGCAGTTCATCCCCGTTCCTCCGTCTTCCTTCAGGGACTCAGGTTCTGCGGCATGTCACTGAGTGAGGCTGGCCGACTGCGCCCGCGCGAGGCACCTTTCCGGCGTCCACCACCTCTGCTCGAGCCGATAGAGGCGCATGACCAGCAGCCGTCTGTTTGCCGATCGTCGCGTGGGACGAGACCGACGGAGCGATCCGCGCCGGCTCTTCGTCGCGACCAGCGCCCCAGAGCGCCGGCGCGTGGTGGATCGACGCCGCGGCGCGGAGCGGCGCAGCACGCTCGATCGCCGCGGCCGGCCCACCCGCGCGCCTACGGTGGAGGGGCCGTCTGAACACATCCGCAACGCGCTGCAGCTGTTGCACCAGCTCGCCGCGACCCGCGACGTGACCGATGGCCCGGAATTGGGGCCCGAAAGCGCGAACATCCTGGCGGCGGCGATCCATCGCGCGCGCCGCGCGCTCGAGTTGCTCGAAGCGCGCGGACCGGAGCGACGCTAGAACAGCTCCAGCTGCTGCGCCACGAGCCCACGCAGCTGCTCCAGCATCCGGACCATCGCCCAGGTATCCCGCTCGCAGTAGCGCAGCAGTGCCTCGCGCAGGTCCGCGCGTGCGCCCGGCGGCAGCTCGTCGCCGGTGAACAGCAGCCGCATCAGCTCGAGTGTCGCCGTCTCCCCCTCACGAATCTTGAGGTCCGCATACGACAGGCCCGGCACCAGGGCCGGGAGAGTCCGCTTGATACTGAAGCTGCCGCCGAAGTCGGGGTGGTAGACGTAGTTGCGGATCAGCGGCAGCAAGTCGACTAGCCGGCGCTCGATCCGCTCGAGCTCCGGCGCGAGGCGCGGCACCGCTGCGGCGAGCTGGCGGACGCACTCCCGCTCGAAGCTCGCGTAGTACGCGACGATGCGCCGCGCCCCCGCGCACGCGGCCACGAGCGCTTCGGCGAGCGCGGGGCGGGGGTCTCGATCTCCAGGGCCGTCGGCGAGCCATTCGTGGTGCACGAGCCCGCGGCCCCGCTCCTCGACATGGCAGCTGAACTGCACCGGCACGTTCTGCCATGGCCGGCAGCCGTTCCAGCGGGGGATGGCGAGGCTCACGGTCTCGAAATCGAGAAACGCGAGTGGCGACGGGAACGCGGCGAGCGCCTTCGTCAGGGCCGGCTCCACCACCATCCGTCCCGCGGTCACTGCTCGCACCTGGCGCGCGTGGATCGCGGACAGCTCGAGGTCGGACGGCAAATCGTACAGCGTCGCGTAGCCGTCCGCCTCGTACTCGAGCACCTGCTTGCGCTCGATGCGGTACAGGCTGCTGACGTGGTGGAGCGGCAGCTTCGGCCAGCAGCGGTCGATGAAGGGGCAGTCGTGCGGTCGCGAGCAATGGTCGCCGATCGGCACGTCGGGGAGCGATCCCTCGAGCATGCGGTGCTGCGCCGCGAGTTCGTCGGAGACGCCGAGCAGCACTCCCTCCACCGGCGCCGAGACGTCCTCCCGGACGAACAGATTTCCCAGGTCGGGATAGCGGCAGTCCCGGTTCAGGTGCATCACCTCGGCCCGCTCGACCGGCAGCCCGGCGCGCCGCAGCACGTGCACCTGAATGGCCACGTCCGGGAGGTGCTCCGGCTTCAGGCTGTTCGTCGCCTTGACCTCGACCAGCCCGTAGCCGCGCGGTCCCCGCTCCAGGATGTCCACGGCGGCATAGGTCTCGTCCGCGAGGAACGTCGCCTCGTAGATCGCCGGCGGGGCGGGGTCGCACTGCAACACTTCGCGGGTGCGTGCCACTTTGTTGTCGAATTGGTGGAACGGCAGATCGACAAGGGTCCCTCCGGGCACGTACTCCCTGGCCTTGCGGCCGACTTCGTTCCCCTGGTTGAGGATGTTGCGGTGGCCGGCGTCCGGCACGAGCTCCGGCGCGTCGGGCTCGTGCACGCGCCACCACAGCTGCTTGTGACACTGCAGGCCGGCGAGGAAGCGTGACTTGGAGAGGCGGAGCGGCTCGCGGGCCATGATTCAACAGTAATCAGCGTCGTGCAGGGTTGTTACTCTTATCAGGAGTGACCGAGGAGATCTTATGCGAGTATTTGTGACGGGCGCCACCGGATACGTCGGCTTCGCCGTGGCGACGGCGTTACGGCGGGCGGGTCATGACGTGTACGGACTGACGCGTGCCGTGGCCAAGACGCCGCAGCTCGCGCGCCAGGAGATTCGGCCGGTGATCGGGGACATCGGGGACCCAAAGAGCTACGCCGATACCGCGGAGGCATGCAGCGTCCTCGTGCACGCCGCGTTCGAGTCCTCGGCCAGCGGCGTGACCAAGGACAAGACCGCGGTCGACGCCCTGATCGAGGCCGGGCGCCGGGGATCGCAGCCCAAGACGCTGATCTACACGAGTGGAGTCTGGGTACACGGCGACACCGGCGGCAAGTTGGTGGACGAGACCGAGCCGCTCCACCCGATCAAACTGGTCGCCTGGCGGCCGCCCCACGAACAACTGGTGTTGCAGGCGAAGGTAGTGCGCGGGCTCGTGATCCGGCCGGGGTGCGTGTACGGCGGCCGTGGTGGGCTGACGGGCGAGGGGTTCGCCGCCGCCGCGGCGGGCAAACCGCCCACGGTGGTGGGGACCGGGCACAACCGCTGGACGATGGTGCACATCGACGATCTGGCGGATGCCTACGTGCGTGCTGCGGAGAGCGGGCTGTCGGGCGAGGTGTTCGACGTGACCGACCGGTCGCGCGCCACGGTGCTCGAGCTGGCGACGGCAGCGGCACGCGCGGCGGGCTTCCAGGGCGAGCTGCGGCCCGTGCCCCTGGGGGAAGCCCGCCGGACGATGGGCGATTACGCCGACGCGTTGGCGCTGGACCAGCATGTGGATGCCCGCAAAGCCGTGCGGCTGCTCGGCTGGCAGCCGCGCCACGGCGGCTTCGTGGACGAGGCGGACGTCTTCTACGCTTCCTGGAACGCCTGGCGCGAGTAGCCCCGTGGCCCCGGGCGTAAGCCCGGAGCCTCCGGGGTATTCGCACTATTTCAGCAGCATGTCGTGCGGCCGACCCGGGCCGGTCGCGAACTGATCGAAGTCCACCACGAACTTGTCGTCGAGGGTCATGCCGCCCGTTGCGGTGTTCAGGAGCCACACGCGGAACGGCACCTTCCCGTCCAGGTTCGAGAGCAGGGAATTGCTCACGTACAGCCGCTTGCTGTCGGGCGTGAGCTTCATCATGTTCGGCTCCTGCAGTTTGACTTCGCTCAGGAATTTGGGGTGCAGCGGGTCGGACACGTCGTACTGCTGCACCGCGTTGCCCGTGAACAGCGATACGTACAGCAGCCGGTTGTCGTACGAGATCCGTACGTCCGCGGGCGTGGAGCTCGCCGGGAGCTGAATCACGCGGGTGAAGGCGAGCTTGCCGTCCTTGTCCTCCCAGTACCAGATAGTGCTCGCCCCGGCGCAGTTGATGAACCCGCCGCGTGCCGCCGGCCCGTGCTGCCACCGTACCTCCAGCGGCATCTTGTCGAGGTGCTCGACCTGCAGCACCTTGCCGGCCTTCCAATCCCACACGACGACCGCGTCGCCCACGTTTTCGGGGGCGATCGGGTTCCCGCGGAAATGATGGGGGTGCGTCCAGCTGGACGTGACCATCCGGTTCAGCTCGGGCTTCACGCCGACGTCGTACATGTAACCCGGATCGTCAGGGCGATTCGGAGCGGGTAGCGCCGACACGAAGTTCCCCTGCTCATCGAGCCGGACGAGTGCGCCCGGACCGGTGCCGTCCTTGGACCCGAGCATCGCGATCATCACGCCGCCCGGTACGGCGTAATAGGTGTGCGGACCCGAGTACCCGCTCAGCGCGCCCAGGTCGGGAATGGTCTTGATGACCGTGGGATGCCGTGGGTCCGTCTTGACGTCGTAGATGAACAGCCGGTTCGACACCAGGCCGCCGGCGAAGATGCGGTCGGCATTCACCGTATAGCCGAAGTGGTGCGCCTCGTTGTCGACGGTCGAGCCCGCGGGAACGGTGGTGATGATCTTCCCGTAGCCCGGCGACTTGGGATCGGCGTCGACCACCGTGAGAAAGTCCGGCTGTTTCGCGTCGGCATCGCTGGTCCAGACATACAACAGGGATTCGTGCTGGTCCGGCCTCAAGTTCTTCACGAACACCGATTCATCTTCCGGACCCGACGGCGCGGGCCCGATCCACGCCGGCAGGGTGCAGAGCAGCAGCAGCGTCACGTATCGCATGGAGCTACCTCGTCGCTAGGGTCACGTCAGGAAGCATAAGGCTATACCAGGTTCTTGACCACGAACCAGAGGTTCGCCGGCCGTTCCGCGAGGCGACGCATGTACCAGGCGAACCAGGCGGTCCCGTAGCTGATCAACACGCGCACCGCGTACCCGTCGGCCCTGAGCGCCCGCTGCGCGGCCGCCTTGATCCCGTACAGCATGTGAATCTCGTATGCCTGCCGCGGGGTGTTGTGTCGTTCGGCGCGCTCGCGGATCTGCGTGATCAACCCGAGGTCATGGGTTCCGAAGGCGGGGCGCGCGCGTCCGCGGGCGGCCTCCTCGACCAATTGATCCGCGAGCATCGCGTAGCACCGGTCGACCTCGCGCTTGCTGGAGAACGCGACGTGCGCCGGCTCGTTGTACGCTCCCTTCACGAGGCGGATCGCCGGGCCGAGAGGAAGCAGACGGGCCAAATCCTGGGGAGTGCGGCGCAGGTAGGCCTGGAGACATACCCCGACGTTCGGACGCTCGGCGCGCACGGCGCGAAACAGCTCCAGCGTGACGTCGACATAGCGCGACTCCTCCATGTCGATCCATAGGAACGAGCCGCTGTCGGCCGCCCGCGCCGCGAGCGCCTCGACTGCCTGCTCGCAGGCGCCCCGGTCCACCTCCAGTCCGAGATGCGTGAGCTTAACAGATAGCTGGGTCGGGAGTTTGCGCTGCCGCACGGCTGCGAGCACGCCGAGGTAGTGGTCCCGCACGGCGATGGCCTCGGCCCGGTTGCGCACCTGCTCTCCGAGCTGGGTGAGCACGCTCCCCAGGCCGCCGCGGGCGAACTCGGCGGCGGCGGCGAGCGCGGCGCCCAGGTCCTCCCCCGGCAGGAAGCGCCGTACCGCCCGCCGGAAGAAGGCGCGGCGACGCAGCTGATCAGCGAGCCAGGGGCTGCGCGAGGCGCGGAGCAGGAGGAGACGGGCGAGCGACATGGGTCGAGATGAGATAGCGCCGAGCGCCGTCGGTGGGTAGGGGAAACGGGGCGAGGTACAAAGCGGAGCGGGGAGTGGAGCCGCCACCGGGGGTCTAGCGTCGGTCTTACGACCGGGCCGGACACAATCCACCGGTGAGCAGTTGCGGCCCACTCCCCGCTTGTATGTCTTCAGTCCCGCCGCGCGAGCGCGGCGGTCACCTCATCCCGCTGCTCTCCAACCGGCGGTTTGCCAGCCGGCCTGTCCCGCGAACTCGGCGCGCCGCTCGGGCCCCCCGCCGGCACGGCGATCCGAACCGGCCCGGCGCTCGGCGCCGTTCCACGGACCCGCGGGCACCAAGGCCGCCGCGTGCCGTCGATCGGCCAGGCCCCGGCGCTCGGCCGGGACTGTTCCCTCAGCCGTGGCTGCCGCGAGTACGGCCCCCGCGACGATCTCGGGCGGGAGGGGCCGGAACGACGACCACTCGTCCCTGAACCAGTCCCGCTGCAGGCTGATCGCGGCTTCCGCGCCTTCCTGCGTGTGGAACAGCCCGATGGACGTGAGCACGTCGTTTCCCGCGTCCATCAGGTAGCACCCCACAAACCCCGGGATGCGCCGCACCAGTGGGACGAACTGCTTCTCCGCATAGCGCACGGCCTGTGCGACCGTTCCCAGCCTCACTCGGTACCGCCGGATTACTGCGTGCATGAGCCCCCCTGTGTGGCCGAGTAGTCCCAGTGCAAGTCCCGCGCCCCGATATTCCGCCAGAGCGGTTGTGCTTCTTCCTGTCGCTTGGTGCGACACATTGCCTCAGGACTCACAAACCAGTGCTGCACAATTGCTACAGGCCGGACTCCGTCTGGGCTCGAGACGGTGTCCGGCCTGCGCTTGGAGATGTAGCGACGACCCCACAGCCGGTCAAGGACCGGCTGTGGGGCCACCGCCGTCACCCTTCGACGATGATCAGGTACTTGGAGTTCGCCCAGAACCGTGCGGAGTCCGCGATCTTGACGCGGCCGGTGATCGTGCCGTCGGCGGAAGGCGGAGTCGCCAACGCTCCCGCGTCCTGACGCGACACGATGCGGTATTCCTTGTCGGACGCGGGGAGCGGGATCTCGGACAAGGCGCGCCGATCCACCGGCGTGAAGGCGCTGGGGTCGAGCGTTCGAGCCGGGACCAGGGTCTTGCCGCTCTTCCATAGGACGAACAGGAACCGAGCGCCGCCCTCTTCCTTGACGATGCCGCGCTGCTCCAGCTCGTCCTTGGTCCCCACCACGTAGTAGACGGTGTTGGCTTCGGTGGCCATGTTGTCGATGGTGTCCTTCAACGCCAGGTTCTCGGCCGACAGCTTCTCCACCTGGTCGTTGAGCGACGCGATCGTTTCCTTCTGATTGTCGATCACGCCCTGCAGGTTCTGGATCGTCGAGGCGAGAGCGTCCTTGAGGCTGTCGGAGAGCGTAGTGAGCTCGCGCACCCGTTGCTCGCTCTGCTGTAGCTTCGGCTCGAGCTCCTTCACCCGGCCCGTGATGTAGCGGATCTTCGCGACCATGGTGTCGCGCGACGCCCGTAACGGCGACTCCGCCGCCCCGACCTTCAGCCGCTTCGAGGGCACGGCCACGGCGGCGAGCTCCTTGCTGATCTCGCTCACCAGGCGCGTGTTTTCGGCGACTTCCTGCATCAGGCGCTCCTTGTCGGCTGACGCCTGGGACAGGCTATCCATCCGCGCCTGCGCTTCCGGCGAGGGGCCTTGCTTGCAACCTGCGGCGATGAGCAGAGCGAGGGGGAGCCACGCAGCGCCCGCCGCGAGACGGCTGTGCTTGAACATGTTCCGGAACCTCCTACCTGACACTTGGGGTGACCTGCGTCACACGGCTGGCTGTCGGGGCGCGAACAGCCTCGGGATGGACACTGCTACCCCGCAGAGCGCGACGTGGTTTCGTCGCAACGGACCGTGTTCCCTGAATCAATAGCGACTCACATCTTGAGTGTACAGCGATGGACGTCACACTGCGTCGGGATTGGGACCAGTTGCCGGCTGCCGGGGAAACCTCCACGGCTGACCCAACTTACGTCCTGTCGCGCTGGCTGTTCATCAGGCTGTTGGGCCTCGTCTACCTGATCGCGTTCGTCTCCCTCGCCCTGCAAGTCACGGGCCTGGTCGGCGAGCACGGCATCCTCCCGGCCACCGCCTTCCTCGACCGGACGCGCGCGCTGTACGGCGGGGGAGCGTACCGCCTGTTTCCAACCATCTGCTGGTTGGGAGCGGGGGACGGCGCCCTGCGACTGCTCTGCTGGAGCGGCGCTGCGCTCGCGCTGCTGGTGGTCGCGGGGGTGGCGCAGGCGCCGGCGCTCGCGCTCCTGTGGTCGTGCTATCTCTCGCTCAGCGTCGTGGGCCAGACGTTCCTCTGGTTTCAGTGGGACGGCCTGCTCCTCGAAACGGGATTGCTCGCGGTCCTGTACGCGCCCACGCGCTGGTTGCCGAGCCGCCAGCGGGAGCCGGCGCCGTCGGGCGTGGTCCGGTGGCTCGTGTGGCTGCTCCTCTTCAAGCTGATGTTCTTGTCCGGGATCACGAAGCTGGTGAGCGGCGATCCGACGTGGCGTCACCTCACCGCGCTCGATTACCACTTCTGGACGCAGCCGCTCCCGCCGTGGACGGCGTGGTACGTCCAGCGATTTCCCGGCTGGATGCACCAGGGCATGACGCTCGGGATGTTCGCGATCGAGCTGGGCGCGCCATGGCTGATCTTCGCGCCGCCCCGCCTTCCCCGACTGCGTGTCGCCGCCTTCGTCTTGCTCGTGCTCGGCCAGCTGGGGATCGCGCTGACGGGGAACTACGGCTTCTTCAACGTGCTCGCGATCGTGTTGTGCGTGGCGCTGCTCGACGACGCGGCGCTGCGGCGCGTGCTGCCGCTGCGGCTCGCGGCTGGCGAGCCCGAGCCGTTGTGGTGGCGACGCGTGACGGGGACGCTCGCGGTGGTGATCGCGCCGCTCAGCGCGCTCACCGTCGCGCGCGAGATCGGCGCGACGCTGCCGGGCGGCCGTGGGTCCGGGGATAGTCCCATGCTGCGTGTGGTCGCGCCGCTGCGCTCGATCAATGGCTACGGCCTGTTTCGTGTGATGACGACCGAGCGGCCGGAGATCGTGATCGAAGGGAGCCGGGACAGCGTGGACTGGCGAGAGTACGAGTTCCGCTGGAAACCGGGCGGGGTGACGCGCCGCCCGGGCTTCGTGGCGCCGCATCAGCCACGGCTCGACTGGCAGATGTGGTTCGCGGCGCTCGACCCCGCGGGCGCCGAGGGGTGGCTCGCCGGACTGGTGCGGGGTCTGCTCAAGGGGACGCCGCAAGTGGTGTCGCTGCTCGACGCGAATCCGTTCCCCGACGCGCCGCCGCGCTATGTGCGCCTAGTCTCCTACCGCTACCGCTTCACCACGCGAGAGGAGCGCGCCCAGAGCGGCGCCTGGTGGGCCCGGGAGTTCACGGGATTCTTGACGCGCCCGATCACGCTTTCCGGGACTCCGCCGCCACCGGATTCCGCAGCACCCCGACCCCCGGGATCTCTACCTCCACGACGTCGCCGGCCGTGAGCGGGCCGACGCCCCCGGGCGTCCCCGTCGCGATCACGTCGCCGGGCTCGAGCGTCATGGCTTGCGAAGCGAACGCGACCAGGGCGGCCAGCCCGAACACCATGTCATGCGCGTGCCCGCGCTGCCGCTCGATGCCGTTCACGCGACAGCGCACCTCGAGCTCCGCGAGTCGGACCTGCTCGAGCGGGACCACGCGTGGACCCAGCGGGCAGAACGTGTCGAACCCCTTGGCGCGGGTCCATTGCTCCTCGCGCCGCTGCAGGTCGCGGGCGGTGACGTCGTTCAGACAGGTGATGCCCGCCAGCGCGGCGAGCGCCTGCGCCTCCGGGACCCGGCGGATGCGCTTGCCGATCACGACGGCGATCTCCGCCTCGTGCTCGACCCGTGCCGACTCGGGTGGCAGCACGATCGTGTCGCCGTCCCCGATGACCGCCGTGGACGGCTTGAGGAAGAGCAGCGGCTCTTGGGGAACGACGTTGCCGAGCTCCACCGCGTGCTCGCGGTAGTTGCGTCCCACGCACACGATCTTTCCCGGCCGCGCGATGGCCATCTTCCTACTCCGGTGCTGGTCGTCGTATATGGCGCGCGACGGAGCGCCGCCGCAAGGCGTTGCGCCCGTTGACCCCTGCCGTTTCCGGTTTATCTTCCCGCCCGTCATGAAGGCATCCGATATCCGGCGCGGCCACGTCGTCCTGATCGACGGGCAGCCGTCCCGCGTCATGGACTTCACTCACCGTACACCCGGGAATCTGCGCGCATTTGTCCAGCTGCGGCTCCGCAATCTGGTCACGGGAAACACGTTCGACACCCGGCTTGCGGCCACAGAGTTCGTGGACGAGGCCCCGCTCGAGACGAAAGAGTTCCAGGTGCTCTACGCGGACCACGGCGGCGTGCACGTCATGGACACCACGACCTACGAGCAGCACACCCTCGACGCGGAGGCCGTGGGCGACCAGGCCCCGTGGCTGCAGCCCGAGATGCAGATCCAGGTCGAGTGGCTCGACGGCCGTCCGGTGGGGATCGAGCTGCCGTCGGTCGTCGAGCTCACCGTGGTGGAGACTTCACCCGTGATGCGGAGCGCCACCAAGACGGCGAGCACGAAGCCGGCAAAGCTCTCGAATGGAGTCACCATCCAGGTGCCGGAGTTCGTCAACGAGGGGGAAAAGGTGCGGGTCGACCCCCGGGAGGGGGTCTATCTGGAACGGGCCAAGTAGGGCCCGCCCGTTCAGGTAGGTCGCCGCCACACCGGCGCATGTAAATTGCAAGGCATCCCGACCCCGGGGCTTCGAGCCCCGGGGTTCGTTTGTCACTGAAGAGGAAGGACGATGCGCTCCGCGACGCGACTGGACTGGCTCGGTACGGAACAGGCTTACCTGGTGCTCGGGGCTGCCCGGCGGCTCGAGGCCGCAGGTCACCAGGTGGTGCACCTCGAGATCGGCGAGCCGGACATGCCGACGCCGCCGCACGTGGTGGAAGCCGGCGTGCGCGCGCTGCACGACGGACTCACCCGCTACGCGCTGGCCGCCGGAGTGCCGGAGCTGCGGGATGCCATCGCCCGTTCGCTCGCGACGCGCGGCGTGCGGGCAAGCGCCGAGAACGTGATCGTCTCCCCCGGTGCCAAGCCGATGCTGTTCAGCGCGGCGCTCGCGCTCATCGAGCCGGGCACCGAGGTGCTCACCCCGGATCCGGGCTTCCCGATCTACGAGTCCGTTGTCCGCTTCGCCGGCGGCCGGCCGGTCTACTATCCGCTGGACGAGTCCCGCGCGTTCGCGCCCGACGTGGCGGCCCTCGCCGAGCGAATCACGCCGCGCACCCGCGTGATCATCCTGAATCTGCCGCACAACCCGACCGGCGGAGTCGCCGCGCCGGACGATCTCACGCGCCTCGCGGCACTCGCCCAGCAGCACGATCTGTGGGTGATCTCGGACGAGGTCTACGGACAGGTCCGGTACGACGGCAAATGGGACAGCATCGCGGCGCTCCCGGGGATGGCAGAGCGCACCTTCATCGTGGACGGCTTCTCGAAGGCGTATTCGATGACGGGCTGGCGGCTCGGCTACGGTGTCATGCCCAAGTGGCTCGCCGACCCCATTACCACGCTGCTCATCAACAACATCTCCTGCACGGCGACATTCGTGCAGTACGCCGGCCTGGCTGCGCTCACCGGACCACAGGACGCCGTCAAGCGTATGGTGTCCGGTTTGCGGGGCAAACGGGATCAGCTCGTGCGCGGACTCAATGCCATCGAGGGGATCACCTGCGCCACCCCGGCAGGCGCGTTCTACTGCTTCCCGGACGTGAGCGGGATCCTCGAGCGTACAGGCCTGACGTGCGAATCGTTTGCCGAGCGGCTGCTCGAGGATGCGCACGTCGCCGTGCTCGCCGGCTCGGCGTTCGGTCCGGCCGGGACGGGTCACCTGCGCATGTGCTACGCTACGGATCCTGCCCAGATCGACGTGGCGCTGCAGCGGATCCGCGCGTGGGTGGGGAGCCGCACGGGGGTGGCCGTGCCGCGGTAGGTCCACAGCCCACGCTTCAGCGTGGGAACACGGCGCCTTGACCTCCCGGGGCCGGCGGCTATCTTACGAGCCACAACCGTTTCCGTGGTGATTTGCCGCGTATTGCCGCCACGTAAAACAAGGTGCTAAAAAGCGACTGCCCGCGGCGTTCATTGCCCGGGTTTTTTCGTTGAGGTCTCCATGACGTCCACTACCGTCCCGGCTACCGCCCGCGCTTCGCTCAGCGCGCTTCCCCTCCGCTGCCGCAACTGCGGCGCCGAACGCGCGGCCGGGCCCGTCTCGATCTGCGAGCACTGCCTCGGGCCACTCGAGCCCGTGTACGAGCCGGGGCGACCACTGCCGGACCGCCGGACGATCGCCGCGCGCGCGCCGTCGCTCTGGCGGTACCAGGAATGGCTGCCGTTCGACGGTGAGCCGGTGCTATCGCTCGACAGCGGCTTCACGCCGCTGGTGGAGGCGCCCGCGCTGGCACGCCGCTTCGGGGTGGCGCGTGCTTGGGTGAAGAACGACACGGTCTGCCACCCCTCGCTGTCGTTCAAAGACCGCGTGGTCGCGGCGGCGATCAACGCGGCGGCGGCGTTCGGGCTCGACACGATCGGCTGCGCCTCGACCGGCAATCTCGCGAACGCCGTGGCCGCTCACGCCGCGCGCGCCGGACTCAAGGCGTGGATTTTCGTGCCGGAGACGCTCGAGGCGCCGAAGCTGATCGGCACGGGCATCTATGGGCCGCGCCTGGTGCGCGTCCGCGGGACTTATGACGACGTGAATCGGCTGTGCGCGCAGGTGGCGGACCGGTTCGGCTGGGGGATGGTGAACGTCAACCTGCGCTGCTACTACGGGGAAGGCTCGAAGACCCTCGCCTACGAGATCGCGGAGCAGCTCGGTTGGCGGCTCCCGACGGCGGTCGTCGCGCCGATGGCGGGTGGCTCGCTCGTCACCAAGCTGCGCAAGGGGTTCGAGGAGTTCCTGGCCGCCGGCCTCGTCCGCGGCGCCGCGCCGCGGTTGTACGGCGCGCAGGCGGAGGGGTGCGCGCCGATCGTGCGGCTGGTGGAGCGGGGCGGCACGCAGCTCGAGCCTCAGGTTCCCGACACGATCTGCCGGTCGCTCGCGATCGGCAACCCGGCCGATGGCGTGTTCGCCGCCCGCGCGTTGCGTGAGTCTGGTGGCTGGGCCGCCGCAGTGAGCGACGCCGAGCTGGTGCAGGGCATTCGGTTCCTCGCCCAGGACACGGGCGTGTTCGCCGAGACGGCGGGGGGCGTGACCGCGGCGGCGGCGCTGGCACTCGCGCGCGCCGGGCGGCTGCGGCCGGACGACGAGGTCGTCCTCTGCGTCACCGGGCACGGCTTAAAAACGGTGGAGGCGGTGAGCGGCGCGCTGCCCGAGACCCCGCTGATCGCGCCGCGGCTCAAAGAGGTCGCGGTGCTGGTGGAGGAGGAGGGGAGCGCCGCGTGACGCCCGGCTCGCCGAGCGTAGTGGTGCGCGTTCCCGGCTCCACGTCCAATGTCGGTGCGGGATTCGATTGCGTCGGGATCGCGCTCGACCACCGGTTGAGCGCGACGGCCCGGCTGGACGCGTCGCTCGCGGTGCCGGTGCGGATCGAGCGCCGCGGCACGCTGCAGGCCGTGACCGTGCCGTCCGACCGCGACGCGCTGTTCGTCGGCTTCGTGGCGGCCTGCCGGGGCGCCGCCCGCAAGGTGCCGGGAGGCCTCGTGATCGACGCCACGTCCGAGATTCCGATCGGGCGGGGGCTCGGCTCTTCCGGTGCGGCAACCGTCGCCGGTGCGCTGGCGGCCCGGGCGCTGCTCGGCCTCGCGCTCGACGACGCCACCCTCGCCCGCCTGTGCGCCGACCTCGAGCACCACCCCGACAACGTGGCGCCGGCGATCTACGGCGGCGCGGTGCTCGCGGTCCCGGGGCCCGAGGGACGATTGACCATCGCTCCGCTCGAGGTAAACGCATCGCTCGTGTTCGTGTTCGCCGTCCCCGACTTCGCCGTCGAGACCGAGCAGGCCCGCGCGGCGTTGCTGTCCACTGTGTCCCACCGCACCGCGGCGACGGCGGCCGCGAAGGCGGCGGCGCTCGTCGCCGGCCTGGCGCGGGCCGACTGGGAGCTGCTCGGGGCGGCGCTCGACGACGTGCTGCACGTGCCACACCGGCGCGCGCTGGTGCGCGGCTACGACGCGGTGACGGCGGCGGCGCGGGCGGCGGGAGCGTTCGGTGCGACGCTCTCCGGGTCCGGCTCTTCGATTCTCGCCGTGGCTCCCGCGCTGGCGGCCCCGGCCGTCTCGGACGCGATGGCACGCGCCTGGCGCGAGCTCGGCGTAGCGGTGGAGACCTTCGTCCTTACCCGCCCTGCGGGGCGTTATGCGGTGACCAGTCTGACTCAGGAGACGGTACCATGGCCATCACGCTGAACCTTCCCTCGGTGCTGGCCGCCCACGCGGGCGGGGTCCGCACGCTGCACGCCAGCGGCCGCACGCTCGGTGAAGCCGTCGCCGACGTCGCGGCGCGCTTCCCCAACCTGGGACCGCGCCTGCGCGATCAGGACGGCAACCCCTATCCCTTTGTGGTCTTTTACGTCAACGACGAGGACGTCCGGTTCCGCGGCGGCTTCGCCGCGCCCGTGCAAGACGGTGACGAGGTGACGGTCATTCCCGCGATCGCGGGGGGGTGAGTCGCGTCCTACCGGGCGTGGTGCGCTTCCTCGAGCTCGCGAAACGCGGTGTCGTCGAGCTTGAGCAACGCGGCCCCGGTGTTCTCCTCGAGATGACGCACGCTCGACGTCCCCGGGATCGCGAGCATCACGGGCGAGCGCCGCAGCAGCCAGGCGAGCGCCACCTGAGCTGGCGTAGCGCCGAGTCGACGGGCCACGCGGGCGAGCTCACTGCCGCCTTGCGCGAGCTTCCCCACCGCCAGCGGATTCCACGGCAGAAAGCCGATCCCCGCGCGCTCGCAGTACTCGAGCACGTCCTCCGACTGGCGGTCGGTCAGACTGTACCGGTTCTGCACCGTCACGATCGGCACGATGGTGCGCGCGTGGGTGATCTGAGCGACGGAGACCTCGGACAGCCCGACGTGGCGGATCTTCCCGCCGGCTTGCAGGTCCTGCAGCGTCCCTAGCTGATCTTCTACTGGCACCGCCGGGTCGATGCGATGCAACTGGTACAGGTCGATTCGCTCGAGCCTCAGGCGTCGAAGACTTCCCTCACAGGCGGCCCGGAGATGCTCGGGGCGACCGCACATCTCCCACCGATTGGGTCCCGGGCGCAAGAGTCCAGCCTTGGTGGCGATGACGAGGTCGTCCGGATACGGATGGAGCGCCTCGGCGATGAGCCGTTCGCTCACCTCGGGCCCGTAGGAGTCCGCCGTGTCGATCAGTGTGATGCCGAGCTCTACGGCCCGGCGCAAGACGGCGATCGCCTCGTCGTGATCGCGCGGCTCCCCCCAAATCCCCTTGCCCGTGATCCGCATAGCGCCGAATCCCAGGCGGTGGACGGGCAGGTCGCCGCCGATGGCGAATGTGCCGCTCCGCGCGGCGGGGCGCAGGTCCTGTTGCGTGGTCGCTGCATCGGCATCGCGCATGGCGATCTCTCCACCTTCACAGGGAATACATCTGTCAGCAAGCTGAATCGGAGATAGTCGTGCTGCTATTCCTACACACTGCTCACCGACAACACGGACGTCATTCCGAGAGTTCCGTTTCATCGCGCGCGCCCGCCCGAACCCCGCCCTGGCCTCACAGCGTGATCGGAGCGATTGTCAGTGTGGGATGGGCGTACGGAGGAGGCGGAGATGAAGGGGATTCGCGTCCATGCTCCGGGCGGCCCGGAGGCGCTGCGTTACGAGGACGTGGCGCAGCCGTCGCCCACGGCGGGGCAGGTGCTGGTGAAGGTCGAAGCCGCCGGCGTGAACTACATCGACGTGTACCAGCGGAACGGCCTGTACAAAATGGCGACGCCGTTCACCCTGGGACAGGAGGCCGCCGGCGTGGTCAGCGCCGTCGGCGCCGGGGTGACGGACCCGAAAGTGGGCGATCGCGTGGTGTACGCGAGCATTCTCGGCGCGTACGCCGAGTACGCAGTCGTCCCCGCGGACCGGGTCGTCGTGCTGCCCGAAGGCGTGACCACGCGGCAGGCCGCGGCCGTCATGGTGCAGGGCATGACGGCACACTATCTCGCCTGTACGACCTACCCCCTGAAGACGGGTGACACGTGCCTGGTGCATGCGGCCGCGGGCGGCGTAGGTCTGCTGCTCTGCCAGGTCGCGAGCCGGCGGGGTGCCCGCGTCATCGGGACCGTGTCCACCCGCGAGAAGGCGGCGCTCGCCCGAGAAGCCGGCGCCCGCGATGTGATCCTCTATACCGAGCAGGACTTCGAGACTGAGGTGAAGCGCCTCACTAACGGCCTCGGCCTGCAGGTCGTGTATGACTCGGTGGGAAAGACCACGTTCGACATGGGACTGAATTGTCTCACGCGCCGCGGCATGATGGTGCTGTACGGGCAATCGAGCGGGCCGATCGGGTCGTTCGACCCGCAGGTCCTGATGCAGAAGGGCTCGCTCTTTTTGACGCGCCCGACCATCGCCCACTACATCGCCACCCGTGCGGAGCTCGTGACGCGGGCGGGGGAGGTGCTGTCGTGGCTCAAGAGCGGCACGCTGAAAGTGCGAATCGAGCACGAGTTCTCCCTCGCCGAGGCCGCGGAGGCCCATCGCGCGCTCGAGGCACGCAAGACGACCGGCAAACTGCTGCTGATTCCCTGAGCACGGAGCGGAAGCCCATGGCACCGCGGCAGCCCGGTCCGGCGTTCCTGTTCGATCTGGATGGCACGCTGGTGGACAGCGTCTACCAGCATGTGCTCGCCTGGCGGGAAGCGCTCGAGCAGGGAGGCATCGAGCTCGCGGTGTGGCGCATCCACCGGCGAATCGGGATGAGCGGCGGGTTGTTCCTCGACGCGCTCGGTCGGGAGACCGGGCGCCGGCTCTCGCCGGAGGATCAGGCGCGCCTGCAGCAGGCGCATGCCGCGGCCTTCAAGCGCCAGGTCTCCCAGGTGCGTCCCCTTCCTGGCGCGGTGGAGTTGCTGGCGTACCTGTCGCGGGCCGGCGTGCCGTGGGCGATCGCGACGAGCGGGCGGCTCGAGAGCGCACGGCCCCTCCTCGAGATGCTGGGCGTGGCGCCCAACGTGCCCGTCGTCACGCGTGACCAGGTGGAGCACGCCAAGCCCGATCCGGACCTGTTCCTCGCCGCTGCCGAGCGGCTCGGCGCAGACGTCGCGGCGTCGATCGTCGTGGGAGACAGCGTGTGGGATCTCCTCGCCGCCCGGCGCGCCGGGGCGCTGGGCGTAGGCCTGTTGTCGGGTGGGTACGGCCAGGACGAGCTCGAGCGTGCGGGGGCGTATCGTGTGTATCAGGATCCCGCCGACTTGCTGCGACACCTGGACGAAGTCGGAGTGCGCTTGTCGCCCTGACGCGCGCCCATTGCGACGCCTCACAGCGGGCGGTAACATAGCCGCGGCCCGGTCACCGGAGCTCTCGTGCAGCGTCGCCCCGCGTTGGCGTTGGTCGCGGTCGTCGTCCTCGCAGGTCCCCTGGCGGGTCAGGATCTGCGCACCCGCATTTCGAAACAGTTGTTCACGTTCGGCACCTGCGGCAAGCCGCTCTGTCTCACGGGCGCACTCGCCGGCCACGGCAATCACTTCATCCCGGCCGACACCGCGAGCGGGTCGAGCATCCTGAACTTCATCAGCAACGCCATCGGTGCGAGCGTCGGCAACACGCCGCTCACTTCCGCATCGAGCGGCGTGACGTTCCAGTTCGAGGGCGGCCTGCCGGTGAAGACCTCCACGTCGGCCGGCCCGATCTTCGGTGAGCGGGCCCAGACGCTCGGTCGCGGGCGCTTCTTCGTGGGCGCCAACGTCACCCAGATGCGCTTCCAACGGCTGCGCGGCATCCGCGTCGACGACATCGAGTTCAACTTCACCCACGAGGACACGCCGCCCGCCGGGCTCGGAAGCCCGATCTTCGAGAACGATGTCGTCGCCGTCCGCGTCTCGCTGGACGTGAGCTTGATCGTGACGTCGTTCGCGATGAGCTACGGGCTGGTGGACGGCGTGGATCTCTCCGTCGACGTGCCGGTCGTGCACACGAGCGTTCAGGGGAGCAGCGTCGCGAACATCCTGCCGTTGGGGGGCTTCCCCGACCCGCACTTCTTCGCGGGGGACATCAACAACCCGGTGTTCACCGCCTTCGCCGCGACCGCCGGCTCCTCGACCGGCCTCGGCGACGTGGCCGCGCGCCTCAAGGTGAATGTCGCCCAGACCAAGCACGTCGGCGTCGCCATGCTGCTCGACGCCCGCTTTCCGACCGGGAATGCCGACAACCTGCTCGGCGCGGGCGCCTTCGCCGGGCGCGGCATCGGCGTCCTCTCCGCTACGTGGGGCAACACCACCCCGCACTTGAATCTGGGGTACGCGTTCCGGGACGGCGACTTACAGAACAACTCCATCATCGCCACGGTCGGCTTCGATCAGCTGATCGCCCCCTTTGCGACGATGGCCTTCGACGTCCTGTCCGACTGGCAGATCGGCGACTCGAAGCTCGTCGTCCCCGGCCCTGTGCATTACGTGTCGCCCTATCCTCATCAAGTGATCCCGACGAATATCCCGTCGCAGCGCGATGACCTGATGAGCGCCTCGCTCGGCTTCAAGTTCACCACGCAGCGCGGGATCCTCCTCGTCACCAATGCCCTGATACCGCTGCGCAATTCGGGGCTCCAGGCGAGCGCGGTATGGACCGGCGGGATTGAATACAACTTCTAAAGGCCGGTGAAGATCCGGTAAACGGCCGGGGAAGGGGGAAGGGCGCCCTCAGTTGAGGGTGAACGTGACCTTGACGGTGTGCGGGCTGTTGGTCGCGTTGACTGCGGTGACCGGGACGGTCGCGCTGTAGGTGCCGGCGCCGAGGCTGCCCGTCTGGGCGGTGAGCACCAGCGTGTCGGGCGCGGTGGTCCGGGTGAGCGTGGCGCTCAGCCAGCCGCTGGCACCTGGACCGTAGCCGATGGTGCCGACCGCCAGGCCGGCGAACGAGCCGCCACCCGCGTTCGTGACGCCGACGGTATCGGGCGCCGGGTTCGGCCCGCTCGCCGTGGCGCTGAAGCCTACGCTGTCGGTGGAGAAGCCGATCGCCGGTCGCGGCACGACATCGAGCACACCGGTCGCCGTCAGGGCCCCCGATGCGGCCGTGATGGTGTCACGCCCCAGCGTCAGCCCCTTCGCCACTCCCGTCCCTGAAACGGTCGCCACGGCCGGATTGCTCGTCGACCATGCCGTCGGCGCGCCGATGAACGCGTGGCCGCTTTGATCCCGCGCTACGGCCTGGAGGAACACCGAGTCGCCCAGCAGGACGATCGTGCTGTCCGGCGAAACGGCGAGGGAGACGACAGGCGGCGGCGTGATGAGGCGCTGGTCCGTGCACGCGACGCCCGCGATGAGCGCGCCGAGCAAAAGACGGCGGACTGAGATCACGCTATTTGAATCCCGTGATGCGCCAGCCATCGGCGCTGTGCTCCAGTATGGCACGAAAGCTCACCGGCTGGCTCTGGTACGCGCCTCCCTGCACGTACTCGTAGGTGCCGGTAACCTCCGCCTGCGCGCTCTGGCCGCTCACGTCCGCGTGCTGCACGCGCAGCGTCACCTTGAGGTTACGAACCTCCCTGAAGAAGGCTCGCAGGTTCTGCACTGACTGAGCGCTGAGCCCCGGGGCGACCCGCTTCACGGCGTTGATGTCCTGCGCCTCGAGCGCGCGCGCGTAACCGGCGATCGCGACGTCGATTTGCGGGCGCGGGTCGGGGGGCGTGGGCGGAGGAGGAGGGGGAGGGGGAGGCGCCGCTGGGACCAGAGCCGGGCTGGGGTTCTGCGCCACCGGCGGGATTATCGGGGGTGTGACTGTGGGTGTCGTGTCGTGGCGCGGCGAGACGGCGCTCGAGTTGGATGCCGTCGCCCGCGGCGGCACCGGCCGGGGATTGCGCCGCGGCGCGGCGGCCTGCTTCCCGAGTGGCGCCTTGCCTGCTGTTCTGTCGGGAGTCGCCGGGGGCGGGGCAGGCGCAGGTAGCTGAGCCACCTGGGCGCTCTCCGTGGCGAGGCGCACGGGACGCGGTGGCGCGGGCGTAACGCCCGGGGCCCAGGGCTTGAGCCACACCAGCGCGCCCGCTATTCCGACGAGCACGACACCGGCTGCGATGGCGCCGGGGCGCCGGCGCCGCGCCTCCGCGCGCGTTACCGTGACGGTCGCGGTCGCGCTCGTGTTCTCGATCGTCGCGGTGATTGTGGCGGTGCCCACTGCGACCGCGGTGGCAAGCCCGCTCGATGACACGGCCACCACCTCCGGATGGGTCGAAGCCCAGGTGGCGCCGTGTCCGGCCTGGGTGGAGCCGCTGCGGCGCTTCGCCGTCACTGTGAGCTGCACCGCGCCGCCCACGGCGATCGTCACGTTGTGGGGCTTGATCGACAGCGCCGCCACGTTCGTGGTCTTTCCCAATCCGCCACGGCCGATGGGCGTGGGGCTCAACGGAGTGCTCATCCGTCTTCCGAGTTGCGCGCTTCTGCCGGCGGAGGCGAGCGTGACCAGCTGAACGTGAACGGGGTCGCCGGGCGCCAGGGGCGCTCCACCGACCGCCGCGACCGCGGCCTCCATGTTGGGCCAGCGCTGCTCCGGCTCCTTCTCGAGCATCCGCATCACGGCGGCCGCGAGGTCGGCCGGGACGTCGGGCCGGACGTGCGTGATCGGGGGCGGCGGCTGGTGGAAGTGGGCGTACATGATCGCCAGGACCGACACGGCGGTGAACGGGAGCCGGCCCGTCAGCATCTCGTACGCCACGACGCCGAGCGAGTACTGATCGGATGCACCGGTCAAGTCTTTGGCGCCGCATTGCTCCGGGCTCATGTATGACGGCGTGCCTACCGTCGCGCCGGTCACCGTGATTCCATGCGCCAGGGCGACCTTGGCGATCCCGAAGTCGGTCACGACCGCCCACCCGTCCGAATCCACCATGACGTTGGCGGCCTTCACGTCACGGTGCACCACGCCGCGCTTGTGGGCGTAGCCGAGCGCCGCCCCGACCTGATGCACGATCGCCTGCACCATGACGATCGGTAGCGGGCCGATTTCGTGGATGATCGAGTCGAGCGGGCGGCCCTCGATGAGCTTCATGACGAAGTACAGCGTCTGCTCGGTCTCTCTGACGGCGTAGATCGGGATGATGTTGGGGTGGCTGAGCGACGCCGCGGTACGCGCTTCGCGTTTGAACCGCTCCGCCATACCTTCCCCGGCCAGCAGGGCGGGAGCCATGACCTTGATGGCGACCTGGCGGTCGAGGGCGATGTCGTGGGCCAGGTACACGGTGGCCATGCCGCCGCGTCCGAGCTCGCCCAGGATCTCGTACTCGCCCAGCGTGGCCTGGCGCACCGCGTCGAGCTCGGCTGCCTGCGGTGCGGCATAGGCTGGTTGAGCGTGCGGCTGCACCACCGCCGTCGCGATGCTCGCCTGGACTCCGGAAACGTCGGCGCCACAGCGGGGGCAGAAGCGGTCGGCGGGTCCGACAGGCTCTCCACAGCGCGCGCAGGCGGGGGCGGTCGTCATCGTTTGGGGGTCGGTGAAAGCCCGGCAAATATACACCGCCCGGTGCGTCTCGACAGCGCTCCGGCCGCTGTCCGCCCTAGGTTCCGCGCCGCGCCGCGCGGATCCACACGCGCACCTCGGCGGGCGTGGGGCGAGGGCTGTGGTGCACCGTGCGCCACAGAGAGTCTGGATCCGCCTGCGCCAGCGTCTCCACGGTCCCGATCCCGGCGGCGACGAGCGCCGCGGCGTGCCGGTTCCCGATCCCCCGCAGGGTGCTGAGGCGCGCGACCTGACGCGCGGTCAACGCCTCGTCGGGGGTGATGCGCGCGCGGTAGGCGATCTCCGCCGCCGGAGCCCGCGCGAGCCGGAACACGTCGGTCCATCCCGCGTCTTGCAGCCGGGTCCGCACCGCGTCGCTGATCCCGGGCAGGTCCGCGAGTCCCGGCGAGACGGAGCTCACCGTCCAGTGGCCCACACCTACCAGCACGAGCCCGGCGAACAGGACCGACGCCAGCACCGTCCGCACGTTCGTACGGGGCGCGAGCAGGTGATACAGCGACCACACCTCGAGCGCGAAGAACGGGAAGCCGAGGAACCCGATCGGCGGCATCTCGAACAGCTTCACGTGCTCGAGGAACGGGACCGTGTAGATCCATTTCGCCCGCGAGGCGGCGTTGAACGATTCCCACAGGATACCGGCGAACAGTCCCGCCGCCATGAGCCGGGCGATGCGGCCCCAGTCGCCCCGGCCGATGTCGGCGAACAACGATCGCTCGGCGTGGGCGCGATACAGCAGCGGCTCGGCGATGAGCCACACGGCGGCCCAGGTGAGGGGATGGAGGTAACGGGGGAACGCGAGTGTTGCAGCGAGCGCCGCCCACCCGAGCCAGGAGGCGGCCTGGAGCTCTCTCGGGCTGAACGCGATGGGGCGCCGCTGCAGCCGTCGCCACACGCCGAGGCGGTCGAGCACCCGCTCGGGGAGCAGCACCGCTGGGACGACGGTCGCGAGCGACAGCGTGATCCCTGCCCAGCGCGCGACGGGATTCACGGGGAGGAAGACGTAGTACCAGTCCTGCAATCGGAGGTTGATCGCTTCGAACAGGAACCAGATCACCGCCGACCACCACAGCATGGTGATGAGCGCGCGCGGCTGGGCCAGCAACGACTCGCCCCCGAGCAGCACGACCAGCTGATCGAGGATCAGGAGCGTCGGGTACCAGGCTAAGACGTAGAGCCACGTCGGGGCCGGCGGGATCTCGTAGTAGCGCAACGCCGCGGCGGCGACCAGTACCAGCGCCGCCGCGAGGATCCGGGGCCGGGCTAGTGCGGCAGCGTCGGCCGCAGGTATCCGTACACCCACGTCCCGGCCATGGCACCAAGGATCATCACCGCGATCACGCCGACTCCGGCGCCGAGCAGGGCGAACAGCGGGCCCGGGCAGGCTCCGGCGACGCCCCAAGCGAGTCCGAAGATCGCGCCGCCGAACACGTACCGACGCCCGCGGCCCAGCGCTTTGGGCGGGACGGCGATGAGTTCGCCCGTCAGGGAGCGGACGCGGCGCCGCTCGAGCAGCCGGAACAGCGGCATCGCCACGACGAGCGCCGATGCGAACACTTCGTATAGGTACAGGCCGTCGAAGCGGAGCGCTTCCTGTATCCGGAACCAGGACGTGAGCTCGCCCTTCGTCAGCACTATCCCGAACAGCACGCCGGCCGCCAAATACGCGGGCAGCAGCCGTTCGCGGGCAGCGGCCGCCGGAGTGCTGGGAGCGGCGGTCGTCACGGCGTTCACCCTGAAATGAGCAGCGGCAGCAGGAAGTGGCTCGCCAGCGCTCCGGCTGCGAAGAACGCAACCGTCGCGATCAGGGACGGGAGCTGGAGATCGGCCAGGCCCGTGATCCCGTGACCCGAGGTACAACCGCCGGCGTACGCCGTGCCGAACCCGATGAGAAACCCGCCGCCCAAAATGAGCAGGACGCCTTTGAGAGTGAGCAGCGCACCCCAGTGGAACAACTGGTGCGGGACCAGTCCCGTGAAGTCGTGCAGGCCGAGGCCGGCGAGGTCGGCATGTGCCCGGGCGGTGATCGCGACGGGCTCGGGGTTCGCGAGCAGCACGCCACCGATGAACCCGCCCACCACGATACCGCCTGCGAACACCAGGTTCCACAAGCCGGACTGCGTCCAGTCGTACTTGAAGAACGCGACATTCCGCGGGAACACGGCGGCGCAGAGGTGGCGGAAATTACTGGACACGCCGAACGGTTTGTTGCCGATCACGAGGAGGGCGGCGGCGACGAGCCCGAGGAGGGGCCCCGTCACGTACCACGGCCAGGGGCGGTGCAGCAACTCGAGCATGACAGGAATCTGCACTACCTGACCACCGGCTTGAAGAGCAGGTCCTGGTAGTCGAAGCTGAAGTCGGCGAGTGGCGAGACGGCCTCCATCTTGAACTGCTCGACGGAGCCGTCCGGCCGCAGCGCAAACGTCACGTAGGCGTCTTCGATGTGCGCCGTGCGCCACCGGGCGATGAAGGTGTCGTACTGCCAGTGCTCGAGATCGCCTACGAAGGCCGGCGAATGCCTGAACCGCAGCACCAGGCGGTCCTGCTCGAGGGCGATCGCAGCGTCGCCGTACAGCTCGTCGCGGTACGTCCCGGCGTATCGCGCGACGGGGAGGGACGGCCCGGCGAGCGAATCGCGCGAGCTGCTCCGGGCGCGCACGATGGAGTCCGCCTGGGTGCGCTCGAGCCGCTCGGCCTGGGCGAACGCGGCGACCCAGTCGGTCGGCGGCGCGCCGAAGAACGTGTCGAGCAGACGATACGCGAGGGCCGTCATGAGCGACGACTCCCCGTTGGTGAGGACGACCAGCCCGAGCCGCTCGCTCGGTACGAGCATGACCTGCGACGTCATCCCCGCGAGGCCGCCCGTGTGCCCGACGAGCTTGCGTCCCCGGTAGTCGCGCAGGAACCAGCCGAGCCCGTACTCCGAGAAGCTCGGTCGCAACGCGGCGAGGGGGGACGGCGGATCGCCGATCGGCAGGATGGTCTGTCCCGCCCACATCACCCGCGCCTGGCGCTCGCTGAACAGCCGCCCGCCGGCAAAGCGGCCCGAGTCGAGCCGGCACAGCAGCCATTTCGCCATGTCGCTCACGTTCGAGACGATGCCGCCGGCCGGGCCGGTGTTGTCGACCGAATCGCGCGGCACGATCTGCAGCTTGCCCTTTTCCACGGCGTGCGGCGTCGCGATGTCGGCGGTCGAGCTCAGGAACGCGATGCCGGTGCCGCTCTCGGTCATGTCGAGCGGCGTGAGGATGCGCTCCTTGATGAAGTCGTCCCAGCTCTTCCCGGTGACGGTGGGGACGATCTCGCCGGCCGCGATGTACAGCACGTTGTCGTAGGCGTACCGGCTGCGGAAGCTCGACGCCGGTTTCGCGGCGCGGATGCGGTGGATGATCTCGACGCGGTCGTAGTTCGAGTGGAACCACAACAGGTCCCCTGCGCCGAGCCCGAGCCCGCTGCGATGGGTGACGAGATCCCGCACGGTGAACTCGCGTGTCACGTACGGGTCGTACAGTTGAAAGGCCGGGAGGTGCTGTGTAACGGGATCGTCCCAGGCGACCTTCCCCTCGTCCGCCAGCATTGCGAGCGCCGCGGTCGTGAACGCCTTGGTGTTCGAGGCGATCTGAAACAGCGTATGGGCGTCGACGCGGCCCGTGTCGCCGAGCGTGCGGACGCCATACCCCTGCGCGAAGACGAGCTTACCGTCCTTCACGACAGCCACCGCGGCGCCGGGCACCTGCAGCATCTGCAGGCCGCGTCTCACGTAGGCGTCGAAGTCTTTTTGACGGAACTGCTGAGCCGCTGCCGCCGGCGCGCCGAGCGCCAGCACCGCGGCGACGAGGCAGATTTTCACGAACGCCCTTTCTGCGCGGAGTTATTCGAGCGACAGCCGCAGCACGACGTTCCGGCCCGGATCGAGCGCGAATTCCTTGTACCGGCTGAGGAAGCCGCGGTACGCCGTGTTCCCGACGTTGCGCACCGCGAAGTCGATCCGCATCCCGCGCCCCCACAGTGGCCGATCGAGGCCTGCCTCGACGTTGAGGACGGCGTATCCCGCCGTCGGGACGTCGAGCGGATTGAGCCGCGTCTGCCGGGTGACGAACTCCCCCTCGACCGCGAGCCGCGCCCGCTCCGCCCAGCCGAGCGCGCTGCCGTGCAGCTCCGCCCCCAAGGCCACGCGGGCGGGCGGAATCAGCGGCAGCGGGTCGCCCGTCGCCCGGTTCGTGCCGCGGACGGCGTCGGCGCGGGCGCGGAGCGTGAGCGGGCCGGCGACGTCGACTTCGACCGCGGCTTCCCCACCCAGCAGCCGCGCATCGGCTTGTTGGTAGCGATACGCGCGCAGGGAGTCAGTGGAGCCGACGTGGACGAATGAGTCCGTCGGCGTGATGTAGATGAACCGCCCGATCGAGTTCCGATACCCGGCGAGCTCGAGCCGGACCCGAGCGCCCTGCCAGCGCACCGTCCCATCCAGCTCCGTCCCGGCCTCCGGGTTGAGCCCGGCATCTCCGATCTCGTAGCGCGCCTCGCCCAGATGTGGCCCGTTCGAGAACAGCTCGAACAAGGTGGGTGCGCGCCACGCGCGGCCGGCGTTCGCGGCGAGCGCGACCGTCTCGATCGGCCGGTACACCAGGCCGACGTCTCCCGACCACGCCGTGTAGTCGCGCCGCTGCGGCGCGAGGGCGAGTGTGGCGTTGCCGTCGGCGGTGAGCCGCCGCACGTCGACCCGGCCGCCGGCGAGGGCGCTCCAGCGCCCGCGCGTCACCTGCTCCAACACGAACCCCGCGGCCGAGCGCACGCGCGCGTCGGGGACGAGCGGGATCGGCCCGCGCGTGTCGTTCGTCTGATACAGCCCCGAAACGCCGACCGTGCCCCGTACGGTCGAGCCCGCGCCGTGATGCGCCAGCACGTCGAGCGACGTTGTGTTGAGCAGCAGGTCGAACGCCGTCCCTTCGAGTGGCGCGCCCATCGGGCTGGTGCCCGTGTCGGAGACTTCGACGAGCGAGTGGCGCTGCCACTGCGCCTTGGTCTCGAGACGGAGCGAGCCAACGCGATAGTCGGCCGTCGCCTGAACACGATCGTCGGAGAGTTTGCGCTCGGGCCCACCTGCAGACGCGCCGCTCGGTGGCTCGTCGGCCTCCAGCAGCTTGAACTCGCCCGCGTATCGCGTGTACCGCAGCGTCGTGCCGCCCCGGGCGCCGCGGCGGCCGACGACGGCCTCGCCGTTCACGGCGCCGAAGCCGGTATTGTCGAGCTCCCCCGTGGGCGTGTGCAGGCTGCCGGCGGCGCGCCCGATTCCGAACACGCGCCAGGCCCAGGGGCCGCTCGCGCCTTCCACACGAGCCGCGGCCTCCAGTTCCGCGTTGTTCGTGGCGCCGGAGAGCTCGAACCCCGTGCGGATCACGCCCACGCGCTGCGCCAGCCGGGCGTCTACCGACGGCCCGTCCTCATCACTCCACGAGTAATCTTCCAGACGGTTCCCGTTGGCAAGCACCAGCACGCGGGCGCCCGCGAGGCCCCGGATCATCGGCTTGCCGATCTGGGCACCGGTGGTGAGCGCGTTGACGCCGGGGAGGCGAGCGAGAGAGTGCGCCAGCGACACGCTCTGGTCGCGGCGCAGCCCGTCTTCCGACAGCGCCGCGGCGGAGAGCGGCGAGCCGAGCACCGCGCTGGGGGCGCGGGTCGCGGTGATGCTGACCGGCTCGATCCACACGGGTGTGCGGCGCAACGTGACGGTGAGGCTCGTGGGCCCGTGGACGGAGACCTCACGCGCGAACGGCGCAAACCCGACGTGGCGGACGATGACCGTGTACTGTCCCGGCGGGACATCGGCGAGCTGGAAGGTGCCATCGGCGCCGCTCGTGGCGACTCGATGCAGCTCGGAGATGAGGACGGCCGCGGAGGGAACTGCGGCGCCGTCCGAGTCCGTGACGCGGCCGGAGAGGGTGTCGCCGGAGGTTGGCTCGACCAATAGAAGCGCCAACGCGAGGAGGTGCATACCCGTCACCATATCCGTACCCGGGAACGGTGGCAAGACGCGTAACTAGGAGCGGTCCGTCATCCCCTTGAACATCCAGTACTCCGGGCCCGCCGCGTGCTCCGGCCAATCGGCGAGATGCTCGTCGCCGCGCCAGGCCTCATCGTTCCCGCGCCACGCCTCACGCTCGAGATGGACGGCGCCGCGCCACGCCTCTCGGCGCTCGGCGAACCGCTCGTCCCACTCGTCGTGGTCCGGCTCACGCTCGGGTAACCATGGGTCTCGCATGCGACTATTCTGAGCGCAAGGCCCGTGCCCATCCCAAAACCACTGCCGCAAATGGCGCGGCGGCATGAGGATAGACGGACGATTGGACGTGGCTCGAGCGGCCAGCGGGGTAGCAGTTGGGGGGATGGCGCGGCGCAATGACACTGTAATGTTGGTGTGACGGGCATCACCGGAATCAGGACCGTCTATCTCGTCGGAGGAACCGCGACGTCATGACCGTCGTCTCGATCAACCCCACCACCGGCGAGACGCTGGACACGTTCGCCGAAACCACGCCCGCGGCGCTCGAACGCCTGCTCGACCAGGCAGTCGCTGCCTACCAGAGCTGGCGACGCTGCTCGTACGCACAACGCGCCCCGGCCATGCGGGAAGCCGGACGGCTGCTGCGGGCGCGCAAAACCCAGCACGCCCGTACGATGGCACTCGAGATGGGCAAGCCGCTGCCGCAAGGGGAAGCGGAGGCGGAGAAGTGCGCCTGGGCGTGCGACTACTACGCCGAGCATGCCGAGCGATTTCTCGCAGACGAACCGCGCGAGACGGACGCCTCGAAGGCCTTCGTCCGTTTCGATCCGATCGGTCCCGTGCTCGCGATCATGCCCTGGAATTTTCCGTTCTGGCAGGTGTTCCGTTTCGCCGCGCCGGCCCTGATGGCGGGAAACGCGGGACTCCTGAAGCATGCGCCCAACGTCACGCGCTGCGCACTCGAGATCGAGGCCATCTTCCGCGAGGCGGGCTTCCCTGAGGGGCTGTTCCGGTCGCTGATCCTCTCGAACGAAGCCGCCGCCCAAGTCATCGCCGACCCGCGCGTGCGGGCGGTGACGCTCACCGGCTCGGATCGCGCCGGCAGTCAGGTGGCCGGGCACGCCGGACGGCACCTGAAGAAGACGGTGCTCGAGCTCGGTGGCAGCGATCCGTTCATCGTGCTCGAGGATGCCGACGTCGAGCAGGCGGCTCGCACCGCCGCGGAAGCGCGGCTCCTGAACAGCGGTCAGAGCTGCATCGCCGCGAAACGGTTCATCGTCGTGGAGCCGGTAGCGGACCGGTTCCTCGACGCGTTCGTCCCCGCGATGCGCACCCGGCGCATGGGTGATCCGCTGGCGCCCGACACTCAGGTCGGCCCGCAGGCGCGACACGATCTGCGCGCCAATCTCCACCGCCAGGTCGAGGAGTCCGTGCGGCGCGGCGCACGGTTGCTGCTCGGCGGGTCGATCTCCGAAGGACCGGGCTTCTTCTATCCCCCATCCGTGCTGGCGGCGGTGGAGGAGGGCATGCCGGCGTTCGACGAGGAGGTGTTCGGACCCGTGGCCGCGGTGATCCGCGTGAAGGACGAGCCGCAGGCGGTGCGCGTCGCCAATGCCTCCCGCTACGGCCTTGGTGCTTCGGTGTGGACCGCGGAAGCGGTCCGGGGCGAGCGGCTGGCGCGCGAACTCGAGGTGGGCTCGGTCTTCGTCAATGGGCTCGTGAAGTCCGACCCCCGGCTCCCGTTCGGGGGCGTCAAGCTCTCGGGGTATGGGCGCGAGCTGTCGGAGTACGGGCTCAAGGAGTTCGTCAACATCAAGACCGTCTGGGTCGCGTGACGATTCGCGTCGGGACGTCGGGCTACAATTTCCCCGAGTGGAAGGGGACGTTTTATCCCGCGAAGTTCCCCGAGTCGCAGATGCTCGAGTACTACGCCCAGCGGCTCGCGACGGTCGAGATCAACTATACCTTCTACCGGATGCCGAACGCGAAGACCGTCGCCGGTTGGGACGCGGCCACGCCGGCAGGCTTTACGTTCGTGCTCAAGGCACCGCAGCGCATCACCCACATCGCCCGGCTCAAGGGCATCGACGACCCGCTGCGCTACTTTCTCGAGACAGCGCGCAAGCTCGGCTCCAAGCTCGGGCCGATCCTGTTCCAGCTGCCGCCCAACTTCAAAAAGGACCTCGACCGGCTGAACGATCTCCTCACGCAATTCCCGGCGGACCTGCGGTGCGCCTGGGAGTTCCGTCACGCGTCGTGGTTCGCAGACGACGTCTATGAGGCGTTGCGGGTGGGGAACGCCGCGTTGTGCGTCGCGGACACCGAGGAGGAGCATACCCCGCTCGTCGCCACTGCCGACTTCGGCTACATGCGGCTGCGCGACGAGGGGTACACACCGCAGGATCTCGAGCACTGGGCCCAATCGGTGAAGACGCTGGGGAAAGAGTGGCAGGACGCGTTCGTCTTCTTCAAGCACGAAGAGTCGGGCATCGGGCCAAAGCTGGCGCAGGAGTTCGCGACCCTGCTTGCGTCGTCCTCGCCGTGAGCGACGTCCCTTCCGGTCTCAGCGCGGCACTGGCGGGCCGCTACCGCATCGAGCGCGAGCTGGGTCGAGGCGGCATGGCCACCGTCTATCTGGCCCACGACCTGAAGCACGACCGCTCCGTCGCCTTGAAGGTCCTGCGGCCCGAGCTGGCTGCCGTGCTCGGTGCCGAGCGGTTCCTGCGGGAGATCGCCGTCACGGCCCGGCTCGACCATCCTCATATCCGCACCCTGATCGACTCCGGAGCAGCCGAAGGGTTTCTCTTCTACGTTGTCCCCTACGTCCGGGGCGAGTCGTTGCGTGAGAAGCTGACGCGGGAGAAGCAGCTGCCGCTCGAACAGGCCCTGCAGATCACGCAGCAGGTGGACGGCGCGCTCGACTACGCTCACCGCCAGGGGGTGATCCACCGGGACATCAAGCCCGAGAACATCCTGTTGCACGAGGGAGAAGCGGTGGTGGCGGACTTCGGGATCGCGCTCGCGGTGACGCAAGGCGCGGGCGATCGACTCACCGAGAGCGGGCTGCGGGTGGGGACCCCGGCCTACATGAGCCCGGAGCAGGCGACGGGGGACCTCCGGTTGGACGCGCGCAGCGACGTGTACTCGCTGGCGGCAGTGCTGTAC
>QHUM01000035.1 GCA_003222135.1 Gemmatimonadota bacterium | reverse complement strand
CGCCCGGCGACGCGCCGGCGATCGCCCGTGCGCTCGGGGTGCGCTACCTGGTGGACGGCACCGTCCGACGTGTCGGCACGCGCGTCCGGGTGTCGACCCGGTTGCTGAACGGGGCGACGGCGGTCGCGGCGTGGGGAGACGTATTCGACCGGACGCCCGAGGAGCTCCTGGGGTTGCCGTCGGTGATCGCCCGGGAGGTGGCGACGCGGGTGGGGGGATCAGCCCCGTCGTCAGAGGTCAGTGCGCTCGGCACGCTGCGCACCCGCAGCCCTGCGGCCTACGACCATTTTCTGCGGGGGAACTTTTTCCTCGCGCTGCGGTCGCCGGAAGGGATCACCCGCGCCCTCGCCGAATACCGGGAAGCCGAGCGGCTCGACTCCGGGTTCGCCGCGGCGATCGGGCGGGCGGCGTATGCCTACGCGATCGCCCGCGGCAACTACTATCCGCTGCCCGACGTCCCGCTCGACAGCCTGGTGGGCCGCGGGCTTGGGCTGGCGGACCGCGCGCTGCGGCGCGACTCGACCTCCTCCGACGCCTGGATGGCGCGGGGCTTCCTCCTGGCGTTGCACAACCCCCGTACCATGGAAGGCTCGTTGGAGGCGTTCGAGCGGGCCATCGCCCTCGACCCGAAGAACGCCGAGGCGCATCATCAATATGCGCAGGTCCTGAACTGGCTCGGGCGGCACGACGAGGCCGATCGGGAGCTGCACCTGGCGCTAACGCTCGATCCGGGGCGGGCGGTCTCCTACTTGGATCTGGCGAATACGCACTTCCGCGATACCGCCCTCGCCCGCGCACTGGTCGACAGCGCGATCGCTCTCGACCCCGCCTCGCCACTCGCACGGTGGTGGCGGGCGTTGGCCCGCCTGGTGGCGGGCGACGTGCGCGGCGCCCAGGACGACGCCGAGCTGGCCAACCGGCTGCAGCCCGGGGATATCGTGGTGGAAAACGTGCTCGCCTTGGTCCTCGCCCGTGCAGGAGACAGCACGCGAGCGCGGGCGTTGATCGCGCACTGGCCAGGCCGGACCGACCATTGGGTCGTCATGGCCGCGCTCCTGGCGGTCGGCGATACCGCGGCGACCTTGGACCGCTTGGAGCGGGCGGGGCCGAATCCGGCTTATTGGACAAGGCTACACCGGGCCGAGTTCGATGCCCTGCACGGCAATGCGCGGTACGAGCGGCTCCTGGCGGCGCTGCGGCCGGCAGGGGCGGTGGGCCCGTGAGCAGTTCTGTAGCGACGACGCTGGGCTACGCCACTGCCGCGAACTTGCGCCGTTCGGCCGTGTGCGAGCGCAGGTCGGCCGCCGTCTTGACGACCGCGAGGAGGACGAGCGCGGGCAGCGGTGACCCGACTGCCATGACGATCCAGCCGCCGAACAAGACGGTGAAGTGCAGCACCACCACTCGGCTGTAGGGCTGCATCATCAGGGCGTTGAGGGAGGCGCGCTGGTATTCTCCGTTCCCGAGGTAGTTCCAGTAAAACGAGAGTCCATGGCTCACCACCAGGCTGACCACGGCCCAGCCCAGGTGATTGGCGCGGATGGCTGGTGGGACCGTCTCGAGCAGGTCGAAGGGTCTCGTCCCCTTGGGACCGAACAGCGCCACCACCAACACGCCGTGGATGTATGTGAACATGCCGAAGTGCACCACGAAGAACGGGATGAGGAACAGCTTGCCCGCCCAGTAGGCCGGTTCGCGCGGCTGGGCGAGGAGCAGCCTGGCCACGTTGTACCCACCCACGACCACGTTCTCCAACCAGTACAACAGCACCAAGGGGAACACCTTCCAGCCGAGGAACAGCACACCTGCGATCGGGAGGGCGTTCGCCAGGAGGAGGACGAACAGGGACGGGGTCAAGCGAGACTCCGGGGTGGCGGCCGGGCGACGATAGGGGCCCGCGTCAGTCCCTGCAAGTGGTGTCCCGGCGCCGCCGTGGCGGCGTAGCACTTCGCGTTTTTTCGGGACGGACGGCGGGTGTTTGGGTGGCACGCTGACGTTGTCCGCGCCAGGTTCGTCGCATGCGACCGTCCGTCGCCTCGACCCTGCTGGGTGTCGCCGTCCTGCTGGCCTGCACCACGGAAGACGGTGCCTTCCCCGGATGCCCTGCCAGGGGTGTTGCCGTCAGCTCCGGCGTCCGCGCCCTCAACCGCTTGAAGAATCGCGTGGCGGCGCCGGTGGCCCAAGACATCGACTCCGCCGTCACGTTGGCCGCCCTGCTCGCACCGGGCGACGATCGCGGCCGCTGGAGCGAGCGCCGGGCAGCCACCGTGGTGGGTTACGTGCGAGACGTGAAGGCGGGCGGTGTCGAGACCGCCAACTGCTTCGCGAAGACCCCGGACCATCGCGACACCCACATCGAGCTGGTGACTGATCCACAGGATGGCGGGCAATTGCCGCTGATCGTTGAGGTCACGCCCTGGTGGCGGCGGCACGCCGCGGGCCGGGGCAGCCACTGGTCCACCGACTCACTGCGGTCGCTGTTGCTGGGCCGCTCGGTCCGAGTGACGGGCTGGCTCCTGTTCGACACGGAGCACGAGCGCCAGGCCGAGAACACCGCGCCGGGAAGGGCGGGGAATTGGCGAGCAACGGCTTGGGAGCTGCACCCCGTGACCGGGGTCGAGGTGCCCGCTCACTCGCCATAGCGCGTAACGCGGCTGCGCCTTGCGGTGGCGTTCGTGCTCGATCATGATGGGCATTGTCGGTATCGACGGACGTCGCCAGCTGGCCATCACGGCGTACTGCCTGCACCGCTTTTTCGATGCGTACTTGAAGGGGCCCGGGGGTTCGCGACTGGACATTTCGTCTCCGCTGTACCCCGAGATCCAAGTGCTCGAATGATGCCGGTATCGACTTCCGGGCGGGCACTCAGTCCCGGCGCGGGGCCACCCGTCCCAGCTCGCCCGGCAGCCCGGTCACCACGACGAGCTCGCGCAGCGAGCGCTCCGGAAGGGCCACGACGACGGCCAGGCGGCCGTCGGGAGCGATGCTGTGATTCCAGGCGAACGTGCGGACGAACGGCCCCTCGGCGATCAACTGAGGCCGGCCCACCCTGAACCCGCCGGTCGTCGAGACCGCGACGTCGAAGAACCGGCGGCCGTCGCGGAAAATGACGCGGTCTCCCTGCGGCGACCACAGCGGCTGCTGGCCGCGTTCCGCCACCTGGTACACGGCGCCGGTCGGCGGCACCGGCGACACGGCGATGCCGCCATCGGTGCTGCCATATGACAGCCAGCGGCCGTCCGGAGAGAAGCTCGCGGCGAATCCCCGACCGGGGACGCGAATCCGCGTAGAATCACCCTGGAGCGACCGCAGGAACAGCTCCCCCGTGCGCCAGTCGGAAAAGACGAAGTCCTTGCCGTTCGGCGCGATGTTCATGTAGGAGGCGCCCCGAATCCGGACATCGAAGAGCGGCACGCCGCCGAGGGTGTACAGACGCGCTCCATGGTTCAAGAACTGGATCGGGTCCCACAGCCCGATCAGCAACTCGGCGCCGCTCGGTGACCAGGACGCGGGGAACGTACGATAGTTGCCCTCGACCGCGATGCGCTGTCGCTGGCCCGTTTCCAGCTCAAGCACCACGACCTCGCCGCTCATCAGGGCATCGCGGCGTTGGACCGCGAGCCGTCGCCCGTCGGGCGAGAGCCGGAGCTGGGTGTACGAGCCGCGCGGGAAGGGCAGGGTGTCCAGTGTGCCGTTGCGATTGACGAATGCAATGCGCCCGTAGTTCTGGTTGGCGCCCGGCACGAAGATGAGCGTGCCGTCCTGCGCCAGCGCGTACTCGGTGTAGCCGAACCCCTCTTCCATCCGCACGCCGGCAAGCAGCGGCGCCGCCTGGCCCAGGACGCGCCGCCGCGCCCCGTCGAACGGCAACGCCATCAAGACGCCGTCCCCGGTTCCGAACACCAGATAGCCGCTCGCTACCCACTTGGGGCTCGCGCCCATCAGGAGATCCGCTTGCTTTACGGAATCGAGGGGCAGCACCCCGCGGCGCGTGATGGCCTCGAGGCGTCCGTCGTCGAGCGACAGCGTGGCGAGTTGGCCCGAGCTGAGCTGGCCGACGGCCCACCGGCCCCCAGGGAGCAGGTCCGGTGTGCCGAACTGGTTGGTGAGGGCGATCGTGGAATCGCTGCCACCGCCCGAGGTCGGCACCCAACGCAGGTTGAACCCTTCGTGCTCCATCAAGAGGATACTGTCTCGCGCCGCCCACACCGCTCCCACCGGTCGATCGACTTTCAGCAGCGTCACCGGGCTGCCCCCGGCGACCGGCACCTTTCGCAGCTCGTTACCGGAGAAAAAACCGATCCACTTGCCGTCGGGGGAGAAGAAGGGATGGTACGCGCCCTCGGTCGCCGAGAGCACCACGGTCGTATCTTGCCCCAGGCTCCGGACCACGATCCGGGTGGTGCCGTCGTGGGGCGCGACGTACGCGAGGACCTCACCGTCGGGAGACAGGGCCAGCGCGGATTGCCAGGCGCCGAGTGGTCCCGGCCCCGTCAGCGCGATCGGCGCCGTCACGGGGAGCAGGAGACTCCACCGGCGGTATGGTGCCGGCATCGCCTGGTGCCGGCCGAACAGGACCCACCCAGCGAGGAGACCCGCTCCCAGTGCGACTGCGACTAGAGGGGCGAGGATCCTGGGAAGCGGCGCTCGGCGCCGCGGGCGGCCGGCGGGCCCCGCGGCGGCGAGTGCACCGGCAAACTGGCTCGCGGACGCAAACCGGTCGGCGGGAATCTTTTCCAGGGCGCGGTGAATCGCGGACTCGACGTGCGGCGGCACATTTTTGCGCAGGCCCGTGAG
>QHUM01000040.1 GCA_003222135.1 Gemmatimonadota bacterium | reverse complement strand
TACCGGCTGGAGGTCGAATACCGCTTCGCCGCCGCACCCGGGAACGCCGGCGTGTTGGTGCACGCGTCGACCCCGCGCGCCCTGTACGGGATGTTCCCGCGCTCCATCGAAGTGCAGATGGAGCACGGGAACGCCGGCGATTTCTGGTGCATCGTGGAAGACATCCATGTTCCCGACATGGAACGGCGGCGCGGACCACCGGCGCGGTGGGGGACCACGGAGGGCAAGGCACGGCGCATCCTCAACCTGACCGACAACTCCGAGAAGCCGGTCGGCGAGTGGAACACCATGGTCATCGAGGCTGTCGGCCGCTCGATCAGAGTCTGGGTCAACGGCGACCTGGTGAATGACGGCTCGGACGCGACCGCCGATCGCGGGCGGATCGCGTTGCAGTCGGAAGGGTCGGAGGTCGAGTTCCGGAAGCTCTCGCTGACGCCGATCAGCAACTTGAGCGTCCCGCGTTGAGTCGGCACGCGTTCGAGCGCGATGGGCCCTGCGTTCAAAGGCCCGCGCCACCCTCTTCAGAACATCACCCTGCGACATAGGGAGACTGGCACATGGCGAAGGGGCCGAGCAAGAGCGCGCCACCCAGCAGCGCCGTCGCAGTCGTGCAACGCTTCAACGACGCCTTCAACCGCCATGACGTCGACGCCGTCATGAGACTCATGAGTGACGACTGCGCCTTTGAGAATACCCGGCCTCAGCCAGACGGTGAACGCTTCGAGGGGCAGCATCGCGTGAGAGCGTTCTGGGAGCAATTCTTTGCCCGCTCACCGGAAGCCCATTTCGATAGCGAGGAGATATTCGCCGCCGGCGATCGTTGCGTCGTGCGCTGGGTGTATTCCTGGGCGAAAGAGGGGCAACGCGGCCATGTCCGGGGCGTCGATATCTTTCGCGTGCGCGACGGGCTGGTCGCGGAAAAGCTGTCCTATGTCAAAGGATAATGAGCGTCGTGTCGCCTTCCCGGCTGCTCACAAGCCCGGCAGGTTTCTGGCGTGATTATCGCGGCTGAGATGCACGAACGCTTCTGCGGCGGGCACACCGAACTCACGTCCCCGCCACAACGCCATGATCTCGTGGTGCTGCCGCCAGATGCCCTGGCCGTCCTGGCTGATGTGCGCGAAGAGGGCGGCCTTTTTCTGCTCGACGACCGACGAGATGTCCACGTGGGTGTTCGGCAGGAAGCCCTCCGTTTGACTGCCGCTGTTGACTTCAAAGAAGTAGAGGCTCGACGTCGGCAGGCTCATCCACGCCCGGATCGTGAGGACGCTTGCGACCTGATGATCGATGTGCGTGTCCACTGGCCAGTGCGTGAACACCACGTCGGGACGTTCGGCGGTGAGGAGACGCTTCATCGCGTCCGCCTGCGCCTGGGTCACCTCGGTCGCGCCGTCGATTTGGCCGAAGAACACGGGTTTCGCACCGATGATCCGGCAGGCGGCCTCACACTCGGCGGAACGAATCGTCGCCGCTTCGTCCAGCGATTTGCCGGAGATGCCGCGCTCTCCCCGCGTGAGATAGACGACCGTCACCGCATGCCCGAGTGCCGCGTACCGCGTCAGCGTCCCGGCGCACCCCGACTCTGGATCGTCCGGATGCGCGCCGACACACACGACTGTCATGCGTGCCATGGCGGACTCGGCTCGCGCTGACCCCAACGGCAGCGCGTTCGGCGCTACCACGGCTGGACCGACGGCGACCAATGACTGTTTTACAAAGCCACGACGTGTGAGGTCTTGTTCTTTCATGGGGACCCGTTTGGTGGAAGGCGGTTGAATCGCACCTGAAAGCGGGCAGGGTCTCGACACACGTTACGACAAATCCGGCGGGTATTGAAGCTGGTGGGCGGCGATCGCCCTGGCTCGTGCGGACCGTCGTCTACTTCCCTTGCGCCGACGGGCCGGTCACCCGCAGCTTACGCGCGATCCGTCAGGCAGCAGCACCTCAATGACCATAGTACGACCAGCGAAGCCGACCGACGCGGACGCGTGGCTTGAGCTGCGCCACGCGCTCTGGCCCGACCGTTCCAAAGCCGAGCACGGGGGGGAGATTGACCGGTTCTTTGCCGGCGACGCACGCGAACCACTGACTGTCCTCCTCGCCGAGGACGGGGCGGGTTGTCCCATCGGCCTCGCCGAGCTATCGATTCGCGCTTACGCCGAGGGCTGCCGGAGCGACCGTATCGCGTACCTCGAGGGATGGTTCGTTGTGCCTAAGGCCCGTGGCAGCGGTGTCGGTCGCGCGCTGATCGCGGCGGCGGAGGAGTGGGGACGTTCACAGGGTTGCCGGGAGTTTGCCTCGGACGCGCAGCCAGACAACCAGATCAGCGCCGCCGCCCACCGCGCGCTCGGCTTCGTCGAGGCCGGGCTCGTGCGGTGCTTCCGCAAGGACTTGTAGCGTGAGGCTGGCGCCCAAAGCCGGCTCCGCTCCCTGACGGCTCCCTTGCGCCGGCAAGCGCGGGTGACGCCGCCAAACGGATCCGAGGCCGCGCGCGGAGAGGGCTCCGAACTCCGGGCTCTGTTCCGCGCAATCACGGCTGTGGCGCTCGTCGTAGCGCTCGTGCCGGTCTCCGTATCTGGCCAGGCGTCCACTGCGGCGCGCAACGAAGTCGTGTGGCACTGGTTCGGCGATTGCGCGAGCAGCGACTCCCTCGTTCTGGACGTCACGCTCGACGGCAAGTCCATTTACAGCTCGGCGTTCCCCATTTGCCAACGTCGCCGCTCCGACATCAAGCCGGAGCCGCAGCAACGAATTCTCGGGTTCCACTTTACCGGCGTGCCCCGCCGCTTTGGGACCCGATCTCGAGCGACCGACCCGGAGCCCCTCGAGGGCAACATCTGGGAGCGTGGCCGCGAACGGCACGCGATACTGCTGGGCGTCTCGTTCGCCACGGACCAAGGGGTTCTGCTCAACACGGTTCACGTAGCGCGAGCGGATGCCCCATCGCGCTCCGAGCGGGTCCGGGGTCTCGTGATCCTGACGCGCCCGGTACGGCGGAGCGACCGCACGGCGCCGAACAAGCGCTGACGACTGCTGCGCTCATCACAAAGCCCCACGTTGTCCTCGTGACCGGAGCGGGCGGCCAGATCGGGTCGAGACTCGCGTCACTGCTCCGCGCCGCCGGGCACCGCGTCTTGGCCGTGGACATTCACACCAACGCCCTCGAGAACGTTGAACCCTGCGACATCCGGAGAGACGATCACACGGCGCGCCTGTTTGACTCCGCCTCGATTCGCACCGTTGTCCACCTGGCCGCTGTCCTGCCAACGGCCTTCCGCGCAGATCCCGGTATGGCAACCGAAGTGAACCTGACCGGCACGCTGCGCCTGCTCCGCGAGGCTCGAGCGCATCGGGTAGAGCGTTTCGTCTTCGGGAGCTCCCTGAGCGTGTACGGGTCTGCGACTGCGTCCCGTGCGTTGAACGAGCACGATGTCCCGGCGCCGGACGACCCCTACGGTGCGGCGAAACGCGCCGCGGAGCTGGCGGGTGAGAGCCTCGCCGTCACCACGGGGTTCGGCTTCGTGGCCCTGCGGATGGCGCGCGTCGTCGGCCCCGGTGCGAAGCATACGGCATCGGGTTGGCGCTCGCAGATCTTTGAAACCGTAGCGTCGCCTGGCCAACTTCCGATCTCCATCCCCTTCGCTCCGACGGCCCGGTTATCGCTCGCACACGTCGATGAGGTGGCCCGCATGTTGGCCATTCTGGCGGACGCCGCTGACCTGCCGCACCGCATCTACAACGGTCCGGCAGAGGTGTGGGAGACACAACAGCTCGCAGCGCTGGTCGAGCGAGTGAGGAAAGTGCCTGTTCGGCTGGGTGAAGCCCAGGGGGGACCGCTTTCCGACGGGACGCGCTTTGCCGAGGATTTCGGTTTTCGGCTGGGAGGCCTCGCGGACTACCTCGCGAGTACCCGGGGACCACCTTGATCTGGACCTATCCGTCGGGCCGCCGAAGGGACATTCTAGAGCGATGCGGGCCCACGATGACCACAGTGAAGGGAGCGGGTGAACGATGGTGCACGTGAACTCTTTGGCCGTCCTGGTGGCAGCCGTCGCCGTGTTCGTGCTGGGCTGGCTCTGGTACAGTCCGCTGCTGTTCTACAAGCCGTGGATGCGGCTGCGCGGCATGGACCCCGTCGCGGCGATGGCGGGCGCGAAGATGCCCGCGGGGAAGCTGCTTATCGAGTTGGTGCGGTGCCTCGTCCTCGCCTACGTGATCGCGCGCTTCGTGGCACTCCTCGGCGTCGGCAGCTGGCTGGGCGCGGTGCACTTCGGCCTCTCGCTGTGGATCGGGTTTCCGGTAATCCTGCTCACGGGATCGGTCCTGTGGGAGAACGTCCCCTGGAAGGTGGCCGCGATCCATGCTGGTGACTGGCTCGTGAAGATGTTGGTGATACCGATCATCGTGAGCGCGTGGCACTAGGCCACACACGTGGACGCGTCGGGTCGCCTCCGCTGGCTCCGGGCTGTGCTGTTCGTGGGCGTCGTGTACCTGGTCGCCGGCATCAGCTTCGCGGCGCTCGCCAATCGGGCTGCGTCCGCGCAGATGCGAGTGACGTGGCGGCTCGCCGCCTGGGTGATCAGCGCCGCCGCATTCGCGGCGCATATCTGGCATGAACACGTGCGGCTGCGTAGCTCGCCTGGGACCACGGCATTACATACATCGTTGGCCGTCGCCCTGGGGGCCTTCGCACTCGCGGTCGCGGCAAATATCCATGCGCAGGCCGTCTCGAGCTACCAACCCTCCCACGCCGTCGCGCTCGTGGCATGGCCCGTTCTCACGGCGCTGCCGGCGTTCGTTGTCGCACTCGCCGTAGCTGCCGGCCTCGCTGTAGCGCGGCGGACCGACTAATGCGAACGCTGCTCCGACTCGAAACCAACTGGTTTGAAAAGACGCTGGAGTTGAGGTGGCAAGCGCTTGAAGCTGGCGGGCGCGCCCAAGGAGGGTAGAATTGCCAGGTACGGAGAAAGAGGACCAATGCGATTCGCGGGACCGCTTCGCTGTGTGTTGTTTTCCCTCGCTGGCGCCGCAGCGGCGGCCTGTGGGGCGGATAAGTCGGGGATCACCGGTCCTGCCGGACACCCATCCCCGAACATCGTGGGACTCCAAAGCGACGTTGGCGATTACATCGGTGGCGGTCAGACCTACCACTATACCCAGGCGGACGCCGTCTTCGCCGTAACGGCAAGTGGCGGACACCTCGCCGTCACTATCCGCGGGGACCAATCGTGGTACGGCGACTTCCAAGCGCCGAGTGCGCTCAGCCAGCTTCAACCCGGTACTTACGGCGACCTTCAGCGCTACCCGTTCCATGACCCGGCGAAGGGGGGCCTCAGCTGGTATGGCGAAGGGCGCGGCTGCAATACCCTCTCAGGATGGTTCACCATCGACAGCGTCAGGTACGTCGACGGCAATCTCACAGCCATCGGGCTACGCTTCGAGCAGCATTGTGAGGGCGGCACAACCGCGTTGCACGGGACGATTATCTGGCGATCTGACGACACCACCGCACCGCCGGGACCGGTCGATCCGGCTCCGGCCGGCCTCTGGCGTCCCGCAGCCGGATCGACTCCATCCGCTGGAAGCTATGTCTACCTCAATAGCGACCCGGGGGACTACATCGGTCTGGGTCAAACCAACAGCTATACCCCGACGAATTCCACCATTGCCGTAGCCGCCAATGGCGGCCACCTGTCCGTTACCGTCAATGGGGTGCAGGGATGGACCGGAGACTTCCAGGCCATGAACACGCTCAGCCAACTCCAACCCGGCTATTACGGCGATCTCCGCCGGTACCCCTTCCAGAACCCAGTGAAAGGGGGCCTTGATTGGTCCGGCGAAGGGCGGGGCTGTAACACCCTGCTGGGCTGGTTCGCCATCGATCGCGTCACCTATGCCAACGGCAGCCTGACGGCTCTCGACCTGCGCTTTGAACAGCATTGTGACGGACAAACTCCCGCCTTGCACGGAGCGATTCACTGGGGTGGGTAACTGCAGCGGGTGGTGTACCACGCGGCGACGACGCGTGAGGCTCGCGTGAGACGGATCCGCTACTCGGTCGCCATGAGCCTGGACGGATACATCGCGGGTCCAAAAGGTGAAGCCGATTGGATCATCATGGATCCGGAGATCGACTTCACAGCCCTGTTCAATCAGTTCGACACCATGCTGCTCGGGGGCAAGACGTTCGAGGCCGCGCTGAAACAGGGCGGTGCCGCAGCAATGCCCGGGATGCAGACGTACGTCTTCTCACGGACTTTGCGGCAGCAGGACCATCCGGGCGTAACGATCGTCGCCGAGACTCAGACGACGAAGCTCACAGAGACGGGCATCGTCTCGCTCGCGTACGCCGTCACATAAGGAGTGTCACATGGCCGAGACCGTCTACAAGGTCATCGAGTTGATCGGGACCAGCCCCGAATCCTGGGAGAAAGCCGCTGCGGCGGCGATCAAGCGGGCGGCGAAGACGCTGCGCGACCTGCGGGTGGCCGAGATCTCGCAGCTTGATATGCAGCTGAAGGACGGCAAGGTCGAGAGCTATCGCGCGAAGGTCAAGGTGTCCTTCAAGTACGAAGGCGCGTGAACGCTTGCGCGTCTTGAGTGTGGCTCTGGTCATCGCAGCGGCACTGGACGGGTGTCGGGGTAGCGCGCGCTCGGATGATGCCTTCGTGGCATTGCAGGCACGCGGCCAAGCCGTCATGGGCGTGGACCAATACACCTCGGCGCACGTCTTCGAGGACTTGCCGGATGGTGGCCGCATCGTCCTGGACCGCGATGATGGCTCCGACACGGCGGGGATCGCGGCCATCCGCCGACACATGCGAGACATTGCGACGGCGTTTCGCGCCGGGGACTTTGCCAAGCCATTCCAGGTACACGCGCAAGGGGTGCCCGGCACAGCCGTGATGGCGGCGCGCCAGGCGACGATCATCTATCAGGCCATGGACCGTCCGCGGGGCGCCGAGGTTCGCGTCCGGAGCACGGACTCGGGCGCCGTCGCGGCCATCCACGCGTTCCTGGCCTTCCAACGCACGGCGCATCACGCCGCTGGCCATGAAGGCGTGACGGGTGCCGCGCACTGATGGAGCGCCGCTTCGGGCTGATTCACGCCACAGCGCTCAACATGACGAACATGATCGGGATCGGACCGTTCATCACGATCCCGCTCCTCATGTCCGCGCTCGGCGGTCCGCAAGCCATGCTCGGCTGGCTCGTCGCACTGGTGGTCGTCTTGTGCGACGGCATGGTCTGGAGCGAGCTCGGGGCGGCGCTGCCGGGATCCGGCGGGTCGTTCGGGTACCTGCGCCAGGGCTATGGCGCCGAGACGGTCGGCCGGCTGATGGGCTTTCTCTTCGTGTGGCAGTTCGTGCTCAGTGGCCCCCTCGAGATCGCCTCCGGGTACATCGGCTTCTCTCAGTACTTGGGCTACCTCTGGAAGGGGATCACGGCGCGCCAGACGATGCTGGTTGTGACCGTCATCGGGCTCGCGAACTTGGCGCTCCTCTACCGGCGAATCACGTCGATCGCGACGATCACCGTCACGCTCTGGATTGGCACGATCGTCACGGTCATCGTGGTGATCGTCACCGGTGCCCGGCACTTCGACCCCAGTGTCGCCTTCGACTTTCCGCCGGGTGCGTTCACGTTCTCCTTGGGCTTTCTCATGGGTGTCGGCGCCGCGTCGCGGATCGGCGTCTACGACTACCTCGGCTACTACGACGTCTGCTATATCGGCGACGAAGTCGAGAATCCCGGGCGAGTGATCCCGCGGTCGATTTTCATCAGCACCGCCCTGGTCGCAGCGATCTACCTCGCGATCAATCTCTCGATCATCGGCGTCGTCCCATGGCGCGACTTCGTCCCCGCGGCGGCGCACCCGCAGTCGAACTTTGTCGTTTCGATCTTCATGGAGCGAATCTACGGTCCGGGCGTCGCGACGATCTTTACGGCGATGATCCTCTGGACCGCGTTCGGCTCGGTCTTCGCGCTCTTGCTGGGGTACTCGCGCGTGCCCTATGCGGCGGCGAAGGACGGCTACTTCTTCAAGGTGTTCGCGCGCCTCCATCCGTCCGGGGGATTCCCGTACGTCTCGCTCGTCGTGCTTGGCGTCCTCTCGATCCTCGCCGGTTTCGCGTCGCTGGGGATGGTCATAGACGCATTGATCACGACGCGAATTCTCGTGCAGTTCATCGGGCAAATCGGCGCGGTGACGTTGCTGCGCCGGCGGGCGCCGGACTTGCCAAGGCCGTATCGGATGTGGCTCTATCCCGTGCCGAGTCTGGTGGCTCTGCTGGGATGGATCTTCATCTTCGCGACGACGCCTGCCGCCGTGGTCGCGTTTGGATTGGGCGCGCTGCTGCTGGGTGTGCTGTGTTTCGGAGCGTGGTCGTGGAAGGGACGAACGTGGCCGTTCGAGGCAGGGCACGTCGCGGCCTGACTGAGGAGCCCGCTTGACCAGCGCCGCAGTCCGTCTTGTCTGTTGCCGCCCCGGCCCGCAGCTTGGGCGCTTACCTCAACCCTGTTCTGGACCTCGGGTACACTCCATGAAAGCCTACCTCGTTACCACCGGCATCCTGTTCGCCGTCATCACCGTCGCCCATGTCTGGGAGGTCGTCGACCGGCGACGGATCTTCGCCAGTGACGCGCTCATTCTCGGCGTTTGCGTCGGGCTCAGCGTGTGGGCTTGGCGTCTCGTCCGAAGAGCGGCCGCCTGACCCGTCAACCCGCGTGAAGCTTACCGTGCGTCCGCTCACGCCCGATCTATGGCCCGCGCTCGAAGACCTGTTCGGCGAGAACGGCGCCTGCAATGGCTGCTGGTGCATGTATGCCCGGATCGGCAGCGCCTATCGCAAGCGGCCGCGTGAGGAAAACAGGGCGGCGTTCCGGACGATCGTGAGGCGAGGCCCGCCGCCGGGCCTGCTCGCGTTCAACAGCGAGGTGCCCGTGGGCTGGTGTCAGCTTACGCCGCGCGAGTCCGTGCCGTGGCTTGATCGCACTTGGCGCCTCAAGCGCGTGGACGACGTGCCGGTCTGGTCGCTCTCCTGCCTCTATGTGCGCAAGGGATATCGCAGGCACGGCATCACGTCTGCACTGATCGCTGCGGCGCTGGAAGCCGCCAGGCGCGCTCACGCCCCCGCGCTGGAAGCCTATCCCTTTGATGCGGACGTGTCACCCAGTGCTTCGGGGACCGGGTATGCGTCCACCTTTGCGCGTGCCGGATTCAAGACGGTCGTCCGCCGCGCGCCGGCCCGCCCGATCATGCGCTACGATCTCAAGACGGGCCGATCGACGCGGCGCGGAACCCTCGGTCCGCGGCAAGCCCGAGCCAGACAAAGAGCGCCAACACCAGGAGCTGCGTGATGGCGAACGGCGGCTCGGACTGGGTGGGCGCGGAGACGATCAAGGCAGGCAGCCGGCGGAACAGCTGCACGACCAGGACGAACGTGTTGAGGTACGTGGCGAGCACGACGCCGGCGGCGTAGATGCGCCGCCACGCCCCCGCGAAATGCTTGACGTACTGCGCGACGACGACGGCCGCCAGGACCACGAGCGACACGATCCCCACGATGTGTGACGGCAGCAGGGTCACGAAGGGGAACCCGAAGCCCGTGACGCTCGTCAACACCGTGGTCACCAGGAAGACGAGGGCCCAGCGGCCGAGCAGTTTCCCGCTGGCGAGCCCTCCCGCGACGACGAGACCGGCGAGGATGCCGATCAGGCTCAACACCACGTGCATCAGCGTGAACGTCGTGATGCCGAAGATCATGGCGGTGTCCTTGTCGGAGGAGACGGCGCTCGTGGACCGATCTAACCTATGCGCCACTTTCCGTTCCCGCGAACGGCCCGTAGTTTGAACCCATGCGCCTCCCCAGCCTCGTCGCGATCTCCGGTCTGCTCGTCGCCTGCGGGCGTCCGATCGAGGTGCGCGGCCTGTATGTCAACGACGATGGAGCCGGGGCCCTCGTCCTCTGCGACCAGCCCAAGATCCTGTTGACCGTCACCGACTCGGGGCTGGCGACGCGCTACCGGCTCAAGGCGACCACGCCGAATGAACCGCTCTTCGTTCACCTGCGTGGCGTCCGGGCGGACTCAGGGAGCATATATGGCGGGAAGCACTACTTGGAGGTTCGACAGATTCTCGAGGTGCGAGCGCGTGGGGCAGGGGAGTGCCCGAACGTGGCCAACTCGGCCTCGTCGGTGCTGCGCTGATCCCCGACCTGGGCCGCGGCCCGGTTCCGGGCATGTCGCTCGAAACACCCCGCCTCACGTTGCTGCCGTGCGCTGCTGAACATCTGCTCGCCCTGATCGACCAGCCGCAACTGCTTGAAGACCTGGTGGGCGTGCCCGGGGCTGAGCGCCTCAGAGAGTTCTATGTATCCGACGACGTATCGCCCGATTGGCTTGCCGCGCTCCGGAAGGCCCGCGGGCCGGATCCGTGGCACCACGGGTTCTTCGTCGTCGATCGCGCGACTCGGTCCGTGATCGGTAGTGCGGGATTCAAGGGTCCGCCGGACGCCGCGGGCATGGTCGAGATTGCCTATGGCATCGTACCGGGGTTCGAGGGCCAGGGGTTTGCGACGGAGGCGGCAGCCGCACTCGTCGGCTTTGCGTTCGCGAGTGGGCACGTGCGACTGGTTCGGGCGCATACCTTGCCGGCGGCGAATCCCTCCACGCGCGTCCTGCTGAAATGCGGCTTCCGCCACATCGGCACGGTCGTCGACCCGGAAGATGGGCCGGTGTGGCGCTGGGAGCGTGGTCCCTAGCGAGCCATGATCGACGTGCGACCCATCGTGCTCGAGGGGGGCGGCATCCGTCTCGAGCCGCTGACCGAAGACCACCACGACGCGCTCGCGGCCGCGGCGGCCGATGGCCGCCTGTGGGAGCTGTGGTTCATCGCCGTCCCCCCGCCCGATGGCATGCGGGCCTACGTGGCCGACGCGCTCCAGGGGCAGCGGGACGGTCACATGCTCCCTTGGGCCGTGCGGGATCTGGCGAGCGGCACTATCATCGGCTCGACGCGTTATCACGACGTCGTTCGCGGCATCGATCGCGTGGAGATCGGGCACACCTGGTATGCGCAGAGCCGTCAGCGGACGCACGTCAACACGACCTGCAAGTTGCTCCTGCTCCGGCACGCGTTCGACGCGCTCGGGTGCAAGGTCGTAGGCCTCCGCACGGACAACTTCAACTTTCGCTCCCAGCGGGCCATCGAAGCGCTGGGGGCAAAGAAAGACGGTGTGATCCGGCATTACGGCCTGCGGCGCGACGGAACGGTGCGTGACGTGGTGATGTACAGCATCCTCGCCGCGGAATGGCCGGACGTGCGGCGGCACCTCGAGTCGCGGCTCGCGCGGCACGCCGTGGCCGAGGAGACGTAGGCCTTGCGCCTTCCCATCTCCTTACGCGTCGCTGCCGCCCTCACTCCATGTGTGGCGATCCAGGCTCAACTCCCCGATACGACCGTGCACGTGACGGTGGGGTTCGGAGTCGACACGACTGGAATTCCGAACCAGGAGATCTTCGCTCTGTGGCGTACCTATCTCGCCAGTCGCCCGTCGTGCCTGCACCCGACCCCGCTGTGGTCGCCTTCCGAGCAGGTGCGGTGGCCCACCGTCGATCTCCTGTGCAGCTATGTGTACCAAGGGTACTCGGGGTTCACCGTGGTGCACCTCGCCCCCGCGATCGGCCTGGACAGCACGTATCTGATCCGCACGCTCGTCGGGAGCGTGTCTGGTCAGGACGTGCGGCCACTCGCCCTCTATCGGGTGTACGCGACGCGTGAGGGAGGGCGGTGGGTGCTGGCCAACGCGCTGCCACGCTTGACCCGCCGCTGGAATCACGAAACGATCGGTCGCATCACGTTCGTGTATCCCCCCAAGCGGCGTTTCGTGCGGGCCCGCGCCCAGGCCACCGCCGCCTACGTCGACTCTCTCGCCCGCGCGTTCGCGGTGCCTCCTCCGCCAGCCATCGGCTACTACTTCACCGACGACCTCATCGAAACCCTGGGCGCAGCCGGTCTCGAGTTCTTCCCGCTCGGGGCCGACACGGTCGGCGGGCGGAGCAACGCGCTCGATCATCTGGTGTTCATCGGCTCCTCCGGTAACGGCGAGGGCTATCGTCACGAGCTCGCCCACGTCATCCTGGCGCCCTTTCTGGCCCCGCTCCAGGCCGCGGGCCTCGTCCAAGAGGGGCTCATGACCTGGACCGGGGGCTCGGCCGGGCTCGACTTCCAGGACCTCCTGCCCGGGCTCAAGCAGTACCTCGATACTCACGTTGATCTGACGCTCGAGCGCATTCTCGCCGATCCGCCTCCGCGAAAAGGGTCCCTCGACGTCGGGTACGACGGACTCGCGGTCCTCTGCAAGATGGTCTACGACGTCGGGGGTGTCGCGGGCATTCGTAGCTTGGCGAGCGCCGGACGCGAACCGCGCGCCGTCCTCGACACCGCTGCACGCTTGCTGCGCGTTCCGCTGGCTCAACTCGACCGTGTCTGGCGGGAACGCATAGCCGCTTTATCGCGCTAGCGCGGCCCCGTCGCGTTGCGCCGGCCGCCAAACGGTTACAGCTTAGCCTCGATGATTCGCAAACTTCCTTCTGGGAAGTATCGACTCTACTCGATGAAGCAGCATCCACGGTGACGCGTGCAACACGACACCGGGATCAACGCCGTCGCCCACGCGATCCAGCTCGCCGTCGCGCCTGTGTTCCTGCTGTCAGGAATCGGGGCGGTGTTGGCGGTTCTCACCAACCGCCTGTCGCGCATCATCGATCGCGGCCGGGCGCTCGACAGCCACCTGGTGACCGGACTCCCTGCCGATGCGGCCGCGTCAACTCACGCCGAGCTCCTGGCTCTCTCGCGCCGCGCTCGGCTCATCAGTCGCGCCATCACACTCTGTACCGTTACCGCGCTGCTGGTGTGCGCGGTCATCGCCACGCTGTTCGTCGGCGCATTTGTGGGCTTCGACGCTTCGATGCCCGTCGCGCTCCTCTTTGTCGCAGCCATGGTCGCCTTTTTTGGAGGCTTGCTGTCGTTCCTGCGCGAGATCTTCATTGCCACGGCAAATCTCCGCATCGGCCCTCATTAGTAGTCAGGACATCCTGTGTCGCCCGACCCCGGGGAGGGCCGCGACCGAATCACTGCCCCCAATTCTCGAGCCCTCCCTGCATCGCGCTCAGGCCAACGATGACGCCTACGACTGCCCCGATGCCGATGACCAATCCTGCCGTGCGGGCCGCGCTTAGTCGACGAGTCGCCACCCCGCTCACGTCGGCGAGCGCGACCGCTCGATCCGACTGCTTGGCATTCCATTCCCGCCGCCCCAGGAGACTGTCGCCACGGATTTCGGGCAGGTAGAGCACTTCGGAGCGCCTATCCCGATGCTGGACACGGATCGCAGCTGGCTGCCGGTCCTCGACGACCTCCGCCGGGGACACGGTCTCAACATGCCAACTGCTGCAGGCACTCAGTTGAGCGCTTACGAGCATGACCGCCACGCCTCGTTCGAACCACCCGCGCTTGAACATTCGGCTCTCCTGGAGGGACCTTGATCGCCCGAAGGTACCGGCGCGCGGCCAAGGGCCTATCAAGTCCTAGCGTTGGCTCGACGTCGAGGGCGACCCCGACGGCTGGGCCCATCGCGGGTCCGGAGGTCCGCGCCCTCCGTTGCGCCCGCGCGTGTCGGCCCACAGCTTACGCGCTGCCCGCATATTGCGGCTGGTCTCAGACGTTGGTCGAGCCATCCCGGAGGCCTTATGCACCTATTGTTTCTGGCGGGTCGCGTGCTGTACGGTGGGTTCTTCCTGCTCGCCGGGATCGACCATTTCCGTCACGTGGGCATGCTGACGCCGTATGCAGCCGCCAAAGGAGTGCCGGCTCCGCGCCTGGGCGTGCTCGGCTCTGGTGTGGTGCTCATCCTCGGCGGTGCCAGCGTGCTCCTGGGGATTCGGCCCACCTGGGGAGTCCTGTTGCTGACCGTCTTCCTCCTGCCGACCTCCTTCATGATCCACAACTACTGGGCGGTCACCGATCCTGCAGCCCGCCAAATGGACGCAGTCATGTTCAAGAAGAACATGGCGCTGCTGGGCGCAGCCTGGATGCTGCTGCTCATCCCGCAGCCGTGGCCATTGAGCCTCTAGCTGGTGTCGTCAGGTCTTGATCGTCTTCGTGGCGTCGTCCCACGAGACGAAGCTCTTACGAAAGTACGACTCATTCGCCATGTGGCACGCGAGCGCCGCATGGTGACCGAACACGACGTCCTCTACCACCGGTTTCCGCGTGCGCACCGCTTCAAAGAATGTCCACAGGTGTGGTCTGATGTCGTCGAACTCGGGCCCGCTGATGGAGACGGTCTCCGACAGCGCTGCCTCGCCCAGCTTCGGATCGTTCTCCTGGTGCCACTGTGCGAGGTACGCCTCCCGCAGCGCCCGGGGATAGCTGCCCGTGTAATAGCTGGGTCCTGAATCCTTGCCGCTTTGGGGCGTGTAGCTCAGAGTCGATCCGGTCACCTCGAGGATTCCCTTGGAGCCCTGGATGCGGTAGGTCTCCGGCATCTCCGTGCCAAGGTTGAGCCGCATGTACACCGGGAGCTCGCCATAGTAATAGACCACGGCGTGCACATCGGGCATGTTGCGACCGTCTTTCCAGCGCCGGATCCCGCCCACCGACGCCGCTTGCTTGGGCGGCTCGTTGATCCCCAACATGAACATCATGCCGCTGATCAGGTGGACCAGCAGGTCGCCGGCGAGCCCGGTGCCGTATTCCTTCCAGCAGCGCCAGCGTGCAAAGATGTTGGGATCGAAGGCGCGTTTGGGAACCGTCCCCTGCCAGGTATCCCAATCCAGCGTGCGCGGCGACAGGTCGGGCGGCGGTGGGTACTCCCACGCCCCGTTGGGATCGTTGCGACCCAGCCATCCTTCGACGAGCATCAGGTCGCCGAGGGTCCCCTGCGCGATCAGCTCCTTGGCCTTGGCGCAGATCTGGGAGCTGACGCGCTGCGAGCCGATCTGCACGATGCGTCCGGCTTGCTTGGCCGCGGCGACCATGGCCACGCCGTCGGCGGCGCTGTGCGACATCGGTTTCTCGCAGTAGATGTCCTTCCCTGCGGAGACCGCGTCCACCACCACTTGCTTGTGCCAGTGATCGGGCACCGCGGCGACGATGCAGTCGATGGTCTTGTCGTCGAGCAGTGCCTGATAGCGGCGCGTGACCGGCAGATCGGGTCGCACGATCTCCCGGGCCAGCGTGTGTCGCCCGTCGTATAGGTCACAAGCGGCGGCGCATTCGACCCCCGGCAGCCTGATCGATTGCGACAGGAGTCCCGATCCCTGCATGCCGACGCCGATCATGCCGAAGCGGACCCGGTCACTGACGGCAACGGCTGTGGGATCGGGCAGGAGATTGGGTGGGAGCGGCCCGAGCGTGTTTCCGGCGAGCGATGCGCCGGCGGCCGCCGCGCTCAGGCCGACGAATTCGCGGCGCGAATAGGTGTGCGTCTTCACGGCGTCTCCAGGTGTCACGTGAGGTTGACGAGCGTCGCACCACAGCAGCGTCGGCCTATTATGCAAGGTCGCTGGAAGGCCCGATAGGGCGGCCGCTCTTGCGCCACTTTGTGGCACAAAGTACATTGTCCTGTCGTCCCCTCAGGGAGGCTCGGTGTCGGCGCTGGTGCGTTTCTTCTTCTCGCCGGTGTACGCGCCTCGCAGCGCGTGGTCGATCCTCGGGTGGTGGGAGAGTCGGCGCCCGGTGTACAACGCGGTCCTGGCCGTGGCCGGCGTCCTTTCCCTCGCCGCCCAAAGCCTGTTCGGCCTGCTCCCGCCTCGCGCCTCGCCGGGCGTCCCGTTGGGCCTCGTGGGCATCGTGGCGTATGCCGTGCTCGCGAACCTGTGCTACAGTGGAGGGGCGGCCGCCGAGCTGTACATCCGGCGCCGGTGGGGCGATGGGTACGCCGTGGTCGGTCCGGCGATGTTTCGCTACGGCTTCGCGTTCTCGGTCGGGCTCACGCTCTTGCCGATACCCCTCGCGTTGCTCGACTGGATTATCCGCGCTCTCGGGAGGTGAATCATGGTGCAGCGTCGCTGGTTCGTGGCGTGGGGCTGGGTGTACCGGCCGGTGACCTGGCAGGCCTTCGTGCTGGTGCTGCTCGCCACCGTGTTCTGCGTGCAGGTGTTTTGGGCGGTCGATCGCCACTCGCACTCCGTGAGTGACACCCTGTACGGGATTTTCCCGTACGTCGTGCCGTGCCTCATGGTCTTGAACTGGGCCGCTTCGAAAACCAGCGGGGGTGCCGCGGCCTAGGAAGACCTTGCCCGACGCGCGAGTCGCCCGCAGCTTTAGCGCGCGTGGGCACCAGGGGGTCGAGCCGCATGACGCGAGCGTGCGTGGTCGGGGCGGGGGCGCTGGTCCTCGTCGCGACGGCGGCGCAGGGCCAGGCCGACAACGCCCGGCCCCGGTACAGTGCGGCGGACGTGCAGTTCATGACGGGCATGATCGCCCACCACGCGCAGGCAGTGCTGATCGCCGGCTGGGCGCCGGCGCACGATGCGAGTCCGGCCCTGCGCGCCCTGTGCGAGCGCATCGTCGTAGGGCAGCGCGACGAGATCGCCGTCATGCAGCGCTGGCTGCGGGACCGCCATCAGCCGGTGCCGGACGCCGACGCGCGGGGCCACACCATGCCCGGCATGGAGCACTCGATGCTCATGCCCGGGATGCTGACCTCCGCGCAGCTGGCGCAGCTCGACGCCGCCCGCGGGCCGGAGTTCGATCGGCTGTTCCTCACCTTCATGATCCAGCACCACCGCGGCGCGCTCACCATGGTGCGCGAACTGGTCGACACCCCGGGCGCCGCCCGGGACGGGCCGTTGTTTCAAATCGCCTCCGACGTGAGCGCCGATCAGACGACGGAGATCGACCGCATGACCCGGATGCTCGATGGCCTGTCTCAACCCCTTGAACGGAGCCCCCCGTGAGATCCAAGCTTGTCTTGCTCGCCGTCGGCACGGTCGTCGCCGCCTGCGCCAGCGCCACGAAGTTCGACATGTCTCCCACGGCGCCCAGCCCGGACCCGCGCGTCGGGCTGCGCGCGGGGTGGATGAACGCCGCTCAGGCGGCGTGGAACCTGCGCCTCGTATCCGCGGGGCCGAAGCCGGCGCAGTTCACGGACGATACCAATCCCGGCGACTTCGCCTTCCTCAACTCCGACATCGCCTTCACCGGGCACTACGTCATCCAGGGCAACTTCCACGGTTTGCAGGTGTGGGACATCGCGCAGCCGGGCCATCCCACGCTCGTCACCACCTACGTCTGCCCCGACGCGCAAAACGACGTCTCGGTGTACCGCAACCTGCTGTTCACGTCCGGCGAGGACTTCAACGGCCGGCTCGACTGCGGCACCCAGGGCGTGCCCGATTCGGTGAGCAAAGATCGCATGCGCGGCATCCGCATCTTCGACATCTCGGACATCACGCACCCCAAGCCCATCACCAGCGTGCAGACCTGCCGCGGCTCACACACCCACACGGTCGTGACCGATCCGAGCGACCAGGCGAACCTCTACATCTACGTGTCGGGCTCGGCCCCGGTCCGCTCGCCCAATGAGCTTGCCGGATGCTCGGACCTGACGCCGGACAAGGATCCCAATAGCGAGCGGTTCCGGATCGAGGTGATCCAGGTGCCCCTGGCCCATCCCGAGCAGGCGCACGTGGTGAGCAAGCCGGCGATCCTCGCCGACCTGGCCGCGCGGGAATCGCACGGCGAGGCGCCGGAGGACATCGCCGCCGCGGCGAAGGCGGCCGCCGAAGCGCGCGCCAAGGGCGGGTTCACCGCGACGATACACGGCACGGAAATCGTGGTGGGGCCACGCTTCGTGGCGGCGCGGCTCGACAGCATCGTCAAGGCGCGCGGGGGGAGCGGAGCACCGACCGGCGCCGACAGCGCCGCGCTGCGGGCCGGCCTGCAAGGCATTGTGGATCGCATCGTCAACCCGCCCACCCCCGGGAATGCGCCCCGGCCCGGGCCCGTCCAGTGCCACGACATCACCGTCTACCCGGCCATGGGAGTTGCGGGTGGTGCGTGCGCCGGGTACGGCTTGCTGCTCGACATTCGTGACCCGGTCCACCCGCGCCGGATCGCCGCCGTGGCCGACTCGAACTTCGCGTTCTGGCATTCGGCGACGTTCAACAACGACGGCACCAAACTGTTGTTCACCGACGAGTGGGGCGGGGGTCTCGCGCCTAAGTGCCGCGTCACCGACAAGCCCGAGTGGGGAGCCGACGCGATCTTCGCCGTGGCCCACGACACGCTGACGTTCCGGAGCTACTACAAGCTGCCCGCGCCGCAGACGTCGAACGAAAACTGCGTGGCTCACAACGGCTCGCTCGTCCCGGTCCCCGGGCGCGACATCATGGTCCAGGGCTGGTATCAGGGCGGCATTTCCGTGTTCGACTGGACCGATCCGGCGCATCCCAAAGAAATAGCCTACTTCGATCGCGGCCCGATGGACTCCACCAAGCTCGTGGGTGCCGGCTCGTGGTCCGCGTACTGGTACAACGGATACATCGTCAGCTCGGAAATCGGGCGCGGGCTGGACGTGCTGGAGCTCGTGCCGAGCGGCTTGTTGTCCCAGAACGAGATCGACGCAGCGAAGCTCGTGCACTTCGACTACTTGAACGTCCAGGACCAGCCTAAGCTGGTCTGGCCCCCGAGCTTCGCGGTGGCGCGCGCCTACGTGGACCAACTGGCGCGCTCGAACGGTCTGGCGCCCGACAAGGTCGCGGCCGCGCGGTCGGCGCTGGCGCGCGCCGAACGGCTGTCGGGGCGCGCGCGCCGGGACGCGCTCACGCAGCTGGCCACCCAGCTGAACGGTGATTCCCCGGGAGCCGCCGATCAGGGCAAGGTGCGGGCGCTCGCCGCCGCCGTAACGGACTTGGCCACGGGGAGGGGCGAGGGCCGAGCGGGGATGGAGTGAGGGGCGATGAAGCGGATCTTCCTCGCGGTCTGCGCCGCTGCGGCCTGCGCCACGACTACCAATCAGGGGCCGTCGCCGCGGGTTGTCTCGCCCGCTCCTTTCACGTCGGCCGACGTGCACTTCATGGCCGGCATGATCGGCCACCACGCGCAGGCGGTGCTGATCGCCGGCTGGGCGCCCTCGCACGGTGCGAGCGCCGCGGTGCGCGCCTTGTGCGAGCGCATCGTCGTAGGCCAACGCGACGAGATCGTTCTCATGCAGCGCTGGCTCGGGGACCGGCATGAACCCGTGCCGGAGGCGGACCCCGCTCACCACACGATGCCGGGCATGGCGACGTCGATGATGCCCGGCATGTTGACCCCCGACCAATTAGGGCAGCTGGACAGCTCGCGGGGTCTCGAGTTCGACAGGTTGTTCCTCAAGTTCATGATCCAGCACCACCAGGGTGCCATCACCATGGTGAACCAGTTGTTCGGCTCGCAGGGCGGGGGCGAAGAAGAGATCGTTTACCGGTTCGCCTCCGACGTATACGCCGATCAGACGACCGAAATCGACCGCATGAACCGCATGCTCGAAGCCTTCCACCGGAGCCCACAGTGAAATCTGCGTCGTTGTCTCTGTCGCTCGCGACCGTCACGCTGTCCCTCGCCGCCTGCGCCACGGCCAAGCTCGATATGTCCACTACGGCGCCTACCCCCGACCGACGCGTCGGCCTGCGCGCGGGGGAGATGAACGCCGGCGAAGCGACCTGGAACCTGCGGGTGGTTTCGAAAACGCGGCCGTCGGAGAAGTTCGCCGGCGTCACCAACTCCGACCTCTCGTTCTCCGGCCCCTACGTCATCCAGGGGAACTACAACGGCTATCAGGTCTGGGACATTGCGAACCCGAAGAAGCCGCGGCTGAAGATCGGGTTTCTCTGCCCGGCCTCGCAGAGCGACGTCTCCGTCTACAAAAGCCTGCTGTTCGTATCGGGAGAGGGCATGTCCGGCCGCCTCGACTGCGGTACGGAGGGGGTGCACGACTCGGTGAGCGCGGTCCGGTTACGGGGCATTCGCATCTTCGACATCACCGACATCGCCAATCCGAAGTACATCGGGAATGTGCAGACCTGCCGGGGGTCGCACACCCACACCGTGGTGGACGATCCCACCGACAAGGACAACGTGTACATCTACGTCTCCGGGTCGGCCGGCGTGCGGTCGCCGAACGAGCTCCCGGGATGCTCGAAGCTGGCCCCGGACGAGGACCCGAACTCGGCGCTGTTCCGTATCGAAGTCATCAAGGTGCCGCTCGCGCATCCCGAGCTGGCGAGCATCGTGAGCTCGCCGCGGATCTTCAACGATCTCACGGAAGCCGCCACACACGCCGAGGCGCCCGAGGACATCGCGGCCGCGACGCAGGCCGCCGCCGAGGCGCGGGCCCACGGTGGCTACACGGTGCTGGTGCACGGCACGGAATACGTCCTGCCGCCGGGATTCATCCAGCCGAGGCTCGACAGCATCGTGAAAGCCCGGCAGGGGACCGGCGCGCCGACGGGCGCGGACAGCGCCGCGCTGCGAGGGGCGATCCAGGGGATCGTGGACGCGCTCGTGGGCGGCCCGCCGCCCGGTATGAAGAACGGGGTGCGCCCCGGGCCCACCCAGTGCCACGACATCACCGTCTATCCGGCCATCGGGTTGGCCGGCGGTGCGTGCGGCGGCTACGGCCTGCTGCTCGACATCCATGACGTGGCCCACCCCAAACGGCTCGGCGCCGTGGCGGACTCGAACTTCTCCTACTGGCATTCGGCGACGTTCAACAACGACGGGACCAAGCTCCTCTTCTCCGACGAATGGGGCGGCGGCGGGCAGCCCAAGTGCCGCGCGACCGACAAGCCCGAGTGGGGGGCGGACGCGATCTTCACCCTGGTCCACGACACGATGACGTTCCGGAGTTACTACAAGATGCCGGCGCCGCAGACGCCGTTCGAGAACTGCGTGGCCCACAACGGCTCGCTGATCCCGATCCCGGGGCGCGACATCATGGTCCAGGCCTGGTATCAGGGCGGCATCTCGGTGTTCGACTGGACCGATCCGGCGCATCCCAAGGAGATCGCCTACTTCGACCGCGGTCCGATGGACTCGACCAAGCTGGTCGGCGCGGGCTCGTGGTCCGCCTACTGGTACAACGGCTACATCGTGAGCTCGGAGATCGCCCGGGGGCTCGATATCCTCGAGCTGCAGCCGAGCGGGTTCCTCTCCCAGAACGAGATCGACGCGGCGAAGCTCGTGCACCTGGACTATTTGAACGTCCAGCAGCAGCCCAGGCTGGTGTGGCCCGCGAGCGTCGTGGTGGCGCGCGCCTACCTGGACCAGCTTGCCCGTTCCAACAGCTTGGCGCCCGACAAAGTGGCGGCCGCCCGCACCGCGCTGGCGCGCGCCGAGCGGCTGTCGGGACAGCAACGCCGGGATGCGCTGGCGCCGCTGGCGACGCAGCTGAACGGTGATTCCCAGGGGGCCGGCGATCAGGCGAAGGTGCAGGCGCTCGCCGCGGTGGTGAAGAACCTGATGGAATGAGGGAGGTCGTCATGACAGGACTGCTGGCGCTGTGGCTTCCGATCCTGCTGTCGTCGGTGCTCGTCTTCGTCGTGAGCTCGCTGATCCACATGGCGTCACCCTGGCACAAGGGTGACTACCCCAAGCTGTCGAGCGAAGACCGTGTGATGGACGCGCTCCGGCCGCTCGCCATCCCGCCGGGGGACTACATGATGCCCCGCCCGTCGAGCAGAGCGGAGATGCGCTCCCCGCAGTTCCTCGAAAAGTTCAAGCAGGGCCCCGTGCTGATGCTTACCGTGTGGCCCCGCGGCTCCATGTCGATGAGGACGCAGCTCGTGCAGTGGTTCCTGTACGCCCTGGTCGTCGGATGCTTCGCCGCATACGTGGCCGGACGCGCGCTCCCCGCGGGCGCCCCGTCCCTGCAGGTCTTCCGGTTCGCCGGCGTCACGGCGTTCGTGGGATACGCAGCGGCGCTGTGGCAGATGTCGATCTGGTATCGCCGCGCGTGGACGACCACGATCAAGTCGACGGTGGACGGGTTGATCTACGCGCTGCTCACCGCCGCCATGTTCGCATGGCTGTGGCCGCGCTAGCGTGGTTGTCGTTGCTGGGCTCGGTGCTGGTGCGGCCGGCGTGCGGGCAGGGACCAGGGTGGATGTTCGGGCCCTTCGAAAAGCCTCCACGGGTCAACCCGGTCCTCACGCCCAATCCTGCCGCGACATTCCGCTCGCCCGTGAACGACAGCATCGTACGGTGGGAGGAGTACGCCACCTTCAATCCGGCCGCCGTGGTGAGAGACGGGAAGGTGTACGTGCTGTATCGCGCCGAGGACGCGAGCGGCGACATGCAAATCGGCCACCATACGTCGCGGCTCGGGTTGGCCACGAGCGCGGATGGACTGCGCTTCGCGCGCGCCAGCGCGCCGGTGCTGTACCCGGACCGGGATGCGCAGGCGCAGCTCGAATGGCCCGGGGGAGTCGAGGATCCGCGTCTCATCGAGGCGCGGGACAGCACCTACGTGCTGACGTACACCCAGTGGAACCGCGACATCCCGCGGCTCGCCATCGCGACGTCCCGGGACATGATCCATTGGATCAAGCACGGTCCCGCCTTTGCGCGGGCGGGCGGCGGGAAGTATCGGGATCTGGAATCCAAGTCCGGGGCCATCCTCGGCCAAGTGGCCGGAGACCGCGTCATCGCAACCGCGCTGCGCGGGAAGTACTGGATGTACTTCAACGTCCCCGACATTCTCATCGCGACCTCCGACGACCTGGTCGATTGGACGCCGCTGGCCGACTCGAGCGGCCGGTTGGTCAAGGTCCTCTCGCCCCGCCCGGGGTACTTCGACTCCTGGCTGGTAGAGGCCGGTCCGCCGGCTCTCCTCACCCCGCACGGGATTCTCTTGCTGTATAACGCGGGCAACAGCGGCGAGTATGGCGACCCGACGCTTCCCGCGCGGGTGTATACCGGGGGACAGGCCCTGTTCGATCCCGGCAACCCGCTCAAGCTGATCGCCCGCTCGGACAGGCCGTTCCTCAAGCCCACCGAGGATTACGAGCGGACCGGGCAGTACCAGGAAGGAACGACGTTCGTGGAGGGGCTGGTCCCGTTCCACGGTCGCTGGTACCTGTACTACGGGACGGCCGACTCGCGCGTCGGCGTGGCGGTGTGGGATCCGAGCCGGCACTTGCGGTGACGGCTCGCCGACCGATTGACGGACGCGTAGTTTTAGCGCCCGTCCGTTGGCATCCGCGTCCAGGGGAAGGAGCCTGACCATGGCGATCCGCATTGGTGACGAAGCGCCCGACTTCACCGCCGAGACGACCGAAGGCACCATTCACTTCCACGAATGGATCGGGGACAAGTGGGCGATCTTGTTTTCGCACCCGAAGGACTTCACGCCGGTCTGCACCACGGAGCTCGGTTACATGGCCCGCCTCAAGCCGGAGTTCGACCGGCGCAACACCAAGATTCTCGGGCTCAGCGCCGACCCCGTGAGTGACCACGCCCGCTGGGTCAACGACATCAAGGAGACCCAGGGCCATGCGGTGAATTACCCGCTGATCGGCGACGCCGACCTCACCGTGGCCAAGCTGTACGACATGATCCACCCGAACGCGGGCGGCGGGAAGCGCACCGCGGTGGAGAACGCGACCGTCCGCTCGGTGTTCGTGGTCGGTCCGGACAAGAAGGTCAAGGCGATGATCGTGTATCCCATGAGCACCGGCCGCAACTTCGATGAAGTGCTGCGCCTGCTCGACTCGGTGCAGCTCACCGCGAAGCACACGGTGGCGACGCCCGTGAACTGGAAGCCGGGGCAGGACGTGATCATCCCGGCCTCGGTCTCGGACGAGGACGCCCGCAAGAAGTATCCGCAGGGCTTCAAGACTCACAAGCCGTACCTGCGTACCGTTCAACAGCCGAAATAGGGAGGAAGGCGCCGATGACCCTCGTCAGGGTCCCCCCACCGCTCGCGCAGGACGTCGACCTGTCCAAGACCTACGACGCGGTGATCGTGGGATCGGGCGCGGCCGGCGGCATGGCCGCCCACGTGCTGACGACGCGCGGTCTGAAGGTGCTCATGCTCGAGGCCGGCAAGAAGCTGCCGATCGAGCAGGAGCTCCGCTCGATGCAGTGGCCGTACGATCACGCCCGACGGGGGGACGCGCCACCGGGATACCATGCTCTCTCGTTCAACGAGTACACCATCCGGACCCCACCGTACGCGAAGAACAGCACGTTCAAGCACGTCATGTCCTATGTCGGCGGGTGGGGCGGGTCCGACTACGTCAAGAACATCCTCGTCGACGAGAAGGATCATCCCTACACCGGAACGAAGTACGCCTGGGTGCGTGCGCGCGCGCTCGGGGGGAAGACGAACATCTGGGGCCGCCTGGCGCTGCGTCTGTCCGACTACGATTTCAAGGGGAAAACGCACGACGGGTACGGCGACGACTGGCCGATCTCGTACGCGGACGTCGAACCCTACTACGACAAGGTCGACCTCTACCTCGGCATCTCGGGCGTCAAGGAAAACCTGCCGCACCTGCCGGACAGCCTGTTCCAGCGTCCCAACAAGCTCACGTTCGGTGAGGTGAGGCTGCGCGAAAGCCTGAAGAAAATGGGGCGCGTCCTGACGCCGTACCGCGCCGGTGTGACGACGGACGGCTTGAAGCACAACCGCTACCGCAGCAAGTGCTACGGCCGCGGCGCCTGCGACCGGCGGCCGGGCGGGTGCGACATCCACGCCGTATTCGATTCACCCACGGGGCTCATCTACCCCGCGATGGACACCGGGAACCTCACGATCCGCACCAACTCGATCGCGCACGAAGTGCTCGTCGACCGCAACACCGGAAAGGCGCGCGGGATCGGGTTTATCGACAGCGCCACGCACAAGTCCTACGAGGCCAAGGCGAAGGTCGTGATTGTCGCCGCGTCGACGCTCGAGTCGGCGCGGCTGCTGCTGTTGTCGCGCTCGCCCCAGCATCCCAACGGGATCGGCAACTCGAGCGGGCACGTGGGACACAACTTCTGCGAACACGTGATGGGCCCCGGGGTCACGGGGCTCGTAAAAGATTTGGTCGGCAAACCACCCACGCTCGACGACGGCCGGCCGGGAGGGTTCTACATCCCCCGGTTCCGCAACCTGAAGGAGCGTCAACCGGGGTTCGTCCGTGGCTACGGCTTCGAGGGGAGCGGTGGCTTTTCGATTTTCCCGGGGAATGCCATGGGGACGCCGGGATTCGGCGCGCAATTCAAGAAAGAGGTGCGTGACCACGCCGGGGCGTTCATCGGGATGGGTGCCTTCGGCGAGGTGCTGGCGCGCTACGAGAATTACGTCGATCTCGATCCCGACGCGAAAGACGCGTGGGGCATCCCCGTCCTGCGCTTCCATTATCAGTTTGGCGACAACGAGCGCAAGATGTGCGAGGACATGGTCGTCGCAGGGCGCGAGATGCTCGAGGCGGCGGGGATCGAGGTCGTGGGGACCGACGAGAAGATCCTCACCGAGGGGTGGTCCATTCACGAGCTGGGCACGGCGCGGATGGGAAGCGACCCCAAGACGTCGGTGCTCAACCAGTTCCAGCAGTCTCACGACGTGAAGAACCTGTTCGTCGTGGACGGGTCGAGTCACGTGAGCGCGTCGTGCCAGAATCCCACCTGGACCATCATGGCCCTGGCATGGCGCTCGTGTGAACACCTGGCGGACGAGTTCAGGAAGGGGACCCTATGACCGACGCGGCACATCACGACGCGCGCGTGGCGGAGTCGCTCTCGCGCCGCGAGATGCTCGAAGTGACCGCCGCAGCGCTCGCCACTCCGTTGCTCCAGCTGGGGCCGGCCGCGGCGCAGCCCGCGCTCCAGACGGCCCCCAAGTTTTTCACGGGGCCGGAGCTCGCGCTGCTCGATGAGCTGGCGGAGCTGATCATCCCGGCGGACGCCCATTCTCCCGGCGCCCGCGCCGCCGGCGTGGCGGCCTACATCGATTTCCGTTTGGCCGAGTCGCTCGAGCCCGAGCAGCAGACCAAGTGGCGCTCGGGGCTCGCGGCCGTCGACGCCCTGTCGCAGGAGCTGAACGGGCAGGCCTTCCTGCAGGGTTCGGCCGACCAGCGGGTTGCGGCGCTCACGCGGATGGCGGCGGGGGAGCAGGACCCCAAGACCCCCGCCGAGCACTTCTTCCAGGAGCTCAAGCGCTCAACGGTGCGAGCGTACTACAGCTCGAAGATCGGGATCCACGCCGACCAGGAGTATAAAGGGAACGTGTACCAGCGGGGGGAATTCGCGGGCTTCGACGCGCAGTGAGGCACGCGGCACCCGGCGGTTCGGCAAATAGCGGAGACCATTTGACTTAGGTTGCCTGCGTGATCCCCGGCACAGCCGGGAATGGGCGCCCTCAGCGAAACTTGAGAGCGCCTAGGGTTCACTGAGGCCGCAGCGCCCCCTCCTCAGAGTAGTCTCTCACTCATAGGGAGAGAGCGATGCGTGTTTTCATGGTATTGCTCGCCTTGGTCGCCACGCCGCTCGTCGCGGCCGTGTCCCAAGATCTCACGAGGTCGTCCGGTAGGGACAACGACGCCGTTCGGCAATCGAACGTGCGGGGCGGCGACGTGGATCGGGACGATGATGGCGAGAAATGCGATACAGCACACCCCGCCGCGCGCGGCGGGTCGGCCCGGTCATTTGAGGTCCGGCGGGATGCGCTGCACCGCCAGGACGCCTCGCATCGGCGCGACGCTAAGCAGGACCAGACTTGCGTCGTCGGCGATCCGCTGCCGCCTCCTCCACCGCCGCCGCCGCCTCCTCCACCGCCGCCGCCGCCCCCGCCGCCACCGCCACCCGTACCTCCGCCCCCACCGGCTTCGGGGCTTGGAGAGATCGATGGGACGGCGTTCAATGACCTCGATGCCAGCGGTTGGCGCGCCGCCAATGAGCCCGGTCTGTTTGGCTGGGTCATCGAGCTCAGCGGGCCGGTGAGCCAAACGACCACGACCAACGGCACCGGGGACTACGTCTTCCCGGGTCTACCAGGCGGCACCTACCTGGTGTGCGAGGTACCGCAGACCGGCTGGCGGCAGACGGTGCCGATGAGCGGCACCGTGTGCTCAGCGGGCGGCTTCGGATATACCGTCGTCATCCCGGACGGAGTCGACATCCGCTTCCTTGGTAACGACTTCGGAACGGTGACGCCGTAGGGCAAGAGTAGCTGCTACAAGGTTGGGGCCCCGGGCAGATGCCCGGGGCTCTGTTGTTTCGTGCCGTTGCGCCGGCGAGCGTCGACCCGCAGCTTAGGGCAACGAGGAGCCACGGTGATGGGCCCGACATCGCGCCTGGAAGCCTTCAGCGATGGCGTCTTCGCGATCGCTATCACCCTACTCATCCTCGAGATCAAAGTGCCGCCCGCAGGGGTCCCCGGGGAGCTCGGTCCGGCCCTGGCGCGCCTGTGGCCGTCGTACCTGGCGTTCATCGCCAGCTTCGCCACTATCGGAGTGATGTGGATCAATCACCATCGCTTGTTCGCGTTGATCCAGCGCAATGACGAGGGCCTCGTCGCGCTGAATCTCCTGCTCCTGCTCGGCGTTACCTGGGTACCGTTTCCCACCGCGTTGCTGGCCGAACACCTGCTCGGGCCCGACCAGCGGATCGCTGGAATGATGTACAGCGCGACGTTTCTCGTGTTGGCACTGATCTTCAATCTCTTGTGGCGCCATGCGCGGCGCAGTGGCCTCGTGGTGCAGCACGTTCACGTCGACTCGATCACCCGTCAATACGCCATGGGCCCGCTGCTCTACGCCGGCACCCTCGCGGTGGCCGCCCTGAGTGCCACCGCGTGCCTGATCGTGAGCGCCGTCATCGCCATCTATTTCGCGCTGCCGCCTCGTCTGTGGCAGCGTTGACCGACCTCGGGAGATCAACGTGATCGCTCTCGCCGCAGTGCTCTTCGCCGCCGTCTCCCAAGAACCGGAGCCGCCGCTCCGCATCGCCGCGAGCAGCTTCGCGTCGGTCGAGGTGCACCTGAACGCGCGGCGGATCGGCACCCGCTGGTTCGAGGAGGATGCGAGTCTTTCCGGGCCCTCACGGATCGTGATCACCTACGGCCAGCCTCACGCGCGCGGCCGGCGTGTGGAGGGCGGGCTCGTTCCCCTCGATACCGTGTGGCGCTTGGGCGCGAACATGGCGACCACGCTCCACAGCGACGTCGACTTGACGCTGGGGGACTTGAAGCTGCCCCGCGGGGATTACTCGCTGTTCGCCTTGTACACACACGCCGGGTGGCAGCTGATCGTCAACCGCGGCACGGGGCAGTGGGGCACCGATTACGATGCCGGGCGCGACGTCGGGCGCGTGCCGCTCGCGAGCCGAGCGCTCGCGGAGCCGGAGGGTTCCCTCAGCATCTATCTCGTGCCCGAGGCGGCGCGACCGAGCACGGGCTACGCCGACCTGCGTGGAGTGCTGCGGATCAAGTGGGGAAGCACGGAGCTCAGCACAGCGTGGCGGATCGGGCCGTGACCGGGGCGCCGTGTGGCGCCCCGTGTCGTCGACGCCGCTCGAATCACTGCCCTCCGGGGCGACGGGCGCGCATCTCGGCGACGTTCTGGTCCCAGGTCTTTTGCTGATCGGCGGTCAGCACGCCGCGAATCTCGTCGTCCTGACGCCGGAACACCTCCCGCATTGTTGCGCGGGTCGTCGAATCGGGCGGTGTGCCAGGTGTGAATGCCGGCAGCTGGGTGCTATAGCGCGCTCGGATGGAGTCGATCTTCGCCTGCTGTGCGGTCGTCAGGGTGATCCCCTTGAGCAGCGCCTGCATGCGTCGCTCCCCGAACCCGGAGCGCCCCGGGCCGCCTCCCGATGACGGGCTCTGCGCCGGGGCAGCGGACGCCGCGACGGCCAGGACCACGCTGCATACCAATGCGATCGGCAGCTTCATGATGTGTCCTCCCGTGGGGTGGAAAGTGCTCCAACTTCAAAGCCTACGTCCCGGGACCCGCGATTGTTGTGCCCCGGCACTTGCCTAGGCCTGCGTCGGACACGAGATTTCCTGGCGGACATTACGGGGAGGAGCGGCGATGTCGAAGAGCGACGACCAGAAGATTGCCGCCCTGGCGAAGAAGAACGCCGCCAAGGCGGCCAAGCCCAAGCCGACCCGGCGACGGCAATACGATGATACGCTGCCGCCGGAGCGAGAGGACGACGTGGATCTGCGCGACTTCTTTTCGGAGATGAAGAAGCGGGAGTTCTAGCAGCCCGATTGACCCGTCCGGTCCGCGCCGCTTAAGTTCTTGTCTGATGCCCACCTACGAGTACAAATGCCCGGCGGGGCACGTGTTCGAGAAGTTCTTTCCGACGATGCACGACAAACGTCGCGAGAAGTGTCCCGTGTGCGGCCGGCAGGCGGAGCGGCAGATCTCCGGGGGGACCGGCCTTGTCTTCAAGGGCTCCGGTTTCTACATCACGGACTACAAGCGGGCCGGTGAGAAGCAGCAGGAGGGGAAAGTGGAGCCCACACCCACCCCTGAGTCGAAGCCCACGCCTGAGTCGAAAACGCCCGAGGGCGCGAAGCCCAAGAAAAAGAAAACAGACTCCGGCGACAAGTGAGGGCGCACGAGCCGATCCGTGCGGCGCTGGCGGATGCCGCGGCGCGGCTGGGCGCGCCCGTGGCGGCCCCGGATATCGAGCTCGAGCGTCCCCGCGATCCAGCGCACGGTGACGTGGCGACCAATCTCGCGCTGACGCTCGCCAAAGCGCTCAAAGCCAAGCCTCGGGTCGTGGCCGAGCGGCTGATCGCGGCGCTCGAGCTTCCCCAGGGGCTCGTTCGTAAGATCGACGTCGCCGGACCGGGGTTCATCAACTTCTTCCTCGCCGAAGCCGAGCTCGCCGGCGTGCTCGAGACGGTGCTGGCGGCCGGCGACCGCTACGGTCGAGGCGACGCCGGGCAGAGCAAGCCTGTCAACGTCGAGTTCGTCTCCGCCAATCCCACCGGTCCGCTGCACGTGGGCCACGGCCGCCAGGCGGCGCTGGGCGACGCGATCGCGTCGCTGCTCGACTGGACGGGGTGGCGCGTGACGCGGGAGTTCTATTACAACGATGGCGGCGCCCAGATCATGCAGCTGGCGCTGAGCGTGCAGGCGCGGATCGGCGAGCTGCGCGGCCGGCCGGCCGCCGTTCCGGAGGGGGGCTATCACGGCGAGTACGTCTGGGAGATCGCCGAGCGCTACCTCGCGGCATATCCCGACGATCCCGAGGGAGCCGACCTCGACCACGTGCGGCGGTTTGCGGTGCAGGAGCTGCGCAAGGAGCAGGACGCGGACCTGCAGGCCCTGGGCGTCAAGTTCGACGTCTACTTCCTCGAGTCGTCCTTGTACACGAGCAGCAAAGTCGAAAAGACGTTGGGTCGGCTGGTGGCCGCAGGGCACACCTACGAGCGGGACGGCGCGCTCTGGCTCAAGACCACCGACTTCGGTGACGACAAGGACCGTGTGATGCGCAAGCGAGCGGAAAAAGGCGGCGAGTACACCTATTTTCTGCCGGACGTCGCCTACCACGTCGACAAGTGGGAGCGGGGTTTCGCGCGGGCGATCAACGTTCAGGGCGCGGACCATCACAGCACGGTGACTCGCGTTCGCATCGGGCTGCGGGCGCTCGAGATGGGTATCCCGGCCGGTTACCCCGAGTACGTGCTGCACCAGATGGTGACCGTGATGAAGGGCGGTGCGGAGATGAAGCTCTCCAAGCGCGCCGGCAGTTACATGACCGTGCGAGAGCTGGTCGACGAGGTGGGGCGCGACGCGGTGCGCTACTTCTTCCTGATGCGTCGGGGGGACTCGCACCTCGTGTTCGACGTCGACCTCGCCAAGAGCCAGACGGAGGAGAATCCTGTCTTCTACGTCCAGATGGCGCACGCGCGCCTGAGCGGCATCTTCCGTGTCGCCGGGCGCGCGCCCGAAACGGCCTCCCCGAACGGCGTGAATCCGGCGGCGCTGGACGAGCCGGAAGAGCTCCTCTTGCTGAAGCAGCTCGCCGACTTTCCGAGCCTCGTGGCGGGGGCCGCCACTGCGCTCGAGCCGCACCGCGTCACCGGCTACCTCGAGGGGCTGGCCCGGATCGTCCACGCGTGGTATCACAAGTATCGCGTGCTGGGCGAGCCGGAGGAGGCTGCGCGGCTCGTGCTGGCACGTGCCGTGCGCCAGGTGCTGGCGAACGGCCTCACCCTCTTGGGCGTCAGCGCCCCGGACAGGATGTAGCGTGTCGCTCTTGGTGGTGGGATCGGTGGCCCTCGACTCGGTCGCCACGCCGTTCGGCGAGACGGCGGACGCGCTCGGAGGGTCAGCCGTGTTCTTCAGCGTCGCGGGGTCCATTCTCCACCCCGTGCAGGTCGTGGGCGTGGTGGGGAGCGACTTCCCGCTCACCGCCCTGTATGCGCTCGAGCAGCGCGGCATCGACCTCTCGGGTGTCGAGCAGGCGAAAGGGGAATCGTTCCGCTGGAAGGCACGCTACTCCTACGACCTCGCCAGCCGCGAGACGCTGGAGACGCGACTCGGCGTGTTCGCGGACTTCCGACCCAAGCTCCCCGCCGGGTTTCGCGACGCGGCGTACGTCTTCCTCGGCAACATCGACCCCGAGCTCCAGCTCGGCGTGCTCGATCAGGTGAAGGCGCCCAAGCTCGTCGCCTGCGACACGATGAATTACTGGATCCAGTCGAAGCGCGATCTCTTGCTCGAGCTGCTGCGCCACATCGATATCCTGATGGTGAACGACTCAGAGGCGCGCGAGCTGTCCGGCGACTGGAACATCTACCGCGCCGCCCAGTGGATCCTGCAGCGCGGACCGAAGATGACAGTCTTGAAACAGGGAGAGCACGGCGCGCTCCTCGTGGACCGAACCACGACGTTCAAGGTTCCGGCCTACCCGCTCCAGGATGTGTTCGATCCCACCGGGGCGGGTGATGCGTTCGCCGGCGGCTTCATGGCCCACCTGGCGAGGAACGGCGACCTCTCCCCGCCGAACCTGCGCCGCGCGATGGTGTACGGGGCGGCGATGGGATCGTTCGCAGTCGAAGCGTTCGGCATCCAGGGGTTCGACAAGGTGACGCCAGCCGACGTGCGCGCCCGCGTGCAGGCGTTCAAGCAGCTCGTCCACTTCGACGTGGACGGGCCCGCCGGCCCGTGACCGAACGCTACGCGGCGGTGGGCGTCCGTCTCGACGCCGCCGAGGAGGCGAAGCGCCGCATCGCCGAGCTGGTGCGCAGCACGCGCACGCCGCTGGCGCTCGGGGAGATCGGCGCGTTCGGCGGGATGGTGCGCGTCCCGCCGGGGTACGAGCGCCCCGTCCTCGTCCTCTCGACCGACGGCGTCGGGACCAAGGTGCTGGTCGCCGCCCGGGCCGGGATTCACGATACGGTGGGCGAGGATCTCGTGAACCACTGCGTGAACGACATTTTGGTGCACGGAGCGCGGCCGATCGCGCTGCTCGATTACATCGCGACGGGGAAGCTCGAGCCCGATGTCGCCGCGTCGCTCGTCGCCGGAATCGCGCGCGGTTGCCGCGCGCACGATATGACGCTGGCGGGTGGCGAGACCGCGGAGCTCCCCGACCTGTACCAGCCGGGACAGTACGATCTCGCGGGAACCATCGTCGGGGTCGTGGAAGAGGGCGCGGCGCTGCACGGGGATCGCGTGCGACCCGGCGACGTGTTGATCGGCTACGCGTCGAACGGACTGCACACGAACGGCTATACGCTCGCCCGGCAGATCGTGTTCGACACCCTCGGCCTGGATATAGGTCACGAGTTTCCGGAGACCGGTCAGTCCGTGGCACAGGTGTTGCTCGCCGTGCACCGGAGTTATGCGACCGCCGTGACCCCGGTCATCTCCCGCCCGCACGCCCTGGCTCACATTACCGGGGGCGGTATCGCGGGCAACGTGGTGCGCGTCCTGCCACCGGACTGCGAGGCCGTAATCGATGCCCGCGCGTGGCGCTGGCCGGCCGTCTTCCGGGTACTAATGCGGGCCGGCCGGGTGTCACTCGGCGAAATGCGCCGCGTGTTCAACCTCGGAGTCGGCATGATCGCCATCGCCGGTCGCGATGACGTGGAAGCCATCACGGCGGCCGCGCGGCGTGTCCAGGTGGAGACGTGGCTGGTCGGCGAGGTGCGCGCCGGGACGCGAGCGGTCAAGTTCGCAGAACGTTGATCCCCACGCTGAAGCGTGGGCTCGGCACTGCACTGTGCTGAAGCACACCCGTTGTCCTTCAGGACAGTGTCTGGCCGAGCCCATCCTTCAGGATGGGAACACATGAGGAGGAGGACATATGTATTCGTCAAAGAACCTTACGACCATTGCAGTCGCGCTTATTGCATTCGCGGCGCCGCTCGCCGCCCAGGACCCGCAGTGCGCCATGCCCGACCCGAACGCCACCGCGGCCTGCAACACCGCGGTCGACGCGATCCGGGCGTTCCATCCGCTCGCCGGCATGATCGTGAGCGGCGGCAACCCGGTGCTCGGCACTTCCGGCTCGCTGGGCGGGATCGGACATCTCACGATCACCGCGCGGGTGAACGCCATCAAGGCGTCGCTGCCGAACCCGGACTCGGCGAGTCAGAGCCGGGTGCCGTCGAGCTTCAACGGGGCCATCCCCGCACCGCTGGTCGAGGCGGCCCTCGGGCTGGTCCGCGGGCGCGGCGGCTTCCTCTCAGTGGATGCGCTCGGGTCGGCCGTCGTGCTGCCCACGGGCGGCGTGTCGGGCCTGGCGGTGGACTCGAACGCCGCGCACATCGGTGGTGCCGCCCTCGGCATCGGCTACGGCGCGCGCGTCGGGATCCTCGCCGGCACCTTCCCGATCCCGGCGCTGTCGGTGAGCTGGATGCGTCGCACCCTGCCGCGCATCCAGTATGGCATTCTCGGTCCGGCGTTCGGCACCGGGGACCAGTTCGAGTTCAGCATGGACCTGAAGGCCGACAGCTATCGCGCGGTGGCGAGCTGGAAGTTCGTGCTCGTCGATCTCGCGGCGGGGCTCGGCATCGATCACTACAGCTCCAGCCAGACGGCCGTCCGGTTCCACGACGATCCTCTGAACCCCGCGCATGTGCGCACTGTCGTCATCAATCCGGCCAACACGCGCGAGGTGGTGTTCGCCGATGCGGGGCTCAGCCTCGCGGTCATCAAGCTGGTGGGGGAAGTCGGCTTCCAGACGGGGAAGGACCAGAGTTTCGCGACGACCTTCTCCAACTTTGACCCCAAGGCGGGCCATGTCTTCGGAGGTGTCGGGCTCCGCTTCGGCTTCTAACGGGTCTCCCGAACGGGAGGCGATGGGGCGCGCCCTCGACCTCGCGGTGCGGGGTTGGGGGCGCGTCGCGCCAAATCCCCTCGTCGGCGCCGTGGTCCTCCAGGGCGGCACGGTAGTGGGCGAGGGGTTTCATGCGGAATTCGGGGAGCCGCACGCGGAAGTCGTGGCCCTCGCGGCCGCCGGCGCGCGGGCGCGCGGCGCGACCGTGGTGGTGACCCTCGAGCCGTGCGCCCACCACGGCAAGACGCCGCCGTGCACGGACGCGCTCATCGCCGCCGGGGTGACGCGCGTGGTCGCGGCGATCCGCGATCCCGATCCCGAGGCGCGGGGCGGAGCCGAGGTGCTGCGCGCCAAGGGCGTGGCGGTCACATTCGGCGTGCTCGCCGAACGGGCCGCGGCGCTCAACGCCCCGTTCCTGTTCGCGCGCGCCCAGGCCGAGCGTCCGTTCGTGGCGCTCAAGCTCGCGACGTCGATCGACGCCCGCATCGCGGACGCCCACGGCAGCTCGCGCTGGGTATCGGGCGAGGCCGCGCGCGAGTATGTGCAGTGGCTGCGCGCGGGATTCGACGCGATCGCCGTGGGCGGGACGACCGCGTTGCGCGACGACCCGCAGCTCACCGTGCGCGGCCCCATCACGCCGCGCCGGCCGCCCGTGCGCGTCGTGTTCGACCGGCGCGCCATGCTGAACGAGACCGCGAATCTCGTAAAAACCGCGCGCGACATGCCGACCTGGGTCATGGCGTCGGCGGATGCCCCGGTGGGGAGCGTCGCGCTGCTGGAGCGGAGCGGTGTACGGGTGTTTCGTCCGGCCTCGCTCGCGGACGGCCTGCGGATGCTGCGCGGCGCCGGGATCCACTCGGTGCTGTGTGAAGGGGGCGGGGCGCTGGGCGCGAAGCTGCTGGCCGAAGGGCTCGTCGATCGACTCTACTGGGTCCAGGCCCCGGTATGGCTGGGAGAGGGCGCCGTGCCGGCCTTTCCGGGCGTGGCCGGGGCACCGCTCCCCGAAGCGCCGCGCTGGATTCCGGTGGAGCGGCGCGCGATGGGTCCGGATACATTATTGGTATTGGACAGGCGGCTATGTTTACCGGAATCGTAAGTGCCATCGGGCGGGTGGGCGTTGTCTCGCGCAACGGCGGGAACGGCCGGGGGAGGGGGAACCCTAAAGGACGCCCTGTCGGGCGGCGGGAAGGGGAGGACGGGCTCGTTCTCACGATCCGCGCCCCGTACAAGGGGTTGAAGAAGGGCGAGAGCATCGCCGTGAACGGCGCGTGCCTCACGGTCGAACGGGTCGCGGCGGGCGGGTTCACGGTCCACGTGATCGAGACCACCGAAGGCCGGACCCTGTTCGGGGAATACGTGACCGGTCGGAAAGTGAATCTGGAGCGCGCGCTGCGCGCGGCGGACCGCGTCGGGGGGCACATCGTGCAGGGGCACGTCGACGGAGTGGCCGTGGTGGAGCGCGCGGACCGACGCGGTGACGCGTGGGTGTACGACCTGCGGGTGCCGCGCGAAGTGCGCGACAGCTCGATTCCACGAGGATCGATCACGCTGGATGGGGTGAGTCTGACGATCAATGCGCTCCCGGGACCGGACCTTGTGCAGGTGGCGCTGATTCCGTTCACGCGCCGGCGCACGACGCTCGGAAACCTGCGCGTGGGCGACCGGGTTCACGTGGAGGGAGATGTGTTGGGGAAGTACGTGAGGTATTTATGCCGCAGCACACCATAGAACAAGCGATCGCGGACATCCGTGCGGGGAAGCTCGTCATCGTGGCCGACGACGAGAACCGCGAGAACGAGGGCGACCTGGTCGGCGCGGCCGAGCGGGTCACCCCGGAGATGATCAATTTTCTGGCGACGCACGCCCGCGGGCTCGTCTGCCTGACGTTGATGCCGGACCGCTGCCAGGCGTTGGGTCTCACGCAGATGGCCGAGCACAACACCGAGGCACACGAAACCGCCTTCACCGTTTCGATCGACGCGGCCACGCGCTTCGGGGTCACGACCGGCATCTCGGCGGCCGATCGGGCGGCGACCGTCCGCGTGGCCATCGATCCCGCCACCGTGCCGGCAGACCTGCGGCGACCGGGTCACGTGTTTCCGCTGCGGGCGCGTCCGGGCGGCGTGCTCCAGCGCGTGGGCCAAACCGAGGCGAGCGTGGATCTCGCCCGGCTCGCGGGGCTCTATCCCGCGGGCGTGATCTGTGAGATCCTGAACCCCGACGGCTCCATGGCGCGGCGGCCCGACCTGGAGCGGTTCGCTGAGCGGCACGGGCTCACCTTCATCACGGTGGCGCAGCTCGTGGCCTACCGGCTGGCGCACGAGCGTCTGGTGCACCGCGTCGCGCAGGCGCGGCTGCCCACGCCGTACGGAGAGTTCGCGATCATCGGCTACAAGAACGACGTGGATACAGCGGAGCACGTGGCGCTGGTGTACGGCGAGGTGGCGCGGCAACCGGGCGCGCTGGTGCGCATGCACTCGAAGTGCCTCACGGGCGACGTGTTCGGTTCGATGCGGTGTGATTGCGGCTGGCAGCTGGACAGCGCGATGCGCATGATCGCGGCCGAGGGCCGCGGCGTGGTCGTCTATCTCGACCAGGAAGGCCGGGGAATCGGCCTGCTCAACAAGCTCAAGGCGTACGAGCTCCAGGACGCGGGCCACGATACGGTGGACGCGAACCGCGAGCTCGGCTTCAAGCCCGACCTCCGTAACTACGGCATCGGGGCGCAGATCCTGCTCGACCTCGGGCTCTCCTCCATCCGCGTGCTCACCAACAACCCGATGAAACTGGTCGGGCTCGAGGGCTACGGGCTGGAGATCGTCGAGCGCGTCCCGATCGTCATGACTCCCTCGGACGAGAACCGCTCCTACCTCGACGCCAAGCGGGACAAACTCGGCCACCTGCTCACCCACTGACCGTGGCCGAGTTCCAGAGTTCGCCCCGCGTGCCGCGTCAGGTCCGCGTGGCCGTGCTGGTCGCCCGCTACAACGAGGTCGTCACCAGCCGCTTGCTCCAGGGGGCGCGCCAGTGCCTGCAGGAGAAGGGTGTGGCGGACGGGCGGGTGGACGTCGTCTGGGTCCCGGGGGCGTTCGAGCTGCCGGTCGCCGCGGAAGCCGCGGCCGCGAGCGGGCGGTACTCGGCGATCGTGGCGCTCGGCTGCGTGATCCGGGGCGAGACGCCGCATTTCGAGTACGTCGCGGGCGAGGCGGCGCGTGGCCTCGGCAACGTCGCCCTGGCGCATCGGCTCGCCGTCGGATTCGGGGTGCTCACCACCGAGTCGCTCGAGCAGGCGATGGCGCGGGCCGGCGGCGCCGCCGGGAACAAAGGCTACGAGGCGGCCGAGGCGGCACTCACCACGGCCGACGTCCTGGCCCAGCTCAGCCGTGCAGCGCCCCGAGACTAAGGCCCGGGCCCGCGCCCTCCAAATCCTCTACGCGTGGGAACTGTCGGGCCGCCCGTCCATCGCGACAGTGGTCTCGCGCCTGGCGGGCGGGTTCGGGCGCATGCCCGAGGGCCGCGACCGCGGCGCGGACCTCGCGGCCAAAGCGATTGCCGGGCTCCCCGAGTTCGACCGGCGCGTCGCCGATGCGGCCGACCACTGGCGCCTGGACCGCGTCGGCGTGGTGGAAAAGAGCATTCTGCGCCTGGCGCTCGCCGAGCTCGCCGAAGGGTCGACGCCGCCGCGCGTCGTCATCGACGAAGCAGTGAAGCTGGCCCACTGGTTCGCCGGAGCCAAAGCGCCGGCGTTCGTGAACGGCGTGCTCGACGCGGTCGCGCGGGAATACGGCGCGCTGTGAGGATCCTGCTGGTCAACTGGAACGACCGCGAGAACCCGCACGCCGGCGGCGCCGAAATCCACCTGCACGAAATCTTCGGCCGGCTGGTCCAGCGGGGGCATGCCGTCGACCTCGTGGCCAGCGGCTGGCCGGGGTGCACTCCCGAGACCGTGCTCGACGGGATACGCGTGCACCGCTTTGGAGGACGCCACACGTTCGCGCTCCGCGCCACCGGTGCGGTCCGGCGGCTGCTGCACACGCAGCCCTATGACGTCGTCGTCGAGGACATCAACAAGCTGCCCCTCTACCTGACGCGCCTCACCCACCTGCCGTTCTACGTGATCGTGCCCCATCTGTTCGGCACGACGGCGTTCGCAGAAGCGAGCTGGCCGATCGCGGCGACCGTGTGGGCGGCCGAGCGCCTGATCCCGCGCGTGTACCAGGGCGCGGCGTTTCACGCGATCTCCGATAGCACGCGCGATGACCTGGTACGGCGGGGCATCCGGCGGGAGCGGGTCGAAGTCATTTACCCGGGTGTCGATGCCGTGTGGTACTCCCCGGACGCGGCCACCGCGCGGGCGGCCACACCGACGTTCTTGTATGTGGGGCGCCTCAAGCGTTATAAAGGAGTGGAAACCGCGGTGCGGGCCGTGGCCCTGGCGCGGGCGACGCGTCCTGACGTGACGCTCGAGATCGCCGGGCAGGGGGACGACCGCGTCCGGCTCGAGCGGCTGGCCGGCGCGCTGGGTCAGGCCGGCGCGGTGCGGTTCCTCGGGTTCGTCTCGGAGGAAGCGAAGCGCCGCCTGCTGCGACGGGCCTGGGCGGTGGTGCTTCCCAGTCCGAAGGAGGGTTGGGGCATCTCCAACGTCGAGGCAGCGGCGTGCGCCACGCCCGCGCTGGCGTCGGACAGTCCCGGGTTGCGTGAGTCGGTGCGGCACGGCGAGACCGGGTTCCTGGTGCCGCACGGCGACGTGCCGGCGCTGGCCGACCGGCTGGTCGAGCTCGCGGGCGACCCGGCCCTGACCGCCCGACTGGGGCGCGGCGCCCGCGCCTTCGCCGAGCAACTGTCGTGGGACCGCGCCGCACGGGCCACGGAAGCCCATCTCCAGCGCGTCATCGCTCAGGAGGAGTGACCATGCGGATCACAATCACCGCACGCCACTGCGAGGTACCGGACGAGCTCCGCGAGCGGGCGCGCCGGCTGGTGGAGCGGCTGAGTCGGATGGCGACGCGGCCGCACGACGCCCAGGTGCTGTTCGACGAGGACCACGGCACGCCCGCCGTCGAGGTGCGGGTGCACACCGCGCGCGGGATGGTGCACGTGGGCGCCGCGGAGGCGCCAGATCACCGCTCCGCGCTCGACCGCGCGGCGGCCAAGGTGCGGCGCCAGCTCGACAAGGCGCCGCCGAAGCGGACGAAGCGGCGGCGGCGGGGGACGGCCCGCCCCGTGCTGGATCGCGAGCCGCGGTGACGGGACTCCGGGTGCGCGACCTGCTCGAGCGCAAGGGCGATCCCCTACAGCTCGAGGCCCTGACGGGGGACGTGGGCCTCGAGCGCCTGATCCCGTCTCCGGAGGCGTCGAGTCCCGGGCTCGTCCTCGCGGGCTACACCAAGCGCTTCGCGGCGAACCGCGTCCACGTGTTGGGCGAGACCGAGATCACCTACCTCGCCTCGCTCGGCGCCGCCGAGCGCCGCGCGTCGCTCGAGACCTTCGTGCGGTTCGACCTGCCGTGCGTGGTCATCTCGAAGGGGCAGGATCCGCCGCCCGAGCTGCTCGAGCTGGCGCGGGCGCAGGGCGTGCCGGTGATCCGCACCAAGCTCAAGACCGCCGAGTTCTATCGCCGTCTGAAGCCGTTCCTCGACGAGGCGTTCGCGCCGAACACGACGGTGCACGCGTCGCTCGCCGACGTGTTCGGCGTGGGTCTCTTGTTCCTCGGCCGCTCGGGGATCGGCAAGAGCGAGTGCGTGCTCGATCTCGTGGAGCGCGGTCACCGGCTGGTGGCGGACGACATCGTCCACGTCACCCGGCACGGGAACGACGTGTTGATCGGCCGCGGGCACGAGCTGGCCCGGCACTACATGGAGATCCGCGGCGTGGGATTGATCGACATCCGGGCGTTGTTCGGGGTTCGCGCGGTGCGCCAGCAGAAGCGCGTCGAGGTCGTGGTCCAGCTGGACGATTGGGATGCGACACGGGAGTACGATCGTACCGGCCTCGACGGGCAGACGACGCAGCTCCTCGACATCACGCTGCCGCTCGTGACCGTGCCGCTCAACCCGGGAAAGAATCTCACCGTAATCTGTGAGGTGGTGGCGATGAACCACCTGCTGCGCTACAGCGGCGTGGATTCGGCGAAGCATTTCAACGAGCGCCTCCTCAAGCGGATGGCGGAGCGGCGCGAGCTGCAGCAATACCTCGAGGAAGACTATGAGTGAGCCGCTGCGCGGCGTGATCGTGTCACACGCGGCGGTGGCGCAAGCGCTGAAATCGGCCGTCGCGGCGATTACGGGCGTCGAGGACGCCCTCGTCTCCGTGAGCAACGAAGGCTGTGATTCGGGGGCGCTGACGGCGCGACTCACCGCCGCGATCGGCGGCCAGCCGGCGGTGCTGTTCGTCGATCTGCCGGGCGGGTCGTGCTTGACCAGCTCCATCCGGCTCGCCAAGGGCAAGTCGGACATCGCGCTCGTCACTGGAGTGAACCTGGCGATGCTGCTCGATTTCGTGTTCCACCGCGACCTGCCGCCGCTCGAGGCCGCCCGCCGGGCCGCGGAGGCGGGGAGCCGCGCGATCCGCACGCCGGCGGCATGAGCATCGTGCTCTACCGGATCGACGATCGCTTGATTCACGGCCAGGTGGTCGTCGGGTGGGGACAGCCGCTCCGCGTCGGCTTCATCGTGCTGGTGGACGACGCGGTGCGCGCGAGCGAGTGGGAGCAGGATCTCCACCGCATGGGCGTGCCCCCTCAGATCGACGTGGTGTTCGCGTCCACGGCCGAAGCGGCCCAGCGGCTCCCCGAGTGGGAAGCGGATCCACGGCCCGGAATCGTGCTCGCCGGGAGCATCGACGCGCTCGCGGCACTGTCCAGCAACAGCCACCGGGTGAAACGGATCAACCTGGGCGGTATCCATCACCAACCGGGACGCTCCGAGCGGTTGCGCTACGTGTATCTGAGCGACGCCGAGGCGGCCAAGCTCCGGGAGCTCGCGGCCCAGGGCGTCGAGATCACGGCCCAGGATGTGCCGACCGCCCGGGCGGTGCCACTCGAGGAGTTCGTGTGACGCTCGAGCTGCAGCTCTTCCTGCTCATGTGGGGCACGCTCGTCGGGCTCGATCTCGTGAGCGTACCGCAGATGATGATCGCGCGGCCGATCGTGGCGGGCCCGGTGGCGGGTGCGATCCTCGGCGATCTGACCACCGGCCTGCAGCTCGGCGTCTTGTTTGAGCTGTTCCAGTACGACGTGATGCCGATGGGGGCGGCCCGCTACCCCGAGTACGGGCCCGCTACCGTCGCCGCCGTGAGCACGGCGCACCTCGCTGCGGGCACGCTGGGCCTCGGGCTCGGCGCGCTGGTCGGACTGGTGACCGGGATGCTGGGCGGCGTGAGCATATACGTCGTGCGCCGCGCGACCCAACATGCGGTGCAGGCGGTGGCCGGGCGGCTGGAGGCGGGGGACGTCCGCTTGCTCGTCCGGGTGCACGTCACTGCGATCGCGCGCGACGCGCTGCGGGCGGCGGTCGTGACCGGTGCGGGGCTCGGGCTCGCGCAGGTCGTACGGCTGTTCCTCGCCGGCGGCCTCCCCGCGCACGGTGTGACGCTGCTCGGCGTCGCGGCGGTCGCCGCCGCGATCGCCACCGCGACGGCGGGCACGCTGCGTGTGGTCGGTCGCGGCGCGAACCTGAGGTGGTTCGCCGCGGGCCTGGCCGGTGGAGCGGTACTGGTGTGGCTGCGGTGACCCGGGCGCGGCGTCCGCCGCTCGGCCGCAGCCTGCTGCGGCTGTTCACGGTGCAGGGCTCCTGGAATTACGAGCGCCTGCAGGGGATCGGCGTGGGCGTGGCGGAGGAGCCGCTGCTGCGCGATCTGCGGGCGGCGGGGAACGGTGCCGTGTATCGCGCGGCGGTGGCACGCGGAGCGCACTTCTTCAACGCGCACCCCTATCTCTGTGGGCTCGCGGTGGGAGCGGCGGCGCGGGCCGAGCACGAGGGCGCGACGCCCGAACAGATCGAGCGGCTGCGCAGCGCGCTGTGCGGCCCCCTCGGGTCGCTCGGCGACCGCCTGGTGTGGGCCGGCTGGCTGCCGGTGACGTCGGGCCTCGCGCTGATCGGCGTGGCGCTGGGGCTCGGGATGGACGCCGTGCTCGGCTTCCTGATCGTGTACAACGTGGGGCACGTGGCGCTCCGGTGGTGGGCGCTGCGGGCGGGCTGGGCGCACGGCGTGCGCGTCGCGGCCGCCCTGCACCAGCCGTTGCTGCAACGCGCCGCGGCGTGGAGCGGTCCGGCGATGGCGCTCGCGATCGGCGCGGCGCTGCCCCTGTCGACCGCCTACCTGGCCGCGCCGTTCCCCGCGTGGGCGCGCGGCGTGCTGCTCGGTGCGGCGGCCCTCGGCTGCGCGATCCTGTGGTGGTGGCGCGGCAGGCTCACCGGACTGCGTTACGGCCTGGGCTTGCTCGCCGTCGCGGCGCTGGCGGGGTGGATATGGCGGTGATCGAGCGCGAGGCGAAAATCGTGAATCCGCTGGGGATGCACGCGCGGCCCGCGGCCGAGTTCGTCAAGGTGGCGAACCGCTTCAAGTCGGCGATCGAAGTGCGCAAGGACGATCTGGCCGTGAACGGGAAAAGTATCATGGGCGTAATGATGCTGGCGGCCGAGTGCGGCTCCGCGGTATTCATCAAGACCGACGGCGAGGATGCCGCAGCGGCGATGGAGGCGTTGCTCGCCTTGGTGGCCGACGGTTTTCACGAGATGCATCTCACGGCGGAGCTGCGCGACGCCGAGGACAACCAGGCGGAAGAGGGCGCATGAGCGAGCGGCTGCTCAAGGGGATCGGCGTCTCCGCGGGGATCGCGGTGGGTCCCGCGGTGGTCGTGCGCTGGTCGCTGCCTGAAGTGCCGCATCGCGTCGTGCCGCGGTCGCAGGTAGAGAAAGAGGTGCGCCGGCTGCGCGCCGCCGTGAAGGACGTCAAGCGCCACATCGCGGAGTTGAAGGCGAAGGCCGAGGATCGGGCGGGTGTGGACGAGGCGCGCATCTTCGACGCGCACCTGCTGATGCTCGAGGACAAGGAATTTCTCTCGAGCGTGGCAGAGCTGATCCGTGAGAATCATCTCACGGCCGAGAAGGCATTCGAATTCAAGGCGCTCGAGGTGCGCGACCTGTGGGCGGCGACCGGCAGCCCGCGCTTGAAGGACCGGCTCGCGGACCTCTCCGGCGTGGCGATCCGCGTGATCGAGCACCTCATGCACCGCGGCTCGGACGAGCAGTGGGAAGCGATCACCCAGCCGTCCGTGGTGGTGGCGCGGGAGCTCGGCCCCGGCCTGACCGTACAGCTCGACCGCGAGCACGTCGTCGGGCTCGTGAGCGAGGAGGGCACCCGCACCTCGCACGCCGCCATCCTGGCGCACTCCATCGGGATTCCGGCGGTGTTCGGCGTGGCGGGCGCGATGCAGCGGATCGAGCCGGGCACCACCGTGGTGATGGACGGCACGCGCGGCACCGTCCTCCTCAATCCGACGGCGCCGGAGATCGCCGAGGCGAAGGCACGCGAGCGCCGCCGCCGCGAGCTCGCCTCCCAGCTCGAGGAAGTGGTGGAGCAGCCGGCGGTCACCACCGACGGCGTGCGCATCGTGCTGCGCGGCAACGTCGACCTCCCCGATGAAATCCGTGCCGCGCAGCAGCACCGGGCAGAGGGCGTGGGCCTGCTGCGCACCGAATTTCTCATTACCAGCCATACCGCGCTCCCCACCGAGGACGAGCAGGCCGACTACTTCCGGCGCGTCGGAGAAGCCTTTGCAGGGGAGCCGGTCGTGATCCGCACCTACGACCTGGGTGGCGACAAGCTCCCCGGCCCGTTCCGCGTCCAGGCCGAGGCCAACCCGCAGCTCGGCTGGCGGGCGATCCGGGTGTGTCTCGACCGGCCCGAGATCTTCCGGACGCAGCTGCGGGCGGCGCTGCGGGCAGCGGTCCACGCGGACATCCAGGTCATGATCCCGCTCGTCACGCGGCTCGATGAAGTGGATCGCACCCGCGAGATGGTGAGCGAGGAGGCGGCGAATCTCAAGCGCGAGGGCGTGGAGGCGGCGCCGACGGTGCCGGTGGGCGTGATGGTGGAGACGCCGGCGGCGGCGGTGATGGCGGATCGGCTCGCCGCGGTGAGCGACTTCCTGAGCGTCGGCACCAACGACTTGACGCAGTACACGCTCGTCGTCGACCGCGGCAACGCGCGGCTGGCCGATCGGTTCAATCCCCACGACCCGAGCGTGCTGCGGTTGCTCAAGCTCGTGGTCGACGCGGCGCGCGCCGCGGGGAAACCGGCGAGCGTGTGCGGTGAGATGGCGTCGGAGCCGCTCTCGGCATTCCTGCTGATCGGGCTCGGATACGAGACGCTGTCGGTCGCGCCGCCCGCGTTGCCGCTCGTGAAGTGGACCGTGCGGCAGGTGGGCGCGGCGCGGGCGCGTGTCGCCGCGGAGCAGGCGCTCGCCGCCCGCACCGCCGCCGAGGTGCTCGATCTGCTGCGCCTCGCGCTTGCCGAAGCCGTGGACTTGAAGCTGCTCGATCCCGACGCCCGGTTGCCCGCCGGACGGCGCGCCGCTAGTTTGAACGTCTAAACCCTCGCCGGATCAGGAGATGCCTGCACAACGCCACGTGTTCACGTCCGAGTCGGTTACCGAAGGCCATCCCGACAAGATCGCCGACCAGATCTCCGACGCCGTGCTCGACGCGATCATCGCCAAAGACCCCGCGGCGCGGGTCGCCTGCGAGACCCTCGTCACCACCGGTATGGCGGTCGTGGCGGGGGAAATCACCACCTCTACCTACGTGCACATCCCCGACATCGTGCGGGGCACGATCAGCGCCATCGGCTACACCGACGCGAGCTTCGGGTTCGATGCCCAGACCTGCGCCATCCTCACCACCATCGACCGCCAGTCCGGCGACATCGCGCTGGGTGTGGACCGGGGCGGCGCGGGGGACCAGGGGATGATGTTCGGCTACGCCTCGGACGAGACCGCCTCGCTCATGCCGGTGCCGATCGTGCTGGCGCACCGGCTCGCCGAGCGGCTCGCCGGCGTACGCAAGGCCGGGGACCTTCCGTGGCTCAGGCCCGACGGCAAGACCCAGGTGAGCGTGATCTACGAGGGTGCGCGCCCGGTGGGAGTGAGCAAGCTGGTGGTCTCGACGCAACACTCCGACATGATCGACAACGCCGAGCTACGCGAGGGGGTTATCGCGCTGGTCGTGCGCCCGGTGCTCGCCGACACGGGCTTCGAGGTGAAGGACGTCGACATCCTGATCAACCCGACCGGACGCTTCGTGGTCGGCGGCCCCCAGGGCGACGCGGGGCTCACCGGTCGCAAGATCATCGTGGACACCTACGGCGGGATGGCGCGGCACGGCGGCGGTGCGTTCAGCGGCAAGGACCCCTCGAAGGTCGATCGCTCGGCATCGTACGCGATGCGCTGGGTGGCGAAGAATGTCGTCGCCGCGAAGCTCGCCTCCCGCTGCGAGGCCCAGGTGGCCTACGCGATCGGCGTGGCCCAGCCCGTCTCGGTGATGATCGACACGTTCGCGACCGGCGTCGTTCCCGATGAGGCGATCGAGGACGCCGTGCGCGAGGTCTTCGATCTCACCCCGCTCGGCATCATCAAGGCGCTCAACCTGCGAAACCCCATTTATCGCGCCACGGCGGCGTACGGCCACTTCGGACGCGCGCCGGAGCGGCGCCGCTTCGTCGACAAGGACGTCACGAAAGACGTGGACCTCTTCACGTGGGAGCAGGCGAATCGCGTGGAGGATCTCCGGCTCGCCGCGCAGCGCTCCAAACACTACGCCACGCAGAAAGTGACGACATGACGACGACGACGCGCACGGCTCCCACCTCCGATATCAAGGACCTGAACCTCGCCGCCGAGGGACGTCGTCGCACCGAGTGGTCGGAGCGCTCGATGCCGGTGCTGCGGCAGCTGCGGGAGCGCTTCGCGCGGGAACGGCCGCTCGCCGGGCGGCGCCTCTCCGCCTGCCTGCACGTGACGACCGAGACTGCGAACCTCGCGGTCGCGCTGCAGGCCGGTGGGGCGGACGTGGCGCTGTGCGCGTCTAATCCGCTGTCGACGCAGGACGACGTCGCGGCCCATCTGGTCCGCGATCACGGCATCAAGGTGTTCGCGATCAAGGGCGAGGACCACACTACCTATTACGACCACCTCCGCGCCGCGCTGGCGCACCGGCCCGACATCACGATGGACGATGGCGCCGACCTGGTCGGCGCGCTGCACATGATCGCCCTGAACCGCCTCGACGACCTCGCGCCACCCGTGCGGCAGTGGGTGGAAACGCTGGCGGCCGCGGAGCGGAAGGCATTGGTCTCGGGGGTGATCGGCTCGACGGAAGAGACCACGACGGGCGTGATCCGTCTCAAGGCGATGGCGCGGGACGGCGTGCTCCAGTTTCCGGTGATCGCGGTGAACGACTCGGATACGAAGCACTTGTTCGACAACCGCTACGGCACCGGCCAGTCGACCCTCGATGGGATCCTGCGCGCGACGAACCTGCTGATCGCGGGGAGCACGGTGGTGGTGGCGGGGTATGGATGGTGCGGCCGCGGATTTGCACTGCGCGCGCGCGGCGCCGGGGCGAACGTCGTGGTGACGGAGATCGACCCGCTGAAGGCGCTCGAGGCCCAGATGGACGGCTATCGCGTGGTGCCGATGGCCGAGGCAGCCCGCATCGGGGACATGTTCGTGACCCTCACGGGCAACGTGAACGTGATCCGGCTCGACCACATGCGGGTGATGAAAGACGGCGCGGTGGTCGCGAACTCCGGCCATTTCAACGTCGAGATCGATCTCGAGGGCCTGAAGCAGGCGGGGCAGGGCCCGACGCGGGTGCGCGAGTTCGTCGACGAATGGCGGCTCGACGGCAAGCGGATCTTCGTGCTCGCCGACGGCCGGCTGATCAACCTGGCGGCGGCAGAGGGCCATCCCGCGAGCGTGATGGACATGTCGTTCGCGAACCAGGCACTCGCCGCCGAGTTCGTCGTGCAGCAGGCGCAGCGTCTCACGAAGGACGTGCATCGCATTCCGCGGGAGCTCGACGCCGAGATCGCGCGGCTCAAGCTGCAGGCCATGGGCGTCACTATCGACACGCTGACACCCGAGCAGAAGAAGTACCTCGTGTCGTGGGAGATGGGCACCTGACGGCGAACGTGATCCAAGTCCGAGTCGCACATCTGGGGCTCGACCGCACCACCAACACGCCGGTGGTGATCCTCCAGGAGCAGGAAGGGGAGCGCGTGCTCCCCATCTGGATCGGCCCGGCCGAGGCGAGCGCGATCGCGATGGAGCTCGCTGGCGTCAAGTTCGCGCGACCGCTCACGCACGACCTCCTGAAGCAGGTCATCCTCGGCCTGGGCGCGGACCTCCGCAAGGTGATCATCACTCAAGTAAAGGACAACACCTATTACGCCGAGCTCCATATCTACCGCGGCGATGCGGTGATTCAGGTGGATGCGCGACCGTCGGACTCTATCGCGGTCGCGCTGCGGCTCAAGGCGCCGATCTTCACGACCGAAAATCTGCTCGCCCTCACCTCGGTCGAGACGGGCGAGCCCGGCACCGAGACGGGCCCCACGCCACTCGGCCCCGACGAGCTGAAGTCCTACCTGCAGAACCTCGATCCTGAAGATTTCGGAAAGTTCACTCCGTAGCGCCTTCGCCCTGGCCTGCCTGCTGAGCGGCGCCGGGGGCGATCTCCTCGCACAGCGGGTGGTGGTGACTGGCCGAGTGGTGCACGGTGGACCGAACGGCACCCCGCTGGCGCGCGCCTGGGTCGTGCTGCACCGGGTGACGACGGGCGGGGCCGGGGGACCGATCGACTCCAGCCGCACCAACGGGCGCGGTGCCTTCACGCTCACCGTGGGCGGTCCCGACACGACCGCGATCTACGTGGTCTCGAGCTGGTACGACGGGATCGCCTATTTCTCAGAGCCGGTGACTGTCGCGCGGCCGCGCACCAGCCTGCGGCCGCTGCTCGTGTACGACACCACCTCGGCCGGGCCCGGTGTGCAGGTGGCGCGCCGCCTGCTCACGGTCGCTCGGCAGAAGCCCGACGGCGCCCGGGACGTGCTCGAGCTACTCGAGTTGTTGAATCCCGGTAGCAAGACGCGCATTGCGGCGGACACGCTGCAGCCCACGTGGACGGGCGCCATCCCGGTCGAGGCGATCCAGTTCCAGGTCGCCCAGGGCGACCTGTCGCCGCAGGCCGTGACGCGGCGCGGCGACTCGGTCGCCGTGTTCGGGCCGATTCCGCCGGGGGACGCGAAGCAGCTCAGCTACGCGTACGTGCTTCCCGGCAGCGCCGCCCGGGTCGTCGTGCCGATCGACCAACCGACCGCCGAGGTCGATCTGCTGGTCGAGGACACCGCTGCGACCGTGACGGCCGCGCGGCTCGATACGCTCGGTGTCCAGGAGATCGAAACTCGTCGCTTCGCGCGCTATCGCGCGCAAGCGGTCCCGGCCGGCGCAGCGGTGACGATCGCGTTTTCGGCCGCGCGCCGCTTCCGAGCGGAGTCGCTCGTGCCTTTTGTGGTGATCGGGGCGGGGGCGGCGCTTGCCGCGGGGTTCGTGGTGGCGCTGCGGCGCAGGCCGGCTCAGCTCACACCCTGAAGGGTGTGCTCGGCGAGGCACAACGCTGAAGCGTGATCGAGTGTGCTTCAGCACAGTGTTTCGCCGAGCACACGCTTCAGCGTGTGAATAGCGTGCTTGCATTGCCGAGACTAACCCGATAGACTAGCGCTCGTAGCACACAATGCGAACGGGGAATCACGGAAGCCGGTGCGAATCCGGCGTGGCCCCGCCACTGTAACGGGCATTTCTCACGGCTCTACGCCACTGGGTGTCTTCACCCGGGAAGGTGAGCCGACCGCCCGAAGCCAGGAGACCTCTCCGTTCGCGCCACCGGTCGATCCCTCGCGGGAGGGATGGTGGCGCTGCGCACCGGGCGCAGGCGCTAACCCATCTCCGCTTCCGTCGGGGGTGGGTTTCTTGCTATGCGCCGCTGGGCACATCGCACCCACCTCGCCGGCCTGCTGTTGTTGGCCGCCGTTGCGGCGTGTCGCCGCGCGGAGCGGGCAGCGGCGCCGCACGGTCTCGCCGTCACGGACGACGCGGGCCGGCGGATAGCCTTGACGGCGCCGGCCCAGCGCGTCGTCTCGCTGCTGCCGTCCTTCACCGAACTGCTCTTCGCGATCGGCGCGGGTGACCGGCTCGTGGGCCGGACGGCCTGGTGCGACTACCCGCCCGAGGCGCTGCGCGTGCCGAGCGTGGGCGACGGCATGCCGCCCAACGTCGAGGCCGTGGCGGCGCGCCATCCCGACCTCGTCGTCCTGTATCGATCGGGCCCGAATATCACGGCGGCCGAGCAGCTCGAGCGCCTCGGCATCAAGACGGTGCTGCTCGATCTCAATCGGCTCGAGGACCTGGGGCCCGCCGCCCGCCGCCTGGGCGTGCTCACGGGTCGCGTTGCGTCGGCTGATTCGCTGGCGGGTGCCATGGACAGCCTCGCCTCCCAGCCCGCAGCCCCCGGCTCCCAGTCCCTGGTTTTCATCGTCTGGGACAACCCAGCGATCGTGATCGGCGCGGGGAGCTATCTCGACCGCCTCGCCGCGCTCTCCGGGGCGCGCAACGTGTTCCACGACATCGGCTCCCCCTCGGCCCAGGTCTCGATCGAGACGATCGCCGCGCGCGATCCCGATTTCGTCGCCGTTCTCTCGGACAGTGCCGTGCCACCGCGCTATGCGGGACGCCCCGAGTGGCGGGCGGTCCGCGCGGTGCGGGCCAGGCGGTTCCTGTTCCTCCCGGGCCAGCTGTTCGGGCGACCCGGACCGCGCGTCGCGGAAGCGGTGCGCGAGCTCCGCCGGCGCCTCGACCGGGCGCCGTGAAGTACGTCCTGCTGGCCGTCGCGGCCGTCGCGACCCTCGCTGCCGCCGTGCTGCTCGGACCCGCGGACGTGCCCCTCCGCGACGTCTTGGGCTCGCCCATCGTCTGGCAGCTGCGGCTCCCCCGCGCCGTGCTGGCGTTCCTCGTGGGCGGAGCGCTCGGCGTCTCGGGCGTCGCGCTTCAGGCGCTGGTCAGAAACCCGCTCGCCGATCCGTTCCTGCTCGGCCTCTCAGGTGGGGCGGGGCTCGGGGCGGTCGTCGCCATTGCCTTTGACCTGCCCGGTCCTTGGGCCCTCCCGCTCGCGGCGTTCGTCGGGGCGGTGAGCGCGATGGCGCTGGTGTACCGGCTCGGGCTCATCGGCGGCGCGGAACTCGACCCGCGGATCCTGCTGTTGGGCGGCGTGGCCGTGGGCGCGTTCGCCGCGGCGATCACCACGGCGATCGTCTCGCTCGCCGAGGCTACCGAGCTGCGCAATGCGTTCCTCTGGCTGTGGGGCGGGTTCTCCGGCGCATCCTGGACAACGGTGCTCGTGATCCTCGTGTATGCGCCGCTGCCACTTGCCGTCCTCGCCGCAGCCGCGCGGCCGCTCGATCTCCTCGCGCTCGGCGAGGAGCCGGCACAATACCTCGGCGCCGACGTGCGGCGGCTCAAGCGCCTCGTCTACCTCGCCGCGTCGCTCCTCACCGCCGCCGCGGTCGCCGTCGCGGGAGTGATCGGCTTCGTCGGGCTGATCGTACCGCACCTCTGTCGCCTCGTGTGGGGCCGGCTGCATCGCGCCCTCTTCCCGACCGCGTTCCTCGTGGGCGGGACCCTGCTCGCCGCGGCCGACACGCTGGCCCGCACCGTGGTGGCCCCGCGCGAGCTGCCGGTGGGCATCGTGACGGCCCTGCTGGGCGTTCCCGTGTTCGCGTTCCTGTTGCGCCGATGGACCGTGAGCTGATCCTCGCGTTGAGCGGCGTCACGTGCCGCTACTCGGGCGCCCCGCGCGACTCGCTGCAGGGCGTCTCGCTCGAGGTGCGCGCGGGCGAGTTCCACGCCGTGCTCGGGCCCAACGGCAGCGGCAAGACGACGTTGGTGCGCGCGGCGCTCGGGCTCGTGCGGCCCGCGGTGGGTCGTGCGGAGATCGTGGGGCGCCCGGCGAGCGCTTGGTCGCGCCGCGACCTGGCCAGGGTGGTCGGCGTCCTGCCGCAGCGCGAGGACAACCTGTTTCCGCAGCGCGTCCGGGAAACGGTGCTGCTCGGTCGCTACCCGTATCTCTCCCTCTTGGGCGGCGTGCGCGCCGCGGACCGGGCGGCCGTCGAGCGGGCGCTCGTCGCATGCGACGCGGCGGACCTGGCCGACCGATGGCTCTGGACGCTGTCGGGCGGCGAGTATCAGCGCATCCGGCTGGCGCGGGCCCTGGCCCAGGAACCCCGGCTCCTCGTGCTCGACGAGCCCACCGCGTCGCTCGACCTGCGGCACGAGATGGAGCTGTTCGAGCTGGTGCGCGCGCTGGTGGACGGGCAAGGGCTCGCTGCGCTCATGATCACGCACCACGTGAATCTGGCGGCGCGCTTCGCCGATCGCGTCCTGCTGCTCGCGGAGGGGCGGCCCGCTGGCGCCGGCTCGCCTGGCGACGTGCTCACCCGCGAAACCGCCGAGCGCGTGTTCGCCTGGCCCGTGTCGATTGCGCCGTTCGAGGGCCGGCCCCAGATGATCCCCTTACGACTGCGAAAGGAGGCCCCATGAGACTCGCGCTGCGCGCGCTCCTGCTCCTCGCCTTCCCCGTGTCTCTCGCCGGCCAGACGCCCACCGACACCGTGGAGCTCAACCCGGTGGTTGTCACCGCCACCCGGATTCCAACCCCCGCCCGGGACCTGCCCGTCGCGGTCACCGTGATCAGCGGCGCGCAGCTGCGCGAGCGGGGAATCCGCACGGTGGCCGACGCGTTGCGAGCCGTTCCCGGCGCGGACGTCGTCACCACGAATGCCTACGGGAGCCAGACCTCGCTGTTCCTCCGCGGCGGGGAGAGCGACTACGTGAAGGTGATGATCGACGGCGTGCCGCAAAACGCGCCCGGCGGGGCGTACGACTTCGCCAATCTCACCACCGACGGCGTGGAGCGTATCGAGGTGGTGCGGGGGCCGGCGAGCGTGCTGTACGGATCCGACGCGATGACGGGCGTCGTGCAGATCTTCACGCGTGACGGTCGCGGGCCGGCGCGCGGGAGCGTGGGCTTGAGCGGTGGGACGTACGGCAGCAGCGCGCTCGACGCGACGCTCACCGGCGGAGGCGCGCGCGTCGGATACAGCCTCGGCGTGTCGCGCTTTTCGAGCGACGGCCTGTACGCGTTCAACAACCAGTACCGCAACGAGGTCGTGAGCGGCCGGGTGCGGCTCCGCCCGGATGCGCGCACCGACGCCGCGCTGTCGCTGCGCTACGGGGACGCGCTGTACCATTTCCCGACGGACGGGGGCGGCGACACGGTCAGCCACAACCAACATCAGCTCGATCGCGGACCCTCCGTCGGGCTCGACTTGGGTCACGTCTTCTCGCCCCGCGCGGAGGGCCGCCTCACGGCCGGATGGCGTCGGGACAATCTCCAGTACGCCATCGACAAGAACGGGCCGGCCGACAGTACGACGTTCCCCTACAGCAGCTCCGATTGGATCACCCGTACCGGAGTGGACGCGCGGGTCAACGTGCGGGCACTCGCGAGTGCGATCGTCACCGTGGGCGGGGCGTTCGAGCGCGAGGCGATGAACGGCACCACACTCGACACCGCGCGGTCGCGGAACGACGGCGCCGCCTATCTGCAGGTGGTGACCGCACCCGAGCGGACGGTGAGCGTGACGGTGGGAGCGCGGCTGGAGGACAACCAACGGTTCGGCACGTATGTCACTCATCGGGCGGGCATGGCTGTCCGGATTGCTCGGAGCATGCGGGCGATCGGCTCCCTCGGCACGGGCTTCAAGGAGCCGAGTTTTTACGAGAACTTCGCGACCGGCTTCGTGCGCGGGAATCCGAACCTCGAACCCGAGCACTCCCGCAACTGGGAAGCGGGGGTCGAGTACACGGGGCTTTGGCGGACCATGACGATTCGCGCTACCTATTTCCATCAGCGGTTCCGGGACTTGATCCAGTACAGCGGCAAGCGCCTGGGGCCGGACTCGGTGAACTACAGCAACGTCGCGGACGCGGCGGCGCAGGGGCTGGAGGTCGGTGTCCAGGGCGCACTCGGCGCGGGGCTGTCGCTCGACGCGGGCTACACGTACCTGGACTCGCGCGATGTTGCGACGAACCTGCGCCTGCAGCGCCGCCCCGCGCATACGGCCAGCCTGGGGCTCGGCTACGGCGTGGGGGCGCGCGGCACGGCATCCCTCGTCGCCGTCTTCACGGGAGACCGCGACGACTACGACTATGCGACCTTTCCGGCACCCCGGGTCACCCTACCACCCCACACCCGTGTGGACGCGTCGGGCACCTACGAGCTCGGCCGAATTCACGGCACGCTCCCCGCTGTGGGGCTCACCGCCCGCATCGAAAACCTGCTGGGCGCCCGCTACGAGGACGTGAAGAACTTCCCCGCCCGCGGTCGCACGCTGCTCTTGGGGGGGCGCCTGGACTGGGGATGGTGAGCCCGTCGGCCGAGCCGGTGCTCGTGGCGTGGAGCGGCGGGAAGGACAGCGCCCTGGCCCTGCAGGAGGTGCTGCGGGATGCGCGCTACCGCGTGGTCGCGCTCGTGACCACGGTCACGGCTGGATACGAGCGCATCAGCATGCACGGCGTGCGCCGCGGCTTGTTGCATCGGCAAGCGCGGGCCCTCAACTTGCCGCTCGAGGAGGTCGTGATCTCGCCCCACGCGGCGAACGAGGAGTATGAGCGGCACATGGAGGCGGCGCTCACGGCGGCCCGGGCACGGTTCCCAGGTCTCGATGCCGTGGTGTTTGGGGACCTGTTTCTCGCGGACGTCCGAGCCTACCGGGAGCGGATGCTCGCGCGCATCGGGATGCGTGGACTGTTTCCGCTGTGGCTCCGGGACACTCGCGCGCTCGCGGCGGACTTCGTGCGGCAAGGGTACAAGGCGGTGCTCGTGTGCGTGGACTCGCACGCCCTCGCGCGGTCGTTCGCGGGACGGGAATTCGACACCGCGTTGCTTGGCGATCTCCCGTCGGGGATCGACCCATGCGGCGAGAACGGCGAGTTTCACACGTTCATGTACGCGGGGCCGATCTTGCGTGCCCCCATACTTCATCGGCGCGGCGAGATCGTGGTGCGGGAGGGTCGGTTTGTGTATTGTGATCTCGAGGAGATCCCCACGACATGAGACGAGTCTGCTTGTTGGGACTGGCACTCACCGCGGCCTGCAGCGACGCGCTCGAGCAGACGAGCTCGGCGGGCCAGGTGATCGGCGTCGTCAACGCGGCCGACAACACGGTGTCGTTCGTGTCGGCGACCGATTTCACGGTTCGGACGGTGGACCTGCAGACGCCGGGTGGAGCGGCCACGACCGCCGCGGGGCGCGGCGGCACCGTCGTCGTGCCGCTCGGTCCTGCGGACTCGGTCGCACTGATCCACAACGCGGGCGTGTGCAGCGGGACGTGCGTTCGTCCCGTGGTAGTCTTTTCGCTCGCCCGGGGATCGGGCGCCACCGGCGCGGTGATTCAGGACGACTCGATCGCCTGGGTGGGAAATCCGAAGCTGAACAGTGTCACGCGGCTCAATCTATTCTCGGGTGGCACAACCGCGTTTCCGGTGGGCGCGTACCCGCAGGCCCTGGCGCTGGTGCGGGGGCGGGTGTTCGTCGCCAACGGGAATCTGGTGAGCGGCGTGCCGGCGGGACCGAGCTGGCTCAGCTCGTTCCCGTGCTGCGGGGCGTCGACCGCCGACTCGATCCCGCTGTCCGGCACCAACGCCCGCTTTCTCGCCATCGGGGACGACAGCTTGGTGTACGTTGTGGACGCCGGTCACACCGGCCGGGCGGACGGCAGGCTCTCGGTGGTGGACCCGGTGACGCGCACGGAGCTGGTGGTCATCAACGGGCTGGGCGATTCGCCCGGCGCTGCAGCCTTTCACCCGTCGGGCCGCCTGCTGATCGCCTCCGCGAGCGAGGGAATCCTGGAGGTGAACACCCTGACGCGAACGGTGACCCGGGGGCCGGGGCAGGGCGTGAAGCCCGGCGGGCACGGCGTGACCGGATTGGCGATCGACCAGGGGGGTCGGGTGTACGCGCTCGATGCGGGGGGATGTACGGGCCCCGGGGTCGTGCACGTCTTATCGTCGCCCCCCGACTACGACGAGCTGCGGGCCGTGACCGTCGGCGTCTGCCCGGCGGCGACTGTGTTGGCGGTCGTGCCATAAGGGCGACGCGGCCGTTACCTTTGACTCCATGGCGCTCGTCACCACCTCGGCCGTCGTCCTGCAGACCTACCGCTACAGCGAAACCTCCAAGGTGGTGCGGCTCGCGACCCGTGAGCTGGGCGTGCAAAGCGCGATCGCCAAGGGCGCGCTGCGGCCGAAGAGCCGGTTCGGCGCCGGGCTCGAGCTGTTGAGCGAGGGGTCCGCGCAGCTGTACTTCCGGGAGGCGCGCGAGCTGCACACGCTCGGTGCCTTCGACCTCGCCAACTTGCGACGCGACCTGGCGGCCGACGTCGGACGGTTCGCGGGGGCGACGGTGCTCGCCGAGATCATGCTCAAGATGGCCCCACCCGCGCCGCTCCCCGCTGCCTACGACGCCTTCACCGCCGCGCTCGACGCGCTCGCCGGCGCGTCGCCGGACGCGATCGATGCTGCCGGGGTGCGGGGGATCTGGCTGCTCCTGGGCGTGCTGGGGTTCGAGCCGTCGCTCGGGACTTGCGTCCGGGACGGCACGGCCATCGACCCCGACGGTACCGACCCCGTGTCCTTCAGTGTCGCCGAGGGCGGGGTCGCGTGCCCCAGCTGCGCGCCGGCGCCGCCGCTTGCACGGCTGCCGCGGCAGGCGTATCGGGACCTCCTCGCTCTGAACGATGCCGCAGCGGGCCTGCCCCGGCTCGACGCGCCACACGCCGCCGCCCATCGCCGTCTCGTCGCCCGCTTCGTCCGGCACCACTTCGGCGAGGCCGGCCCTCTCTCCGCCCTCGACTTCTGGGAGCGTCGCGCGTGGGTCTCCCCCCCGCCCTCCACTCCAGTCCCGTCCGCCGCTTCGTAATCGGCACCGCCGGTCACATCGACCACGGCAAGACGGCGCTCGTGAAGGCCCTCACCGGTGTCGATACCGACCGGTGGGAGGAGGAGAAGCGCCGGGGAATCACGATCGATCTGGGCTTTGCGCCACTGCCGCTGGGTGACCACGTCCAGGCCAGCGTCGTGGACGTCCCGGGACACGAGGGGTTCGTCCGCAACATGCTCGCAGGCGCGACGGGCATCGACGTCGCCCTGCTCGTGGTGGCGGCCGAAGAGGGGCTCATGCCGCAGACCGAGGAGCACCTCGCTATCGTCGAGCTGCTCGGCGTGCGCCGCGGCATTCCCGTCATCACCAAACGGGACCTGGTGGAGCCGGAGTGGCTCGACCTGGTGCGAGCCGAGGTGAGCGAGCGCCTGAAGCGGAGTCGGATCCGCTGGGAGCCATCGATCGCGACCTCGGTGCTGACCGGCGCAGGGCTGGACGAGCTGCGGTTGGCGCTGCAACACGTGGCGGACGAGCTGGTCGAGCGGCCGGTGGAAGACCTGTTCCGACTGCCGATCGACCGGGTCTTCGCGGTGGCCGGGGCGGGCACGGTCATCACGGGCTCGACCTGGACGGGCACCGTAGCGGTGGGTGAGGCCGTGCGCCTGCTGCCACTCGAGCGCGAGGTGCGGGTGCGCTCGATCGAGGTGCACGGCCAGGCGGCCGACCGGGCCGTCCCGGGCCGCCGCACGGCGCTGGCGCTCGTCGGGGTCGACAAGAGCGAGCTGGCGCGCGGCGATGTGGCGGTGACCGGAGCGGGCTGGCGGGCAACGACGCTGCTCGACGCCGCGGTCGAGCTGCTCTCCACCGCCCGCAAGCCGATCGGCTCCCGTACCAGGCTCCGCGTGCACCTCGGCACGGCCGAAGTGCTGGCGCGCGTCGTTCAGGTGCGCTCGATCGGGCCGGGGGAGCGCGGCCTCGCCCGCTTCGTGCTCGAGACGCCGCTCGTGGCCAGGGGCGGCGACCGGTTCGTGTTGCGGTCGTTTTCGCCCGTGACGACGATCGGCGGCGGAGTCGTGGTCGACCCCTTCCCGGCGCTGCGTCCGCGTCTGCGCCAGCGGCGCCTCGCGGCGGAGCAGCCGGCGCTCGAGCGGTTACAGGTGCTGGCGCAAGAGGCCGGGCTCGCCGGGCTCCCCGCGGACAGCCTTCCCACGCGACTCGGCGTGCTCCCCGGCCAGGTACCCAGCCTCATCGCGGAGGCGGGTAAGGATCTCCTCAGCGTGGGCTCCACCGTCGTGGCGCGGCATGTCGTGGCGGCCGAGGTGACGCGCCTCGTGGACGTGCTGCGGCGCTATCACAAGGAGCATCCGATCGATCCCGGGATGTCGCTGCAGGCTCTCCGAGCGGCGGTGGGAGCCCCGGCGCCGCCGGCAGCCGTGCTCGATGCGGTGCTCGAGGCCGGCATGCGGGCGCGGCAGCTGGAGGTGACGGGGAGCGTGGCGCGGCTCGCGGGATGGCAGCCCGCGTTCGACGCACGCACGAGCGACTTGAGAGAGAGCCTGGCCCGCCGGCTGGCGGACGCCCGCTGGGAGGTGCCGACGCTGGGAGAGCTGGAGCGCGAGTTCCCCGGCGCGCCGATCCGGGCCGTGCTCGCGCACCTGGCACGCGAGGGTGCGGCGGAACAGATCGACCAGGAACGCTACGCGGCGCCGCAGGCGTTGGAGACCTTCCGCGCCGGCCTCGACGCGGCGCTCTCCGAGCTTGGCCAGGCGACTCCGGCTCAGTTGCGGGAGCGGTTCGGGCTCACCCGTAAGTACTTGATCCCGTTGCTCGAGTGGGCCGACCGTCGCGGCATCACGCGCCGCGCCGGAGACGCGCGGGTCCTGGCACGGTTGACAGCGGGGAAAGGCGGCCCGTAGTTTTCCGGCAAGCGTCTTAGAACGGTTCACTCGCAACAAGGAGTGCGGTCCCAAGGTTCTTTTCTCGTTTGCAGAGGAGCGGTGGATGACGCGGTACGCCTGGGCGGTGCTGGGGCTCGGGCTTTGGGCGGCGGGGGTGGGGGGGGGAGCGGGGCGGGCATGGGGGCAGACCCCCCGACCCACGGTTGAGCTCAAACAGAATTACCCGAACCCGTTCAATCCGGCGACGACGATCCCGTTCTCGCTCGGCGCGGATGTGTTTGCCAACGGTCATCGCCCGAAGGTCTCGCTCAAGATCTACAACGTCTTGGCACAGCTCGTTGCGGTGCCGATTCTGCAGGGCACCGGTGAGGCGCTCGACGATCTGGAGTTGAGCTGCTCGAGCGCCGAGGGCTGCGCCTTCAGCGCCTACTGGGACGGCAACGTCCGCAACACCGGCCAGCAGGCGGCCTCGGGGGTGTACCTCTACCAGTTGGTGGTCGACGGACAGCGCTTCACCAGGAAAATGATCATCATGAAGTGACTCATCGCGGATGCTCCAGCACGATGTAGCGCACGTCGTCCCGTCCCATGTCCTTCAACCACTGAATCAATTCACCAATTCGGCCGGGGGGCTCGATCCCCTTGCGGCCGATGAGCTTTCGGGCGACATGCAGCAGGCGGCCCGCCTGGCCGTACTCCGCGCGATAACTCCCGAAGGCGCTCTGCGCTGTGATGTTGGGCGGTAGCTGCGCCCGCCAGCCCTCCGGCAGCGTGAGCGTCAGCTCAGCAGCCTCTTCGTGCGGCCCGGCGACCGCTGCGACGTCGATGGGGAAGCGTCGGGGCCCGCGGGCCTCGAGCTCGGCCACGAGGCCCTTCAGCTCGCCGTAGTTGTGGATCGGCAGCGTCAGAATGTCGTTGCTGCCGGACGTCGAGGTCGCCTGCGCGCCCCGGACCACGACGGAGATCCGAGGCTCGGCGCGGAGGTCGCGTCCGTCGAACAGCTCGAGGCTGTCGCCCGTCGCGCCGGGGAACAGCATGTTCACCGCGGCGCGCGTGATGCGCTCCCGCTCCGTGGCGCCGAATTGCGTCGCGAACGTCCGGCGCAGGCCGTACTGCTGGTCACCCGTGGCGACATGGACGTAGCGGCCGTGAAACACGCCTTGCGGCGACAGCTCGCCCGTCAGTTGAGCCGCGTCGCGGTTCGCGGCCGTCGAGTCCGACGGAAAGGTGACTTCCTCCCCGCTCCCGTCGGTGTGGACCATCAGGCCGAATTCACCTTGCTCGGACGGCGGGAGCGAGCCGAACGGGGTGAGCTCCGACGTCAGGTCGAGATACAGGTAGCTGCCGGAGCGCTCCACCGCCGCGATCATGTGGTCGAACGCCAGAGCCGATGGCCGGTCACGCGCGATCCCGCCCGTGCTCGAGAGCAGCACCGGATACGCGCGCAGCCCCAGACGCCGGGCCAGGGCGATGAACAGAGTCGCCTTGTCTTTGCAGTCGCCATAGCGGGTCGCGAGCACCGCGCCGGGCAGGCGCGGTTGGAAGCCCCCGATCCCGAGCGACAGTGAGACGTAGCGAAAGTCCTGCGCCACCCAGCGGTGTAGCGCCCGCAGCGAATCGTCCAGGGTGCGGGCGGTCGTGACCACCGTCGCGAGCGCCGAGTCGAGCGCCGGAGTCACCTCGTAGCGGTCGCGCGACAGCGCGCCGTACCAGCGCGCCACGTCGGTCCACCGCACTGGCGCCGCGACATCGATGTACTGGTCGATGCCGTTCGAATCCGCGGCGAACGGCTCTCGCTCGAGCTTGGGCACGTCGGCGGTCGCCCAGGTGTACACGCGCCGTCCGCTCGCTTCCACGACCTTCCGCGGGAAGGTCAGATTGACCTCCTTGATGGGGACGGCGAGGTTCGCGGGCACGTCCAGCACGTACCGGGAGCGGCGGGTAAGCCGCCCCGTGGTCACCCGCCACCCGCGCTGGAAGTCACCGGGCATCACGGGCTTGAGGGTCTCGACTGTGTAGCTGTAATCGAGCAGCGTGCCCGGTACGATGCCGCCACTCGAGACGCGCCGCAGCTTCACGTCGGAAAAAACGGGCGCTTCTTGCGCCACGGGCGCAATCGACTCCTGCTCGTGCGTCGGCTGCGCGCTGATGACTTCGCCGGTCGGCTTTACCACCCGAACCCAGTTCAGGGTGAGCCGCTCCCGCCCGCTCACATAGGAAAACGACTGCTCGCCCCAGGTCTCCGCGGCCTCACGAGTGAAGATCTGCACCACCTGCCGGTACGTCCGGCTGCCGCGGCCGTCGGCCTCGAGACGCACGACCCCGTCATCCAGGAGGTACACGTAGTCATCGTCGGCGTGATCGGCGGGGTTCACCGCCAGGCGGTAGATCGTGTCGTTCCTGACGGTGGGATCCCCGGCGCGGGTGATCCGGGGGGCCTGGGCCAGGGTGGGAGCCGTCAGGGTAAACAGCAACACCAGCGAGCGTGCCAGCACAACAGGACTCCTCGAATGGGGCGGTCGGCCGGAACATCACACAGCCGGGGCCCCAGCGTCAATCGATCGCGGTGGCACACGGACGGTTTTGACTTGTACTCTGCCGATTCGGCATCTTTCAGCGGGCACAAAGGTTGCCCGGAAGGCCGGCGCTATGATCAGACCAGAACGATTGACGGTAAAGGCCGCTGAGGCTCTGCAGCAGGCGAGCGCGCTGGCGCGCGAGCGTGGCAACCCGGTGGTCAACGACGCCCATCTGTTCCATGCCCTGCTGTCTCAGGACGACGGCATCGTCGTGCCGCTGCTCCAAAAGGCGGGGCTCAACGTCGCCCGGCTCCAGGCCGAGACGGAACGTGAGCTCGACCGGTTCCCGAAGCAGTCGGGGACTCAGGCGGAGCCTACGCTGGCGCGCGAAATCAGCCGGGTGCTCGACCGCGCCGACGACGAGGCGAAGGCGCTCGGGGACGCGTACGTCTCCACCGAGCACCTGCTGCTCGCGTTGCTCGAGGAGAAAGGCACGACCGCGAAGCAGCTGCTCTCCGCCGCCGGCATCGATCGCAGTGACGTGATGGCGGCGCTGGAAGGCGTGCGCGGTCCCCAGCGGGTCACCGATCAGGAGCCCGAGCAGAAGTACCAGGCGCTCGAGCGGTTCACGCGCGACCTCACGGAGCAGGCGCGCAAGGGCAAGCTCGACCCGGTGATCGGGCGGGACGAGGAGATCCGGCGCGTGATGCAGGTGCTGTCGCGCCGGACCAAGAACAATCCCGTGCTGATTGGAGAGCCCGGCGTCGGCAAGACCGCGATCGTCGAGGGGCTGGCGCAGCGGATCGTGAACGGGGACGTGCCGGATTCGCTCAAGAACAAGCACCTCGTGGCGCTCGATCTCGGGTCGCTCGTGGCGGGCACGAAGTACCGCGGCGAGTTCGAGGAGCGCCTCAAGGCCGTCCTGAAGGAGATCACGAGCGCCGAGGGCCGGTACATCGTCTTCATCGACGAGCTCCACACGCTGGTGGGGGCGGGCGCGGCGGAAGGCGCCGTGGATGCTTCCAACATGCTGAAGCCGGCGTTGGCCCGCGGCGAGCTGCACGTGGTGGGCGCCACCACGCTCGACGAGTACCGCAAGCATATCGAGAAGGATGCGGCGCTCGAGCGGCGCTTTCAGCCGGTGTTCGTGGGCGAGCCGTCGCTTGAGGACACGATCGCCATTCTGCGCGGGTTGAAGGAGCGGTACGAGGTGCATCACGGCGTCCGCATAACGGACAACGCGCTGGTCGCGGCCGCGACGCTGTCACATCGCTACATCGGCGACCGTTTCCTCCCCGACAAGGCGATCGACCTGGTGGACGAAGCGGCGAGCCGGCTGCGGATCGAGATCGACTCGCTCCCTCAGGAGATCGACGAGGTCGAGCGGAAGATCGTGCAATACCAGATCGAGCTCGCGGCCTTGGCGAAAGAAAAGGACAAGGCCTCGAAGGAGCGGCGCGAGCGCGTGGAGCAGGAGCTGAAGGAGCTGCGCGACCGCTCCAACGCGATGAAGGCCCAGTGGCAGGCCGAGAAGGACGCGATCACGAAGCTGCAGGGCAAGAAGGCTGAGCTCGAGCAGCTGCGGACCGAGGCGGACCACGCGACACGGCGCGGCGACCTCCAGAAGGCGGCGGAGATCAGCTACGGCCGCATTCCAGCGCTCGAGAAGGAGATTGCGGCGCTCGAGAAGCGCCTTGCCGACATACAGAAGAAGGGGAAGTACCTCAAGGAAGAGGTCGACGCCGAGGACATCGCCGAGATCGTCGCCAAATGGACCGGCATTCCGGTCTCGAAGATGCTCGAGTCGGAGCGGGAGCGGCTCACCCGGCTCGAGGCCGAGCTGGCGCAGCGGGTCGTCGGCCAGCCCGAGGCCCTGGCGGCGGTCTCGAACGCCGTGCGGCGGGCGCGCGCCGGACTGCAGGACCCGAACCGACCGACCGGGTCGTTCATCTTCCTCGGTCCGACCGGGGTCGGCAAGACCGAAACCGCGCGCGCCCTCGCCGAATTCCTGTTCGACGACGAGAAGGCCTTGGTGCGGCTCGACATGTCCGAGTACATGGAGAAGCACGCTGTGGCGCGGATGATCGGCGCCCCGCCCGGCTACGTCGGGTACGAGGAGGGCGGGCAACTCACCGAGGCGGTGCGCCGCCGCCCCTATTCCGTCGTGCTGTTCGACGAAATCGAGAAGGCGCACCCGGACGTCTTCAACGTGCTGCTCCAGATCCTGGACGACGGCCGGCTCACCGACTCCCAGGGTCGCACCGTGGATTTCCGGAACAGCGTGCTCATCATGACGTCGAACATCGGGTCCCAGTACATCCTCGAGATGGGCACGCAGAACTGGGAGCAGGTCGAGACCAAGGTCCTGGAGCTGCTGCGCCAGACGTTCAAGCCCGAGTTCCTGAACCGGGTGGACGACGTGATCATCTTCCGGCCGCTCTCGAGCGAGGACATCGCTCGCATCGTCGATCTCCAGATCGAGCGGGTGGAGCGGCTCGTCGCGGAGCGCAAGCTGCGCCTCGAGGTAACCCCGGCGGCGAAGCAGCTGGTTGTGGCGGAAGGCTACGATCCGGTGTACGGCGCCCGGCCGCTCAAACGGTCGATCCAGCGGCTGCTGCAGAACCCGCTCGCGCTCGCCGTGCTCGAGGGGAAGTTCGTCGAGGGCGACCGGATCCGCGTGGACCGGGCGAAAGACGGCAATTCGCTCACCTTCCAGCGCGTGCCCGCGCCGGCGCCCGAAGCGGCGCGTGCCTGACGCCGATCAGGCGGCGATGCGCGTCGCGCTGGAGGAAGCGCGGCGCGCCGCTTCCCGCGATGAAGTGCCGATCGGCGCCGTCGTGATGCACGACGGCGCCGTCGTTGCACGGGCCCACAACGAGACCGTGGCCCGGCGCGACCCGACGGCTCATGCGGAGCTCCTCGCCGTACAACGAGCCTTGCAGCATCTCCGGACCGATCGCCTCACCGACTGCGCCCTCTACGTGACCCTCGAGCCGTGCGCCCAGTGCGCCGGGGCGATCGTGCTCGCCAAGCTGGGACGCTTGGTGTTCGGCGCGTACGACGACAAGGCCGGGATGTGCGGCAGTGTGGGGGATGTGGTGCGCCACCCCCGCCTCAATCACCGAGTCGAGGTGATCGGGGGCGTGCTCGCGGACGAGTGCGGCGAGGTGCTCCAGGGGTTCTTTCGCGCGAGGCGGTGATGGCGTTCGCGTCGGGCACGATCGTCTACGCGGTGCTGCGCACCATCCTCGCGGTCGCGATCGGCCTCGCCGCCGTGCTGGGTGGCCGGCGCGCGTGGCCGCTCGTAGGCCAGGCGGTCTCCGACGTGGCGTGCCTCGCCTGTACGATCGCGTACGTCGACGCCGATCTCCGCAGCTCGCTCGGCTGGCTGGCAGTCCCGTTCGTGCTGTACGTCATCGGGTGGGAAGGGCGGGGGGCGCTCCGCGTCGCCGCATCCGGGTCGGACTCGGCGGCGGACGGCGTGGGGGCCGAGCTGCTGGAGTGGCTCGGAGGGCTCTGGCGCCCGCTCTATCGGATCCTGCTCGTCCTCCCGCCGGTCGGTGCCGGGATGTTTCTGGTGCTGGGACTGCTGTATCCCGGCGGGTGGGTCTTCCCCGGCACGCCGGCGGCGGCGCCGCTGCGCTGCCTGCCTGAAACCGTCGCACGCGGCGACACAGTGATGCTGCGCATGAGCAGTTCCCACGGCGGCGAGCTCGGCGTCTTCACGCCAGCACACGGGTTTCTGTACATCGTCGACTTCGCGCCGCAGACGGCACCGCCGAGCGCGCACTTCGAGTATCGCCAGCGGTTTACGCTGCCCAGCGCCACCGCGACCGGCCGCGTGATGCAGGCCGCGCCGGCGGGGTACCCCGAGGTCCCGGTCTTCACGGACACGGGCACGTATCAGTTCCGGGTGAGTGACGCGGCCGAACTCTCGGCGTCGCTGATGTGCAGGGTCCACTATGTAGGGGAACGAGACGTCAAGGGAGACGCTCATGTCCTTCCGCACGATCATTGAGCCGTTTCGAATCCACAGCACTCAAGCCATCAGGAGCATCACGTCCGAGCAGCGCGAGGCCGCGCTCGAGCGCGCCGGTTACAATCTGTTCGGGCTGCACGGCGATGACGTGCTGATCGATCTGCTGACGGACTCGGGCACCGGCGCCATGTCGTCGCGCCAGTGGGCGGCGATGATGGACGCGGACGAGTCATATGCGGGCAGTCGCTCGTTCTATCGGTTTCAGGATGTGGTACGAGACATCACACGGCTGAAAGAAGTGATCCCCACGCATCAGGGGCGGGCGGCGGAGCGGATCCTCTTCTCCGTCGTCGTCAAGGCGGGGCAGGTCGTCCCCAACAACACGCACTTCGATACGACACGCGCCAACATCGAGTTCTGCAGCGCCGAGGCGCGCGACCTGGTGATTCCCGAAGGTCGGATCCCCGCGGCACGGCATCCGTTCAAGGGAAACATGGACGTCACCGCGCTCGAGGCGACGATCCAGGAGGTGGGGCGCGACCGGATCCCGCTCGTCATGGTGACGGTGACGAACAACTCGGGTGGCGGCCAGCCGGTCAGTCTCGCGAATCTGAAGGCCGTGCGCGCCGTGTGCGACAAGCACCGGCTGCCCCTGTACCTCGACGCCTGCCGCTTCGCTGAGAACGCCTACTTCATCAAGCTGCGCGAGGAGGGATACGCCGGCAAAACGGCTCGCGAGATCGCTCGGGAGATGTTCGCGCTGGCCGACGGCTGCACCATGTCGGCGAAAAAGGACGGCCTCGCCAACATCGGGGGGTTCCTCGCGATGAACGACCCCGCCGTGGCGCGCGAGTGTCGCAATCTCCTGATCCTCACCGAGGGTTTCCCGACCTACGGGGGACTGGCGGGATACGATCTGGAAGCGGTCGCGACCGGTCTCGATGAGGCGCTCGACGAGGACTACCTGAAGTACCGGCTGCGCTCGACGGCCTACTTGGCCGAGCGGGCGGAGCAGGGGGGCGTGCCCGTCGTGCAGCCGCCCGGCGGGCACGCGGTCTACCTCGATGCGCGGGCGCTGCTGCCGCACATCCCGGCTGGGCAGTATCCCGCCCAGGCGCTCGCGGTTGAGCTGTACCGTGCGGGTGGGGTACGCGGCGTGGAGATCGGCTCGGTGATGTTCGCGAAGCGGCACGCCGACGGCAGTGAGACACCGGCGGCGATGGAGCTGGTGCGCCTCGCCGTGCCGCGGCGCACCTACACCCAGAGCCATATCGATTACGTGGGCGAGGTGATCGCCGCGGTGGCGCAGCGCAAGGACGCGCTGCGGGGGTACCGGATCGTCGAGCAGGCGCCGTGGCTGCGGCACTTCACCGCCCGCTTCGCGCCGCTCTAGACCGGTTTCTTCCCCGCTCGCTCTTCCAGCTTGGCGATCAGCTTCTCGATCTGGAGCTTCATCCGCTTCAACGCCGGAAGCAGCCGGGGCTCGAGGTCGCGCTCGAGTTCCTTGCCCTCCTGAATGAATTCCTTCATTAGGTCGCGCACCCGTTCGGTCAGCTCGCGCCAGGTGGGGGGCGGTTCGGTCTCGGGTGGCGCGGGATCGCGCTTGCTCGGAAGGTTGTTCACTGGTGCCTCCTCGGGTCGAAGGTCGCAAGGTCCCCGACATGATACGCACAGGACCGCGGTCAGGGTTCATCGCCCTGGCCGCCTGTGGCGAAACCGTGACGGCCTGTGTATTTACTACGCGTCCGTGCGTCTGTGCGTCTAGCAGTTTGGATAGGTGGCCGAGTGGCTGAAGGCACACGCCTGGAGAGCGTGTAAACGGGTAACCGTTTCGTGGGTTCGAATCCCACCCTATCCGTGACTACTAGACGGGTAGGCGGCGAGACGGGTAGACGGGTAGGGGAAGGTAGGACACATCGCTACCCGTCTACCCGTCTCACCGTCTACCCGTCTAGGTGTTGGACAGGTGCGTGAGCGGTTGAAACGGCCGGTCTCGAAAACCGGTGTGCCCGCAAGGGTACCGTGGGTTCGAATCCCACCCTGTCCGTAACTACTAGACGGAGAGACGGGTAGACGGGTAGACGGGTAGGGGAAAGTAGGACACATCGCTACCCGTCTACCCGTCTCACCGTCTACCCGTCTAGCCGTAAGGGGGGACCCATGCGCTGGACGAAGCCGGGCCTGACCGCGCTTTGCGTTCTCGCGGCGACGAGCTGCGGCAAGTCGGAAGCCAAGAAGCTGGCGGAGGTCCGCAGTTGTAGTGCCATCACCATGGACGCGGCGGGCGCGGCCAACTGCCTCGTGCTGCAGTACCGCTGGAAGAAAGACCAGGCGCTCACGGCGGCGCGGCGCTTCCAGCACGAGCAGGACAGCACCACCCAGTTCACCGCCGATTCCGGCTGGCGGGCGGACGCGGCGCGCCACGAGAAAGAGATCAAGCAGTGCGCGGCCGATCCCTCGGGTGACGTGGCCCGCTGCCTGCTCGGCTTCGGCTGGGCCGAGCCGCGCGCCAAGGCCACCGAGGATTCGCTGTGGCGTGCCAACGCGGCCAAGCACCGCCAGGAGGTGCGCAGCTGCACGGGGCGCAAGGGCATGCAACCGGGCGCCTGTCTGCAGCTGTACTACAAGTGGAGCCCGGAGCGGGCGCTGGCCCTGGACGATTCGATCCGACGGGCGCAGCTGAGGAGGTAGTGGGCCACCGCGTCCTTGTGGCGGCCGAGCTCGAACCGCTGCTCGAGCCCGGCCAGCTGGCCGGACTCGACGTCACGTGGATCGCCGCCGACGAGCCGACGCCGCGGGGCGACTACGTCGCGATCGTGCCATTGGTCTCCCGCTGGGTCGGCGGCACTGAATTCAAGCACCTCTCCAAGCTCAAGATCGTCGCCAACTGCGCCGCGGGGCACGACAACGTGGACCTCGTTGCGGCCGAGCTGCGAGGCATCGCGGTGACCCACACTCCCGACGTCGTTAGCGACGCGACCGCGGATCTCGCGTGGGCGCTCATCCTCGCCTGCGCGCGGCGCGTCGTGGCGGGGACCGAGCTGGTGAAGAGCGGCCAGTGGACGGGCTGGCACCCGGCGCTGCTGCTTGGGCTCGAGCTGCGCGGCCGGACGCTGGGCCTGTTCGGCGCGGGCCGGGTCGGCCAGGCGGTCGGGCGCCGAGCCGTTCCATTCGGGATGCGCGTGCTGTATACGGCGCGCCACCCGCGACCCGAGTTCGAGCGGGAGACGGGCGCCGTCCGGGTGGAATTCTCGCGGCTCGTGCGCGACAGCGATGTGCTGTCGCTCCACGCCCCGGCCGTGCCCGAGACCGAGGGGATCATCGACGCCGCCGCGCTGCGGCAGATGAAGCCGGGCGCCATCGTCATCAACACGGCACGCGGCGAGCTGATTCGCGAGGAGGCGCTCGCCATCGCGCTGGAGGAGGGTCGATTGGGCGCCGCGGGACTCGACGTCTACCTGGAGGAGCCGCAGATCCACCCGCGCCTCCTGGCCGCGCCGCGCACCGTGCTGCTGCCGCACCTGGGCAGCGCCACACCCGAGACGCGGCGTCGCATGGCGACGGTCGCGCTGGCGAACGTCCAGGCGGTGCTCGCGGGCGGTCCGCCGTTGACCCCGGTGTTCCCGGAGTTAACTTGACGCCTGAGATGAGCCGGCCCGAACGGACCACCATCCTGGACGCCCGCGCTTTGTCGCGGGCGCTTCAGCGTATGGCGGTCGAAGTGCTCGAGCTGGCCCACGGGACCGAGGATCTGGTCCTGATCGGCATCCAGCGGCGCGGCGTCGAGCTGGCCGAGCGGATCGCCAAGCAGATCGAGACCGACGAAGGCGCGGCCGTCCCCCGCGGCGCCCTCGACATCACCCTGTATCGCGACGACCTCCAGACAGTGGGCCCGAAGCCCGTGATCGGGGAAACCCGCATCCCGGGCGATCTCACCGGCAAGCACGTCGTGATCGTGGACGACGTGCTGTATACGGGCCGCACCGTGCGGGCCGCGCTCGACGAGCTGGCGGACTTCGGGCGCCCCAAACGCATCTCGTTGTGTGTCCTGGTCGATCGCGGTGGCCGGGAGCTGCCGATCCAGCCCGACATCGTTGGGAAACAGGTGAAGGTGAACCGCGGCGAGCGGGTGGACGTGCTCGTGGCGGAGCTCGACGGCCGCGACGAAGTGGACGTCGTACCGACGGGCGACGGGGCCGCGTCATGACCGCCGTGCTCGGCAAGGACCTGATCGGGCTGGAGCACCTTTCTCCCGACCAGATCCGCCTCGTCCTCGACACCGCCGAGCCGTTCAAGGAAGTGTCCGAGCGACCCATCAAGAAGGTGCCCGCCCTGCGCGGCAAGACGATCGTCAACCTGTTCTTCGAAGCCTCCACCCGGACCCGCATCTCCTTCGAGTTCGCCGAAAAGCGGCTCTCGGCCGACACGGTGAACGTGGCCGCGTCCGGCAGCTCGGTGCAGAAGGGGGAGACGCTCGTCGACACCGCGAAGAACCTCGAGGCGATGCGGATCGACATGGTGGTGATCCGTCATCCGTCGTCCGGTGCCGCGCAGTTCCTCGGCGACCGCATCCGCTCGAACGTGGTGAACGCGGGCGACGGGCAGCACGAGCACCCCACTCAGGCGCTGCTCGATCTGCTCACGATCCGCGACCGGCACGGGAAGATCGCTGGGCTCAAGGTCTGTCTCGTGGGCGACATCCTGCACTCCCGCGTGGCCCGGTCCAACATCTGGGGGCTGCTGAAGCTCGGTGCCGAAGTGGGCGTGTGCGGGCCCGACACCCTGATGCCTCGCGGCATCGAAGAGCTCGGCGTGTGTCGCTTCCGACGCATCGAGGAAGCGATCGAGTGGGCCGACGTGCTGAACGTGTTGCGGCTGCAGCTCGAACGCATGGAGAGGGGATTCATTCCGAGCGTGCGCGAGTACTACCGCGTCTTCGGCGTCACGGTCGAGCGACTCGACCGGGCGTCCCGCGACATCACGATCATGCACCCCGGTCCCATGAACCGCGGCGTCGAGATCGACTCTCGCGTGGCCGACGGATCGCACAGCGTCATCCTCGCTCAGGTGACGAACGGCGTGGCGGTGCGGATGGCGGTGTTGTACCTGCTGGCCGGCGGCCGACCCGAGCTCGCCGTTGCGGCCAACCGCGCGGCGGCGCCCGAGTGATGCGGCCGCTCCTTCTCCAGGGCGGCCGGGTGATCGACCCCAGCCGGGACTTCGACCGGACGGCCGACGTGCTCGTCCAGGACGGCAGGATCGCCGCCCTCGGTGCCGGGCTCGGGGCCCCCGACGGCGTCGACGTGCGGGACGTGCGCGGCAAGATCGTCGCCCCCGGCCTCGTGGACCTGCACGTGCACCTGCGGGAGCCGGGAAGCGAAGACGTCGAGACCATCGCCAGCGGCACCCGAGCTGCAGTGGCGGGCGGGTTCACCGCCGTGTGCGCCATGCCGAACACCGATCCCGTCACCGACAACCAGGCGGCGGTCGGGTTCATCGTGCGCCAGGCGGCCCGCGCCGGGCTGGCGCGGGTGTATCCGATCGGGGCGATTTCGGTGGGACAACGGGGTGAGCACCTATCCGAGTTCGGCGAGATGGTCGCCGCGGGCGTGGTCGCCGTGTCGGACGATGGGAGGCCCGTCGTGTCGAGTCACATGATGCGCACGGCGCTCGAGTACGCGCGCACCTTCGGAGTTCCCGTCGCGGACCACTGCGAAGAGCCCACCCTCGCGACGGGTGGCGTGATGCACGAGGGCCTCGTCTCCACCCGTCTCGGACTGAAGGGCATCCCGGCCGCGGCGGAGGAGATCATGGTGGCGCGCGACATCCTGCTCGCGGGGCTCACCGGCGGTCAACTGCATCTGTGCCACATGTCGACGCGCGGCTCGGTCGACCTGATCCGCCGCGCCAAAGAACAGGGGCTGCGCGTGACCGCCGAGGTGACGCCCCACCACCTGGCGCTCACCGACCACGCGTGCGAGGGCTACGACACGCATGCCAAGATGAATCCCCCCTTGCGCGAAGCGGCGGACGTGGCGGCGCTGCGGAGCGCGCTGCAGCAAGGCGTGATCGACTGTATCGCCTCCGATCACGCGCCGCACGCGTACGACGCCAAGGAGGCGGCCTTCGACGACGCGCCCTTCGGCGTCGTGGGTCTCGAGACGGCGTTCGCCGTGGCCCACACGGAGCTCGTCGGGGGCGGTGTGCTCACGCTCCCCGAGCTGATCGCTCGGATGAGCACCGCACCGGCGGCGGTATTCGGGCTGCCCGGCGGCTCGCTCACCCCCGGCGCCCCGGCGGACGTGGTCGTGCTCGACATCACGGCGCGTTGGACGGTCGACGCCGTAAACTTCCATTCCAAGAGCCGCAACACCCCGTTCGCCGGGCGCACGCTCACCGGTCGCGCGGTGCTGACCCTCGTCGGCGGCGCGCTCGTACACGAGGCGAATGGGCCAACGCCATGACGCACTGTTACTTACGGGTAAAGGCCGGTCATTTGCTAGATTTGTGGGATGGCTAAGGGACCGTCCAAGAGCACCGTAATCATCCAGCGCCTGCTGGAAGAGCGGCGCCAGTACGAAGCCTGGATCGCGCGCTTGAACGACTCAGCGGACGCGACGCCGGGGCACGTGCGGGCGCGCGTTCGCTCCGACTATGAGGCGCGGCTCGCCGCCGTCACCGAGGAGCTCAAGGCCCACGCCGAAAGCGCCCGCCAGGCGATCGAGGAAAAGCGGTATCTGCGCGGCGAGCTCCAGAAAAAGGAAACCCGCGCGGCGGAGAAGCTCACCGAAACCGAGCTGCGCCACGCCGTCGGAGAGTACGAGGAGTCGCAGTGGGAACAGGTGCATAAGGACGTGCTCGCCGAGCTCGTGTCGGTGCGCGAGGATCTGCAGTCGGTCGAGGCGGATATCCACAAGCTGCAGGAGCTGGACGCGTTGGTGAGCCACCGTCCGACTCCTCCTCCAAGGACCGTCCCCCCCGCCCCCCCCGCCCCCCCCGCGCCGTCCCCGCCCCGGCCGCAGGCGAAGCCGGAGAAAATCGCAGCGGAGGACGAGCTGGCGTTCATCAAGTCCGTGACCGACGACGATCGGTCGGCGCCGTCGGCCCGGCGCGCCAGCGGCGCGCAATTCCAGCCGACCATCCCGGGCGATCCGCCGCGCACGCCGATCCGCGTCGCCAATCCCGTTCCCGAGCCGATCGTGCCCGACGTCTCCGATGCAGACGCGGACGAGGAAGCGGCGAAGACGCTCCGCTGCAAGGAGTGCGGGACGATGAACATGCCGACCGAGTGGTACTGCGCGCAGTGCGGGGCTGAACTAGCCGCCGTCTAAAACCGTCTATTACTTGGCGAGCTTCCGCACGGCTGCGGCGAGGCGGGACTTGTGTCGCGCGGCGGTGTTCCGATGAATGAGGTTTTTGCGCGCCGCCCGGTCGAGCAGCTGCACGGCCGAACGATACGCCTGAGTCGCTTGGTCGGCGGAGGTGGCGCTGCGCACGCGCTTGAGCGCGGTTCGCAGCGCGGAGCGTTGGGCGCGGTTGTGTTGGGTATGCGCCCGCGCCTGGCGCATCGCCTTCTTGGCGGACTTGATTCGCGGCACCGATGGGTCTCCTGGTTCGGCGCGGAAGATAGAGGGTAAGTGCTGGTCGGTCAAGGCGCTACGCCGTTGACCACCGACCCGCTGCGTCGTTATCTTAGGCGGTCATCGACCTCGAGTCGAGCTATCTCCTTCGACTTCCTCGCGTCGTTCTTCATGTGGGCCCCGGTGTTGCTCTTCTCCATAGTGGCCCACGAATACGCTCACGCGGAGGCGGCGTATCGGCAAGGCGACGATACTGCCTACATGCTCGGGCGGCTGACGTTGAACCCGCTGAAGCACATTGACCCCTTTATGACCGTGCTGTTTCCGGTCGTCCTGTGGTTCGCATCGAACGGGGCGTTCACCTTCGGGGCCGCCAAGCCGGTGCCGGTCACCCCGCGTAAGTACCGTCATTTCCGCCGGGGGGACATCATCGTCTCGCTGGCGGGGATCGCGACCAACCTGGCGCTGTTTGTCGCGGCGTCGGCGCTGTTCGCGGTGGTGGGGTTGCTCGGGCAGGGGCTCCCCGCCTTCGTCACCACGTGGGCGATCCTCCAGCGCATGCTGTTTTACGCGATGTGGATGAATCTGCTGCTCGCGTTCTTCAACCTGCTGCCGATCCCGCCGCTCGACGGCAGTCACGTGTTCAAGTACGTGCTCTCTCCCGCAGCGGGGCTCAAGTACCGGCAGCTGTACGGCATGGGCTACATGCCCATCATCGCGTTCCTGCTGTTCGTCAGGCTGGTGCCGGCGGCGCGCGGCATCTACCTCTGGCCGGCGCAGGAGCTGATGCAGGGCGCGCTGAGCCTGGTCGGCCGCTTCCACGTCTCCGACGGGGCGTTCCCGCCGTGACGAACCCCGGCGTTACGGCTCCGGACCAGGCCGGGTTCGTCGTCGAGCTCGAGCAGTTCTCGGGCCCGCTCGACCTGCTGCTGCACCTGATCAGCGAGGACGAGCTCGACGTCACGGACCTCCCGATCGCGCGGATCGCCGATCAGTTCCTCGCGGTGATCAACGAGCTGAAGCTGAACCAGGCGGCCGACTACCTCGAGATGGCGGCGCGGCTGCTGCGCATCAAGGCGCAGCTCTTGTTGCCGCGCCGGCTGGGGGAAGACGAGTGGGAGGATCCGCGCGCCGAGCTGGTGCGCCGGCTGCTCGAATACCAGCAAATCCGTGAGCTGGTGGATTGGCTGGGCCAGGCCGCGGCGCGCCGCGCAGAGCAGTTCGGGCGCGGCTTCCGGCCGGAGCCGCCCGAGGCGCCACCGGCCCCGCTGGTGATCGAGCTGAACGACCTGCTCGCCGCGGCGGAGCGGGTGATCGCGCTCATCCCGGAGCCGGTGCTGCACCGGGTGGTGCCGCGCCCGCTCGACGTGGAAGGCGCGACCGCGCGGATCGAAGCGGTGCTGGCGACGCGGGAGCGCTGCGGCTGGCTCGACGTCGTGGGGGACCGTCCCACGATCGTCGACGTGCTGTCCGCGTTCATCGCGCTGCTCGAGCTCGCCAAGCGCGGCGCCCTGCGGGTCTCGCAGGAGGGCCCGTTCACCCCGATCGTGATCCAGCGTGAGTCCCCTCGCGAAGCTGCTTGAGGCGGCGCTGTTCGCGTCGTCCCGGCCGCTCACCGTGGGGGAGCTGAGCACGCTCGAGCCGCAGGCGGGCGAAGCGGCCGTTCACGCCGGGCTGGCGGAGATCCGGGACGCGTACGCCGCGGAGGACCACGGGGTCGAGCTGGTGGAGATCGCGCAGGGATGGCAGTTCCTCACGCGACGCGAGTACGCGGAGGCCATCGATCGCGCCCAGTTCGCGTTGCGTCCGCGCCGGCTCTCGCCGGCGGCGCTTGAGACGCTCGCCATCGTCGCCTATCGCCAGCCCGTGGGACGCGTGGAGGTGGACGAGATCCGGGGTGTCGATTCGGGCGCCGTGATCGACAAATTGATCGAGCGCGGACTGGTGGACGTCGTGACCCGGGGCGAGGGGCTCGGCCGGCCACTGTTGTACGGCACTACCCCGCAGTTTCTGGAGATCCTGGGGCTCAGGGATCTGGACGAGCTGCCTCGGCTGGAAGAGTTGTCCGTGGCGCTTCGACCCCCCGCGCCCACCGAACCGGAATGACGCCGATGCGCCTGCAGCGCGCCCTGGCGCGCGCGGGCGTGACGTCGCGCCGCAAGGCCGAGGAGCTAATTCGCGCGGGCCGCGTGCGCGTGGACGGCCAGGTCGCGACGCTCGGCATGAGCGTCGACCCTGGGCGGCAGCGCGTCACGGTCGACGGCCGCGCGGTACGCGCCGGCCCGATCGCGTGGCTGGCGCTCAACAAGCCCGTCGGCTACGTCGTGAGCCGCCGCGATCCGGAGGGACGACGCACCGTGTACGACCTCCTGCCCGACGTGCCGGGTCTTACGTACGTGGGACGACTGGACGTGATGACGTCGGGGTTGCTGCTGCTCACGACGGACGGGGCGGCGGCGCACCGCCTCATGCACCCGCGCTTTCAAGTGCCGCGCACCTACTGGCTGCGGGCGCACGGCCGTCCGTCGTCCGAAATCGTGGCGGCGCTCGGGAGCCCGATCGCCATCGACGGTCGGGCGGTGCGAGTGACGCAGTTCCGCTTGCGGCCGGCCGGACGGAGCGTCGAGCTGGAGCTCACGCTCGCTGAGGGGCGCCAGCGCATCGTGCGTCGGCTCGCCGAGGCCCTCGGGCTCAAGGTCGAGTGGCTGCACCGCGTGGCGTACGGGCCGGTGCGGCTCGGACGCCTGAAGGAAGGGAAGTACCGCCGGCTCGCGGCGGACGAGATCCACGCCATCGAGCGACTGCATGGACCTGCGTGACCGGACGGCGATGATACTCGGGGGCTCGGGCCTGGTGGGCCATGCCGTGGCGCGCCGCCTGCTCGCGGCCGCGCCGCGGCGGCTCGTGCTCGTCGCGCTATTCGAGGAGGAGGTGCGGGCCACGGCGCGGGCGCTCGAGCCGTACCGCGGCAGCGCCCTGATCGAGGTCGAGTGGGGCAATGTATTCTTGCCCGCGAGCCTCGCACAGTTGGAGCGCGGCGCGGTGGTGGAGAACCCCGACCAGCGCCGCCTGGTGCTTCAGGACCTGCTGAGCGAGCTCACCGACGACGTCCTGCAACGCAGCTTCCTGTACCAGCTGCTCCTCAAATACAAACCCGACGCCGTCGTGGACTCGATCAACACCGCGACGGCGTTCGCCTATCAGGACCCGGTCGAGAGCGCGCAGCAGCTGCTCGCCCTCGCCGCGGAGGGGACGGTCGACCGGGCGGCGGTCGAGCGCCACGTGCTGCTGCTCACGCTGCCCCAGTTGATCCGCCACATGCAGATCCTGGTAGAGGCGTTGCGGCGCGCCGAAACCAGGGCGTACGTGAAGATCGGCACCAGCGGTACGGGGGGTATGGGGTTCAACATTCCCTACACGCACTCCGAGGAGCGCCCCAGCCGGCCGCTGCTCCTCAAATCCGCCGTTGCGGGGGCGCAGTCGCTGCTCCTGTTCCTGCTCGGCCGCACGCCCGGCGCTCCGGCGACGATCGAGATCAAGCCGACCGCCACCATCGCCTGGCGCGAGATCGGCTTCGGGTCGATCCGCCGCAAAGGGAAGCCGATCCCGTTGGTCGATTGCCCGGAGCCGGTGCCGGTGAGCGAGGCGTTTCGGCCGGGCGCCCGCCCGTGGTGTGATCTCGGCAAGCCGCTCCAGGGCGTCTACATCGACGTCGGCGAAAACGGCCTCTTCTCCTCGGACGAGTTCGAGACCGTCACGGCGCTCGGTCAGATGGAATTCATCACGCCGGAGGAGGTGGCGGAGTACGCCGTGCTGGAGCTCGAGGGTCGGCCGACGGGCCGGGACGTCGTCGCCGCCCTGGACGGCGCGACCGCCGGGCCGACCTACCGCGCGGGGCTGCTGCGGGCCCACGCCCTGGACCGGCTGCACACGCTTGAGCGACAGTTCAAGACGCGCACGGTCGCCTACGAGATGCTCGGCCCCCCACGGCTCACCAAGCTGTTGTTCGAGTCCTACCTGTGCGGCCAGCTGCGGTCGAGCGTGCGCGCGCTCGCGGGGTCACAGGCGGGAGACCTGGCCCGGGACGGCCTTGCCCTGGTGGAGCGGGATGGCCCGCTCCGGAGCCATATTCTCTCGGTCGGCATCGCGATCCTGGCGCCGGACGGGGAGCGGCTGTATCGGGGGAGCACGGTGGTCGTCGCGGGAGGCGGGCGTGCCGGCTCCGATCCGCGCGACGCGGCGCCGCGCGGCTGGGTGGACCTGCGGCCGGAGCAGTTCGGAATGTGGATCGCGCGCGCCCGCGAGATGCTCGCCCAGGCCGAACGGCGCCGCAGCCGGGCGGCCGATTCGGGAAGCGACGTCGACTGGACCGCGCTCGGGGCCGACGACCCGATCGAGCCCGCGCGCTTCGCGACGTGGGTGTTCCGATACGAGGACCGAGGAGAGCGCATCAAGCGCTGACGCCATGGCCGTGGACACCGCAGGAGTCGAGCGCGCCCTGGGCGCCATCGGGACGACCTTCCGGCTGACTCGGCTGTACCCGCCGAGTCACCCCGCGGTGATGGAAGCGCTGCGGCAGATCGGCGACGCGCTCCCCGTGCTCGCGGCGCTCGGGACGGTCGAGTGGAAGATCGGCGCGACTGGGCTGCACTGGCACGGCCAGCAGCTGCTGCCGCGCAACTCGCAGATCGCCGAGCTGGCCGGGCTCTTGTACGCGCGGGGCGTGCGGGTGATCACGCTGAATCCCGGTATGACCGCGGATCATGTGCTGGCGCTGTTCGGAGTCGCCATGGGGACGCTCCAGGCGGACGACGCGGCCCTGGGGCGGATCGCGCTCGCCCTGGGGCGCCGCAGCGCGCTGCGGCTCGACCGACTTCGCACTGCGACGCCGGCCGCGGGCGTGCCCGCCGTACCGGTCCCGGCGGCGCCGGTGACGCCCCCGTCGGCCGCGCCTCCGGCGTTCGCGGTGGCGTCGGCGCCGACGGCGGCTCCCGGCGTGCACGACGCGGCGGGTCGCCGCGCGGGCGTAGTGTTCCGTCCCGACGTGCTCCCGGTCGACGTCGAGGCGAAGCGCGCGGTCGCGGGCCTCGGGAGCGCGGCCACGCCCGAGGAGCAGCGCGCGGCCGTCGAGAAGCTGCGCGCGCTCGCGCCGCAGCTGCTCGGGCTGCACGACACGGGCCCGGTGGCCGCGGCGATCGCGGCGCTCGATCACATGCTGACGACGGCGCAAGAGCCGGCGTTACTCGCGGCGATCGACCAGACGGCGCTCGCGCTCTCCGATCGGGCCCTGGTCGGGCGGATGGTGCGGCGACTCGGAGAGCCGCGCGTGCCGCCGGAGGAGCGGGAGACACTGGTCGCGGCGGTCGGCGCGCTCGCCGCGGTGTCGGTGCCGCTCGTGCTCGACGCGTTCCTCGCCACCGCGGTCGAGTTGCGCCCGCCCTACCGGGCGGCCATCCGCAAGGCGGCCGACCGGGCTCTGGAGCCGTTGCAGGGACGGCTCGCGGACGAGCACGCTCCGATCGCCGCCGCCGCCGCCGAGTTGGTCGGCCTCACCGGGAGTCCGCAGGCGGTGGCGCTGTTACTCCCTCTGGTGCACCATGACTCCGAGCTGGTCCGCGAGGCGGCGCTGATCGGGCTCGCGGAAGCAGGTGGGCGCGAGATCTCGCGTCCGGCGATGCCGGCCCTCAAGGACGAGAGCGTGTCCGTGCGGGTGGCGGCCGCCCGAGCGATCGCGGCCGGCGGCGATCCGGCGTCGAGCACGGTCCTGATCCGGCGGCTGGAGCAGGAGCCGGACGAAGGGGTACTGGCAGAGTTGCTGCGGGCGATCGGCCGGCTCGGCGCGATGGAAGCGCTCGACGTCCTGGCGCGGTACGCCGAACCGGGGGGGATGCGGAACCGGCGCAGCGCGACGGTGCGGGCGGCGGCGATCGAGGGGTTGCGGCACGTCGCGCGGCCGGAAGCGCGCGGGCTGCTGGAATTATACAGCAAAGACAAGGAGCCGGCGGTGCGCAAAGCGGCAGAGGCGGCGTTGCGATGACGACGCGCGCGGCGAAGACCCCGACGGGGGACGCGGTACTGAGCCAGACGATCGCCCGCGAAGTGGCGAAACGGGTGGTGGGCCAGGAGGTCATGGTCGAGCGGCTGCTGGTGGGGCTGCTCACGGGCGGACACGTCCTGCTCGAGGGGGTGCCCGGGCTCGCGAAGACGCTGGCCGTGCGCACGGTCGCCGAGTGCCTGCGGATCGCGTTCTCGCGCATCCAGTTCACGCCCGATCTGCTCCCGGCCGACGTGATCGGTACGATGGTGTTCGACCAGAAGAGTCAGGAGTTCTATCCCAAGAAGGGCCCGCTGTTCTCGAACCTGGTGCTCGCGGACGAGATCAATCGGGCGCCCGCCAAGGTGCAGTCGGCGCTGCTCGAGGCGATGCAAGAGAAGCAGGTGACGATCGGCGGGGAGACGTTCTACCTCGGGGAGCCGTTCCTGGTGCTGGCGACGCAGAACCCGATCGAGCAGGAAGGCACCTACCCGCTCCCGGAGGCACAGCTCGACCGCTTCATGCTGAAGGTGCGTGTCGGCTACCCGACGCGCGATGCGGAGAAGGAGATCGTGGCCCGTATGGCGTCGGGGCGGCCGATCGAAGTCCAGCGGATCGCCGAAGCCGACGACATCCTGGCGGCGCGTAGCGCCATCGCCGAGCTGTTCATGGACCAGAAGGTGGTGGACTACATCGTGGACGTCGTGCGGGCGACGCGCGAGCCGCAAGCGATCGGGCTGGCGGAGCTGAAGCCGCTGATCGCGTTCGGGGCGTCGCCGCGGGCGTCGATCTATCTGGCGCAGGCGGCCCGGGCCCACGCCTATCTGCGGGGCCGTGCGTACGTCGTGCCCGAAGACGTCAAGGCGATGGCCCTGGACGTGCTGCGACACCGCGTGCTGCTGACGTTCGAGGCGGAGGCCGAAGACATGGATGCCGACCGGGTGATCGCTCGGATCCTGGAGGCCGTGGGCGTGCCGTGACGTACGAGGGCAAGGACCGTCGCAGTGGCGCGATGTCGCCGGTGCGCGCCCGCCGGCGCGCCGTCACCGCCGAGGTGCTGCGGCAGGTCAAGGGGATCGAGCTCCGCACCCGGACCCTCGTCAATACGCTCTTCACCGGCGAATACCGCTCGGTGTTCCGCGGCCAGGGCATCGAGTTCGCCGAGGTGCGCGAGTACCAGCAAGGGGACGACTTCCGCGCGATCGACTGGAACGTGTCGGCGCGGATGGGTCATCCCTTCGTGAAGACCTTTCACGAGGAGCGCGAGATCACACTGCTGCTCGTGGTGGATCAGTCCGGCTCGTGCCAGTTCGGGCGCCCCTACACCAAGGCGGGCCTGGCCGTCGAGGTGGCGGCGGTGCTGGCGCTCGCCGCGGCGCGCCACAACGATCGGGTGGGCGCGCTGATGTTCGCCGACAAGGTCGAGTTCGTCGTGCGCCCGGCGAAGGGACGGCCGCACGCGCTGCGGGTGATCCGGGATCTGGTCGCGTTCCGACCGCGCGGCCGGGGCACCAATCTGGCGGAGGCGCTGCGCTACGCGGCCAAGCTGCCGCGTCACCGCGCGATCGTGGTGGTGCTTTCCGATTTCCGAGCGGACGGTTGGGAGGATGCGCTGGCGCAGCTGGCCTCCGGTCACGACGTGGTGGCGATCACGATCGACGACCCGCGGGAGCGCGAGCTCCCGGACGCGGGTTGGGTCGACATGGAAGACGCCGAAACCGGCCAGCGGGTGCTGCTCGACACGAGTCACGGCCCCACGCGCACGCGCGTGCGCGTCGCGGCCGAACGGCAGCTGCAGGAGCGGGCCCGGAAGCTGATCCAGGCGGGTGTAGACCGCGTGGCGCTGCAGACCAGCGTGCCGTACGCCGCGCCGCTGCGCCGTGCGTTCGCGGAGCGGGCGCGGCGATTGCTGCGATGACGGCACTGGTCGGCCTGTGGTTGGTGCTGCAGGGAGGAGGGTGGGTCGCCACGCCGGCGCGGCCCACGGTCGGCGACACGGTGTGGCTCGAACGGCAGGTCGTGGTGCCCGCGGGGTGGCGGGTGCGCGCCGGCCGGCTCGATCCGACCGAGCGGGTCGAGCCGTTGGGCGAGCCGTCCGTGCGGCGCGCGCCCGGGGGATGGCTGGTGCGTTATCCCATCGTCGCCTGGACACCGGGGGCGCACACGCTGGCGCTGCCGCCCATCTGGGAGCTCCGCCCCGACGGCCGCGCCGACTCGGTGTCCGGTGGGGTCGCCGGTTTCTTGGTCCAGAGCGTGATTCCCGACAGCGTCCTCGGCCCGGAGCCGCGCGGCGCCCTCGCGCCCGTGCGGTTGGCGCGCTACGCCGTCCTGCCGCCCGCCGCCGCGCTGCTGGTGGCGGGCGTGAGCCTCGCGCTCGGGCTCCGGTGGCGCCGCCGCACGCCGCGAGCGGAGCCGGCGCCCCGTCACGTTCCCCTCGAACCCGAAGTACCGGACGCGCGCTGGCTCGCCGCCGGCGAGCCGAAAGCCGTGGCCGCCCGCGCCGCGTTTCGCCTCCGGGTGGCGGTCGCCCGGGCGATTCCCGAAGCGCGGCCCGCTTTGAGCACCGCGGAATGCATTGCCGCCGTCGAGCGCGCCCGGCCACATGCTTCGCTGCGTGAGCTCCGGGAGCTGCTGGAGCAGCTCGACCGCGTCGCCTTTGCGTCCGCGCACGGCACCGATGTGGCGGCCCTGGCACAGATGGCACGCCGCTTCGCCCAGGAGTTGGAGCGGTGAGCTTCGCCCGGCCGCTGCTGCTTGCGGCGCTCCTCGCGCTCCCCTTCTGGTGGTGGCTCCGGGCTCGGCGGCTGAGCCGGCTCCGGGGCACGCGCATGAGCGACGTGCGCCCGTCGGCCGGGGCGGGCGAGCGTCTCTGGATCGCGCGGCTGCCGGTCACCCTGCGCAGCCTCTGCCTCGGCGCGTGGATCGTCGCGGCCGCCGGACCGCGGGTCGGCTCGGCCCGCGCCCAGACCAAGAGCGAGGGGATCTCGATCGTCCTCGCCATCGATCTCTCCAGCAGCATGCTGTCGGAGGACTTCGCTCCCGCCAACCGCATCGACGTCGCCAAGCAGACCGCGATCGAGTTCGTGCGGGAGCGGCGATCGGACCGCATCGGGCTGGTCGCGTTCGCGGCGCAGGCGCTGACCCAGGTTCCCATCACCACCGACTACGCGGTGTTGGAGCAGGCGCTCCGCGACCTGCGCATCGGCATGCTCGAGGACGGCACCGCGATCGGCACCGGGATCGCGACCGCGGCGAACCGGCTGCGGCGCGCCCCCGGCAAGAGCCGTGTCATCGTGCTGCTCACCGATGGCGTGAACAACCGGGGCATGGTCGACCCGCGGACAGCGGCGCAGGCTGCGGCCACGTTCGGGATCAGGATCTACGTGATCGGCGTGGGCACGCGGGGCGAAGCCCCCGTGCCGACGGGGCAGGGGCTCGAAGGGTTGCGCTACCAAATGATGCCGGTGGAGATCGATGAGCCGCTCATGACCGAGATCGCGCGGATGACCGGCGGCCGATACTTCCGCGCCACCGATACGCAGTCGCTGCGGCACGTGTTCGACGAGATCAACCGACTCGAGAAGGAGACCGTGGAGCAGGTGGTGTACCGGCGGTTCGATGAGTCGTATCGGGTGCCGCTCGCGCTCGGCCTCGTGGCGCTGGGGCTCGAGATCGTGCTGGCGGCGACGCTCGCGGTGCGGGTGCCCTGATGAGCTTCGACGCGCCCGTGGTGCTCGCGCTCGCGCCGCTGTTGGGCGGCGCGGTCTGGTTCGGGGCCGCCTGGGCGCGCCGCGCCCGGGTGCGTCGCGCGGCGCTGTGGTCCGAGGAGACGGTGCGGGCCGCGCTCGCGGCCGGGCGGCTCGGTCCCACGGCGCTCTCCATCTCCGCCTTCCTGGGCGTCGTAGCGCTCGCCGGGCCCCGCTGGGGGGAAGAGAACATCGTGGCCGAGACCCGCGGCCTGTCGCTGGCGCTCGCGATCGACATCTCGCGCTCGATGCTCGCCGAGGATGTCAGCCCGAACCGCCTGGGTCGCGCGTTGCGCGAGGCCCGCCGGCTGGTGCAGGACCTGAACGGCGACCATCTGGGACTCGTGGTGTTCGCAGGGTCGAGCTACATCCTGTCGCCGCTGTCGGTCGACGGCTCCGCGCTGGGGCTGTACCTCGATGCGCTCGACCCGGGCGTCGCGTCCGAGGGGGGCACCGGACTGGCGGGGGCGCTGCGGCAGGGTGGGGAGCTGGTCGGCGCGGGGTCCGAGCTCGCGGATCGGGTCGTCGTCGTGTTCACCGACGGCGAGGCGCACGACACCCTCCCCGACATCGTGGCGCAGGCGGAGCGTCTCCGGGCGCTCGGCGTCCACCTGATTCTCGTTGCCGAGGGCACCCGCACGCCGACCCGCATCCCGGTGCGTGACGAGCGGGGCGCGCTCCAGTCCTGGCAGCGGGACGACGCCGGCAGCGTGATTCAGACCTGGCGGCGCGACGACATCCTCGGCGCCGCGGCGGACGCGGCGCAGGGTGCGATCGTGGCGGCGGAGCTGCCGGACCAGGCGGGGGCGGTGCGCGACCTCGTCGCCGCCTACAAGCGGGCCCGCGCCAGCGAATCGCGCACCGAGCGCGGCCGGCCGCGCGCCTGGGTGCCGGTGCTGCTCGCCGTGCTGGTGCTCGTGGGGCAGGCGGCGTCACGCCGCACGGCCGCGCTGATCGCGGCGGCGCTGTGCTGCGGCGTCCCGCGGCCGGCCCACGCCCAGGACTCGACTCGGCCGCGCAGCCCGGCGGAGAAGGCATGGGATCGCGGCGACGTGACGCGCGCCCGCGCGGCATACCTGGCCGAGCTTGCGCGCCATCGCCAGGACGACACCGCCTGGTACAACGCCGGCACCGCCGCGTTGGCAGGGGGAGACCTGGAGACCGCGCAGCAGGCGCTGGCGCGTGCCGGCGCGTCGCTCGAGCCCGATATCCGGTTTCGCGCGCTGTACAACCTCGGCCTCTTGGCGTTGCGGATCGCCGTCGCTGACAGTGTGAACCGCGACGGGCACTTGGCCGAGGCCGAGCGCGCCTATCGCGAAGCCTTGCTGCTCAACCCCGGTCACTTCTCTGCGAAATGGAACCTCGAGCTGGCCGCGCGGCGCCGTGGCGGCGGCAGCTCCCGCAACAGCCCACCGCCCTCCGGGGGCGGGGGCGGGGCGCCGCCGGGACAGGCCGGGCAGGGTGGCAGCGCGCAGAGCTCCCCGGCGGCCGGGGGTTTGAGCCAGGCCCAGGCCGAGCAGATTCTCCGCTCGATCGGCCAGCAGGAGGTGCAGACCCGACGCGATCGCTCGGGCCGGCAACGGCGCGTCGTGGAGCCGGGAGTGAAGGACTGGTGACGAGCGCCCTGTGGGTACTGATCGTCCTGCAAGGCCCGGCGCCGATGCTGGAGGCGCGGGTCGACCGCAGCCGCCTCCCGGCGGGCGAGCAGTTGACCCTCACGGTCCGCGCCCGCTCGCGCACGGCCGAGCCGGTGAGCCTCACGCTCCCGGCCCTCACGGGATTCACGATCGTGGGCTCCCGCGAGGTCACCGATGTGTCGCTCGACGGCGCCGTCGGGCAGTTGCGCACGACCACCCGCGAGCTGCGGCTGCGGACCGAGCGGGCGGGGACGCTGGTCATCGGCGCGGTACGGGCCCGCCAGGGCGCGCGGACGGTGGCAACGGGGCCGATCACGATCGTCGTGGACAGCGCCGCCGTGGGCCCGGCGGCGGCCCTCAGCCCGCTGGCGCGCGAGCTCCTCGCCGCCGCACCGGCGCCGGCGCGAGGCGATCACGTCGCGCTGTCCGTGATCCTTCCCTCCGATACCGCGCTCGTGGGCGCGCAACTCGACGTGATCGCAGCGGCGTGGTTCCCGCGCGAGCTGCGTGCCCGGCTGCGGCGCATGCCGATCCTGACGCTGCAGACCCCGGAGGGCGTCTGGTCATATCCCGGCGCCTCACCGAGCGAGCCGGCGGCGTCACGGCTCGTCCGGGGCGGCTGGATGGACCTGTTCGTCGCTCACCAGATCGTGTTCCCGCTCGCCGTGGGACGCGTGACGATCCCGCCGGCTACGCTCGACTACGCGGTGCCGGTGAATTTCTCGTTCTTCAGCCGTGAGGAGCGCTATTCCCTGAAGAGTGACTCGGTGCTCGTCAGCGTGCTGCCGCTGCCCGTGGCCGGGCGGAGCGCCGATGACCCGCGCGTAGTGGCGCACGGACTCGCGGTCGATGTCGCGATCGAGCCGGCGGAGGCCCGCGTCGGCGAGCCGTTGGACGTGAGCGCCACCGTGTCGGGGCTCGGTAACGTGGCGCTCTGGCCGGAGCCCGCGATCCATTGGCCCACGGGCTTCCGCACGTATCCGGGCGAGGCCACCGTGCGGGTCGAGTCGAAGGGCGGCCAGATCGGGGGGAGCAAGACGTTCCGTTACCTCGCCGTGCCCGACTCGGCCGGCGCGTTTCTGCTCCCCGAAGTGCGCTATGCCTATTACGACGTCGCCGCCGGCGCCGCCGCGGTGGCGCGCGCGGCGCCGCGCGCGCTCGCCGTGGGGCAGGGCGCGGAGCCGCGCGCCGCGCGCCCGCTCCCGCCGCTCGATCGCTCCCCACGCGAGGCGTGGTCGACCGCGCTCGTCGCGGCGCTGGTGCCCTGGGGCTGGGTGGTGTTGCTCGTCGGCCCGCCGCTCGTCGGGTGGTTCTGGCGGCGGCGCGCGGCGTCGCAACCCGCGCTGGACACGGACGCCGCGCCTGACGCGGCCCCGCTGTCGCGCCTGGGCCGCTTAGAGCACGCCTTTCAGGCGGTGCTCGTCAGCCACGTGCCGGATCCGGTGGCACGCGACGGCGACGGCCTCGCCCGGGCGCTGCGCGCGGCCGGCGTCGAGAGCGCCGTCGCCGATCACGTGATGCGCCTGCGCGACCGGCTGCGTGCCGCGCGCTACGGGCCGCGGGGGCTGGGCGACGCGGCGGAGCTGGCGGCGGAGCTCGCGCAGGTGCTCAAGGTGCTGGACGCGGAGCCCGCCGGCGGCCGGCGCCGCCGTTGGCTCGTGGCCGTGTGCCTCGGGGGGCTGGTCAGCGCTGCTCCTCCCCCCGAGCTCGCGGCGGCGCAGGCGCCCAACGCTGAAGCGCTCTACGACATCGGCGCGCTCCGCGCCGCCGCCGATTCCTTCGCGGCTCGTGCCGCGGCCCGGCCGAGCGTCGCGGCGCACTGGTACAACCTCGGCGCCACCCTGTATCGCGCCGGTGCGGACGGCAAGGCCGCCGCGGCGTGGGCGATCGCCGCGCGCCTGACACCGCGGGCGCCGCTCATCCGCCGGGCCCGGCGGTTCCTGCCGCCCCCTGATGCGGCCAGCGAGCCGTTGCTGGCCAGCGGCCTCGCCACGCCCGGGGAGTGGGCCCTCGCGGCGGCCGCGGGATGGGTGGGGGTGTGGCTGGCCGTGGCGGCGCGCCGCCGGGGCATCATGCTGATTCTGGTGGGGCTCGCCACCGCGGTGTGCAGCGGGCTCGCCGCGGGCGAGTGGCAGCACCGAGCCCGCCCCGTCGCGGTGATCGCGAGTGCGGGGACGCCGGTACGCGTGGCCCCGTACGGCGGCGCGAGCGCCACCATCACGCTCGACGCCGGCGCGGCACTCTACGTCGAGCGCCGCAGCGGCGCCTGGCTCCGCGTGCAACGTCCGGACGGCGTGCATGGCTGGGTCATGGCGGCCGAAGTCGTGCCGCTGTGACCGCCAAGATCGCGGTTCTGGCCCCCCGGGTCGCGGACCAGATTGCTGCAGGCGAGGTGGTAGAGCGGCCGGCTTCGGTCGTCAAGGAACTCGTCGAGAACGCGCTCGACGCCGGCGCGGGCGCGATCCGCGTGGCGATCGAGAACGGTGGCAGGACGCTCATCCGCGTGAGCGACGACGGCGACGGGATGGGTCGCGAGGACGCGGAGCTGGCGCTGGCGCGGCACGCCACCAGCAAGATCCGCGATCCGGCGGACTTGATCGGCGTCGCGACGTTCGGCTTCCGGGGCGAGGCGCTTCCGGCGATCGCGTCGGTGGCGCGCTTCGAGCTCGAGACTTCGCCGGACGGCCGGGCCGGCACGCGCATCGGCGTCGTCGGCGGAAAGCGCGACGCGGTGGCGGACGTCGTGCGGCAGCGCGGCACGACCGTGACGGTGCGTGCCTTGTTCTTCAATACGCCCGCCCGCCGCAAATTCCTGCGCGCCCAGGCGACGGAGACCCGGGCAGTCGTGGAGGTGCTCACCGTCCTGGCCTTGACGCGTCCCGACGTCGCGTTCACCCTCACGAGCGACGACCGCAGCCTCATCGATGTGCCTCCCGCCGCGGGACAGCTCGAGCGGGTGCGGGCCCTGTGGGGGGCCGGCCTCGCCGACACGCTGCTCCCCGTCGCGCATTGCGAGGGACCGCTCGAGGTGCGCGGCTTCGCCCAGCGCCCCGCCCAAGCCCGGCCGGCGGGCCGCAAGGGATACGTCTTCGTGCGCGGCCGACCGATCCGCGATCCCTTCATCCTGCGCGCGGGGGAAGCGGGGTACCGCTCGACGATCGCGCCCGGCGACCGGCCATCCTTGATTCTGTTCCTCGATCTCCCGGGTGATGCGGTGGATGTGAACGTCCACCCGGCGAAACTGGAGGTGCGGTTCCGGGAGAAGTTCTTCGTCGAGCAGGTCGTGGAAGAGGCGGTCCGGCGGGCGCTGGGGCCGCTCGCCGCGGCTGCGCCCCTGGGGGTCGGGGGTCTGGGACCGGGGATCGGGGGCGCTTGGGCCGACGTCGGCGCCGTCGCCCCGGGTGGGCCGCCGGGGGAGCTGTTTCCGAGGGAGCCCCTGACCCCTGACACCCGACCCCCCGCACCGCTCCTCCAGGTGTTCGACACGTATCTGCTTTTCCAGACCGACTCGGGCGTGGCGATCGTGGACCAACATTCGGCCCACGAGCGAGTCCTCTACGAGACGGTGATGCGCCAGCTCTCGGGCGACGGCGCCCCGGCGCAGCGACTGCTCCTGCCCCTGACGGTCGAATTCACGCCCCCGGAGCTCGACGCCATTGAGACCCAGCGGGAGCTGTTGCGACGCGTGGGGTACGAGATCGAGCCGTTTTCCGGCCGGACCGTGGTCGTGCATACGGCCCCCAATCCACACCCGCGCTTCGACGCCGCGCGCTGCCTCCAGGAGCTCGTGGCGGACCTCGCGGGCGGCCGGTTCGGCGGTTGGGCGAACCGCCTCGAGCGCTTCGCCGCCACCTTCGCGTGCCGCGCCGCGATCAAGGCGGGCCAGCGGCTCGAGCTCGAGGAGATGCGTGAGCTGGTGGGTCGGTTGCTCACCGCGACGCTCCCGGCGCACGACGTACACGGGCGGCCCACGATCGTACAGTTGCCGAAGGAAGAGCTGGAGCGACGATTTGGGCGGAGCTGACCGCCCCTTCGTTCCCGTGCTCGTGGGTCCCACCGGCGTCGGCAAGACCGCGGTCGCCGTCGCGTGGGGCAAGCGCGAGGCCATCCTGGCGATCTCGGCCGACGCGCGGCAGGTGTACCGGTGTCTCGACATCGGCACCGCGAAGCCCGACCGAGCGCAGCGCGCGGGCGTGCCGCATCTCGGAATCGATCTGATCGACCCGGGGGAGCGTTACAGCGCGGGTCAGTTCGCCCGGGACGCGAGCGTCTGGCTGGCTGGCGTCTGGGCCGCCGGGCGCCAGCCCGTCGTGGTCGGGGGAACCGGATTCTATGTGCGCGCCCTGGCCGAGGGTCTGTTCCGCGAGCCGCCGCTCGACGCGGCGGCGCGCGAGCGACTGCGCGCCTGGGCCGGGACGCTCGGCGCGGCGCGGCTCGCGCATTGGGCGGCCCGGCTCGATCGGCAGTTCGCGGGTGGGGGCCGCCAACGCGCCGTCCGGGTGATCGAGGTGGCGCTGCTCACGGGTCGCTCCCTCTCCTGGTGGCAACGCGAGGCACGCGAGACCGGCGTGATGCGGCCGTGGTACATTCATCTGACCCTGCCGCGCGAGGCGCTGCAGCGCCGCATCGCCCAGCGGGTGGATCGCATGCTCGCCGCGGGACTGGTGGAGGAAGTGCGCGCGGTGCTGGCGGGGGGCGTCGCGCCCCACGCGCCGGGTCTGGACGCCGTGGGATACCGGGAAGTCGTGGCGATGCTCGAAGGCAGGCTCCCCCAGCCCGAGTTGCGCGACGCGATCGAGCGCGCGACGCGACGGTACGCGAAGCGGCAGGAGACGTGGTTCAGAAACCAACTGCGAGGCCCGGGAGACGGGAGGCGGGAGACGCCACACGTGTGGACCCTGGACGCGACTGAGCCCGCGGAGGTGCTCGCCGCTCGAATCGTGCAGCGTTGGCGCGCCACGACGTCTCCCGTCTCCCCTCTCCCGTCTCCCGCCTCGTGAGAATCGGCATCACGTGTTATCCCACCTACGGCGGCTCCGGTGCCGTGGCGACCGAGCTGGGGCTCGAGCTGGGGCGGCGCGGTCACGAGGTGCACATCATCTCGTATGCGAGTCCGTTCCGCCTGCGGGGCGGATTCGCGCAGCGCGTCACGTTCCACGAGGTCGTGCCCACCGACTATCCGCTGTTCGAACACTCCCCCTACGCCCTGGCCCTCGCGGTCAAGCAGCACGAGGTCGCCCTGCGCGAGGATCTGCAGCTGATGCACGCGCACTACGCGATCCCGCACGCCGCGACCGCCTGGCTCGCGAAACAGATGCTCCAGAGCGAGCGGGACTTGAAGGTCGTGACGACCCTGCACGGTACCGACATCACGCTGGTCGGTCAGGACCCGTCGTATTTCACGATCACCAAGTTCTCGATCGAGCGCTCCGACGGGGTGACCGCCGTGTCCGAGTATCTGCGGGACGAGACCTATCGGGCGTTCGGCTGCGTCGGCTGCGATGTGCGGGTGATTCCGAACTTCGTCTCGACCACGGACTTCCATCCGGCGACCGATGGCTCGTGGCGCCGCGCGCTGGCGCCCGCGGATCACAAGATCCTCATCCACGTGTCGAACTTTCGGCCCGTGAAGCGGATCGCCGACGTCATCCACGTGTTCGCGGGCGTGCGGCGGGCGCTCCCGGCGACTCTGGTGCTCGCGGGTGACGGGCCGGAGCGCGACTTGGCCGAGCAGGAGGTGGACCGTTTGAAGCTGCGTGGCGACGTCCGCTTCCTGGGCAAGGTCGATCAAGTCGCCGAGCTGCTGCGGGGCGGGGACCTGTTCCTGCTGCCGTCGGCGAGCGAATCGTTCGGGTTGTCGGCGCTCGAGGCGATGGCGTGCGGAGTCCCCGTCGTGGCGACCCGCCAGGGCGGGCTGCCGGAGGTGGTGGTGGACGGCGAAACAGGGTATCTGGCGCCCGTCGGCGCGGTGGACGAGATGACGGAGCGCGCCGTGGCCGTACTCAAGGATGGCGCGACGCACGAGCGGATGCGCCGCGCCGCTGCGGCACGGGCCCTCGAGTTCTCCACCGAGCGGGTGGTGCCACGCTATGAAGCGCTTTATCAGGACGTCCTGGGTGATTGACGTCCTGCGGCTCGTCCGCGCCCACAACCTCGTCGTCGCCGCGGCCGGCGTGCTCGCCGGCGGCTGGATCGCGCTCGGCTCGCTCGCGACGCCCACGCTGCTGGTGTTTGCCGCGGCGGCGGCCGTGGGGTTGGGCGCGGCCGGCAACGCGGTGAACGACGTCTGGGATGCCGACGCCGATCGCGTGAACCGCCGCCCCGGCGAGCGGCCGCTGGCCGCGGGGCGCTTGTCGCGCGGCACAGCCGATTTATGCGTGGTCGGCGGGACGCTGCTCGGCCTCGGCGCGGCGGCGCTCGTGAATGGTGCCGCCGTGCTGGTCGGCCTCGGCGCGCTCGCCGTGATGCTGGTGTACTCGCCGCTGCTGAAGCGGCGCGGGGTCGCCGGGAACATCGCCGTGGCGCTCGTGGCCGGGCTTCCCCTCGAATACGGCGCCCTCGCCGTGGGCCGGCCGGCGGCGGGGGTCGTGCCCTGGGTGCTCGCCGCGTGGCTCCATCTGGTGCGCGAGATCGTCAAGGACTTGGACGACGAGCCGGGAGATCGCCTGGTGGGGCGGCGCACGTTGCCGGTCGCGATCGGATCGCGCGCCACGGCGCTCCTCGCCGCGGGTTTGGGCGTCGCGTTCGTGCCGCTGAGCCTCGCGCTGCCGCTCGCCGCCCGCTACGGCGCGGCCTATTTCCTCATTGCGCTGTTCGCGCAGCTCGCCGTCCTGCTCGTCGCGAGCCGACTCATCGCGGGCAAGCCGGACCGGAACAGCTGGTGGCTCAAAGGAGCGATGATCGTCGGCATCGTGGCGCTTGTGGCTGGGAGGATCGCATGACCCTCGACGGCGTGCCGGCGGCGGAGCTCGCGGCACGGTGGGGCGTGCCGCACTGCGGGTTGTTCCACCAGCTCACGTCGACACTCGACGCGATTCACCAGCTGGGCGTCCAGGGCGCGCCCGCGGCGACCGCCGTGATCGCCGAGGAGCAGACCGCCGGCCGGGGCCGAGATGGTCGCACGTGGCATTCCCCGCACGGTGGCGTCTGGCTCGGCGTGCTGTTCCGCCCCCAGCACGCCGTGCTGGGGACCGCATCGATCCGCGCCGGCGTGGCGGTCGCCGACACGGTCGATGCGCTGCTCGGTGGTCCCTTCGCGCGTCTCAAGTGGCCCAACGACGTGCTGCTCGACGACCGCAAGCTCGCCGGGATTCTGTGCGAGGGCCGATGGCAGGGGGAGCGGCTGCAGTGGCTGGCCGTAGGCGTCGGCGTCAACGTCCGCAACGCGGTGCCGACGGCCATGGCGAGTCGCGCCATCGCGCTCGCGGAGCGGCTCCCGGCGGTGCGGCGGATCGACGTGCTGGACCGGCTGGTGCCCGCCCTGGTGCGCAGCGCCGCGCTCGATCCGGCGCTCTCGGAGCAGGAGTGCGCCGCGTTCGCTGAGCGTGATTGGCTGCGGGGCCGCCAGCTCCGCGCGCCGGCCGCGGGCCGCGCCGGCGGGCTCCGTCCCGACGGCGCGTTGCTCGTGGACTTGGGTGCGGGAACGATCGGCGTGCGCGAGGGCCGTGTCGAGCTCGCCTGATCTCTCGTGGCGCGCGCGACTCGCGCTCGCGGCGGCGCTCGTGATCACGGCGGCGAGCCTGCCACGCCTGGCCGCGGTGCGGCAGCTCGCGGGCGGCACGGCGGTGCCGCTCGCCGCCGGCGTCTGCGCCTTGGTCGCGCTGCTCGCCGCCCGGTTGCCGCTCGGGTTCTCGTGGGGACCGGCGGGCTCCCACCGCCCCGCGCCGGAGGTGGCACGCGGCTTCGCCGTGGGCGCGGCCTGCGCGGCCGCGCTCATCTGGCAGGGCAACGACGCCCTCTTGGCCCGGCTGTGGCGTGACGACCGTGCGGCGTCCCTGGCGCTCCTGGCGGGCGTCGCGGCCTGGGGCGCCGCCGTCGCAGCCACCCGCCAACGCGCGCTGTGGCGCTGGTACGGTGCCGCGGCCGCGGCGGCGCTGCTGCCGGAAGTACTGCTCATCGCGGTGCTGCGACCAGTCGTCCCGCCCTCCGCCTTCGCCGCCGCGTTCGTGTTCTTCCTCGTGGCGGACGCGACGGTGGCGTTCGTGACCGAAGAGCTCGCGTTCCGGCGTGCGCTCGTCGGTTCGCCGGATTCCGCCGGTATTGGCGCGCTGGCGCTCATGGCGGTCGTGTTCGGACTGTGGCACGCCGTCCAGCCGGGATACGCTGGTGCGCCGCTGGGGAGCTTGCTGGGCACCGCATTGGGTGGATTCGTGGCCGGGTGTGTGTACGTGCTCTCGGGCTCGCTCACGGCGGCGGCGGTATACCACGGGCTCCACAACGCCCCGCTCAAGGCGCTGGGCGGCGCGCCGATCGTCACTGGTCGTGCCGGGCTGGCGAGCGGTCTCGCATTCGCCAGCACCGCGGCGCTCGCGATCGCGCTCGGGTGGATGGTGTGGCGCCGTGGCGGGCGCGAGTCGGCCGGCCTATCTTAGCCCGCCCATGCTCCTCGCCATCAACATCAACAACACGGAGACGAAGCTCGGGCTGTTCCGGGGCGACAGCCTTGAAGCGCATTGGCGGCTCACGACGGCACCGGCGCGTACCCCGGACGAGTGGGCGGCGGCCTTCACGGCCTACCTGCTGCAAGCGGGACGGTCGACCCAGGAAGTGCGGGCCGCGGTCGTCGCGTCGGTCGTACCGCCGGTGACGCAGGGCATCTGCGAGGCGGTCGAGCGCGCCACGACCATCCCACCCGTCGTCGTGGACGGGCGCTCCGCGCTGCCCATCACTCTCGACGTGGACGAGCCGCTCAGCGTCGGGGCCGATCGCATCCTCAACACACTCGCCGCCTCTCAGCTGTTCCGGCGCGACACGATCGTTGTGGACTTCGGGACCGCGACCACGTTCGACTGCATCACGGGCGACGGCCGGTTCATCGGAGGCGTCATCATGCCCGGCGTTCGCACGGCGTCCGACGCGCTGATCCGCAACACGGCAAAGCTTCCCGCCACCGAGCTGACGCCTCCCGAACGGGTGATCGGGCGACGCACCGAGGAGTGCATCCGAGCCGGTGTCCTGCTCGGCGCGGCGGAGGCGGTAGACGGCCTGGTCCGCCGCATCAAGGCCGAGTGGCCCAACGGTCGGACGCCGTACGTCATCGCGACCGGCGGGCTCGCCAGCCTGGTCGCGCCGCTGGCGCGCGCGATCGAGGCCGTGCATCCCGATCTGACGCTGGCCGGACTCCGGATCGCGGCCACGGCACTGGGACTCAAGTGGTAGAGGCGAGTGCCGCCTATCGCGGTCGCAGCGCGTGGCGTCGCTGGGGCTACCGCCTGCTGCCGGGCGATGCGTTCTCCTACCTGCTGCATCTCCGCCCCGCCGAATGGCCGATCATGGCGGGGCATACGGCCCTGGGCTATCTGCTGGCGGTGGGCCTGCGGGGAATAGGGAGCGGGGAGCGGTTGCTGCCCGCGCTGTGGGCGCTCGTGCTTTGGGTGGTATGCCTGAACGGCGGCACCCTCGCGATCAACTCCGTCTTCGATAAGGATGAGGGCGACATCGGCTACTTGATGGCGCCACCCCCCATTCCGAAGGGCCTGCTGGCCTTCAGCGCTGCACTGCTCGTAGGGGGCCAGCTGCTTGCGTTCACGCTGCCGCCCGCGTTCCGCCTGGCGTACGCGATCTGCTTCGCGATGTCGCTCGCGTACTCGGTGCCGCCATTTCGCTTCAAGGCGGTGGCGGGCGTGGATTGGCTGATCAACATGTGGGGGTTCGGCACGTTCACGCCGTTCGCGACGTGGGCGGCGACGGGACGGCCGCTCGACCTGGGCCACGCCCTCATCTTGCTCGGGTTCTGCCCGCTGTTCGCCGGGCTCTATCCGCTCACCCAGCTGTATCAGATGGAGGAAGACCGCCGGCGCGGCGACCGCACGCTGGCGCTGATTCTCGGGATGCGGGCGAGCCTCGCCGTCGCAATCGCGTGCGTCCTGGCGGCGTTTGCGTTGTTCGTGTGGGCCGTCGCACTGCTGAGGGTCGGCCGGTGGGGCGGCGCGCTCGCCGTCCCCTTGGCGGCGTGGCTCGGCGTGCTGGCGCCCTGGTACATGCGTCAGGTCGGCTGGACCGCGACCGAGCACCAACGCGCGATGTATCGGGCCTTGACCGCCTGGGCGGTGACGGATCTCACCGTGCTGGCGGTGTTTGCCCGCTGAGGCCGTGGGTTTAGATTGGGGCGGAGACCGTTCCGCCTCGAAAAACTGGGGGAGCATGTCGGCCACTGCGACAGCCACCGCGTCGGACCGTTCGGACATTCGTACCGTCATGGTTGGCGGCACCCAGATTGGCTTGCTCACCGCAGCCGCTGTGGTGGCGTTCCTGATCGTCTCACGGCAGGTGACGGCGGTGCTGCCGCAGCGCGCGCTCGAGGCGCTGATCGTGCTCGCGACCGGCACCGCTGTGAGCTTCCTCCCCGCTCGGCTGACCCAGGCACGCCACGTCGAGGGCATCGCGGGGGCCGCCGCGATCGGGTTGTGGGGCACCGTCGTCTTCATGGCGATCGACATCGTCCTGCTGCGGCCGTTCAAGGCGTACCCCTGGACCTGGGACGCCATCGGTGGTGGGAGTACGTGGTGGTACCTGCCGATCTGGTGGATGCTCGGGACGTTTCTCGCCTGGACCGGGGGTATCGTCAGCGCGGCCCGCGCGGCCCACGGCGAGACGTCGATCGCGCGCGCCGCGACGCCCGCGCTGGTGGGCGCGGTGGCACTCGTGGTCGTGGCGCGGCTTGCCCGGCTCGACCTCGTGCTTCCAGCCGAGGCGGGCGCCGGGTTCACCATCGCGCTGGCGGTGCTCGCCGTCGTCGCCCTCGTCCGCAAGCGGTAGGGACGGGCAGGGGAGTAGGCGGCGCCGTGCCACGCTGGTTCGCGCATCTCCTCATCGTTCTGGGCTGGCTCGTCACACCCCTGCTTGCGTGGGGGGCGTCGTACGCGGGTTTATGGGTGGGGGCCCTCGTCGGCACCCGCTTCACCGCGCCGCTCACCATGCTGGCCGTGGCGGGACTCGGCGCCGCGCTGTTCGGATTCACCGCGCTCGCAATGTGGGTCCGGTTCATGCGGCGAGCGCCCCACCTCCTGTCGCATCACATGGCGCCGCGCCCGTCCCAGGAGCAAGCCGCCGTTGCCGCGGCGGACTGAGCTCGTCGCCGTCCAACTGCTCGCGCTCGCGCCGCTCGCGCTGAGCGCCCAGGGAAGAGGCGGGGGGCGCGGCCTCGAGTTCCACGTCGGGCGATGGTACAACGGCAATCGCGCCGACACCTACGAATTCCGCACCAGCACCCGTCTCGGCGGCACCTTCACGCACGGTTTCGGCGTCGCGGTGGTCGTGAGCGACACCCTGGGACACCGCCGTGCATTCTACGGCGCGGGCTACGAGATCCAGGCGTGGCGCGGCCGGAGGAGCTTCGGCCCGTATGCCCTCGCTGGCCTCGCCGCCGGGTTGTCTACCGACACCACGAGCCACGAGCTCGCCGTGCAGTGGACTTTCGGCGGAGGTGTCGAGTGGCGCCCGCTCTCCTGGTTCGGCGTCGGAGCCGAGCTGCGCTACCGCGTGGAGGACCGGGGGCTCCGCGGGTTCTGGCGCACGGGGAACGGTGCGCGCTCGGGCTTGAGCGCCGCGCTCGGGATCTCGATCGGCTTGGGAGGGGTTGCCCGGGGCAGGGGGACGGGAGGCGCCGGCGCACCTCCCGAGCTCCCGCCGCCCGCGCCGCCCGCGCCGCCCACGAGCATCAGCGGGAATGCGGTCGATGTCGTGCAGACCGCGCTCGAATCGCTCGGCACGCCCTATATCTGGGGTGGCACGGCCGACAACGGGTTCGACTGCTCCGGGCTGGTGCAGTACGCCTACGGCCAGCATGGGATTCGGCTGCCGCGCATGAGCCGCGACCAGGCGCACGCCGGGGCGGAGGTCGCGCCCGTGATGGACGCGCTCCGACCGGGCGACATCCTGCTGTTCTCCGCCCGGCCCGGCTCGGGAGTGACGCACGTCGGCATGTACGTAGGCGAAGGGAAATTCATCCACAGCTCGACTCGGGGCGTCAAACTCTCTCGCCTCGACGTGCGTGACCCCGAGGGGGTATACTGGCTGGATCGCTGGGTGGGGGCGAGGCGGGTTATCCCATGAAGCGTCGCCTCTTCCGACAACTCGGTATCGCCTTAACCGGCAATGTCGTAGCCCTCGGATGCGCCCCCGTCGCTGGCTACCGGGCTCCGGGGTCAGTCCGGGCATACGACATCCTCGTCACACACCACGATTCGCTCAGCCGGGAGATCGGCCGGGGACTGAAGCGTCGCGGGTACTCGGTGCGCAGTGCGGTGAAAGGCGGCGGCGCGCCTACGGCGTATCTCTTCTGGTTCACCCAGCGGGAGCCCGAGCCGGGCGCCCCGACGTGGTTGTATATCCGCCTGGCCGACACCCGCACCGGTGCGATCATCGCGGCCGTGTCGGGGCCCCGAGACTCGTTGGGAGGCACGGTCGAGGCCCGCGCGCGCGCGATCGTAGACTCGCTCACCCGGCGACCCCCTTGACACGCGACGGCCAAGCGGAGAGATTCCTCGCGGTTCGTTTAGCACTCACTTCGCCAGAGTGCTAATCGTAATATGTCACAAGCACTTACACAGCACAGCTGGAGGTCTGGCATATGGCTACTGCAACCGCGAGCAAGACCAAGCTGAAGATTTACCCCCTCGCCGACCGGGTGGCGATCCGGCCGATCGAGGAGACCGAGCAGATGAAGGGCGGGCTGTACATCCCCGATACCGCGAAAGAAAAACCGATCCAGGGCGAAGTCATCGCTGTGGGTCCCGGCCGGCGCGAGAAGGGGGACATCGTCCCGCTCGAGCTCAAGGTGGGGGACCGCGTCGTGTACGGGAAGTACAGCGGCACCCAGGTGGAGCTCGAAGGCGAAGAGATCATTCTGATCAAGGAATCCGACGTCATAGCCAAGCTCGGCTGAGTCCTAGGAGGACACGCAATGCCTGCGAAGCAATTGGAGTTCAACGTCGAGGCCCGCGCCCGGCTCAAGCGGGGCGTCGACCAGCTGGCCGAAGCGGTGAAGGTGACCCTCGGCCCCAAGGGCCGGAACGTCGTCATCGACAAGAAGTTCGGTAATCCCACCGTGACGAAAGACGGCGTGACCGTCGCGAAGGAAATCGAGCTCGAAGATCCGATCGAAAACATGGGCGCCCAGATGGTGAAGGAAGTGGCGACGAAGACGTCGGACCTGGCGGGCGATGGGACGACCACGGCGACCGTGCTCGCCCAGGCGATTTTCCGCGAGGGGCTCAAGTCGGTCACCGCGGGCTCGAATCCAATGTCACTGAAGCGCGGGATCGAGCGGGCGGTCGAGGCCGTGGTGGAAGAGCTGAAGAAGATCTCGGTGCCGACCGCCGGTCGCAAGGAAATCGCGCAGGTCGGCGCCATCTCGGCGAATAACGACAAGGAGATTGGCAACCTGATCGCCGAGGCGATGGAGAAGGTGGGGAAGGACGGGGTGATCACGGTGGAGGAGGCCAAGGGTCTCGAGACCACCCTCGAGACGGTGGACGGGATGCAGTTCGATCGCGGCTACTTGTCGCCCTACTTCATCACCGATCCGGAGAAGATGGAGGCGGTGCTGGAAGACGCCTACGTTCTGATCCACGACAAGAAGGTCTCCACGATGAAGGACCTGTTGCCGATCCTCGAGAAGGTGGCGCAGGCCGGCCGGCCGTTGCTGATCATTGCCGAGGACGTCGAGGGCGAGGCACTGGCGACGCTGGTGGTCAACAAGCTCCGGGGCACGCTGAAGGTCTGCGCGGTCAAGGCGCCCGGGTTCGGTGACCGTCGCAAGGAGATGCTGATCGACATCGCGGTGCTGACCGGCGCGCCCCAGGTCATCTCCGAAGAGATGGGTTTGAAGCTCGAGAACTCCGTGCTGGGAGACCTCGGGCAAGCCAAGCGGATCGTGGTCGACAAGGACAACACGACCATCGTGGGCGGTAAGGGCAAGCGCGACGCGATCCAGGGCCGCATCAAGGAGATCAAGGCCGCGATCGACAAGTCCACGTCGGACTACGACAAAGAGAAGCTGCAGGAGCGGCTCGCCAAGCTGGCGGGTGGCGTCGCAGTCATCAACGTGGGTGCGGCTACCGAGACCGAGATGAAGGAGAAGAAGGCCCGGGTGGAGGATGCGCTGCACGCCACCCGCGCCGCGGTCGAGGAAGGCATCGTGCCGGGCGGCGGCGTGGCGCTGCTGTTCGCCCAGAAGGTGCTGGACAAGGTGAAGACGGCGGATGACGACGAGAAGATCGGCGTCGAGATCGTACGTCGCTCGCTCGAGGAGCCGATGCGGATGATCGTGCAGAACGCGGGCGCCGAGGCCTCGATCGTCGTCGGGAAGGTGAAGGAGTCGAAGGACAAGAACTTCGGCTACAACGCCCAGACCGACTCGTTCGAGGATCTCGTGGCGGCGGGGGTCATCGACCCGACCAAGGTCACGCGCACCGCGCTGCAGAACGCCGCGTCCATCGCCAGCCTGCTCCTCACGACCGAGTGCGTCGTGGTGGAGAAGAAGGAGAAGGAGAAGGCCCCGCCGATGCCGGGCGGGGGCGGTGGCATGGGCGGGATGTACTAGACAGCTAGACGCGCAGACGCAGAGACGCACACGGCGCCCCGGGAGCAATCCCGGGGCGTTGTGTTGCTGGTCAGATCTTGCGGTGCTCACCGCGGGGGTGTGACGGGGCGCACCACACCGCGCAGGTGTATGGAAGTTTGACACCCGGCGATGTTACAACTAGACATGATATAGCATCTATATGCTATACCATGAATGCTTGTTGCACCTTGCCCGATGTACGGGATATTGACGCTGTAAAAAACGTGAACGGATCCGATTCTGAGGCGGGGCTCGTGACGGTATACGCCTTGCCCTTGCTCGACGACTGCAGGCACTCGTTCGAACGCTTTTCAGGAGGCTTCGTGCTCAATCGCTCGATCTCGCGCCGGTGTCAGGCCGCCGGCTTCACGTTCATCGAAATGCTGCTCGTGTTCGTGATCATGGGGATCATGCTCTCGATCACGGTCAAGTCGGTGCGCGGGACCTGGGTGGCGAGCTCGCGGCGCTCGGCGAGCCGCGAAGTGACCGCGTACCTCTTCCGGGCACGCACGATCGCGATCCAGCAGAGCCGGACGGCGTGGCTGGTGCGCAGCGGCAACGTCCTGAAGATCCTGGTCGACTCATCGGGCACGCCGGTCCAGTTGCGGACCCAGATCGACATGTCGCAACGCTACGGCGCGACCCTGGGTGCGAGCCCCAAGGACACGATCCAGTTCGACCCCCGCGGGTTCGTGGCCAACGTGGCGCAGACCCCGAAGCTCACGGTGCAGATCGGGGCCGCCACCGATACCCTGTGCGTTACCGGACTCGGTCGCATCACTACACGGAGTTGTCCATGAACCAGCGCGGCTACACGATCGTCGAGCTCTTAGTGGCGGTCATGATCTTCAGCGTCGGCCTCTTGGCCATGGCGGGGTCGGCGTCGGTGATCATGGCGTCGCTCACCAGCACGCAGTCGCGGACCATCGCGGCGAGCGTGGCGGAGTCCCGCTTCGAGCGGGTCCGCGCGACCCCGTGCGCCACGCGTGCCGCCGGGTCGGCCGTGAGCCGAGGCCTCTCCGAGGCCTGGACCCTCGATCGCCTGGCCCGCGCCGATGACGTGACGGTCAACGTCACCTTCTTGAGCAGCCATCGTCAGCGCACCGAAACGTTCCGGAGCTTCCTGCCATGCTGACCTTACACGCGCCGACCCGCCGGGCCGGGTTCACCTTAGTCGAGCTCATCATCACCATGGTGCTCGTGAGCTTCGTGGCGGGTGCCATCGTCAAGTTGCTGCTGCGGCAGCAACGGTTCTACAACAGCACGACCGACCTGATCCAGACGCGCCAGCAGATCCGCCAGGCCGCGGCGATGCTGCCGTCGGACTTCCGGGGTATCTCGAGCATCGGCGGAGACATCTATGCCATGTCCGACTCGTCGCTGGAGTTTCGCTCGGCGTTCGGCAGCTCGATCGTGTGCGTCAACTCAGCCGGGCAGCTCTCGACCGTCCCGCGGGTGCTCGCTAAGGGCTCGGCGATGACCAACTGGAACGCGTTGCCGTCGGTCGGCGACTCGCTGCTCGTGTACAATGACTCGACCAGCATCGCGTCCACGGACGACGCCTGGACGCGACACCAGATCACCGCGGTCACCGCCGTCACCGGGAACGTCGCCACCGGCTGCCCGACGTCGAGTGGTCTGACGCAAGGGATCGATCTCACCGCCTCGAACCCGAGCTACCGGCTCACTCTGTCGCCGGCGGCGAGCAGCAAGATCATCGTGGGCTCGGGGATCCGCTTCTTCCGCCGCGTGCACTACAGCGTCTATCAGGCGGCGGACGGGCGGTGGTATCTCGGGTATTTCGACTGTAAGACCGGCCGCGTACCCGTGTGCAACGCGCTGCAGCCGCTCGCCGGCCCGTTCCAACCGTACGCGGTGAACGGGACCAGCGGCGTTCAGTTCGCCTACTATGACTCCACCGGCGCAGTCACCGCGAATCGCAGCCTGGTGGCGCGCATCAGTCTCGTCGTGCGGGGGCAGGGGACGGCGCAACTCGATCTGACCGGGGACGGGGCGACGACATTCCGGGACTCACTGCGTATCGAGGTCGGGCTGCGCAACCGCAAGTAAGCGGCGGGCAGCATTTTCCAGGGAGCGAGGCAAGTATGCATGCGACACTGAAGTCAGAGAGAGGCATGGCGCTGCTGATGGCGCTCGGTGCCATCGTGATCATCGGGGTCATGATCGGCGGGATCGTGTTCGTGTCGACCCAGGACTACCGGATCGGCGGCAACACGGTGCGCCAAACGCGCGCCGCGGCGGCCGCCGAGCTGGGCTTGAACCGCCTGCCGCAGGACTGGAACCTCGCCGACAACCGGCGACCGGTGGGCGACACGCTCACCAAGACCTACACCGCGCCGCGCGGGGCGAGCGTGAAGGTCACCGTGACGAAGGTCTCCGGCGTGTCCTTCTGGGCGGTCTCGGAGGGCACGGCGGGCGCGCAGGGCAGTCAGGCGACCGCCCGGCGCCGCTACGCCACGTTATTCAAGCTCGACATGCCGCAGATGAACTTCATGGGCGCGATCACGACCCAAGGCAATACCACCGTCAGCGGCAACGTCACGGTGAACGGGAACGACGCTCCCCCCGCTGGGTGGGCCGCCTGCGGCGCCACCGCCCCGCCCGTCGCGGGAGCGGCGATTTCCCCCACGACCACCGCCACGGTCAACGGGAGCGTCACCCTCTCGGGGAGCCCGCCTGTGCTCACCAGCCCTGCGGCCGGCGACACGAATACGTACTTCAACTACGGCAACTCGAACTATCAGTCGCTCGCGGCAGCGGCGACTATGACGTATGCGGGTGGCAGCTTGCTGAACGGCGTCGGGCCCCTCGTGGTCGGCGGCGTGTGCCAGGCCAGTGTGAATCCGCCGAACTGGGGGGAGCCGACCCACGCCGCCCCGGCGACCGCGTGCGAGAGCTACTTCCCGATCATCCACGCGTTAGGCGACTTGAAGGTCACCACGGGTCGCGGTCAGGGCATCCTGCTGGTCGATGGGGACTTCACGGTGGCGGGCAACTTCACGTTCGATGGAGCCGTCATCGTACGGGGAGGGCTCAAGATGTCGGGGACCGGCAACAAGA